>NZ_JBGOSH010000002.1:0-676882 GCF_041537925.1 Ruegeria hyattellae | reverse complement strand
ATGATTTTGCTGTCCTTCATGCCGGCCAGATGCTGGATCGCGCCCGAGATGCCGACGGCGACATACAGATCAGGGGCGACAACCTTGCCGGTCTGACCCACTTGCCAGTCATTCGGGGCATAACCCGAGTCGACCGCCGCGCGCGAGGCGCCAACCGCGGCGCCCAGCTTGTCCGCGAGGCCCTCGATCAGTTTGAAGTCATCTTCCGAGCCAACGCCACGGCCACCCGAGACCACGACGCCCGCCGAAGTCAGTTCCGGACGATCGCTTTCGGCCACCTTGTCTTCGACCCATGAGCTGAGGCCGGGATCGGCGGCTGCCGACACGGTCTCGACCGGGGCCGCGCCGCCTTCGCCAGCGGCGTCGAAGGTCGAGGTTCGGATGGTGATGACTTTCTTGGGGTCCGAGGACTTCACGGTCTGGATCGCGTTGCCCGCATAGATCGGACGCTCGAAGGTCGAGGCGTCAACCACACCGGATGCGTCCGAGATGATCATCGAATCGAGCAGCGCCGCCACGCGCGGCATCACGTTCTTGGCGTCGGTTGTTGCAGGAGCCACGATATGCTCATATCCATCGGCCAGACCCACGATCAGCGCGGCGGTCGATTCCGCCAGGCGGTGACCCAGCGAGGCATCCTCGGCGACCAGCACCTTGCTGACACCGTCGATCTTGGCGGCAGCTTCGCCAGCAGCGGCGGCAGAAGCGCCAGCGGCCAGAACGGTCACGTCGCCCAGTTGCTTTGAAGCGGTCACGGCCTTGGCGGTGGCGTCCAGACCCAGCTCGCCATTGGTGACTTCGGCAAGAAGAAGTACAGCCATTACACAGCCCCCACTTCTTTGAGTTTCTCTACCAGCTCGTCAACCGAGCCCACGATGATGCCCGCCGCACGCGCTGCCGGTTCTTCGGTCTTGACGATTTCAAGACGCGGGGTGACGTCGACGCCGTAATCGGCGGCGGTTTTCTCATCCAGCGGCTTTTTCTTCGCCTTCATGATGTTGGGCAGCGACGCATAGCGCGGCTCGTTCAGCCGCAGGTCGACGGTGACGATGGTCGGCATCTTGACGCTGATGGTTTGCAGACCGCCATCCACTTCGCGGGTGATCTTGGCGCTGTCGCCTTCGATGTCCAGCTCGGACGCAAAAGTGCCTTGGCTCCAGCCCAGAAGGGCGGACAGCATCTGACCGGTTGCGTTCATGTCGTTGTCGATCGCCTGCTTGCCGGCCAGAACGATGCCGGGCTGCTCTTCCTCGACCACCTTGGCGAGGATCTTGGCAACCGCCAGCGGCTCGATGTCCTGATGGACGTCGTCAGCAGCGACCACCAGAATGGCGCGGTCGGCACCCATGGCCAGCGCGGTGCGCAGCGTTTCCTGGCTTTGCTTGACGCCGATCGAAACGGCCACGACCTCATCGGCCTTGCCTGCTTCCTTGAGACGGATCGCTTCCTCGACCGCGATTTCGTCGAAGGGGTTCATCGACATCTTCACGTTGGCGAGATCGACACCGCTACCGTCCGCTTTCACCCGGACCTTCACATTGTAGTCAATCACGCGTTTGACAGGCACAAGTACCTTCATTTGCGTTCTCCATTGGTTAATTCTGTTTGGTTTTCACAAGAGATGGGCGCCCTGATACGGTGTCATACCAGGCTGAAAGCTGCCGGCGCCCGGGACGCCAGTCCCCGATTGGCTGACGGAAATCAAGATAAGCCAGCCCGCAGGCCAGACCAATCGATGCGGCGTCAAAGCTGGGTGCAAGGGCGTCAGATACATGAACCTCGAACCAGTTCAAGGCGCGGTTGATCTTGTCCTGCTGGCCGTCGAGCCACGGCTGAGACACCTGATCCTCGGCTCGTACCCGCCGCTCATACACGCACTGCAGGGCTGCCTCAATCACACCTTCGGCTAGGCTTTCAACAGTGAGCCGATCGAATTCCGTGTCGTCGCTTGGATAAAGCGGCGCGTCCGCGCTGAGGCTGTCGATAAATCGCAGAATGGCGCGGCTGTCGTACACGACCCGGCCGTCCGCCCGGACCAGACAGGGTAGTTTGCCTAGGGGGTTATATGCAGCGAGATCGGCGTTTGTGTCGACCGGAGACGTCGTGACTTCAACCTCTTCCACGCGGTCGACGATGTCCTTTTCGTGCATTGCCACCCTGACTTTGCGGGCAAACGGTGAAGCAGGAGAGAAATATAGTCGGTTCATGGAGAAGGTTCCTGATTGAGCATGGCTGTCGGTGACAGAATGCTATCCAGTTCTCCTTCGGGTATCACGCCAGTTTCGAGGGCGATGGTGCGAATTGATTTGCCGGATGCCAGTGCCTGTTTGGCGATGCGAGCGGCAGCGTCATATCCCAGTTGAGGTGCAAGCGCAGTGGCAAGTACCAGGCTGTTGTCCAGCAGGGCTGCGCAGCGATCTGCGTCCGCCTGAATGCCCACGACGCATTTCTCGGTCAGGACGTTCGTGCCGTTGATCAGAATTTTTAGTGATTTCAATAAGTTATATGTTACAATGGGTTCCATTGCGTTCAGCTGTAACTGTCCGGCTTCCGAGGCCATCGTCACAACCAGATCATTGCCAATGACCTGATAGCAAATCTGGTTGAGCGCTTCCGGAATGACTGGGTTCACTTTGCCGGGCATGATCGACGATCCAGCCTGGACGGCAGGCAACATTATCTCGCCCAGACCGGTGCGAGGGCCTGACGATAACAGTCGCAAGTCGTTGCAGATTTTCGATAGTTTCACAGCCAATCGCTTGAGGATGCCCGAAAAGGTGACGAACCCGCCCAGATCCGAGGATGCCTCGATCAGGTCGCTGGCTTGTTTGAATTCGAAGCCCGAGATTTCGGCCAGATAGGCAATTGCAAGTGCGTCATAGCCGGTTTCGACATTGATCCTGGTGCCGATTGCCGTGCCGCCGAGGTTGATCTCTGTCAGCAAACGCCCGATTTCGCGGATCCGATCGATATCTTCGCCAACGGTCACCGCAAATGACCTGAATTCTGCACCCAAAGACATGGGAACTGCATCCTGCAATTGTGTGCGGCCCACCTTGGCAATAACAGCGAAGGCTTCAGCCCGGTCTTCAAATGCCGATTGCAATCCCTTCAGTGCTGCGCACAAGGGCTCGACGTGAAACAGTACCGCAAGCCGGACCGCTGTCGGATAGACGTCATTGGTGGATTGGCCGTGGTTTACATCGTCATTGGGGTGCAGATGTTTGTAGCTGCCGGGAACATGACCCAGCTTTTGCAGGGCAAGGTTCGCTATGACCTCGTTTGCGTTCATGTTGCTTGACGTTCCCGCGCCGCCTTGAATCATGTCCACACCGAAGTGTTCGTGATGCTTGCCGTCAATAATCTCCTGGCAGGCCGAGATTATCGCATCGGCCTTTTGAGGCTCGATGCCGCCGATTTCTGAATTGGCTTGCGCTGCGGCTTGTTTGACCATGGCCAGAGCAACAACGATGCTTGAAAAATGTGACAGGGGCACGCCAGTTATCGGAAAGTTCTGCAGCGCGCGCTCCGTCTGAATTCCGTGCAGAGCTTCAACCGGCAGATCCAATGCCCCGATGGTGTCGGATTCCGTTCTCTTTGATAGCATTGACTGTAATTTCCCTCTGTTCGCAACATTCGATTATCTCAGGTTGCAGGGTCCTAAAAAGACGTGCTTTCCGCAGCGTTGGTTAGCCTGCCGCAAAGCAACTGACCGAATTGAATGCGTATTCGATCAGGATTCCAGACGGTAATCCTGGGTCTTGCGTGAAAGATGGTCCTGAGGGTTAGGTATTCGCTAACAAACGCTAAGGAACACAATTCTTAACGTCGGTCCGCTGCTTTTCTATCGTTTCTGAAAGGCAAACGCGCGTAAGGGAGGTTCCTTTGTCCAAGAACCCACAAAATGCGATCGACGTTCGTAACGCGGTTAAACGCTATGGCGATTTCACTGCGTTGAAGACCATTTCGCTCACTATCGATGATAACGAATTCTTCACTTTGCTAGGACCTTCCGGGTGCGGCAAGACAACCCTATTGCGTATGATCGCAGGGTTTGAGTCGGTTACGGAAGGGGCGATCTATCTTTACGGAGAAGAGATCGAGAAGCTGCCACCGAACCAACGGCCAGTGAATACGGTATTCCAGAATTATGCCCTGTTCCCGCATATGACTGTCCTCGAGAACGTGGCCTTCGGGTTGGAGATGCGCGGGAAGTCAAAGAGCGATGCGCGGATCCGGGCGGGTGAGATGCTGGAATTGGTGCAGCTGTCTCAGTTTGCGGCACGTAAGCCGTCGCAACTGTCAGGCGGCCAGCAGCAACGCGTGGCACTGGCCCGTGCCCTTGCACCGCAGCCGAAAGTACTCTTGCTGGACGAACCGCTGTCGGCGCTGGACCTAAAGCTGCGTAAGGCGATGCAGATCGAGTTAAAGCACTTGCAGCGCGAAACCGGGATTACCTTTATCTTCGTCACGCACGATCAAGAAGAGGCACTAACCATGTCGGACCGCATTGCGGTCATGTCGGCGGGTGAGCTGCAACAGCTGGGTGCACCGACAGATATCTACGAACGCCCACACAACATGTTTGTGGCTGATTTCATCGGTGAAACGAACTTGCTGGAGGTGTCGGTCGACAACATCAACGACGGTCGGGCTATCTGCCATCTGGGTGGTGGTAACGAGCTGACCTGTAACGCGGTCGAAGGGGTAGGCGCCGGATCGAAAGTGCACATGTCGATACGCCCTGAGCGTCTCTACATGTCGGAAACGCCGGTCGAGACCGAAGGATTGCATGGGCGCGTCAAAGAAAACATCTTTGTTGGCACCGACATCTCCACGATTGTCCAGCTGGACGAAGGGCCAGATTTCGTGGTTCGCACCTCAAATTCAGATCGTGGTAACAAGCGCATTTTCGAGCCGGGCACTGAGATGTTCGTCAACATGGAGCTGGGGGCAGCACGCCTCCTGGTGGACTGATGGCGGCGGGTGCAGCAAGCGGCGGCAGCGCAACAACGGACACGTATAAGGAGGCCAGAAACTGGCTTTTGCTTCCGGCCTGGGCGGTCCTGACGATCTTCGTTCTGGCGCCCGTGCTGATGATGCTGGTCTATTCCTTCCTGACCAAGGAATTCCGTGGCGGTGTGATCTGGGAATTCAGCCTGACCGCCTATGACCAGTTCTTCTTTGATCGCGGTCTGTTTGGGGACGAGCCACCTAAGATCGAGTGGACCTATGTAATGATCTTCTGGCGGTCGATCTGGCAGGCTGGCGCAGCAACGCTGCTGAGCCTGGTGATCGGTTTTCCAACGGCCTATTTCATTGCTACCCGCCCGGAAAATGTACGCCCGCTTTGGGTGTTCATGATCACCATTCCATATTGGGTAAACCTGCTGATCCGTACCGTGTCGATGAAATTCCTGTTGCGGGATCAGGGTCCGTTGAATGATTTCCTGATCAATACCGGTTTGATCGACACTCCGATCGCAATCGTGAACACAAATTTCGCGGTGCAGCTGGGACTGTTTTATTCCTACCTGCCGTTCATGGTGCTGCCGATCTACGCGGCGGTCGAACGCTACAACTTCTCACTCAGCGAGGCCGCAGCCGACCTGTATGCCAGCAAAATGACAACGCTGCGCCGGATCGTGTTGCCTGCGGTGAAGCCGGGCGTGATGGCGGGATGTATCCTGGTCTTCGTGCCGTCAATGGGCTCGTTCCTGGCACCGGACCTGCTGGGTGGCGCCAAGAACTTCATGATCGGCTCGCTGATCGAGGAACAATTCAAGGGCAACGCGGGTAACTGGCCATTTGGTGCGGCCATTTCGATGATCCTGCTGACGATGGTGATGATCCTGTTGATGATCTCGGCCCGTCAACAAGCCAGAGCCAACAAGGCGGGGGGATGATCCATGGCTCATGTGAATGAGAACATAAAATCCTATAAGGGTTTCAAGGCGATAACCTTGCTGTGTCTTGTCATCCTCTATGCGCCGCTGGTTATCGTCACGATCTACAGCTTCAACGCCTCGCAATCGATCACCAATTGGGAAGGCCTGTCGCTGCGATGGTACGCAGATGTGTTCACCGGGCCCGAAAGCGCCAAGTTCAAGACAGCAGCTTTCAACAGCTTTTCGATCGCGATTGTTGCGGCAACCATCGCGACGTCGATCGCCACTCTGGCTGCAACTGCGATGGTAAGGGGTGGAAAGTTCAAGCTGCGCACGATTTCATTCGGTCTGATCAGCCTGCCCCTGATGGTGCCTGAGATCGTTCTGGCAACCGCGACGCTGATCTTCTTCAACTCGATCGGTTTCACCCGCGGCTATACGACGATCCTGGTGGCACATATAGCCTTCTGTATCCCCTTCGCCTATCTGCCGATCTCGGCCCGGATGCAGGGGATCGAGGACAGTTTCGAACAGGCAGCGCTGGACCTTTACGCCACGAAACGGCAGGCATTCACCAAGATCCTGCTTCCGCTGATGATGCCGGGGATCATCTCGGGTTTTCTGCTGGCATTCATCGTGTCGCTTGACGACTTCATCATCACCAATTTCGTCAAAGGTGCCGGTGTCGAAACTCTGCCCACGGCGATTTTCGGATCGGTTAAGCAAGGTATCAAGCCGAACATCATGGCGATTTCGACCATGTTGCTGAGCGTATCGATCATCATGGTGACGATCAGCTACTTCGTGAGCAAATCTGACAACACAAAATAGGCCAACAAGGAGCAAACCAATGAAATATCTTCTTAAATCCGGGGTCGCGGCGCTTGCCCTTTCAGTTTCCGCCAACGCGGCCGCTGCCGAGGGCGACTTGGTGATTTATCACTGGTTCGAGTACATCCCCCAAGAGCTGCTAGACAAGTTTTCCGACGAAACCGGCATCACCGTAACCATGGACACCTACGACTCAAACGAGGCGATGCTGGCCACGCTGAAAGCAGGTGGCGTCGGCACTTATGACGTGGCGGTTCCCGGCGACTACATGGTCAAGATCATGGCGGGCGAAGGTCTGCTGGATACCATTGCCGACGGCGAACTGACCAACAAGAGCAACATTGCCGCCGAATGGGCCGACCCCGGCTTTGACCCGGGCCGTGCGTCTTCGATCCCGTATCAGTGGGGCTCGACCTCGTTTGCAGTGAACCGCGATGTCTTTGACGGTGATATCCAGTCCACCGACATCTTGTTCAACCCACCGGCTGAACTGTCAGGCAAGATCAATATGCTGGACAGTCAGGGTGACGTGATGGCAATGGCCTCGTTGCACCTGGGCATTCCGCAATGTTCGAGTGACCGCGAACAGCTGAAGGCGTTGAACGCAATGCTGCTAGAAGCCAAGCAGCACTGGACATCTTTCAACTCGGACACTGCCAAAGAAGTTCTAGTGTCGGGCGACGCTGCAGTTGGTCAGATCTATGACGGTTTTTCCGCCAAGGCCCGTGAAGAAGGCGCCAATGTTGAATACGCCTTCCCGACCCAGGGTTACGTGGCATGGATGGACAACGTCGTTCTGCTGAAAGAAGCGCCAAACCGCGACAATGCGCTGAAGTTTATGGACTTCCTATTGGAACCAGAAAACATCGCCGCAGTCAGCAACTATGCGCAGTACAACGCCGGCGTTACCGGCGTCACCGAGTTCCTTGATGCGGAATTGGCGGCGCAACCTGAAAAGAACCCCCACGCAAACGCCGGGCAGGGCGTGTTCCTTGAAGTCTGCGACGAGGAAACTCAGGCAGTCTACGATCAGATTTGGACCAACCTAAAAAAATGAGACAGAACTAATCATTGGATTTGGTGGCCCTCAGGTTTGAAGGCCGCCAAAAAACACGCTCAGAACGGAAGCGAGACATCTCATGAGAAGATCGGTTGTTCGCGCTACCCGGCTTTGTTGCACAAATCCGCTGAAGGGCGTGTTCTCGCTTTCCCGTGACGGACTTACCCTACGGTCTCTGTGACAGGTATGCCAGGAGCGGTGTAGTGATTGAGCACGGCGATACGGGTTTGGATCTCCGCGACTTGCCGCTCGAAGTCCCTGGCCAAGAGAGATTGGCCGAGCAGTTTGATGCGTGCATCCACTGACCGGCAGGGTTATTCAATGCATGATCCCGAGAGGTTTGCTCTCGACGCGGCTCCGGCGGTGGGACCCGCTCCATCGCCGCCACAGGGCGCGACCTAGGTGTCTGGACGTCTTGACCGCCTCGTTGCTTCAGTGCGGTGTTATACTTCGACCAGTTCGTGGTTGTTTATTTAGCAGCGGTCCAACTGCTCATGCCGCCCAGCTGTGACGCTGGATTCAACAGTGAAACCCTCAGCCGATTTGTGCAACAAAGCCGGTGGACGCGCCCCTAAGACCGGGATCTTTTGCGCTAAGAGAAAACAGCGCGCGCCTCAATCAAACAATGGGTCAGATATGCTCGACGATTGGGTTGGAATTTTCTGACGCGTGCAGTCTTGGTTGCTTCGGCGGCTGATCAACTGAGAGTATAATGCGCCAATGCGTCGTGTCGTGCACCTTCGGGACGCAGGGTAGATTGAAAAAGGGTGAAGCCGGTGACCGGCATATCTGGCAATGCGTCCGCTATGCAGGCGCTCTGGACGTGCTGGACCGTCTCGCGTTGATCTTTTTTTAGACGAGCGATAGTTACATGTGGGCGGAAACGTCGGTGGGGCAGCACAATCCCGGCTCGCCGCGTGGCGGTTTGGATTTTCCGGTGCAGAGCAATGAGCGAAGCACAATCCGCCACCCTGACAGCCAGCACCCGCCCAATACGCTCGATCCCCGAAAAGGTGACACTGAAAGGTGGGGTTGAAAGCATCAGAAGCTCTTCATGCAAAGTCTCTAACGCCTCCTTGGGCTGATCATCTAGAAAAACCAGCGTCAGATGCATGTTTTCAGGCGGTACCGTTTGGCCGACTGGCAACCCCCGCTGCAGCGGCGCGAGCGCCGCCATTGTCTCGTCGCTGAGTGATGTGGCAACGAAGGAACGCATGGAGCCCACTTGTTTTGCTTGTTGGCTTGAGAGAGCATCACGCTAACAGTTCCACCGAGCTATGTCAGGTCTGAGCCCAAAGTGCCAATTGTCGCACTCCGCACGATTGGACGAGAAGTGCGCAAATCTGCCATTGAATGCGGAATGAACGAGCCCATAACTGCCGTTGACCAACCTGTTGATGCCGCAATGTGGGTTCCACAATCCAGACGTTACAGCACGGTGCAGCAATTGGGTATGGGCCGCTGCGGATGCCAGTAGACCGCCTTCGAGCATTGTACTTGGCCAACCTTTCATTGATCGCTATGCGATCAACAGCCGGTCCGTGATCGACCCCGATCAGTGTAACATCGCCGATGGACACCCTCTTCGTTGCCTGGTGGTCTTTCACCATACTGGCACAAAACGATGCTGTTGAGCGGGGGCATCCACTCCATCGCGGTTGTTCAGCGCGAAAAACCATCCTTGTGGCAGTCGGCTCAAAGTTTGCCGAACTGGGTTTCTGTAACTTTTTAGATGTGGTCAAGCTCATGAACCAATTAGGGATTCCAATGTTGAACTCGAAATATCCAGAAAACTTCCTCGACAGATACAAAGGTCTCTACTGTGAAATTGCGTTGAGGCTCTACACCCTCAGGGTCCGACAGTGATAATTTCCGACAATACCGCTCTTCTCTGTGGATCGTCGCAGACTCACCTTGGAAGATCGAGGCCAGCGGGTTTGCACACACCTGCAGAATTGCCGGGCACTCGCAAGAAACTACACCAAGATCGAGGGGCTTCTCAGGACTCACATTAGCGCAATGACACCTGTAGCCGCGCGAAGCTGCAAAAACATCTTTTAGCGTATTCCACTTTGCGGATGGATTTGAAATCGAGACCGACTGCTTTGCCGCAATCTTCTCTTGCCGCGCCGGCCATCTGGAATGCCGGACCGTTCTGGCCAGAGTTGCTAAACTGGGCATATTGCTCAGCCGCAACCTGCAAACGCTTTCCTAAATCAGCTTGCAACTCCTGACCAACAGACGCTTGGGAAAGCGGTACGTCCCTGTAACTTCTGCAAGCATCAAGAATTTCAGCCAGCCCGACGGTGGCACGCCGATTTCGGCGATCAGCGGTCGCAACTGCGACCAGAAGATCCGTCTTGCCGCGGCTCGAAATGTCACCGATTTCGTCGACCGTCACACCCGCTGCAACAAGCGCTCGGGCAACCGTGTTGGCACGCTTTAGTCCCAAATCCTGATTGTATCCGCTAGAACCCACGGCATCCGTATAGCCCACAACCACTGTTGGCTTGTAGCTGTTGACTGCCTTCAGCCGTACCGCGATCGCAGCTACTTGTTGTTGGCCTTGAGCGTCCAATTGATCAGAATCGAAATTGAAATTGACGGTTCCAAAAGTCTCGGCTGCGACCGGAGAAGACAACAACAACACCACCAGAGGTAGAATAAACCTGAAAGGTCCGTCGAGTCGCATACTGAAAGCCTCGATACAATTGCAATCAGCTGAATCATGACAATATCCGAAAATATTGGCAAGTGTAGGTTGCACTACTTGGACCTCAAAGCGTAACCTAGGGTATAGTGTATTGCAGAATATTCAATCACCGCCAGTTGACCTGCAGAGGACGAAATGCGCAAGATTTTACTTTGCTTTGCAATGTGTTGCTTGGCTTTAACGACCCTGTCCAAGCCGTCCCATGCACTGCCTCTGGAAGACGCAATATTGTTTGTGTTGGAAACCAACCCTGAAATCACGGCCGCTGAATCCAACAAACAGGCCATTGAGTTTGAACTCCAACAGGCCCGCAGTTTCTGGGCCCCTCGTGTCGAGCTGGATGCCTTTTCTGGCGGCAGTACCAATGACGGCAACACAACCCCAGATTTGTCCGCTGCCGAGGGATGGATCGGCGGGTATGAACTGGGCGTGCGTGTGTCGCAGCTCTTGTATGACGGTAAGGAAACCCGATCGGAAATCGAACGTCAGGCCTACAGGATCGATGCCGCCGCGCTGCGAGTTTTGGAGCGGTCCGAAGTGTTGTCGCTCGAGGCCATCCGACTATACGCGGACGTTCTTCGTGTTCAATCGTTGGTGAAACTCGCGTATGACAACCGCGATTACCATGCCGAAGTGCTCGGGCGAATTCAGCGCGCCTATGACAGCGGGGTGATGGGTATCGGAGATCTGCAACAGGCAGAGGAGCGTCTGATATTGGCCGAGGATACGATCATATCCTTCGAATTTGACCTCGAAGACGTCAAAAACCTGTTCATCGCCGTAGTAGGAGTTGAGGCCGAAAGCCTGTCAATCGTGCCAGACATTCGCCGGGCGCTACCCACAAATCTGGATGTCGCCCTGGAAATCGCCCGCGGAACGAACCCGACGATCCGGTTCCTGCAAGCGGATGTAGGATCGTCCGAGGCACTATCCCGACGTACCAATGCAAATGCCTTTCCAAAGCTGTTTCTCGAGGCGGACGGGCGCGTAGGTGAAGACGTTGGCGGCTACGATGGGGACGTGGCTGACGCCCGCATCGGGCTGGTGATGCGCTACCAGTTCCAAGGAAGCTCGAAACGTGCTGCCCGTCAGGAAGATGTGCGCCGGGTCAGTGAAAGCAGGGCGCGCCTTCTGGCTCAGACCCGCCGCGTGGAAACAGAAGTCAGACAAAGTTATGCGGTTTATCGATCCGCGCAGCGACGGACAAAGAAGATCTCCGCGCAGGTCAATATTGCGCAAAAGCTGCGGGAAACTTACGAACAGGAATTTACCGTCGGACAACGCTCATTGCTGGATGTGTTGAACACGCAGAATGCGCTGTTTCAGGCCGAGGCAAATCTGGTCAACGCGAAATCGGCCGAAAACTATGTGAGGTATCGAATTCTCGCGTCGATTGGAGTGTTGCTCAAATCGCTGGGAATAGAGCCGCCCGAAGATTCCAAGGTCTACGCGCGCGATGAAATGAACGTTCCGCCCCGCAGCAGGACCGGCGGTGAAGAGCGATTGGATGCAAGAGCCTTCAAGGATTGGCGAAAGTCCTTGGACTGATCCGGCGTACTTTGAAACGGGGAGATGAAGATCGCCACTGACAGCACGTCCAAATCGCCTGCACGCGTGTGCATCTCTCCCCGGGTGGTCGAGGGGGCGCACGCAGTGGATGCAGCCAGGCCAGATTGGTTGTTTCAACGGGCACCAGGCGATGCGCTTGCCAGCGCCCTGTCCGCCTGTATGCGACTGCTTGGTCGGGATGTCGGGTTGGACGTATTGACCGCAGGCCATTCGTTGGATGCTGACGGGTGCCTGACGCCGGCCCAAGGCGTGAATGCGGTCGAGGCGCTGGGATATCGGGCGCATCTGACACGTCGCCGTTTGCCAGACATTCCCGCATCTGTCCTGCCCGCGGTCTTGTTTCTGTCCGGACGGGATGCCTGTGTTCTGGTCAGTGTCGCCGGCGATGAAGCGACCGTCATCTGGCCTGCGAGGACTGACGATCCGATGACTATTCCCGTGACGAAACTGTCTGACAAATACGCGGGCCACGCTCTTTTGTTGAAGGCGGATTCTGTCCCCGAAGCAGCTAGCTTTAGCACCGAAGCCCCTCGCCACTGGTATTGGAGCGTGGCGACCCGGTTCTGGTCCGACTACATGCAGGTGATCTTGGCCTCGGCGATGATCAATCTGTTAGCCCTGGCGCTGCCGTTGTTCACCATGAACGTCTATGACAGGGTTTTTCCGAATGCGGCGCTCGTAACACTCTGGTCGCTGGTTGCGGGTGTCGGGTTGGCACTGCTGGCAGACGCAATCCTGAAATGGGTGCGGGCACGCGTCGTGGACAAGGTAGCGCGCCGGGTCGATCTGGCGGTGTCCTCCGAGATTTTCCGACATATCGCCGATCTGCGTCTCGATACGCAGGCTCAACCTTCCGGGGGGATGATCAACAACCTCAAGGATTATGAACAGGTTCGCGACTTCTTCTCTTCGCAAACGCTCGCCTCGCTGACCGATCTGGTTTTTGCAGTGCTTTTCATCGGCGTGATCGCCTATATTGGCGGCCCGCTGGCCTGGCCCCCTGCACTTGCGCTGACGTTTTTGCTTGTCATGGGCTTACTGATCCTGATCCCCTTGCGGAAGGCATCGAACGCCGACCGCAAAGTGACCGGCGTCAAGAACGCCGTCGCGGTCGAGGCGGTGACTGATCTGGAAACGCTCAAGGCCATTTCCGGCCAAAGCCGGATGCAGGCGCGGTGGGAACGGATGGTCTCGGAATCGGCAACAACGCAGGAACGCAGCCGCCGGTTGGCGACGCTGGCCACAACGATCACGGGATTTGCGCAACAGTTATCGTCCATCGGCATCGTGGTGATCGGTGTCTATCTGGCGCTCGAAGGCAACCTGACCATGGGCGCGGTGATCGCCGCGATGATCCTGTCTGGGCGGGCCATGGCACCCACAGCTGCGCTATCCGGTCTGTTTGTCCGCGCCAGCTTTGCGATCTCGACCCTGCGCAGTCTGAATGCGGTGATGTCGCAGCCCTCTGACAAGGGTGGTTTGGGTCCATTCCTGAGCGCCCCGACCAATGAGGGCGCTTTCGAATTGCGCGGGGTCTCGCTGCACTATCCCGACGCCAAAGTACCTGCCCTGAAGGAGGCAACCTTTACAACCGATGCCATGGCGCGGATCGGGATCGTCGGGCCTGTTGGCGCAGGAAAAACCAGTCTGGTGCGTGTCCTGTCCGGCCTTTACGCCCCGACGGACGGCATGGTTCTGCTGGATGGGCTGAACATGGCGCAACTGGCTCCGGCCCGGCTACGCAAGGACATCCAGTTTGTTCCTCAAGAGGCGGTACTGTTTTCAGGCACGCTAGCCGAAAATATCGCCTTCGGCGTTCCGCACGCCACCAACGAGGACGTGTTGCGCGTGGCACGGTTGACCGGGGTCGACCGTATCGCCGCCGCGCATCCGCAAGGGTTTGGCATGCCGATCACCGAGCGGGGGCGTAATCTATCTGGCGGCCAGAGGCAGCTGGTTGCACTGGCCCGAGCTTTGCTGCCGCGCCCTCGGTTGCTGATCCTGGACGAGCCGACCTCATCCATGGACACACAAACCGAACGGGTCTTCGTGCAAAACCTGTCGCGGGTCCTGGCCCATTGGCCAATGACGCTGATCGTTTCGACACATCGCAGCAGCCTTCTGGAACTGGTCGACCGGTTGATCGTACTGGATAAGGGCCAGATCACTGCGGACGGTCCCAAGGATGACATCCTGCGTCAATTGGCCCGGAAAGGCTCAAGCAACTCATGAGTGACCGGGATTGGCAATTGGTCGATTTTGCACAAGGCCGCGAGGCGGCAAGGATGCACCAGTCTTCCGGCTGGGTTCTTGCGGTATTGGCGGGGCTTTTGTTGATCATCGGCGGTGCCGTCCTTTGGGCCTCACTTGCACGGATCGAAGAACTAGCCCGTGCCACAGGCCGCGTTGTCCCCTCAGGCCAGGCACGGGTTGTCGAAAGTCTGGAAGGCGGGATCGTGCGACAGATTCTGGTGCGCGAAGGGGATACGGTCGACGCCGGACAGATACTTGTCCGGCTAAATGACACGAGTTCGGCCGCCCGCCTGGGCGAGCTGCGCGCACAGCAGCAAGCACTGCGTGCCCGCGCCCTGCGGTTGGAGGCAGAACTGGCTGGAGCCTTGGAGCCCGATTTCACGCAGGCCGGGATAGACCCCGATAGTTCACTGGCCGTTCACGAAAGCGCCCTGTTCGACAGCCGCACAGCATCATATTTGGGGCAGACCGCCGTCCTGGACGCCCAGGTACAGCAGCGCGTGCAAGAGATTGCGGAACTGGGCGCAGCGCTTGATCGCCTGGCCGAAAATCTTGCCCTGCTTGACGAGGAGATCGCGATAAAGACCGAAAGCGGCATTGTCCCGCGCGCCCAGATTCTGCCGGTCGAACGCGAACGCAGCGCGCGGCGGCAGGAACGCGATGCGCTGAGCGGCCAGCGCGCTCAGGCCCGCGCCGCCCTGACCGAAGCGAATGCGCGTATCACCGAAGCGGGATTGCAACGTCGGGCCGAGATCAATATCGAACGCTCCGATACGCTCAACCAACTCAGCGTCATCGAAGAAAGCATCAAGAGCGCCATGGATGTCGTCGACCGTGCCGCCCTGCGCGCGCCGGTTAACGGCATCGTGTCGTCGCTGAACGTTCACACGATCGGGGCCGTCATTGCACCCGGTGAGGAGGTTCTACGGATCGTCCCTGCCGATGACACCCTGATGGTCGAGGCGCGCGCGAAACCGGAGGACGTGGCCTTTCTGCGACCCGGCCTCCCGGCAAGCGTCAAGCTGACTTCGTTCGACTTCACCATCTATGGCGCTCTCGAGGGTCAGCTGGCCCGCGTCGGCGTGGATGCCGAACAGGACGACGCCACCGGCGAAGTGTATTTTCCGATCATCGTCGAAACCCGAAGCAACGCGCTGGAAAAAGCCGGGCAAAGGCTCGAGATCCGCCCCGGTATGGTGGCCTCGGTCGATATTTTGACGGGCGAGCGGACGGTTCTGGACTATCTGCTGAAACCTTTTCGCAAGGCCCGGTTTGAAGCCATGCGCGAGCGATGATCGGGTTCAGATCACCGCCGTTTGCTGCGCGCCGTCGGCATCGTTGAAGATGACCTCTACCTCGGACGAAAAACCGCCAGCTGTGTCATTCACCGTCGCGACCAAGGTGCCGCGCACGTCCAATTCGCCGGATGTGTTGTCATAGGTGACCTCGGATCCGAGATTGGCCGGATCGACGCCGACCAACGCTGTCAAGTCGATCTGATCGCCACCCGCCGGGCCTTCGTAATCGGTGATAACGTCGGACAGGGTGAGGTCCGTCATGACAAAAATATCCGACCCAGCCCCGCCTTCCAGGATGTCGGCACCGTCACCACCGGTCATGACATCCTCACCGGCACTGCCGATGGCCCGGTCATCGCCTGCTCCCAAAGCGACGCTAAAGCCATCAGAGGATGCCGAAAGGTCGATGAAATCTTCCCCGTCCAACAGGCTGAATCCTTCGATCTCGGCGTAGGGCGAGGTGACCGACAGCACTACAGCGTCATTCTCCGCAGTGCCTCTGGCAATGTCATTGCCACCCACCGATCCGGTCACATCGCCCAGAAGATCGCGTGGTGTACCATCCGGATCCGTGATCGTCGCGCCGGTCGTCTCCATCTGCAACGTGTCAATATCCAGATTGGCCTGCGCCTGTGCGCTGGCGGGCGCCGTGCCACTGTCCACGACGTCATAGGTCAGAACCGGGGTGCCGACATAGCCGTCCGGCACTGTGATCTGAACACCGCCCGCCTGCATATCGATCGCCACATTGCTGGGTTCGTCCGAGCTGATGTTGGTGACGCTAAGGGGCCCGTCCATATCGCTGGCATTGGCGAGTAAGCTGTCATATTTGATGAAAAACACCGGATCGGAAGAGGCCACGCTGACCGGGCCCGACACCTCGGGCTGGTCATTCACACCGATATCGAAGGGCACGGCAGGGGCAGTTCCGTGGTTTGTTGACGCCGTTACCGTCCCTTCGACCGCGCCCGCAAATGAGCCCGGCAGAAAAATCGCCACCGAGGCAACAAGCAGGGTGAAATCCGCTGGCGACATGGAGCCGCGCGACAAGGTCAGCGTCTGTCGGTCAGTCGATAGTACTCCATCTGAGACAGTCCCACCCAAAGGCAGTCCGCCATCAAACTGGACTACGACCTCGTCCAGAGTTTCAACGGGCATCGGCAGCGTGTCGGTGACCTCTGCGTCAATGCCAAGATCGATCTGTATTTGCGCCCCGGTCTGTGCCACCGGATCCGGGTCAGGGTCGACCGTCACATCCAGATCCAAGGTCGGGGTGATTGTCAGCTCAATCTCGACAGGCGCCGAGCTTTCGCTGTCCGAGAAACCACCAACCAGGGCCGTGTCGGTCGTGACGGCGACAACCTCAAGTGTCACATCCCCGGCAAGATCCTGCTGCGGCTCGAAGGTGACGACGCCTTGCGGCAAAAAGATCTCTCCTCCGCCGGTGGATGCGCCTTTGATCCCGGTCAGCGTGACAACGCCGCCAACCACAGGCTGCTCAACCCCGTCCAGCAAGATCCGCCCGCCAGGCGGCTCGGTGATTTCAAAGTTGATTATCTCATGCGGGTCTGGTGTGGTACCCGAAATATTGAGGGTATAAATTGTGCCGTCATCCTCGACCCCGGTATCGGGCGAGACGGTTGCGGACACAGTCGGAATATCGGCATCCGGACGCACACGCAGATTGAAATCAACCGAGCCGCTGTTGCTGTCAGTGTTTGCCAATTCCAGCGTATTGACCGTCAGGGTCAACGGGATTTCGTCCGGGATCGACGGGTCGTCGCTATCGGGCGTGCGGGCATTTTCATCGCGCAGCCTGAGTTGCACCTGCTCGAATGCGCCGATGGCAATCGTATAGCTCCCGTCGCCGTTGTTGATGACACCGCTCGAAGGGCCGGTCACCTCAAGGTAGTCCGGCACTCCGGACAGCACCAGAGTCACCTCTTCGGACCCATCCTGATCGGGTGAATCCGCATCGATAACACTGCCCAACGTAAAAGCTACATCCTCGATGATCGTGATCACCGGTGTCGGACCGCTGAGATCAACATAGGGCTGACCGGTTTCGGGATCGTTAGGCGTTTCATCGAAATCAAAGACTGGCGCATCCGCTACAGGGATGATCGTCAAGGTCTGTGTGATGGTGGTTGAGGCAGTATCAAACGGATCAACATCCTGCGACGTCGCGGTCACGCGATAGTCCAGAGGGCCGCTATAGTGCGCATTCGCGGTGATCTGCAGCGTCGGCAGCTGATCCTCGGTAACCGAATAGGCGACAAAGCCTCCGCCGACAGGGACGCCCGGGATCGGGTTGCCGTCACCGTCCAGCAATATGCCGCCATTGCTGTTGTCCACCTCGATGACAATATCGCCCGTCAACCGCTCGCCCGGATCGATGCCACGAATCTCAATCCCGGGCGCATATGCCGTGTCCTCAAGGACAGAATTGCCGCCCAGGACAACAATTTCGGGTCCATCCACAACCGGGTTGATCGTGATCGAAAACGACCCGGCTCCGTCCTGCGTGGTATTGCAGGTGCTGTTGATCAGGATCATCGAGTAATCGAGCTGATCCAGCCCGTCATACGGGTCAGATGGCCCGAATGTCGCGTCGGGGTCAAATGTGTTGGCAGGGCTGGATTCATGCGGCGGAGGTGTGAACAGGAGAGACCCCGCCGTCAGGGTCGGATCATTAGGATCGACACCCAGAACACTCAGGTCGATGGCGTATTTTCCGGTCACCGGATCGAACAGGACTGCGCCGGGCGGATCACTGCTGAGGGTCGACCCGCCCGGCAGGTCGATTGCCAGACCAAAGCTGCCGGTTACGTCGTTGGGCAGATTCACCAGATCGTCGATGCTGTCATAGTAATCTCTTACTTCATCGGTAATGACGATCTGAACTTGAAACGCGATCTCGGTATCTTCATCTCCACTGCCGATCAATTGCAGCACCGGCAACGGCAAGTCCTGATCGGGACCACACGGATCCGGTCCAACGCCGGGGTTCGGCACTACCACGATGCTGATGTCTTCCGAAACGGCCGCACCACCCGGCAGAGTGTCGATCTGGTCGATCACTTCTTCGGGCGTCAACCCCAAGAAACTCGGCAATTGTGCGTCACCTTCGGTGACGATGGTCGTGAATGTCAGATCGTAATAGGTGACCTCGGTGACAGCCGTCGGGACAAATTCCAAATTCGCCAATTGGCTTTCCGTGACCAGATAACTTTCGCCTGAAGGGTCCAGCGGTGTGGCATTTGCAAAACTCGTACCGGGATCGACACCGGTAATCAGATAGTAGATTGTTTCGGACCCATCGAAATCAGCGGAGGGGCCACCTACGGGCACCAGAATCTCCGTCATGGTGCCGGTCAAAGGTGTCACATCGGAGGTAAAGGTCAGGTCGGGTTGGTCGCTTATCACCCCGTCGTCGATCACACTGTCCTGCAATCTCATGTTCAGCAGGAATGGCCCGCTGGAATAGCCTGCATAGCCATAGACGCGGTCCGAGTTCGCCACACCGTTCACAACGTCGTCTGGGCGGAAAATCACGTCAATAGTTGCGACAGGGTCCGGATATCCGGTTTCGTCCTGTGTGGTGATGATCGGTGTGTCGGCCACGCCCTTGACGGTCAGCGTCGCGGTGCCGCTGCCAATCTGAACCTGCGTCGGGTCCAGTGTTTCATAGTAGACCAGAGAAACATCAAAAACGAAGTCTTCGTTGCTGTCTTGCCCGGGCACCACCCAGAGGTTCGACGCCTGACCTGCCGACAGCTCCAGACTGCCGCTAGGGCCGGTAAAGATCGGAAAAAGCTCGTTTGAGGCCGGATCGCTTGGTGGCCCGTCAAAGAAACGCGGAATCCGACCGCCCGAATCTGGCACGATATTGCTGACGACAACGACATTGAGAATGGCTTCGGGGGAGTCAGGCGAGTTGGTCGGGTTGTCAATCAGGTTACCGTCAATCGGGAAGAATACGGCCGTGTCTTCTTGCGTCTCGTAGCTCTCGCTCGGGTCGCCACCGTCGACCACCGGATCAATATACAATTGCCGGACAATCTGCGTGACCCGCGTGCCACCCCCGTCAGCCTCGGTTGTCACCACTTCGATCGTCGACGCAACCGGCCCCGCGAAGTGCTGGGCGATACCGCGCACCTCGGCGTTTTCCCATCCGCCGCTTTCCAGGCTCCAGGTGTTGAAACCGGGTGGTGTATTCACCGCGGTCAGAAGGGCAGGGACCTTGGGGCCACCCGGATTGTCCGTGTCTGGGACGAAGATCGTAACACCGAGCGGTACGTTGCGTAAAATAACCGCAGTCACTTCTTCGCTTCCGTCCTGATCCTCGATGACCGGCTCAAAGGGAATCTGCCAAACCCCGCCAGCAGCATCGATTTCAGCCTCGTTACCCTCAGGGAAATTGAGGATGACCGCGATGTTGTTGACCGGATCGACATCTACATCGAATGTGGCATGAGACACCTGATTGTCCGTCGTGACGGTATTGTCGTCCTGTGTGGTTAGCGTGATCCTGAGATCTTCGCCAAAGAAATCCCCGGCCGAAGTAAACGGATCGCCTGTCTCACGGTCGATGTCATAGTCTTCGTAAAGCGTGGGATGCAGCTGGATCGACCCTTCGAAGCGGGTCACGTCCGCTTCAAATGTGATCGTCAGTTCACCAGTCGAACCGTCGTAAATTGCGTTGTCGATCTTGTCCTGTTCGGCCTGGTCCAGCGGCGCGGTTCCATCGGCAGAGAAGAAGGCCGCCGGATCGACAACGTTCCCGGTCAGAATGTCCGCGATCCAGTCTGAGGGGACATTTTCGACAACCAGCGTATCCAATTCCTCGGATCCGTCAGTATCCGGGGTCGCGGCGTCCAGGCAGACAAACAGGCTGACCTGATCAGGGCCCGAACCGTCATCCGTGCTTTCCAGCAACGTTAGGATCTCGGACCCGCTGACCGACCCGTCTTCGACACTGGCGGAAACAGATGTCGGGCTGCCTGAATCGACCTCGGCAGGGGTCAGCACGAAAACCGATGCGGTCAGATCGGCCTCGGCAATGGGATCGACCGCCTGCGTGATCTGGAACGTTCCGGTATCGAAATTGTCCGATGTATCGACCTCGACATCACCGGTTGTGGTTTCATTCCATGCCAGAGTCCCGTCCAGGGTCAAAACTCCGCTGAAATGCTGTGGCACAACGGTCTGGAGCGCCTCGATGGCGGCCGTGAACTGCGCCTGTGTTGCGCCCGCCGCCGGGGACAGGCTGTAGGACACACTGTCTGCGGTCGCTCCGGTTTGCGCGATTGTCACGAACCCCGCCAGGCCCCCATCGTTTATCCTCAGTCCAAGCTGATCCGGGTCTGAGGGGTCAAAAACATCGCTGGCCGTGGCGACGGTGATCGTAAGGCCCAGTGAGGAAATTGTCTCGGACCCGTCATCGTCGGCCAGGGAGGTGCCCGAAATATCGACATCGATTCGGCGCCCGCCATCACGGTTTTCATTCACTGCAATGTCGTTGACCGTGACATTCAGGTCATCCACGACACCATCAACGTCTATATCCACTCCGTCCATCGCCGTTTGCGTATCTGTCGGCAGCGGAGGGGCTTGATCCACCGAAGTCACGGTTGCGGTCAGGTCCCCGCCAATGATCGTTTCAACATCGCGATCGTCATTTGCCAGTGGCACGACCCGCAACGCCCCGTCAAAATCCGTGACACCCGGCACCAGAGTGATTGTTAGCGTTGGGCCAGACAAGGTTGCCGAGGCGATCAGAGTGGCGCCCTGCTCGAACAGGGCAAGGTCCACGGTGCCGCCGGTGTCAGGTACCCAGCCCGCGGGCAGGTTTTCGACAACAATTTGCGTCAACATCTCCGAACCGTCCTGATCCAGGGTTGCGGCATCGATCAACAACAGGAACGAGCTGTCTTCGTCCACTATGTAATTGTCAGGACCGCGTTCATCGACAGTGGGCGGGCTGTCGTCCACAGTTAGCGTAATTGTCGGTTCAGCCACCGGTGTGACGTTCAGATCAAAGCGCTGGGTCGCGACGGTGGGGTCACCCTCATCGGTGTCGACCGTGACGGTAATGCTGATAACACCGGAATAATGCGTAGGCAGGCTGTCTATCGACAGCGCCTGCAAACTGGCCAGATCGCCAGCCCACTGTGTGTTACTTGTGTTCAGCACGGTGCCGTCGCTTAGAACGGTGTCTCCGGCAGGCAGGTCGGCAAAATCCAGCGTAATCGATGTGATAGACTCGGACCCATCGAGATCGGTGATACCCACATCCAGATTCAGCGGGATCGGCGCACCCAGATCCTCGATCACCGTGATGTCCTGCGAGGTGATCTCGACGTCCTGTTCGGAATTTACCGTGATCGTGAATGCGCTCGTCTCCACCCCGTCATCCGGTCCGGCGTCTGTCTCGCCCGCCAGCAGCGCCTCATCCGTCGAGAAGGTCGCGCTGCCGGTCAACGGTGTGGTGGTCGAGAAATCGTCAGGCAACCGAATGATCAGCATTTCATATTCAGCGAGTGTCAAACCGGGCAGCGAGAAAACGGCACCCATCGGCACCGCCTGGAACGTGGCGCCATCATCGGTGGAAAAGAGTGTGATTGGCGGCAGCCCGTTGACCACGACATCGACAGTGGCGATGCGCTCGGACCCATCGACGTCCGTTGGTCGCCCGGTAACCGCATCAGCCGGACGCACATCCAGCGGGGCTGAACCTGTGCCGTCCTCATCGGTGTCGCCCGGTTCGTCGTTTTCATCAATTGTGATTGATCCGGAGCCCGAAAGCTCCAGATCGCCCTCAGGGTCGATGTCTAGAACCCGAGTTGCGGTGACTGTTCCGTCGTTCGACGTGTCGATGGCAGCCGAGATATCCTCGTCCGTCTGAATGTTCAGGCTCAAGGTGATTGGCAACTGCGTTCCTGACGACAGATCCGTACGGCTTGCGGTGGAAAAATCCGTCGGAAGCGTCAGCGACAACCCGTCATAGGCGTTCTGGATGTCGTCGACCTGTTTCGCCGTCATCTTGATGGTCAGCGTCACGGCACCGTCGGCCGCCGATGTGATTGTTGCATCCGCACCAGCAGGCACCACCAGCCCTAGGCCTGCAATTGTGGACCCAGCAGGCAGGCCCGAGACGACCAGCGTCAACGTTTCATAATTCTCAGACCCGTCGATATCCGTGACCCGTGGCGCGAGCAATTCCGATGGTCTGACCATGGTAGGGGCATCGGTCTCTTCCGGCAGCGTACCGGGCGGTGTTTTGTCAATGATGGCATCGCCTTCGGCAAGGATCACGATTGGGAAATCCCGCTGTGCTGTGCCCTGAAAGGTCGTCTCGATCGCGATTGTCGCCCGCAAAGGCCCAATTGCTGCGTCAGAGCGACTTTGCGTGGAAAAATCAGAAGGATAGGTCAGGATCAGCGCGTTGAAATCGGCTTCGCTGGCGGCGAAGTTCAGCGTGACGGCATCGCCTGAGGTCACTAACTGACCAAGATTGGTTGTCGTACCGATGGGCAAGCCGGTCACCCGCAAAGTGACCTGACTGACAGATTCGCCGATATCGGCTTTTTCCAGGTTGAACGCGATGAAAGACGCCGGGCGCATGTCCAGCGGCGCGTCCGTCTCAAGTGCTATGGGTAAGCCGGTGAACGAGATCTTTTCTGCACCCGGCTCTGTGCCACCGTCATCGTCGAACGGATCATCTGCAAAATACTCTGCAGTCCGACGCAGCTCTGTCGGATAGTTCGTCGGTGGCAACAGAGGGTTGTATTCCAACCCGATCAGCGGATCACCGACGCGAACCGGTTCTTGCTCGCCGGTGCCTGGTCTTGCATCCCCCAGATCCAGTATCTGGCTTAGCGACAGCGGCGGAATATCACCCAGATCATCCCACTCTCCCAAGGCCCGGATTGCGTCCTGAATGGCCGAAGCCGCGACCGGAAAACCATCGACCAGCAGAACAAATGCGTTGTCGGCACCCGAGAGCAGCGCGATAATCTCACCGTCAGCAGAGATCAGGAACAGATCGCCGCCGACAATGGCGTATCGGTTCGCTACAAACCCTTCGGGCAATTTCACCGCAGTCAAATCTTCGGTATCAATAACCAACCGAAACTGATCCGGTGCGTCATTCAATGCCACGACAAGCCGTTCGGCAGTGACCGCGTCTGAAAAACGGCTAACCTGGATAACAGTATCTTCTGCCAATTGCCTGTCCTCGAACTCAAGTGCGTCACGCGAACGGATCTCATAACTCTAATCTAATGATTGCCTATAGTTGAGCATTCCAGCAATAGCTTATATGTTAAGTTGCAGGCCTCCCCTCGGGTCAATCTGTCCCGCCAAGCTCTTCGGCTTTGGCGGAAGATGTCGTACGGTCGCCAGTCTGCTATAAAAAAAGGGGGGCGCGGCAGGCTGATCGGGCGAGCCAAGGGCGGTATGAGTACGAAGTTGCACGCCGTTACGGACAGTCTCGCACGCCCGATCCGCTTCTTCATATCCGCTGGGCAAGTCAGCGATAACACGGGGGCCAGGGCCCTGGTGAACAACCTTCCATCGGCTGACTGGCTGCTGGGAGATCGTGGCTACAACGCGGACTGGTTCCACGAAGCCCTGACAGACAAGAGAACAAAGCCTTGCATCCCAGGCTAAAAATCACGCGATAAACCTGTCCGGTACGACAAGCGACGCTAGACTGCGTTGCAGGGATCGGTCGCTCAAAGTACTCCAAGCGATTTTTTTTGTGCCGTGAGCGAAGGTCGATGCCCGATAAATTCAATGTTGCCCGTCGGGACAAGCACAAAGCCCAATAGTATCGAAGGACGAAGTTGAGAAAAATCGCTCATTTTTTGCTGACATCTGGCACGGACGTCACCTCAGATAGCGAGTATCGGATTGGTCAGTTTTGGCCAACCAACAGTTGTAGACAGATTCGAGTTGGGGGGCTAAGGTTGAGGCATTCTGATGAATTCTCACTTCGTTTTGTTTTAGGAATTGTGCCGATGCCCGAGCTGTTTGATATAAATGTTGCTAGGGTCCAAATGACTTTGTGTGCAATAAGCTACGTGAAGGGGACGGGGTCCGACAAGACCCGCCCAAATCCATGCGACATAGAGGCGGAGTTGGCTAAGACTGGTTATGCCACTGGTGGTCAGTGGTCGTTGGTTTGGGGACCTGCCTACAGCGCGTTCGATGACAACATGATGTATCTCGTTCAGCAGGATAACACTTCAAATATTGCTATTGTTATTCGCGGGACAGAAGCCGTGGACATAAAGAGTTGGTGTGAGGATGTGCCAAAGGGCATGTCGGATGTCAGCGGTTACACCCATAAGCAGGCAACTCTTGTTTCTGACGAGTTTGCCGATGCGATTTCACATTTGGCACAGGCAGTTCCCGTAGGGTCCGACGACGACCGCACTCTTGGTGCCATCTTGGATAAACTAGCATCCAAGATGGTCCTGTCAGTCATAGTGACTGGGCACAGTCAGGGGGGCGGGTTGGCTCCGATCATGGGCGCGTGGATCGCCGACAGATTGGCCGCGCAAAAGGCTCATGTGAAGGTTTATGCATTTGCACCACCGACGCCCGGAAATACGGAATTCGCTTCATGGGTGGCAAACGCTCTGGAAGCTTTTCACGTGGCAAACCCTCATGATTTGGTGCCCTTTGGCTATGCTCGGATCGGTTCGGTAATAACAGACAAAGTACCTGTCGAAGTTCCAGAGTTTGTCAGCATTGATGGAGTTCCTTTCCCGCTTCGTCTCGGTATAGATACTGCTGATCTGGCCGTGAAGGCCATTGCTGACCTGAACGATACGTCGTGGGCCCCTGCCGGGACTTCGCACCTATTGCCGGCCGTGGCCGCGCCAACAGATCTGGACTACCTGCAACAGGTCGATGCACAGCACAATTACAACAGCTATCTGTATTTACTTGGAGCGCCACAAACCGATGTTGGGACCAAATCCCCATTGGAAGTCAGGGGCGTTGCGTGAAAACGACTGCAGTAAATCCAGACTTGGAGTAAAGAAATGTCAAGATTTGGACGCTCGCGGTTCTCATGGTTCTTAGGGGTTTTGCTGGTATTGTTCGTCACTGTGGGCATTGCTGTCGTTGTGCCAAAAATACGGGCGTTTCTTGCGCTACTAACACCGCCTGAAACGCGTACTGTGATACTATCCGAAAACCGGGTCTCACTTCAGCAGAATTGGGACGAAACAGGCGCAACCAAATTTCATCACACATCACAGGGGACAGAGACCCTGACCATTCCGCTATCTTGGTTTTTGGCGTTAGAGCAACCTCTGGACAGCCCGTTTGCATTGCTGAACCCTTTTTTAGAAACCGAACTTCTGACTGATTCGCAATATTTGGCGCGGTACGGTTTTCTGCCAAGCGAAAAAAGTGAGAACAACCCACACAACCTGCCGATCGGATTTGCAACGTCACTCTATCAAAAAATTGACGGATTGGTGCGCCAGGATACAGCCATCGGGCTGACCTGCGCTGCATGTCATACTGGAAGCATTACCTATGATAATGTTGATTATCTGGTGAATGGTGGGCCTGCTAACGTTGATCTTGCACTTTTTAAAACGGCAATGGGGGTCACGCTTGGTCAGACTGTTCTAGCTTCAAAATTGCCCGTGCCAAATCGGCGGTTTGATCGGTTTGCAAAACGGGTTTTGGGGCAAAACTACACGTTGGCGGCCAAAGATAGATTGGCGTCCGAGCTGCAATCTGTTGTGGAGGTCAACGCCGCCAGGATTGATTCATTCAGGGTCATCGAAGGCTACGCCCGTTTGGACGCATTGAATCGGATTGGCAATCAGGTTTTCTCAATTGCGTTTGACCAACCCGAAAACTACGTCCCGATTTCGGCGCCAGTCAACTTTCCCCACATTTGGACCACTTCCTGGTTTGATTGGGTGGAATACGACGGGTCCATTATGCAGCCGTTGATCAGGAATGCAGGGGAGGCATTGGGTGTTCAGGCCGAAGTAAATTTCACCGCCCCGTTGAACAAGGGTCGGTTTACATCGTCGGTGCCGATGGAAAACCTGGCCTGGATGGAGGATTTTCTAGGCGGTTCAGCGCCATACCCCAAAAAGGCATTTGGCGGCCTTTTGGCACCGAAATGGCCGGATGCCTTTCCGCCGATCGACCAGAATCTGGCAGCCGAAGGTGCGAAGATCTACCAGGCCCGCTGCAAAGCCTGCCATCTTCCGGCAGTCGATACTCCGGAGTTCTGGACCGGCTCACATTTCAAACCGATCGAATACACCGATGCAAAAACCGGAAACACAGTTGCTACCGCCGAGTCCTATCTTTCCGTTAATATTATTCCGGTTGATTATATGGGAACGGACCCCGCGCAGTCGAGGGTTCTGACCGACCGCATCGTCAATACCAGCGGTGATACTGACATCGTGCAAGATGCAATGGGTTTGAATACGGTTGTCTGTATTCCCAAACCCGGTCGTACCGACGCATATAGCGGTCAGGTAGGTGCCCCAAAAGACGAAGATGAACAGGATACCACCAGTCGAACAGATAACGTGAATTCAAGCCCATTTGAGAACGTAAAAATTGGTGATGGCCCTGGTCTAAACTTTGGTCTCGCTCTCGGAGCTGTCGTACAGGAAGTCAATGATGCGTGGTTTGCAAGTAACTTCATGGGGGACCAGAAACTGGCGATCGAAGGGGATCGACCCAATTGCCTCCAGACCGGCAAAGGCTACAAGGCACGGCCATTGAACGGTATTTGGGCAACAGCCCCTTTCTTACACAATGGATCCGTGGCGACGCTGGATGACATGTTCAAACCGCATAGCGAACGCCTGAAAGTTGTTGAACTGGGTCGGACAGATTTTGACCCGGTGAAGGTGGGCCTGGTGCAGCCGACAGTGGTGCCAGAAACCGGGCAAGCTTACCGGGATGGTTTGTTTTATTTGGACACGACTTTGCCGGGAAACCTGAACACCGGCCATGAATTCTCAAACGAAGCTGGAAGAGGTGTGATTGGCCCTGCCTTCTCGGACCTGGAGCGGCAGCAGCTGATTGAATATCTGAAAACACTTTGAACTTGGATCTTCCGATTCGCCCTGGCCTTGTTGTACAAATCGGTTGCGGGGTTCACTGTTAGAATCCAGCGTGATAGCTGGATGGCATGAGCAGTTGGGCCCTTACGAAGTACACGACCGGAAACTGGCCTTCAAACACAGCACCGAAGCAACGCGGATCACTCTCGAACGGGCTTTCGGGCCAACTGATGCGCAGCCCGTTTTCCCGGCAGAATTTGGCCTGCATTCGTCTGACAGCACCCGTTTATGCCGCCCGAGCCCGTTTCGACTAATCGAGACGGCTCACACTTTCCATATTGTCAAAATCAGCCTGAGACTGATTTTGAGCTCTGACTGAACCACTACCGGTTGATGCTGGTAGGATCGGCGAAGTGCTGCTCTCGGTACTGTAGTACGATATCCTCGGTAGTGACGACATTGGCCGCCGAGAAACTTCACCGAAGCCAAAACTTGCAGCTTCAATTGTGGCTGAGCAACGCGGGAATCTGACGTTGTACTTTGTGTAACAAACGGCCCTTCATCTTGCGCCAGATTCGGAGATGGCGATCTTCGGCGTCAACTACCCGAACATTTGCACGTGGTCAGATGAGAGCTCCCCTCGAAAAATGTTGACTTCGGTTTCTCGGCAGCCCTGCCGGAGGGTGCTGCGCACCCGCAGGCACACCGCGCCGGTCAGCATTTTGTGTCGATACTTGGTCGACCAGACGATATGGTAACGGTGCTAGAAACCGCAATGCTTGCCAGTGTCATATTGCATGACGTTACCCTCGGGAAAATGAGCCGGAGCCAGTCGGTAGGCTCATTTTCCAGAGGGTAAGGCCACATCACGATTCTTTGCGCTCAAGACGATCCGACTGGAAGTCGGAGCGTTTGCTCCATAGCGTGGGTACCAAATCACAATAGTTTCAAGGTCCCTTTGATGTGAATACTGTGTCAGGTAAGAGAAGGGGACAGCCAGCAAATCAGCGCGGGCGTTCGAATACAGCGCAAGCAATAGGGTGCCGGTCTATGTCGTTTCTTCGCCTCGCTCTCGTTTTATTGGCAAGCGCGCTTCCTCTAGGAGTACTAGCGCAGTCTGCCGACGGTCCTGTTTCGAAGCTTTCAGTAGAATTGAATGCTGTTCAGGACGTTGGTGAGGCGTGCCGATTATCGTTCTTAGTAGAAAACCTCACGGCAACGACCATCGATGAAGCGATATTTGAGACAGTGATTTTCGACACGGCAGGTGGTGTTGTAACCCTTTCGCTCTTTGATTTTCGTGACCTTCCGGTAGGCCGTCCACGTGTACGCCAATTTGACCTCCCCGGGATGGCTTGCGACGCTTTGGGCCGCGCACTGATCAATGGCTCAAGTTCGTGTATTGTGAATGGAGCCGAGAGCGGTGTCTGCCAGGAGGCTTTGTTGCTGAGTAGCCGAGTAGATGTGGAGTTGCTTGGATGAACGTGCTGAGTTCGCTTCGTGAATTTCTTGCCCTTGGTGGGCCTGTTGTCGCAATCTTGATCGTCATGTCTGTGCTGACCGTGGCGGTTACACTCTACAAGCTGTGGCAGTTTGGAGCCTGCGGGGTAGGGCGGCACCGGGTATTGTCACAGGCCCTTCAGGATTGGGATGTCGGAGATCGGAGCACGGCTCGTGAGCGCCTCTCAAAGAGCAGCAGCTATCTGGCTCCTATCGTAGCAGCGGCGATGGACGCGCCGGACACGCCAAATTTGGACAATCGTTTGGATGCTGAGGCCGGACTGGCGCTCGCCGGGCTTGAGCGTGGTTTCCGTCTTTTGGATACGATCGCGCAGCTCGCACCACTCCTAGGTTTGTTCGGAACAGTTTTGGGGATGATTGACGCCTTCCAAAGCCTTCAGACCGCTGGCGCCTCGGTCGACCCGTCACTGCTCGCGGGCGGTATCTGGGTTGCATTGGTGACGACTGCCGTGGGCCTCGCCGTGGCAATGCCAACCTCGATGGTTTTGTCCTGGTTCGAAAGCCGTACCGCGCGTGAACGGGTTTTCGCTGACAAGGCGCTGCGGACGGTCTTGGTGCCGGGCCAGCCCATTCAGGAAACGCTAGGTGCCAATCAGCCGTTGGCTGCGCATGGGCATGCGTAATACAGTCCCATTTGTCCGACGTCCGATGTCGATGACTCCGCTCATAGACGTCATTTTTCTCCTTTTGCTTTTCTTCATGCTGTCCTCGACCTTTTCTAGGTTTGCAGAGATCGAATTGAGCAGTGCAGCCGCGGGTGCATTAGCATCGGACAAGCCATCTGAGCGGATATTTGTTCAGATAGGAGCCGAAAGGCTAATTATGAACGGAGCCCCGGCAACGTTGGACGAACTGTCTGCGCAGGTCGAAACGGGGCAGGTTCTGGTTAGCCTGGATGAGGATACGTCGGCACAGCGGCTTGTCGATCTCCTGGTTCGGTTGCGCGGGCGCGAAGGCTTGACCGTGACGGTGCTGGAGTGAGTTCATGATCCGCGCCATTCGCCCAAGCCGCAAACGCGATTCGACAATTCCCTTGATCAACGTCATCTTCCTGATGCTGATCTTTTTCTTGATTGCCGGGACCATCGCACCGCCAATCGACCCCGATTTGGAGCTCGTGGATACCTCCGCACTAGAAGGGCGCGAACCACCCGACACGCTTGTATTAAATAGAGAAGGCGCATTGAGCTTTCGCGGCGTTCCGACCGATCCAGAGACTTTCATGGCGAGTCATGACACCGGACCGGTAAGGATCGTGCCGGACCGCGACGCTTCCGGCCCCCGATTGATGGAAGTCACCGGAGCACTCCGCAAGCTGGGTGCGCCCTCGGTATTCCTTGTGACCGAACAGGCTCTCGAATGATCCGGAGGTCTGCAATCGTCGCCGTAGTGGCCGTCCTTTTGTCGATCGTAATGCATCTTTGTTTTCTCAGTCTTACCGCGGCTAATCTGGATGATCCGCCGGCAGGGGACAGCCCGATCGATGTGGTCGAGTTGAGAAATGCTTTTGAAGAATTTGCGGATGCCTCACCTGAGCCGGTTCAACCGGTGTCTGCAGAGGTTCCCGAGCCTCCGGTTGAAGACACAGTAGAAGCCGACCGGGCAGAAGTTCCCATAAGCGAGGCGCTTGTGGCGTCTGCCGATCCGCAGAGAGTTACTTCACCCGACATTGGGTCGCCTGCGGTACCGCAAGCAGACGCGCCCGAAGCAGAAGTGACGGAGCCTGTGGATCCTTCGAATGCTGACGCTGGTTCGAGCGTGGATACCGCGATTGCACCGGTCAAACCTGAGACACAAATTGAAACGCCGCAAGGGACCCCAGCAGCGAGGAATGATGTTACTGAAGCATCCGACGCAGAAGCTTCAGCAGCCCCCGAGCCGCAGCTGCTGGCCGCCGTACCAGCACCTGACTCCGCTGCGGTCCCGGTTGTTCCGTCAGAGAGTGAGGCGCTCAGAGCAGAAACCTTTGAGACAAATGTCGAACCATTGGAGGATGGCTCGGAAACCGCGACAACAGAAAGTGAAACTCAAGATTCCGAGCAAGCTGTGGCCGTTTCAAAACGCCCGCGTCTTCCAGATCGTAGACCTTCTGCCGAACCAAGGGGCACGCTAAGCGGGTTCAGTAATTTTGACAACCTGCGCAATCCCGAACAAATTGTTGACTCACCACTTACCCTTTTTCAAAGGGATTCCATTGATCCCTTCGCCAAAAGCAGGGACCAAAGCCGGTCCGGCGGACGCGGCCCAGGAAATTCCAACGTCACGAACTATGCAGGCCAGGTTCTGGTTCATTTGAACCGCGTCCCGGTCGTTTATGTGCCGGTCCGTGGGTTTGCCCAGGTGTTTTTTGAAATCAACGCCGACGGTTCCTTGGCATGGGTGGATATCGTGGATAGCTCGGGCTCGCTCGAAATTGAACGCGCCGCCAAGGAACAGGTTCAAAGAGCTGTTCCATTTCCTCTGCCGCCGGGAGGCTCAAGTCGTAAGTTTTCGTTTTATTATCAAAATAGTTGAACCGGGGTCTTATTGCAGGGATCGTCCCATTGCCGAAATCGATGCGGTCCGTAATCTTCAAGGGCTCTGATGGAATGGCCATCCCCTGATCTCTCATCTGATAGGTTTTGGAGATGGCAGCCATCAGGAGGTTAGCAAAATGCCGGATTTGGACATTGTCGGCATGGATCTTGCGAAGAATGTGTTTCAACTTCATGGTTGCAGCACCTTGGGTGAGGTGGTGGTTGTTGCAATCAGCTCTGACGCAACAAACTTCTGTCGTTCGTTGCTGTCCATAGCGCGCCAAAGCAATGCTTCCCACCGCGGATCATAATCACCACTTCATCCAGATGCCATTTGTCCGAGCATTGTGGCTGTGTCGCCCTGACATGCTTCGAACCTGCCTCCCGAATTTACTGACCCACGTCCGGACCGTCTCGTAGCTGACTATGATGCCTCGTTCGGCAAGCAACTCCTTCACGTCAGGCAGGCTGAGCGTATTCCGATGCAAAACCCAGACGGCGAAAGAAAAAGCGGAACGTGGGCCGCGGTAGCCCTTCAAGTGGGACTGGGAAACACAGCTGATCATCGGGCGGCGCTAAGCAGTTGTCGGTGCAAGGTCAGTAATTCGACGATGCCATGCGGTCTGACGTTGTTTTAGTCGTATCGCAATATGGCTAGCTTGCGGCGCGCATCTTCCAGATTATCGAGCCGTTCCTCGTTCAAAAGCTCATCGCGCAGGCTGCTATTGAGCGACTCGATATTTGGCTACACTTTCAAAGCCTTCTCAATTTACTCTCACGGTCGAGACCTTGGTATTCGCTGCTGAAATCCTCTCGACGGTTTCTGGGTCAATACCGGAATCCGTGATCAGTTCGTGTACCTGACTAATTTTGCAAAAGTTACAGAATCCAAGTTCGGAAAATTTGGAACTGTCTGCCACAAGGATAGTTTTTCGCGCCGAAGCGACCATCGCTCTCTTTATGGACGCGACTTCAAGCGATGCATCGGTTGCTGCAGTCGCCGAAACGGCCCATGCACCGGCGATAAGCACATCAACATGCAGTTCCCGAAAGAACGACATCACCAGTTCCCCTGCCAAAAACTGTGATCCCTGACGTACGGTGCCGCCTGGAACGATGACATTCCAGTTCTGAACGCCGGTCGCGAATTGTGCAATATCAAGGCTGTTGGTGATCACCGTCAATGAGAGGTTTCGGCCTGAGGCGGCCCGGGCGGTCTCAAACACGGTGGACGAGCTTTCGAATATCACGCTGTCGCCATCACGAAGGCGTTGGGCGGCGGCCATTCCGATTTTCTCTTTTTCCTGTCGGCGCAACTGGGCGTTCAGATGAGGTTCACGTTCAAATGTGGTTCCCATTTGCTGAACCAGCAATGCCCCCCCATGCGTTCGTTCAAGATATCCTTGGTCAACAAGGTGATCCAGATCGCGCCGGATCGTCGAGTCCGAAGCATCAATGGCCACAGACAATTCAAGAATGGAAGCCGCCCCATTTGCGCGTAGATGATCCAGTATCAATGCTCGTCGTTTCGCGGGAACAATCTCGGTCCGTTTCGCCATTTAGGTATCTCCCTGTTCGTGCACCGCGGTCATTGCGAATTACCAGAGTGTATATCCGCAATCCACCGGTAGAACGGCCCCGGTCACGGCACTAGCTGCATCCGATGCAAGAAACAGGATCGTGGAAGCTATTTCGTCGACTTCGGCGACACGCCCCATGGGTGTATTTTCCATCCAGACCGGAAACAGCGTATCATCCGTAAACCCATCACGTGACATAACTGTATTGACATAAGTTGGTGCAACCGAGTTCACGCGTATGTTGTATTCAGCCCATTCCGCCGCCAGAGACCGGGTCATGTGATGCACAGCTGCCTTTGCCGCGTTGTATTGCGTCTGCCGCTGGGGCTTGTTCGAGATCAGCCCGGACATTGACCCCAGCGTGACGATACTGCCGCCGTTCTTCTCTAACATGCTGCGCCCGAATTCTCGGCATGTCCAGAAACTGCCGTTCAGGTTGACATCCAGAACTTTCAGCCAAACCTCGTCCGCCATGTCCTGACTTGCTGTGTCCGGCCACGCGATCCCGGCATTTGCCACAAGAATATCGACACCACCCATTTGCCCGGTCAGGTCTGTCGCAATTTGTGACACATCCGCAGAGCGGGTCACATCCAGAACTGAAGTAATCACAGAATAGCCTAGCCTCTCGATCTGTGTCTTGGCGTCCTGCAGCAATTCTGCATCAATATCCGTAATCGCCACCTGTGCCCCCGCTTCTGCCAGCGCTTTGGCCGAGGCCAACCCGATGCCGCGCCCACCGCCAGTCACAACTGCTTTGCGGCCATCGAGACGAAATTTCTCAAGATACAAAGTACTGTCCTTTCAGTTTCTGGTTGATTTTACGGCTTGCCTTTGCCCCAGCACCATTAGACACCCCGCGGAAAAGGTATCGCCCAATCCGATGGTCGCACGGGGCCGCTGCAGATACGGTGTCGCAACGCTGACATAGGTCCAGCCTCCTGGCAGTGTCCGACTGGCGAAAGGAGGATCGTGAAATCGTGCGCCCACAGGCAGGCTGACAACTGACGTAGGCTGGCCGCGTTCAGCACGCGCCGCCGCAAGCAAGCTTGCAAAAATCAGTGCGTCTCTCTCGGCATTTGCAGCATTGCGCGAGACGCTGGCCGCCCATTCGTCGGCATGAACACACAGTCGGGTCACACCCAGCCGGGTTGCACAGGCCAACATCGTCTCGGGGGTTGCTGCACTGTCTCCCGAAACGTCAGGGAATTCCGCAGCGCTCATCCCGATCGACGTCGCAATCACATTCGCCCGGTCCAGTACGCTGGCAAGAGCATCCTTATCACAATACCCACCGAGCTCGAGATGCAGCAACTGGATTCCATTTGCGCGCCACGTGGCTGTCAAAGGTTCCAGATACGCAAGCTCATTCGAAATCCGATCAACGGGGACGCTTCCCAGGCCACCGACCAGAGCCACCGTTTTCTGCCTCAGATTGGCAGAAAAATGCTCGAATTCCCTGTCTCGCTCTAGTCCGGGGTCGTCAAATCGGACGATGATACGGGATGATCTTGGAATGGGCTTCGCCGCAATCGTTTCTCCGGCAGAGAACTCGAAAATAAATATCTCGGGTTCGGGTGGCGCAGTCGGTGACAGGAATCGCCCTTCCACCATTTCCTGTTCCAATGCCAGATGAACCCCTGCGGGCAAAATGGTTAACAGCCCCTCATAGCGTTTTCCAAGGGCTACCAAGGCGGGCGCACCAATCGCCGACAGTGCCCAAGCGGCTTGTGGCCCGGTCCCCCCGATTGCCCGTTGGACAGGAAGGCGGTCGCGCAACCAGCGCGGTCCGTCGGCCCAGTGGCTGCGGATTTCGCCACCCTTTCCCATTGACGCGCGCGCAAGTAGCGTTTCGAAAAACGCTTTGGCCGCCTCCGAACCGCTGTCCGGTGCAATTTCACTCAAATCTTTCAGGCGACAGATCGCATCCACGCAGGCATTCGAAAGGCCTAAGACGACAGGCGCGTTGGCGGCGTAGATGGGCGCATCGGATGCGGCGCTCTGATACAGGCCGTTCCAGAAATCGGTATCCGTCTGCGCCTCCGACACGACGATTACCGCTCTGTTCCGGGGGCGTCATACAATTGTGTACCCTCCGTCGATGGGCAAGGTGATACCGGTAATCATCGAAGCCCAATCTGACAGCAGGAACACGATTGGTCTGGCAATCTCGTCTGTGGTTGCCCACCGTGCCAATGGCATTTGGCTGAGGAAAGGTTTCGCCACATGTGGCTGAGTCCAGTGATCGCGGGAAATATCCGTTAAAACGACCGTCGGATTGACGCTGTTCACACGGATTCCATGCTGCCCGAGTTCCAGTGCTGAAACCCGGGTGATACTGTCCAGCGCCGCCTTTGAGGCGGCATAGGAGATATGCCCCCAAAGGGCGACCAGTGCGGCCTGGCTGGAAATGTTTACGATCGAACCGCCTTTCCCCGCGGACACCATGGATTGCGTGGCATATTTGGTGACCAGCAGAGCCCCGCGCGTGTTCACCTCGATAGCTCGGTCAAACACATCCATATCGGTGCTCATCGGGGTGGCAATCTCGCCGCCAAACCCGGCCGAGTTCACGACCCCCCAGATTTCGATCCCGGTCAGCGCATGGGCAACACTATCTTCCTGTTCCAGATCGAAAGAGATCGTTTGGCACCCCGTCTCATCCGCGAGGTTGGACAAGGCGCCTTCATTGCGGCCGTGGGCCAGTACTTTGGCGCCATACTTGGATAGCTGGCGGACGACTTCTCCTCCGATGCCTCCGGTCGCGCCGGTTACCAGTATCGTCCGGTCGGTCAAATTCAGGTCATTGTCCAATGCTGTGTCCTCCTGTGTTCCAAGTCATGCCAACCGATCCCCGTTCAGATCGAACAGATAGCTGCGGCTGTCCGTCATTCCGACGCGCACCAAGTCACCACTTTTCAGGCGGTTTTGTCCGTCCATACGGATCGTCAGGGTTTCCCGACCGTTGCTCAGGTAAACGAACGTGTCACTGCCCAATAGCTCGACCAATTCAGCATGTATCGCCAAACTGAAGACATCTTTATTGACTTGGACATGTTCCGGCCTGATCCCGAAACAGACCGGCTGCCCCGGTTGCGCGGCGGTTTTCAACCTGATCTTGACCTGTACACCAAAGTCCAGATCGACCAGAGCCTGATCATTGTCGATTTCCGATATTCTACCCGAGAGGAAATTCATAGCTGGCGATCCGATGAAACCGGCGACAAAGCTGTTTGCCGGGTCGTCATACAGTTCCAGCGGCGTTCCAACTTGCGCCACTTCGCCCTTGTCCAGAACAACGATCCTGTCGGCCAATGTCATGGCTTCGGTCTGGTCATGGGTTACATAGATGATGGTCGACTGTACCTGATGCCCCAATCGCCCGATCTCGGCGCGCATCGAAACGCGAAGGGCTGCGTCCAGATTGGACAGAGGTTCGTCAAATAAAAACAGGTCCGGTTCTCGCGTCATGGCCCGGCCGATGGCCACACGTTGCCGCTGCCCCCCGGACAGTTCACGCGGTTTTCGTGACAGGTACTCGCTCAGTTGCAGTTTTTGCGAAGCGGCGTCAATTCTCCGCGCGATCTGGTCCCGCGCCATCCGCGCCATTTTCAGACCAAACCCGATATTGCGATAGGCATTCATATGCGGGTAAAGCGCATAACTCTGGAATACCATGCCGATCCCACGCTCTTTCGGGCCCAGATCGGTTGCGTCTTTTCCATCTATCAGGATGGTTCCGCTGGTTGGTTGATCCAATCCCGCGATCATTCGCAACAAGGTTGACTTGCCGCAGCCCGACGGTCCCACGAGGACAACAAATTCCCCGTCTTTAATATCCAGAGACAAACCCGGAACCACCGTCACCGTACCAAATTTCCGTACGATATTTTCTAACCGGAGCGAGGACATCGGTTCATCCTTTCAATGCGCCAGCAAGCAGCCCGCCGACAAAGGCACGCTGAATGACAGTGTAGAGCAGAACCAAGGGCAGCGCGATGAGGACAAGGATCGCGAACAATGCCCCGGGGTTGGCCATATAGAGGCCGGAATACTGCATCGGAACAATGGTCAGTGTCTTCATTTCCGGCTTGGTCAGAATAATGAGCGCCAGAAAAAACTCGTTCCAAGTGACAATGAACTGCCAGATGGCGACAAAGGCAATCGACGGTCGGATGATCGGCAAAGCGACGTGCCAGAATGTCTGCCAATCCGAACAGCCGTCAATCCGCGCCGCATCAAACAGCTCGGTCGGGGCATCGTCCAGAAACGCCTTGAGTATGACGATCGCAAACGGCACGCCGAGCGCTGCGTAAGGAAAGATCAACCCGAGATAGCTGTTCACCCAGCCAAAGTGGCGTATCAGAATCGCCAGCGGTAGAACCAGAGAAGCGATCGGTACCATCAGCGTCGTCAGAAGAGTGACATAAAGCACCGACGAACCGCGGAGTTTCAGGACCGATGCGCCATATGCAAACAACGCTGCAACAGAGACGACAATCAGGACTGTGGACACCGTCACGATCATGCTGTTGAGGAATATGCGCGTCAGCGGGTTGTCATGCAAAACGAGTTGAAAATTGTCGAACGTAACCGGCAGGGTAATCAGCGCCGGGTCAAAGGCCTGTCCAGGCGACCGCAACGACACCGAGAACATGTAGATCATCGGCACCATCCAGAAGGCCAGAACAACCAGCAGGACGAAATGTATGATCAGGCTGCGCAGTTTTGTCGGCAAGGTCACGTCTCCTTCGCCAGTGTCAGTTTGGTGCCCAGCCCGATGATCTGAACCAGTGAAAAGACCAGTGCGATAACCAGCACAATCACCGAAAGGGCAGATCCTCGCGCAACGTCGTTCACGACGAAGCTCTCTTTGAAGATGAAGGTACCAAAAACCTCACTCGCACGATTTGGCCCGCCGCCAGTCATCAGGTGAACGATCGGGAAGGTCTGCAGGGTCCCGAGTATACCCAGCAACAACAGTGATTTAGTGGCCGGTGACAACATTGGTACAACAATGAAGACCGCTAGCCTCCAGCCCTGCGCGCCATCGACCTTTGCCGCATCCAGAACCTCACCAGGAAGATTTGCAAGCCCGGCAATATACATGAGCATCGAAAACCCGGTCCATTGCCAGATATTCACGACAATGAGAGCATAGATCGCCCGCTCGGGGTCACCCAGCGGCGACGTCGACATCTGGATGCCGATCAGTCTGAGATACTCCTGCGCGATGCCGTAATAGGGCGCATAAATATGAACCCAGACGATGCTGACGACAGACACCGACGTGACCACGGGCAAAAAGAACATGGTGCGAAAGAAACCCTTGCACCGCCGGGTGTGTTGTTCGATGAAATAGGCGATCAGCCCTCCGATCAGCATCTGGACAGGGATCGTGATCAGCGCCCAGATGGCCATATTTGCCGAAGCGGTCCAAAATATTCGGTCGGACAGGACCGACTGGTAAGCCTCAAGGCTTACTTTTGTATCCAAGGGGTTGGAGAGGCTTTCGCCGATCACCCAGACAATCGGGTAGGCGACGAACAACATAAAAAGAATGACGGCGGGAAGCGCGAACGAGTAACGGGGCATGTTGGTTACTATACCGAAATGGCGTCGTTGTGCAGAAGGGACGCTTTGACCATTTGTCATTCCGGCTGCCCCATATTGGCCTTGCACTCGTGCGGGCCGACATTACAGCGCCGGCCCGTGGTTCTTGACGAAACTAGTTCAGCTCATCAGCCACTTTCTGGACCGCTTCCAACGCGGCCATCGGCTCGAGTGAGCCAGCAGCAACCCCGGACAGAGCGTCTTCGAGCGCCTGGGAAATCTTCGGCTGGGCGAAACGCTGGTTTTCGGCCACCGGCAGTTCCGACATGAATCGGTCATACAGACCAAGCACATGGTCCGAGACATCCCCTTGTGGAGCGTGCCCGTCAAACGCGGGCAGGTCGTTGAGGTCATTTAACGCCTGCTGAAGTGCGACCCCATTTGTCAGCTCGGCCAGGAAGGTCCAGGCGGCGGGATTGTCCTCGCCGTTTTTGGTCAGACCATATCCGATATCAATGCCACCGACTGGCGGGCTGGGCTGTGATGATCCAGGAACCGGCGGCAGGTGGAAGTAGTCGAACCCGCTCATGTTGTCGACATCCTGAGACAACGGGGGCGGAAACTTGCTTTCCTGCATCCACCAGGATCCAAGGGCCATCATTCCGACACGCCCCTGCGCAAATAACTGAGCGCCTGTCGGATACGCATGCGCGCCCAAGGCGCCTTCCTGGAAAATCCCATCGTCAAACAGACCCTTCCAGGCCGTCATTGCCGAGACCATCTCATCCGAGGTCCACGACGCTCCACCGGCTTGTGCCCGTTCAACGATGCCCGGTGAAAACTGATTGGCGAGCATCAGGAACACGTTTTTGTTCTGCCAGCCATCAGCCGCACCCTGAAACATGGGGATATGCCCGGCGTCGGTCAGTGCGGCTGCGGCGGCTTTCAACTCGTCATAGGTTTGCGGTGCGGATAGTCCGACCTCGTCAAAAAGCCTGCGGTTGTACCAAACGGCAAGAACCTGGGACTCCTGAGGCATGATGTAATAATTGTCATCACCCTCCGGGTTACCCATCAGCATCTGGTTGCGATTGATCGGAAAGATCTTGTCTTGCCAGTCCGCACCCCATTCTGCCTCGGCCTTTGCATTGATCGACGCAAGGTCCTCGCGGTACTGCTGAGTCAGAGACCCCGGCTGCAGGCCGATGACATCCGGTAGGCTGCCCGACGCAGCAGCGGCCTTCAGCGCGGTAATGTATTCCGGCGAATAGTTGTAGTACACGTATTCGACGTTGATATCGGGGTATTTTTCCTCAAAAGCGGCAACGGATTTCTCCATTGTGCTTTGCACGAACCAAGACCAGACTGTGACGTCCTGTGACTGGGCGAGTGATCCGCCTGCCGATAGGGCAAACACCGTGGCACTGCACATAAGTGTGGCAATTGATTTCATTAGTACGCTCCTCTTGTACCCGTTGGTTGTTCCTCTTCATTTGGCGCCCTTTAGGAGCACTCCTTCCGTTATGTTGTAGTCGTCCTCAATAGTCCTTGTCGGTTTGATGCCCAGCTCATTCAGTTTTGAATGGTAGGCTTTCACGGCCTCTTTGGCGGAGATGTTTCCGTCGGCGATAGCACGCATCAAAGTGATGAATTCTCGCTGGGACTCCGCTTGATTGATCTTGCGACCAAACAGAGCGACCCTGGCACCGTAGCGCTCGGATTGTTCCAACAGCTCGAATGAATCGCGCGTGGTACCTGCCGCTCCACCCAGAACTCCTACCACAATTTCACTGTCAAATTCTGCCAACTCTTCCATGGCTGCTGGACCGTTGAACGGGATTTTGAGAAACTCCGGTCGATCTGCCTTCAATACCCCAGCCAGCGATCTCAACACGCAGTCATTCAGGAACTCGCCGATCTGCTTCTTATCCAGTCCACAATCGATATTTGGATTGAATACTTCGTAGAAATAGTGAAACCCATTCTTGGCCGCGTCTTCTCTGAAGTCGGCGAAAGCCTGAAGCGAGGCGAGGTCCGCCTCAAGATCATTGAGAAACGTGATCGAATACAGTCCGAGATCGGTTCCGGTAATCTTCGCACCGGGATTCGGATCAGTTCCACCATGCATCACCCGGGGCAGGCTTGCGGAGCGAAATGGGCGCGAGCCATAAGAGGTGTATCGCCCGTGCCGGACTCCGCCCCAACAATCCGTTGCATCGTTGGCGCGAATTGCCGGTTTGACACCGGTGTTCTTGAATACGCCCCTGCCTGCCAGTATCTCAAGGTTCGATGCCGACAACAGCATGATGTCGACCACGTCCTGCTCGATTATATTCTCGATTTGGCTCAAAAAATCCTGACGGGATCGACGCCGGTACCCGCTGCCATCCTGCATGAAACCGGTTCCGGTAACACCAGATCCCATATCAGAATCTTTCGCGTCGGCGAGTATGAAATCACCTGACCGATACGACCCGCTTTTAATCTTATTAAGCTTTGTCTCAAGTCTCATTCCTGATCTCCATCCCACCAAGAATGCACGGCTTGTCGAGAGAATATCTTTCAAAACACTCCATAATCGATCAATAACGGCCAAATGGAAAATTTGTCAAGGGTTTCCAAAAAATCCCAAAGCCGTCAAGCCGGAGTAGACCAACGACAATCAAGCCTGAAAAATTCAGTTTCTGATGCTGAGTGACCGGGTTGCATGGATCAGGCTTGAGGCGAATTTGCCCCATGCGGGGTCGAGTCCGGGTGGGGGCGAAATCGTAGCCTAAGCGATCTGGGTCACGATTTTGGTCATCTGTATTCGGCCGTGAACAAGATATGGGCCCACACGAGCGGTGAAATGTGCGCCAGAAGCACTTCAGGTCTTGCTAGCCCGGCGTTCTTTCTCTGCCGGACTGCCTTACCGAGGCGGCGACTTCGTTTTCAGGAGTAGTATCATGGATCATACGATCGAGACGCTGGAGGACATCCTCACGCAAGTTGTCCCCGACACCGGGATCTTTCATTTCGAGCAGGTCAGATAGGACTACAAGCCAGTTAGTGCGTGCGACGCAAGCCTGTGTCACCGTCGAAGAGGTGTGATTTGCCCGGCTGAATCGAAAACTGCATCATGGTGTTCTTACTACTCAAGACATGAACACCCGGCAGGCTGGCTGTGAAGCCCTCATTTGTGTCGACAAGTTCGCAATGCAGGAGCGTGTTTGCGCCAAGCGGTTCGGCCAATTTGGCGCGCACGCGGATGGCTCCGGTGTCCTCGGCGATCAGATGCTCTGGGCGGATGCCAAATTTGACAGGGCCGTCTGGTCCAGTGGCCTCGACGATGCGTTGATGGCCCGAGGTGACCCAACCGTCCTCGATTTCTGCATCCAGGATGTTCATCGCCGGGCTGCCGATGAATTGCGCGGCAAATAGCGTGCGCGGGGTCTCGTAGACTTCGAGCGGGGTGCCGATCTGCTCGGCCACACCGCCGTTCATCACGATCATCCGGTCCGCCATGGTCATCGCCTCAACCTGATCATGGGTCACGTAAAGCGCCGTAATACCCAGTTTTGACTGAAGCTCTTTAATTTCAAGACGCATCTGAACGCGCAATTTGGCGTCAAGGTTCGACAGCGGTTCATCAAAGAGAAACACCGCCGGTTCACGTACGATGGCGCGCCCCATTGCAACGCGCTGACGCTGCCCGCCCGAGAGCTCTCTGGGTTTGCGATCCAACAGTGGTTCAAGTTGCAGCAATCTGGCGGCATCAAGCACCTTGGCGTCAATTTCAGCCTTCGGTAGCCTGGCGATCTTGAGACCGTATCCCATGTTTTGACGCACCGACATATGCGGGTAGAGAGCGTAATTCTGAAACACCATCGCGATATCGCGGTCCATCGGTTCCTTGTTGTTGGCGCGCTCGCCTCCGATCAAAACGTCTCCGGAAGTCACCGTTTCCAATCCTGCGACCATGCGCAATAGGGTCGATTTACCGCAGCCCGACGGCCCGACGATAACGATGAATTCGCCATCAGCGATGTCGGTAGAAACGTCGTGGATCACCTCGGTGTTGCCAAAGCTTTTTTTGATATCTTGCAGGGAAACCGTGGCCATCTGTTATTTCTCACTATCGACAAGGCCGCGAATAAACAGCCGTTGCATGCCCACCACAACGATCACCGGCGGGATCATTGCAAGGATTGAGGTCGCCATGATCGTTGGCCAATGGGCAAAGTCATCGCCGCTTGGGAACATCTGTTTGATACCCATCACGATCGTGTTCATTTCCGGGTCCGTCGTGATCAATAGCGGCCAGAGGTATTGGTTCCAGCCGTAGATAAAGAGGATCACAAAAAGAGCGGCGATGTTTGTGCGGCTCATCGGAACAACGATATCCCAAAAGAACCGCATCGGGCGGGCGCCGTCTACGCGGGCCGCTTCTGCCAGTTCATCCGGGATGGTCAAAAAGAACTGCCGGAACAAAAACGTCGCCGTGGCGGAGGCGATCAAAGGAAATATCAGGCCGGAATATGAGTTCAGCATGCCGAAGCCGGCCACCACCTCGTAAGTGGGTACGATACGCACTTCGACTGGTAGCATCAGCGTCAGGAAGATCAGCCAGAAAAAGACGCTCCGACCGGGAAACTTGAAATAGACAATGGCAAATGCCGACAGAAGGGAAATGATGATTTTGCCGACTGCGATCCCGATCGCCATGACGAGGCTGTTAAACAGCATTGTTCCGACCGGCACATTGATGCCCGAGAACAGCGCATTCTTATAGTTGATCCAGAACTGATCACCCGGCCACACCGGCATGGGTGGTCGGATGATGTCCGACTGGGTCACGGTTGAAGCCACGAAGGCCAGCCAGATCGGAAAGAAGATCACCAGCACGCCAAAGATCATAAACACATGGGTGAGCCACAGCCCCTTGCCACGCTTTTCGACCATGCCGTGTATTTCGCGTGCCATCAGTAATGCACCCGTTTTTCAATGAACTTGAATTGCAGGATGGTCAGCAGCCCCACCACGATCAGCAAGATGACCGACTGCGCGGAAGATGATCCGAGATCCTGGCTTACGAACCCGTCCGAGTAGACTTTGTAGACAAGGATCGTTGTTGCCTGTTGCGGCCCGCCCCCAGTGATCGTGTGGATCACGCCGAAGGTTTCGAAGAAGGAATAAACGATGTTGACCACAAGCAGGAAGAAGGTCGTGGGCGACAAGAGCGGCAGTACAATAGTCCAGAACCGCCGCCAGAAATGCGCGCCATCAATGGCTGCGGCCTCGATGACTGATTTTGGGACTGCTTGTAGGGCCGCGAAGAAAAACAGGAAGTTATAACTGATCCGCCCCCAGGCGGATGCAACGACAACAAGGCCCATTGCCTCTGTCCCGTTCAGCACGTGGTTCCAGTCGTATCCCAATTGCCCCAGATACCAGGACACCACGCCGACTCGGGTATTGAACATGAACAGCCAGAGCACACCTGCAACGGCAGGAGCCACGGCATAGGGCCAAATCAGTAAGGTGCGATAAACGCCGGACCCTTTGATCAAGCGGTCCGCGATGACGGCAAGAAACAGTGCGGGGATCATCGAGCATAGCGTGACCAGGATCGAAAAGATCGCAGTGGTCACAAACGATGCGCGATAGAATTTATCTGATAGCAGAAATTCGAAATTTCCAAGGCCCACATACTGCATCGACAGGCCAAAGGGGTCCGGTATGAAAAGCGATTGCCAGATTGCCTGTCCGGCCGGATAGAAAAAGAACACCGCTGAAATTACGACCTGAGGCGCAATCAGCAAAAGCGGCAACAGCCAGCCACGAAACTTAACCCGTTTTTCCATCAAACCCCTCGGCAAAAAAAGTGGACCGTTTGGCCCACCCTTTTCATTGCCTTAGTTGTTAGCGGCTTCAAACCGGCGCAAGAGCGCGTCGCCGCGTTCTTTTGCGCTGTCCATCGCTTCCTGAGCGGTTTTGTCACCTGCCCAGACCGCCTCCAATTCCTCGTCGATGATCCCGCGGATTTGGTCGAAGGACCCCAAGCGAAGTCCTTTGGAGTTCGCTGTTGGCTCTTTCGCGGTCATCTGGATGACAGCCACATCTGTGCCGGGGTTTTCCTCGTAGAAACCGGCGGCGCGGGTTGCGTCACCCGCTTCTGTTGTGATCGGCAGATAGCCTGTGTCCTGGTGCCATTGCGCCTGCACGTCACTGGACGACAGGAAGCTCAGGAATTCGCCAACACCCGCGTATTCGGCGTCTTCATGGCCTTCCATAACCCAAAGCGATGCGCCGCCGATGATGGTATTCTGTGGGCTGTTTCCGACGCCCTCCCAATAGGGCAGTGGCCGTACGTCGAAATTAAATTCAGCTTCAGCCTTGATCCCGGCATATCCGGCCGAGCTTTCGGTGAACAACGCACATTCGCCGGACCGGAAGTTTGCACCACCTTCATTGCGGCGCCCTGTATAGATAAACTTTCCGTCCTTCGCCCATTCGCCCATCGCCGTCAGATGTGCAACCTGCGCTTCGCCGTTCAGCATCAGCTCTGTATCAAGACCGGCAAACCCGTTGTCTTGGCTGGCGAATGGCACGTCATGATAGGCCGAGTAGTTTTCAAGGTGAATCCAGCTTTGCCATGCGGTAACTAAGGGGCATTGAGACCCGCCAGCCTTGAGGGCCTCGAGCGTTTCTCCCACTTTCTGCCAAGTCGACAGATCGGTGTCCGGATCAACACCTGCGGCTTCAAACGCGTCCCGGTTTACCCACAAGACAGGTGTGGATGAGTTGAATGGCAACGACAGCATTTCGCCGTCGGTTGTCGTATAGTATCCTTTGACGGAGCCAATGTAGGCGTTTGGATCAAACGTGGCACCGCTTTCAGCCATCACTTCAAAAACAGGCTTGGTCGCCCCTTTAGCGGACATCATCGTTGCCGTTCCGACTTCGAACACCATCAGGATATGCGGTTGCTCCCCTGCGCGGAACGCGGCGATCCCGGAGTTCAGCGTTTCAGAGTAGTTGCCCTTGTGGCTTTGAACGACGACATAGTCGCTTTGGCTGGCATTGAACTCTTCAACCTGTGCCGCGACCAGCTCACCCAGTCGGCCAGTGAACGCGTGCCAGAATTGCACCTCGGTTTGCGCCATGGCCGCAACTGGCGACAGCATTGTGGTTACGGCGAGAACGCCGAGAAATGATTTTTGCATTGTTCCTCCCATGCACCGCAGTAGTGCGTTGTCTTTTAAGCGCAGTGATTTGGGTCCCGCGCAAATTGTTAGACATCAAAACGATACACGCCTTCGGGAATTTATCAAGAAAGGACTACCCGATGTTATGGGGCATCATTTCCCAAGATATTGCCAAGTTGTTTGAGGCTGCGTGCAAAGTGTTGTCTCGAAGTTCTCAGGTTGCCATTTCAGCAGTGTACTCATCCCAGAGGGTGAGCGCATCGGAACGTGCGTGTCGGTATGAGATTGCGGTGGGTCGGTATCGGCGGGAACGGAAGATTAGGGTGATCTGGACATGGGCAGACTGAAATCTCTGGGCTTGCCGGTGTGATTTGAACCGCCCAATCATCGTTTCTCGCTTCCGGGTCGGCCCGTGCGACACTTCAATAGCGTTGTTCAGGCCTGTGTGGGCGCGATGGTCAGCGTCCGGAGCCAGTTACCAAATGCTGCCCAAAGCGATTGACTCACAGCCGGATCGCTTCCCGACTTACGATCACGCTGCGCGCTGTCAACAGGTCTTCAACATCTGCCGTGCTCAGTGCGAAGCGGTGGTACGCCCAGACTGCCCAAGCAATGATTTCACGAGGAAAGCGGAACCCCTTCAGAAGCGGCATATTGGTCGGAATGTTCACGGCCCGCAGATAACCCGGTCAACTCAGGCGAACAACTTGGCTATACCGCTGCGAGTCGTCCTGTTAGCTTTCGGGAAAGAAGCACGCTGCACTGTGCTCTTCATTGTTTGCCACAGGTAACTCTTCGCGGCAACGCGCTTGTGCTTTCCAACATCGTGGCGCAAAGGCGCAGCCGTTGGGTATTGACAGGGGCGACGGGAGCTCTCCGGACAGTTTAATTCTGACCTTGTCCGCCTCGGGGTTGGCACGCGGTGTGGCGGACATGAGCGCCTTGGTATAAGGGTGTTTTGGCGCGTCGAACACGGATGATTTTGGACCGCTTTCAACCGCACGACCCAGATACATGACGATGACGTCGTCAGCCACATGGCGTACCACCGACAGGTCATGGCTGATGAAGAGATAAGCCAGTTTCAGACGCTCCTGCAATTCCGACAGCAGGTTCAGGATTGCGCTCTGGATCGACAGATCAAGCGCCGAAACCGGTTCGTCCAACACGAGCACCTTTGGGTCGAGCATCAGCGCCCGCGCCACGGCAATCCGCTGGCGCTGACCGCCCGAGAACATATGCGGATAGCGGTCATAATGCTCGGGCCGCAACCCGACAAGTTCAATCATATTGCGGGCTTTGGCCTCGCGATCCGCTTTCGACATGTCGGTCCGGTTGATGGCGAGCGGCTCTTGCAGGATGGTCCCGATGCGCTGCCGTGGATTAAGCGAGCCGTAGGGGTCCTGAAACACGATTTGCACCAATTGGCGCAGATCAGCCCAATCCGATGCCAGCACCGGCTTGCCGTCAAGCGTCAGCGAACCTGCCGTTGGTTCCTCGATCATCGCCACCATGCGCGCCAGGGTGGATTTACCACAGCCGCTTTCGCCCACCACCGCAAGCGTCTTGCCAGCAGATAGTGAAAAATCAAGCCCCGCAACTGCCTTGAGTGTGCGAGAGGGTTTGAAGAGGCCGCCGCTTACAGAATAATGCCGTTGCAGGGCGCTGGCTTCGATCACTGGGGCGGTCAAGAGGCGATCCTTTCATCGGTATTGAGCGGATAGTGGCAGCGCGCATCGCCAATATCTTTGCCGCAGGGGGTTGGTGGCGTCGATTTGCATTTTGCATCAGCAAATTTGCAGCGCGGAGAGAAGAGGCACCCAGAGGGGCGGTCGAATTGCCCCGGAACGACGCCCGGAATTGTCGGCAACAGCCGCTCGGTCGCGCGCTCCGGCAATGCATCCAGTAGAGCGGCCGTATAGGGGTGGTGCGGCGTTGCAAAAAGCGGTCCGACGGGCTGTTCCTCGATCTTTTGACCCGCATATTGAACACTCACCCGTTCAGCAGTCTCAGCCACTACGCCCATGTCATGGGTAATCAGCACCAGACCCATGCCGGTTTCATCGCGCAGGCTGGACAGCAGATCGAGGATCTGCGCCTGGATGGTCACGTCAAGCGCCGTGGTCGGTTCATCCGCGATCAACAACTTGGGTTTGCAGGCGATCGCCATGGCGATCATCACCCGCTGGTTCATGCCACCTGACATCTGGTGCGGAAAGGCCGAAAGGCGTTTGGCTGGATCGGGGATGCCCACCTGTTCAAAAAGTTCAACGGCGCGTTTGTTGCGCTCGGCGCGGCCAAGGCCCAGATGTATCCGCAGGGCTTCCTTGATCTGCCAGCCGACGGTGAAACACGGGTTCAGTGACGACATCGGTTCCTGAAAGATCATCGCCAGATCGTTGCCGACAATATCGCGGCGCGCACGCGCGTCCATCACCAACAGGTCATGACCATCAAAGCTCATCTCATCGGCGGTCACCGTTGCGGTCCATGGCAACAGCCCCATCAGCGCCAGCATGGAGACTGATTTACCCGAGCCACTTTCGCCGACAATGGCAAGAATTTCGCCAGTATCGACGTCCTGGTCGACAGCGTCCACCGCGCGAAATGCGCCTGACGAAGTGGCGAATTCGACGCTAAGGTTGCGGATGCGTAACAGGGACATGAGCCTAGCTCCGTTTCAGCTTGGGATCGAGCGCGTCACGCAACCCGTCGCCCATCAGGTTGATTGCCAGCACCGTGACAAGGATCGCCAGACCGGGAAAGGTGACAACCCACCATGCGCGCAGGATGAACTCGCGCGCCTCGGCCAGCATTGTGCCCCATTCCGGCGTGGGCGGCTGCGCCCCCATGCCCAGAAAGCCAAGGGCAGCGGCGTCAAGGATGGCGGTCGAAAACGACAATGCCGCCTGCACGATGATCGGCGCTAAACAGTTGGGCAGTACAGTGACGAACATGAGCCGCACCAGCCCGGCCCCCGCCACGCGGGCGGATGTGACGTAATCCTTCTGTTTTTCCGCCAACACACTGGCACGGGTCAGGCGCACATAGTGCGGCTGCAAAACGATCGCGATGGCAATCATTGCATTGGTAAGCGACGGGCCAAGAATGGCCACCAACACCAGCGCCAATAGAAGCGACGGAAAGGCAAGGATGATATCCATGATCCGCATGATAATGCTGTCGAGCCATTTCGGGGCAAACCCCGCAATCAAACCGATCAGAATACCACCCGACGCGGCAATGCTGACGACAACAACCCCGACAAAAAACGAATACCGCGCGCCTACGATCAGTCGCGACAGCATATCTCGGCCCAGCGGATCGGTGCCGAGAGGATAGGTCCAGCTTCCGCCCTCTTGCCAGAATGGCGGTTGCAGGGTCGCATCTCGGAACTGGGCCGTCGGATCATGCGGCGCGATCCACGGCCCGAACAGGGCCAGAATGGCAAAGACCACAAAGACCCAAAGGCCGATCACGGCCCCACGGTTCTCGCGGAAATAGAACCAGAATTCGCGTAGACGCCCTGGGCGTTCGGTGGCCTGAGCGGCCTCGACTGACATGGTTTCAGACATCAGCGCTTCCTGATTTTGGGGTTGATGACACCGTAGAGCATGTCGACGGTCAGGTTCACGATCATCACCATCACGGCAATCAGCAGCAAGCCGCCCTGCACAACCGGATAGTCACGCCGAAAAATGCTGTCGACCATCCATTTGCCGATGCCCGGCCAGCTAAAGATAGTCTCGGTCAAGATCGCACCCGCCAGCAATGTGCCAACAGACAAACCGATCACCGTGATGACCGGTATCAGCGCGTTACGCAGCGCGTGAATGCCGTTGATCCGGCCCGGTGACAGCCCCTTGGCGCGGGCGGTGCGGATATAGTCCTCGCCCAGAACCTCAAGCATGGCCGAACGTGTCTGACGCGCGATCACTGCCAGCGGGATGGTCCCCAACACAATGGTGGGCAGCACAAGATGGCGCACTGCCGAGGCAAACGCACCCTTCTGACCCGACGCAAGACTGTCGATCAGCATAAATCCGGTGGGGTTGGGGAAGTAATAGATCAGGTCTATCCGGCCAGAAACCGGCGTCCACTGCAGATTGCCCGAGAACACGATGATTAACAGCAGTGCCCACCAGAAGATAGGCATAGAATATCCCACTAGCGCAGTAGACATCAGGGTTCTGTCATAGAGCTTGCCGCGATTCACCGCCGCAATAACACCGGCGGGCAACCCCAAGGCGACCGCAAAGATCATCGCACAAATCGACAGTTCCAGCGTGGCGGGGAACAGGGCAAAGAACTCGTCCCAGACAGGTTTTTTTGTCACAAACGAGTTCCCGAGATCACCATGCAGAACTCCGGTCAGATACTCCCAGAACTGCACCACAATGGGGCGGTCGAAACCAAACTGCTGTTCCAGCTCGGCATATCGCTCTTCGGTCAATCCGCGTTCACCGGCCATGACGATGATCGGGTCGCCGGGCAAGACTCGAATGAACGCGAATGAAATCAACGTCACGCCGATGAAGGTCGGCACGAAGGTCAACAAACGGCTCAGAACGTAATTCAGCATTTCAACACCGTCAGATCCTTTGGGAATTGGGTAAGCGACGTGCATCCGTCGTTGGTGATTAGGACATCATCCTCGATCCGCACCCCGAAATTGTCGATTTCATAGAGGCCGGGCTCATTGGTATAAACAGTGCCTGCGGGCAACGGCATATGGTTTCCCCGCATGATGTAGGGGGCCTCGTGAACATCGCGGCCCAGCCCGTGACCGGTCTTAGTGCGGATGCGATCCGCGAAAGAGGAGTCCTCGAGCACACTGATCACAGCGTCATCGATCTCATGGGCCGTCACGCCTGCACGTGTCACATCAAACCCTTTGAGATTGGCCCGCAGGACCGTGTCATAGACCGCTTGCCCCTCGTCGGTGGCATGATCCAGGAACACCGTGCGGGTAATATCAGCGGCAAAGCCATGTTTCCGCGCGCCAAAATCCATCAACAATGCATCGCCCGCTTTGACCGCATAATCGGGGCGGGCCGTGGCATGCGGGCGCGCCGAGCCATCGCCGGCCGCGACGATCGGACTAAAAGACAGATCTTCGGCTCCTTCTGCGAACAACGCTTGTATCAGCACCTGCTCGATCTCTTTTTCATTCTGGCCAAGCCGAACAGTATCGAGCGTGCGTGCCAGAGCGCGCTCCGAGATGGCAATCGCGGCCTTCAGGGCGTCGATATCAGAAGATGTCTTGATCATGCGCAGGCCGGAAATCTCGCGCTCTGCATCGAAGATCTTGAGATCGGGTTGTGCAAGCTTTATCGCGTGATGCACAAACACCCGCATGACCTGCCCTTCGACGGCCAGCGACGTGATGTTCATATGAGCCAGTAGGGCGGCGAAAGCCGCGTCATAGCCATCCTGATCGCGCCAGTCGAATACGGCACCTTCAAAGCCGACTAGATCCCAGCTTCGCAATTCGAGATTGGGAACCAGTGCAGCAGCGGCGCCCTGCACCGGGATCACCAGCATAAAGGGGCGTTCGTGGCTCATGAACGTGTGTTCAACCGCACGAGTAAAGTTGGGGCCGGGCACAAGCGCCACTGCATCCACACCCAAATCTGCGGCAACCTCCGCATAGGCGGTCAAGCGATCAGAAAGGGAATGCGACACCTGGGATAACCTTGGAGTTGTTGGAGGCGGCGCATGCGCGCCGCCCCTTTTCTCAGGATCGCTTACTGCGAAAGACCAACCTGGTTGAAGATATGGCCCCCCAGCGGGTGCACGACATATCCGTCAACTTCGGGGCGCATGGTCATATAGACAACCGAATGCGCGATGGTCGCCCAGGGCGCCTGCTCTTTGAAGACCTGCTGTGCTTCTTCGTAAAGCGGCTGACGCTCTTCCTGTGTCGGCAGCACCTTGGCCTGCTGGATCAGGTCTTCGAATGGCTGGTGGCACCATTGAGCACGGTTCGAGTTTTCGCGACCGTCGCAACCCAGCAAAACGGCAAGGAAGTTGTCCGGGTCGCCATTGTCGCCAGTCCAACCCAGCAGGACCGCGCCATCGCGGTCCAGTTCGCGCGACCGCGACAGATACTCGCCCCACTCATAGGACACGATCTCGACATTGACGCCGATTTTTGCGAAATCCGCCTGCAACAACTCGGCCATGCGGCGCGCATTCGGGTTGTAGGGGCGCTGTACGGGCATCGCCCAGATTTTCAGGTCAAGTTTCTCGACACCCTCGGCGGCCAGCAATTCCTTTGCCTTCTCGGGATTGTACTCGTCATCTACGATGGCCTCGTTATAGGACCACATCGTTGGCGGGATCGGGTTCTTGGCGATCTGGCCGGAGCCCTGGAAGACCACATCGATGATCGCCTGCTTGTCGATTGCCATGTTCAGGGCGCGACGCACATTTGCATTGTCATACGGCGCAACAGTGGTGTTGTAGGCGAGATAGCCGACGTTCAGACCTTCCTGCTCCATGACAACCACATCCGAGGCATCTTTCATGGCCTGAACATCTGCCGGGTTCGGATAGGCCATGACATGACATTCGCCTGCCTGGACCTTCTGATAGCGCACTGAGGCGTCAGGCGTGATTGCAAAGATCAGGCTTTCCACCTTGGCCGGATCGCCCCAATAGTCGTCGTTACGCAGATAGCGGATCACGGCGTCTTTCTGATAGGCTTGGAACGCAAACGGGCCAGTTCCGATGGGCGCCTGGTTCAGCATCTCGGGGGTGCCGGCATCTTGCATGGCAGCCGCGTATTCTGCTGACAAGATGGACGCAAAATCCATCGCCATGTTGGCGACAAACGGTGCCTCGGGACGTGTCAGATTGAATTTGATGGTATAATCATCGACCTTTTCGATGTTGTCGATCAGGTCAGGCATCGACATGCCGTCGAAATACTCCCAAGTGCCGCCAGACACTTTGTTATACGGGTGATCGTCGTTCTTCTGGCGGTCAAAAGTAAAGATTACATCATCCGCGTTAAAATCACGGCTTGGCGTGAAATTGTCGTTGCCGTGAAACTTCACACCTTTGCGCAGGTTAAAGGTGACGGTCCGGCCATCATCGGACACTTCCCAGCTTTCCGCCAGCCCCGGGATCACTTCGGTCGTGCCGACCTTGAATTCGGCAAGACGATTATAGATCGGGTGGCTGGACGCATCAAAAGTCGTACCAGCGGTATAAAGCGCCGGATCGAATCCTTCGGGCGAGCCTTCGGAGCAATAGACGAGCGCCTGTGCAGATGCCATTGATGCACCAAGCGTGGCCATCAGAATTCCCGAGGCAAGCTTTTGTTTTAGTGACATTATGTCCTCCAACTGTCGGTTTTTTTGGCGGTTTCTGCTTGTTAGCTGGGCGACTTGTCTTGCGCCTTGTCAGGCAAATGCTCGCTAGCAAACAATTCCGCTCGGTTCTCGGAGCATCTTTATTTGGATGCACGAATATTGTGCATACGATCACGAATGATCATCCTTGCCAAGCTGATAACGGCGTTTGGTGTTTCATCCCAGAAAGTGATAGTGCGATCTGTTTATTGGGTATCGCCAAGTGCTTGGTTTGTTCTATCTGGGCGCAGCGGCGGCGGTTTTGGTGCAAATTCTGGGGCCGGTCTTCAGGCCTAGGTCGTGTTGACAAAAAAGGGTCCAAAAAACGATTTTGGGCATGATTCAAGCCGGTCTTTGCGAAGGAGACCAGCTTGGCACGAAACACGATAATGGACGAAGAAAGAGCTGTTCTGGTTGGTTTCGAGCTAGTCAACATGATCCGCAAAGGCCAGTTTGGTTCTTCAACAAGCTGATTCCGTCAATTTGTAGAGCTCGCTGGAAAAACCACTCAATCAGAGCGATAGCTTTGAACCACACCAAAGATTGCGACGTACCCAAAAACAAAAAACAAGCCATATATTGCTGGCGAGGGCGGCAATGCAGCAGTGGACTCGAAACATTTTATGCCTGGAATGACGCCACCTCAGATGTTTGAAATCCGAGTATCAGGATATCTTCGTGGATTGGAAATTAATGTTGCAATTCCGTTGCTAGATGTCTTTAGGGAACGAGTATTTGGTAGGGTCTAAGCCGTAACTACGAACAAATTGCTCGCCATCCATTTTGTGCAAACGTGCAACCGCAACCACTTCTTCCGACCGGTAAGGTTCAGACATGTTTTTGAATTTTGCCGGATCGCTGCACAAGCGTTTGATAACCGAAGGGTCGATCGACAAGTTTGAAGTCGCGGGCTGGTCGCCAAGTGATCTTGTGCCTTTGCCAAGCTTGAAGCGAATTGCCTCGATCATCTTGAAGCCCAGGCCGTAGGAATTATCTAGCGAATCCTGGGGGAAGGGGCGGTATTTACCAAGAAATTTGGAGTCTACCGCCACGCCGTGCGCCCTGGCTTCATCGACAATCCAGTGCAGCGCGATATTGGCCAGCCCGTCATTGCCGTAACTGCCACCGACGTTTCCATGGACCCCTGCGAACCAGCGCTGTTCCAGCGTCTGCCCCTCAAGGGCGGTTTGCCAGATCTCAGGACGAAAGTCATACCGCTTTTCATCGATAGCCAGCGCCTGCCGCGCATGCCGGACGCAATCCGCCGGGTGTGGCAACACGTGGAAGGACTTTTCGGATACTGATGTACCGGACTTGGCCTGGAATCTTGAGCCGAGAGCCATGACCGTGTCCCAAACCCCTAAAAACCCGACTTCGACAGGGCGAATACGGTCTGCCGGTCTATCACCCCGGGAGGACACGACATCCGACGGTGCGCCGCTGCCGCCGGTATCCAGATAGCGCCGGAAGAAAATCGGAATATAATAGGCATCGGTCTTTTCTGGCAGCCCTCCCATCCAAGAAATGAAGTGGGTCAGGCCCCGCGCTTGCGCTGCGCCACGGCTGAAGCCAAATACGAAAATCTTTTCTTCGGGGGCGTGATTATGCGCAAGGAAAGTTACCGCCTGTTCAATATTCGCCTCGAATCCGGCGCCCCAGGCACCGCCCAGCTTGCTATCGGCGAAATTCAGAAGCTTGTTGCTGATCCCCGGATAGAGCCCAAGCGCCCCGACGCCGGAATCGTAGTACAGGATCTGACGGGTACCGTCCACAGGATCAACCGGCAGGATCGCGCGAGCCAGTTTCAGAGGGTTCGCCGGTTTCAGCACACTGGTTTTGCCCTCTCGCTCCAACGGCTTGAAGGTGCTGTTCCAGGTTCCGTCCAGGCACAGGATCACTCTTCCCTTCATTTACACATCCTTTTCCAGAGGGTCAAACCTCGATATCTATGTATTTGTCGCCGTTGGTGGGGAAATTCAGAACTTTTCTGCGCGCTGGATCGGCCAGTACCTTATCCAGTTGGGCGACGAGCCCGCTCTTCTTGAATGCTCTGTGGGTTTTTATCTCTTCCGGACCATAGGTCATGTGTACTGTGTAGTTCAGATCCGGCCGCGCGACAAAGAGCATCTGCAATGTATGCGGCTCTGGGTTGCCATGTTTGCCGTCTCCGCAAACCACATAGTGATCTGCCGTAACTCTCTGAAAGAACTCGTTGGTTACGTTTCGATCGCTACCATGATGTGGCAGTTTTACGATGTCGAAATGCGCCTTTCCTCCCATTGCCAGACGGCCGTTCTGTTCTAGCCACTGTATGACCATTTCGCCCCGGGCATCTCCCGTCAGCAGCGCCGTCTTTCCACCTGCTTCGGCCGCCACTACAATCGAAGCGAGGTTCGACACAGATGTATCCATGCTGCGCGCCGCAGTTTGCGCATCCGCTTCTTTCTCCAAGATTTTCTTGAGCTTCTTCGCCCACTCGTCGCGCAGCTTGTCGATTTGTTGCTGTTCCGGGCCGATTACTTCGAGCGTGAGTGCACCGTGTTTCCAAGGTACGGCAGCATTTCCATGAAGCGCCATGCGATCCTTGAATTGGGGGTTGATGTCGATGTTCAACGCTTTGAGGTCCAGCCGCAACTGCCGGCCCTGCGCGACGCTGGACAGAACGAGTTTGGATTCATGCGGGTCAAACCCGTCGATTGCGATTTCGTCAAAGACACTGGCCAGGGATGCGGCCTTGCCACGTGCCGCCGACGCGCTGGTGCCAGTGATCCGGGCGATCGTGTCGGCAAAACTGTTGTGCCAGGCTGTACGGATATGCACGATCGGGTCACGGTCCTCATCGCGCGCTTCGATCAGTTCAGCGGTCAGGTCCAGGATGCCATCGATGTGGTCCGCATCAACATGGCTGACCATCAACAAGTCGATGACCGGTGGCTCGCGATTGTTTTTCGGAAGTCCCCTGAGCTGGTCGCGCAAAAACCGGTTGTAAACGCCCGAGGGTCCGCCATCGATCAGTACAGTGGCTCGTTTGGCAAACAAGAGCAGACTGTCGCCATGCTTGGCTTTGATGGCGCGAAGAGTCAGGTGAGGCATCTACAAATCTCCCTAAATCAAGACTGTTTGAACTTCGGCAGGCGCTGTGAAATGCGTCAGACCGATTGCAGCGCGCGCAGGATGTCGACTAGGCCGTGGCCCTGGAAATACCGTTCGCGTTCGAGATCCGTGGAGGTCTCACAGAGGATGCGTTTGATGCGCTCGGGCTGCGCGATCAATTCCGTGTGCCGGGCCATCAGCAGGGCAGCAGCACCGCTGACATGCGGTGCGGCCATGCTGGTGCCATCCTTATATTCAGCACGATTGTTCGGAGTTGGACCGCGAATTTTTTCGCCGGGGGCGACGATGTCGGGTTTCAGCCTGCCATCCCCGGTCGGCCCGCGGCTGGAAAAGTAGCTGACGCCGTACTCGTGGGGCCGCTTGCGGTGGGTCGAGCCGACGGTGATCACCCCATCTGCATTTCCCGGATCGGTGATCGAGACAGAGCGATAACTGTCAGTCGACTGCACTTCTTCCATATCGGTCATGTCGAACCCGCGATTGCCGGCCGCAGCAACGATCACCATCCCGGCGGCGACGGCTTCGTTGCATTCATCGCAGATCGGTGTGCGCCCACAGGCAAAGCGGCGGACTTCGTGAATCAGAGACAGACTCAGATTGGCGCCGTGCACCTGCATTGTTCCAGCGCGCGAATTCATCCAGCGCAAGTACTGAATTGCGGCGAGCAGTTCGAATTCGTCGGTCAGGCCGTCGTCACGGAACACCCGCACATCGATAAGGTTGACATCGGGGCAGACACCCTGCATCCGGCGAGTGCGTGCGTGCAGGGGTAACTTCCTTTCCTGTTCAGCGTCCTCGTCGATCCAATCCGCACCGAGAATGCCGGCCACATGAGTGCCGTGATCGTTGATGGGCACCTCGGGGTTGTTATCAACTATGGCCGCTTCGAGGTCTTGCCAGTTGATGTCTTTGCCGTCCTCAATGCGGCGGGACAGTTCGTCGAGTAGCTCCCTGGCCTCGTCCTTTATGCCGACATCCTTCTTTCCGGGCATCCGACGCGTGATTTCCTCGAGCACCTCGCGTTTGTTTTTCTGCGCGACGTCATCGTCCTTGTCCATCTCGATATCAAAGTCTAGCAGCGAGCGCAGGCGCGTGAAATCAAGGGTTTTGATCACACGGCTCCGCTTGAGATGATCGAGCGTCAGGTCAACATCATCTGACGCCAACGGGCGGGCGCCGGGAGCATTCTTGAGCTCGTTCCGGACCTCTTTTTCATATTCGGAGGACAGCAATTTGAAGGCATTGTGTTGGGAATCAATACCACTGTCGACCACCGCCCATGTCATGTTTTCGCAAGAGATGTCGAACAGACGGATCGCAGCGTCGGCCTTGATCGTCAGAGCGGACTTGTTCACCGCCAGGCGGATCGGGCGGTTCTTTGTGACCCGCCAGATGTATTTGTCTTCAGAGTAGGTGTCGGACGTATTCCAGTCCCAGTAGAGATCCGTAAAGGCCTTGACGACCTGCCTGCGTGCCTCGCGCGCCTGGTCCCGCGAGATCGTCGATCTTCTTTCACGGTCACGCATTTCGTCTCGCGTTTCGATCAGATCGGGATCAAGGCGCGCACGGCGGCGATAGGCAAATTCGGTCTCGAACTGCCGACCCAGAACGTCATCCTTGTCCAGGAGGTTATGCCCGTTGAGAAAACAATTGGCGATCAGGCCAGCGATACGCACGAACCAGGACAGATCGGGGGGAATGTCGCGGATATATTTATAGCGATCGGAATCTTCCTTGATCCCGGTGCCGTTCCGGTGCCCGGGATCAATTTCGCGGCGCATAAACATCAGCGCATCGCACAGATCCTTTTCGCGCCCGCCTTCTGGATCGGGTTCGGGAAACTTCGTCCACTTCGCGACTTTGGCGGTGGCCGGCAGCGTGTGTTCCAACTCGCGCAACCGGTCATAGGTTTCATGCCACCACCGGGTCAGCGGCAGAACCACGCGCATCAGTTCGTCGAAGTAAAGCAGTACCGCCAATTGCCCTGGGATGTAAGAAATCCGAGGCCGCTTCCCCAAAGGTTTGCCAGCCTTCTTCTTCTTGCTGCGATAGGTATTCAGCATATCTCTGATCTGAAACGCGGCGCTTCCGGTCCCACCATTACTATTGGTGGTCAAGATCAGCTCTTGCTGCAGGTGAGGTTCGGCCGCGAAGGCCAACCATACATTGGGCAGTATCGGGCTGTCCTGCGTATATCGTAGCCCCCCCGGCGTCTCAAATAACAGACTGTTTGTAAAAGCCAATCTGCGCTTGCTCTCCTCGGCCATAGCCCCACCCAATTAGCTTATAAAAAGTCGCGGTTGTCAAAAGATACGCTAAATCGAACATGATCACGTTACCCCAAAATCCCGCCATTTTCTAGTCGCTTAGGGGGTTCTCAATCCCCAATGGAGGAATCTGGTCCAGATAAAAGAGCTTCATTTCCGGTTTTCATCTCCGAAAAAGTCGAGCACCCTTTTGGGAGGACGTCTTCTGGTTATTTCGTTCGGTTCTGAACTAGGTTTTCACTGGTTGATCCTTCTCTGATTTTGAACCCCCGCCAGCATCACAGAACAGCCATGAACATACGAGACGGTGGTGTCATGCTGACCCAATTTGGGTTGCCAATGCCTACATTTGGACCTAGGTGACATCAACGAAGGCATCGTCAATTAGCTGTATCCGCAGGACTTGAAACGGGTAAAGATGGCCTTCTCCAACTTATGGCCCCTGTTAAAAACCTTCCGATCGAACCCACAGCGACATATGGCGCAAACCCGGGCATGTCTGTGGCCTCAGTTCCGAAGAAAAATACTCCAAATCTGTCAAGTCCGTTCATTCACCATCCCAACCAGCCGTATCGCCTTATCTAGCTTGCCGAACATCCCCCATCCCGTGAGCAGCGAAAACAGCGTCAGCAACAATTCGGTATTATCGGAAATGAATTGAACGATGTCCCCCGAAATTCCAAGGCTTGGCAGAACCGCCGTCAGCACCAAACCGACAATCCCCGACACTGACTTTTTGCCATTCATTGCCTTGCCAATCGTTTCTCCGAGTGCAGCGTTGATCGGTGTCAGGGGAGGTTTTCCGTCTGGCCCAGTTGTAATGGTCGAGACATCCTCTAACTCACCGTCGCCAGCTAACTTATCTTTCAGAAGCAACCGTAGCAGGGTCTTGTTGCGGGAGCTTGTCGAACCGTCCTCGGGATCGGACTCCAATACCAGTTCGGCAATCTTGGCAAGCGAAGCTTTCGTATCACCCTCTCGGGCAGAAATCGCAATGGAAAGAATATCCTGAAAATCTACTTTGTTTTCGGAAATGTTCATCTTCGTTGTCGGGCGCACACCCGCTCCTGTTGGCAGAGTATTTACGATCTCACGAAGCCCGGCCATCCTGTTCAGCCATCCGGCCCCAAAAACCGAAAAGGTATCCAAGCCGCGCAGGTGTTTTTCCTGCTGATCCATAAAGGCGTCGGCCAGAATACTGGGATCGGTCTGTTTTATGGCCCCCATTGTTAGCCGGCCCAAGATGCCATCAACGCCAAGACCTTTACCATCTACCGTCAAGCCTAAGATATTAAAGGCTTCCTGCGCCATTTTTATGGACGTCTTTGGCCCTGATAATACAGCGCAGTTATAGACCACCATGGCCATTCGATCGGGCATCTCGCCACAGCGACACATTGCGTAATACCTTGCGCGGAAAATGTCGTCAGCTTCGGCACGAGTCAGGTTGCGAACATCCTCCACGCTTACATCTGAGCCGCGCCAGTCGGCCAGAGTGCCAATGGTAACACCCATGTTCGTAGCGCCGCCTTTGTCAGCGGGATGATTTACGAAACCGCCTTCCCAACGCTTGATAAAGTCGTGGAACTTCTGAAACCGAGGGTCGAAGACTGCGCTCATGATTTGGCTTGGCATGTCGCTGTCGGACTCGACCTCGAGTTCCGCCAGAATCGCCGGGTCCAGTGGCGGGCGGTCGGGGGCAAGGTCGGGTGGTGGCGGCGCGGTACCTGGTCCTTCCCAATTGTCGATCAGGTCACTTAAATGTTCGGCCCAGATTTCATCGCCACCATCGGGATACTTGCCTTTGCGCAACTCAGATGCCGAAACGCCTACCAACTGAATGTGTGGCTTTTCGATCAGTTTTCCCTTCTTGTTGAAAAGGGGAGTCATGCCATTCTTTTGGGCTATTTCGTGCATCCGATCCCAGAACTTGGCCTCAGGGCCGCTATCGTCCCAAGACCAATTTCCATCGATCTTGAGGACAAAGTCCACAGCCAATCCGTATTGGTGGATCGACCCCCATGGGCCCACCCAGGTGACCTTGGGACGTTTTGCGAATAATATCGCTTGCCGTTCCGGCGTGCGAAATGCTTCGAATACTTCAAATGGGATCTTTTCGCTGTGAAGTTGCTTTTGTATCGCTGCAACTTTTTTACGGATTGCCGGGTGAAGTCTGGATGTGTCGCTGTCACGCTTAGCGGAATTTCCCATGGTAATAACCGTTTTCCAATATATTCAAAAAAAATACCTTAGCTGCCGACGAAGGCGATTGCGTCGGTTAATTCAGAACTCGCTAGACTCATCAAATCGAGATGCAGCGAAAAATACTTACAACACAAAACGTCTCTAGAGATTGGCGATCAAGATAGCAAAAATTGGCATTAAAGTCATCCCTTAGCTTACTGAGGGTGGAATCACCCACTTCGTTGGACCTATGCGATCAGTAAGTGTCTATCGTGATGGGTGCCCGCACTCACGCCCAAGTTTATCGCGAACCTGGGCTGACCCCGAAAATCTGGCACGGGTAGTCGGAGATTCCGTGACCCTAGGTGTTTGAACCCAAGGTTTGATGGTGCGATCCACTCGATGGAATGGAAGGAAGCCCTAACCGAACAAACCCTTGAGCTAGACCGCACGGAGCAAAAAAGTTCGATAAGGCTCGCTGCCATCGTGCCAGACCAATGCTAGTATTCGCCAGGAGTAGGAAAACCACAGAAATTGCTCATCGGGGTCGGATGTTTTCACCTTTCATAGCCAGTTCAATCGGGGTCGAGTTTGTAAACCGCGTGACAAGCCATTACGAAAGCGATGGAATCCTCAAAAGGCTTGCCGCGTGCTAACACTTCTGACCAACGCAGAGATTTTTGCGCCCGACCTACTTGGATCGGGCTCTATTCTGATCGCTGGCGAGAAAATCGCCTATCTGGGCACCGAGCTACCGGCACTGCAAGCTGCGCTTGAGGTTTCCGTGCATGACCTGGGTGGAGCTCCAGTTGTGCCCGGCCTAATCGATGGGCATGCCCATATCACCGGCGGTGGAGGTGAAACCGGGGCGTCAAGCCGCGTTCCGCCTCTCCACCTGTCCTCCTTTACCTCCGCTGGTGTCACTTCCGTCGTCGGCGTCCTTGGCACCGACGATTTGACCCGAAGCACCGAAAGCTTGGTGACTCAGACCTATGGATTGCGAGAAGAAGGGCTTTCGGCGTGGTGCCATACTGGTGGTTATCATATTCCCATGACCACTCTGACCGGTTCAGCACGCGGGGATATTGTCTTTCTGGATCCGGTGATCGGTGTCGGCGAGCTTGCGCTCAGTGATCACCGGTCTAGCCAACCCACCCTGAACGAGGTTCTGAGGATCGCCAGCGAGTCGCACGTTGCCGGCCTGATGACGGGCAAAGCCGGAATCGTGCATTTTCATATGGGCGATGGACCCCGGGGTTTGGAAATGCTGGAACAGGCAATCAAAACCAGTGAGATTCCGGCACGGGTCTTCAACCCGACCCATGTAAATCGCAACAGACCATTGCTTGAGCAGGCTATTGCACTTGCGCGGCATGGCTGCTTTATCGACGCGACGGCCTTTCCCGATGGCCATATCGACCCCGGAGTTTCGGCTGCCGATGCGTATCTTGAGTTTCGAGAGGCCGGGTGTCGGATTGACCGCTTCACAATCAGTTCGGATGGCGGTGGCTGTCTGCCGGCCTTTGACAGCGATGGTAGGCTGACGCGGTTCGGGGTAGGCGTGTCTCAGACCCTGCCTGACACGTTGACCGAGCTTGTCGGATTGGGCGTTCCACTTGAAGAAGCGCTTGCTCCCTTGACCTGCAATGTCGCGGACCTGCTGAAACTGCATCACAAAGGCCGTCTGGCTGTTGGCATGGATGCCGATCTGGTGATTTTGGATGGCGATCTGGGCGTTCGGGATGTTATGGCTCGCGGTAAGTGGCACATGCAGGATCATCAGACAGTGCGTCGGGGCATGTACGAATCCACGAAGTAACCCTCCGAACAATCGGGACGAACGAAGGACAGAGAACGGCTATGTGCCCAGCACCAGCAAACGAAGATACGGATCGCGGATTTATCATCCCGATTGGCGGGGGCGAAGACCGGGTCAAAGAGATGCAAATCCACCGGAAATTTCTGGACCTGTCCGGTGGGCCAGACGCAGATATTGTCGTGATTCCAACCGCCTCGATGTTGGAAGATACGGGTCCCGATTATCACCGCATCTTCTCTGATCTGGGGGCCGGTACGGTCGAGTTTTTGCCCATCTCGCGCCGGGCCGATTGCGACAATCCGGAATTTGCCGACATGCTGGACCGGGCGACCGGGATTTTCATGACGGGAGGCAACCAGCTCCGTCTCTCAGCCATTCTTGGCGGAACCCTCGTTGCGCAGAAGATTCGCCGCCGAAACGCGGCGGGTATCCCTGTCGCTGGAACGTCCGCCGGTGCCTCCATCATGTCCGAGCACATGGTCGCCGGTGGCAGCAGCAACGCGGCGCCCGCAGAGGGGAACATCACGTTGGCGCCCGGGATGGGGCTGACCAATGCGGTGATCATCGATCAGCATTTTACCCAGCGCAACCGGCTGGGGCGTTTGCTAACTGCTTCTTCGTTTAACCCTTTTCTGATCGGCCTGGGGATCGACGAAGACACGGCTGCCTTTATCGGTCCCGACAACGTAGTGGAGGTTGTGGGCAGCGGGACGGTCACTGTTGTCGACGCCAGCCATCTGACACATTCGTCCATGTGGGACGCGCGCCGCGGAGAGGCGCTCAGCCTTCTGGGCCTGCGCCTTGACGTTTTAGGTGAAGGATGCCGTTATGACCTTGCGGCACGTCAAGCCTATCCACCCGATGAGCATGCGGCGTTCTGCACCCTTCCTGTGCCAAGTGGCGGCAACATCGGGTGATTGGGGGGAACAATAATTCTTGAACGGGGAAGCCTATGAAAATCGTCTCAACCAATGTCTATGTCGGCCCCAACGTCTGGGCGAGCTTTCCGGTCATACGACATGTCATTGATTTGGGATTTTTGGAAGACTGGCCCTCGGCAAAAATCGGTAGCGGATTTGTCGACGGCCTGATAGCGGCATTGCCGGGGCTGTCAGAGCATGGCTGCTCCTATCGTGAACCCGGCGGGTTCATCCGACGTCTGCGCGAAGATGAGGGCACTTGGCTTGGCCACGTGATGGAACATTGCGCACTGGAAATTCAGGGCGTTGCAGGCACCGATGTGACTTTCGGGCGGACCCGTTCCGCCGGCGAGCCTGGACAGTACAACATGGTCTACCAGTACCGGCAGCGCGACGTTGGTCTGGATGCCGGCAAGTTGGCGCTGCGATTGCTGATGCATCTGTTGCCACAGACACTGAAGGATCAGTCCGACTATGAGTTCGACGAAGACTTCAACTGGGAAGAAGAGCTGCGCACCTTCGTGTTGCGCGCGCAGCGCAAGGAATTTGGCCCTTCGACCGGGTCTCTGGTCAAAGCGGCGGAAGAGCGGGATATCCCTTGGATCAGGCTCAATGAATACTCGTTGGTCCAGTTCGGTCACGGTAAGTATCAAAAGCGGATTCAGGCGACGATTACCTCTGAAACCAAGCATATTGCGGTCGAAATATCCTGCGACAAGGAAGACACGCATAACCTGCTGAATGATCTCGGGCTGCCGGTGCCACAGCAACACATGGTCTATAGCGGTCGTGAAGCTATCCGCGCCGCACGTCGTATCGGTCATCCGGTCGTCGTGAAACCGCTGGATGCCAACCATGGGCGCGGCGTGTCGATCAATCTCAATACCGACGAAGAGGTTGAGGCGGGCTTTCACGAGGCCAAGGAGCATTCCAAAAGCCGTGCCATCCTGGTCGAGAGCTTTGTCACTGGGTTCGATCATCGGATGCTGGTGATCAACAACAAGCTCGAGGCAGTGGCAAAACGCGTGCCGGGGCATGTGGTGGGCGACGGAAAAAGCTCGATTGCCGAGTTGATCGAGATCGTGAACCTCGACCCGCGCCGGGGGATTGGTCACGAAAAAGTACTGACCCAACTGGAGCTGGATAATCAGGCGAACCGGTTGTTGGACGAAGCAGGGCATAGCGCCGAAACAGTTTTGCCCGAAGGCGAAATCTTCTATCTCCGCTCGACCGCAAACCTGTCAACCGGTGGCACGTCGATTGACATGACCGATGTTGTCCATCCCGATAACCGCGACATGGCAGAGCGCGCGATCATGGCAGTAGGATTAGACGTGGGCGGGGTCGATTTCCTGATCGATGACATCACCAAATCCTACAAAGAAATCGGTGGTGCGATTGTCGAAGTGAATGCCGCTCCGGGGTTCCGCATGCATGTCGCCCCGTCCGAGGGCCAGTCGCGCGACGTCTCAGGCAAGGTGATGGACATGCTGTTTCCGGTCGGGGAAAGGGCGCGCATTCCGATCGCGGCGATCACCGGTACCAATGGGAAAACCACGACCTCACGGATGCTGGGCCATATCATGAAAGGCAGCGGCAAGACCGTTGGCATGACGTCGACCGACGGCGTCTATGTAGATGGCAAGCTGAGCGTCAAGGGCGACATGACCGGCCCAAAATCCGCTCAGATCGTCCTGCGCGATCCGATGGTTGATTTCGCGGTGATGGAAACAGCGAGGGGCGGGCTGGTACGGTCCGGACTTGGATACCAACGCTCAAACGTGGCGGCATGCCTGAATGTTTCAGCTGATCATCTTGGCTTGCGCGGGATCAACACTGTTGAGGAACTGGCCGTCGTCAAACGTGTGGTGGTGGAAAGCGCGACAGAGACGGCGGTTTTGAACGCTGACGATATCAACTGCCTCAAGATGGCGGATTACGCTGACGTCAATTCGATCTTCTATGTCACTACCAATCCCGGGCACAGTCTGGTGAAAGAACATATCAAGGCGGGTGGTAAGGCCATCGTACTGGAAAACGGCATGAATGGTGACATGCTGACCATCTACGACAATGGCTTGCATATGCCCGTGCTCTGGTCGCATCTGATCCCGGCAGCGCTGGAAGGCAAGGCGATCTTCAATGTCCAGAACGCGATGTTCGCAGCGGCCATGGCCTATAGTTTCGGTGTCGACCTTGACAACATCCGCCATGGGTTAAGAACCTTTGACACAAGCTATTTCCAGGCTCCGGGCCGGCTGAATGTCTATGACGAGCATCCGTTCAAAGTGATCCTGGACTACGCGCATAATCCGGCCGCTATCGGCGTTGTGACCGATCTTGTGGACCGACTGGACGTCAAGCGCCGCCGTATTGCCGTGGCCGCGATGCCGGGTGACCGGCGGGACGAGGATATTCTGGAAAGCGCGGGCATCCTTGCCGGGCATTTCGATCATTACATCTGCAAGGCGGATGATCGTCGCCGAGGGCGCGGCCATGATGAAGTCCCGCAGATGATCAAAGCGGAATTGATGCGCAACGGTGTGCCGGAAAGCACAATCAGCGTTATCCCCGCCGAGGTCGAAGCGGTGAATGCCGGGCTGGAGATGGCGGCTGCAGGCGACCTGCTTGTCATCTTCGGCGATGACAGCGCGCGCTGCTGGAAGCAGATCATCTATCACAACGCAGGCGATGACGAGGCTGAAGCCGAGGTGCAAAGCTCAAGACCTGCGGCCGTGACGGGTTTCGAAGAGATGTTCGAAGCCGATCAGTCGCTCATTCGGGATGAGCGCGGTGTGCGCCTCGCGCGCGAAATAGACGAAGAAGCCGATTGATCGAAGGATCGCCGATGGATCGTATCGAAGAGCTTGAGACAGCGTTGACGATTGTCAGCGCGACCACAGATCACATTCAGGTTGATGATGTTCGCCGCCTGACAGGACCAGGTTTGCTATGGGACCGCCCGGGCGCAGTGATGGACGTGTTTTGCGAAGACGCAGAGCGCGATCTGATTGCGAGATTGTGGGAACGTCACGCCCGTAGGGTTCTGGATGCTTTGGGCTGGCAACAAGAGAACCGTATCGTTCGCCAGTTTCAAGGAGGCGTGAACCTCGCGATTTCCGCTCCGATGGATCAACTATATTCATCTATTTTTGCAGCTCAGACCGCGTGGCACTTTTGCGCCGCGGAGTTGCTCGGGCAAACTCCGGGTAATTTCGACACCATGATTGCGGATGTCAAAACGGTGATGGCGAAAGAGGCGAACCCGGCTCTGATCGCTTTGATCGCTGCCGCGCATACCCATGGTGTCGATATCCTGTGCGATGATGATGAGATCTCGATCGGCCACGGGACGGGCAGTCAGGTTTGGCCGGTCGACGCCTTGCCAATGCCCGATCAAGTTGATTGGGCCACTCTTCATGATGTGCCCATCGCCTTTGTCACCGGAACCAATGGCAAGACCACCACAACCCGGCTCTGCGCGGCAATTGCCAGGGCGGAGGGCAAGATTGCGGGGCTAACCTCCACCGATTTTGTTCGTGTCGGAGACGACATCCTCGACCGCGGCGACTACTCGGGCCCAGGCGGGGCCCGCATGCTGTTGCGCGATACCCGGCTGGAAGTTGCCATTCTCGAAGTGGCACGCGGTGGCATCCTGCGGCGGGGCCTGCCTACACGCCGGGCAAGGGTTGCCGTGGTCACCAATGTCGCCAATGACCATCTGGGGCAATATGGCGTGAACACCGTCCCGGATCTGGCTCAGGCCAAGTTCGCTGTTCGCAGGACTTTATCGGAGGGCGGCGTGCTTGTCCTGAACGCCGACGACCCTTTTGTTGTTGCCGAGGCTGATCGCGCCGATGCAACAATATGGTGGTTTTCATTGGATTCAAATGCACCGCAAATCACCGAAGCTCGTGCCCAGGGCGCACCCTGTGCCTATCTGCTTGATAGTAAAATGGTGTTTTTTGACGGTCAGGCAGAGCATTCTGTGACATCTGTTCGCGATGTACCGATCACAATGAATGGAGCGGCCAGTTACAATGTGTCAAACGCCTTGGCCGCGCTCTGTGTCGGTAGGGCAATGGACTTGGCCGATGGTAGTATATGCTCTGGGCTTTCTGGCTTCAAACCCGACGCCAAGGACAACCCGGGTCGCTGTAACGAGTTTGCGTGTAACGGCGCCCGCGTTTTTGTGGATTTCGCCCATAACCCGCATTCTATTGCCGCAGTATGCGATGCGATGTCCGCCATTCCGGCCAAACGCCGGTTTATTATGCTCAGCCATGCGGGCGACCGGTCTGACCAGGATATCAATGATGTCACCCAGACTGCGCTGCAGTTCAATCCGGATGTTGTGGTTGCGGTTGAAATGGAAAGCTATTTGCGCGGGCGTGAACTTGGGGAAATCCCGGCCCTGATTAGGAGCGCGGCGATCGATGCAGGCTTGACGTCGGATAGCGTGCTTTATGCTGGCTCGCCCACAGAAGCGGCGCGTGTAATTCTGGATCAGTTAAAGCCCAACGACTTAGCGTTGCTACTGGTATTGTCCGAACGTGATGCGGTTTTTGATCTCTTGGAAAGTCAAAACTGATTGCGGGTCGCAACTGTAGTTGTGATAGCAGCCTTGTCACTTTGAATTTGGGTCAGGCCTTCGGTATTGGGGCGGTTCCAGTCAAGTGGTTTGCCGCCGCAATGTCGCGGCGTTCCGATAGCATGAAATCAAGGATATTCTTGTCGCGACCAGCTCGTGGCAACCGGTCAACAATGCCAGGCACAGCCGATCTGCTATTTCAAGAACTGGTATTTTGGCTTCAAGCAACTTGGCAATCTTACTGTGTTCTACCTAACTCATGTGACGGTTGCGGACTCCCATTCAATGCCCCCTATGCTCTGCGAGAGTGTCCCAGCCGGTGTTGCGCCGCGCGGTTTGTCGATAGCCAGTGGAGGCGCTTTCTGGTCTGACGTCCGGAGGCGCCGCAGCCTTGTCTTGCTGATTTTGATATCGGCAAACCCCAAGCCGTGTTCTATTGTTAGAGAAAAGATGAAACCCAACCTGATCAGCAGGAGTGAAGAGTAGCCCAAAAAGACGCCGGAAATTGTCCAAGGCGTCGGAAGTAGCTCAGGCTTTGGTGCTACCATATGGCCGCACAACGAGAAGACTTAGCGATGGCACGGAACCCAGACGCACTTTCGAAATATCCAAAAATACAAGAATGGGCTGCCAAGTTTTACGAGGTTAAGGCCTGGCAAATGTCCAATACGCCACCAGATCCGGCTGAGAGCGATCCGCTGGCCGGAAGGCGTGTAACCGCGCGATCCGAGATCGACAAGATTGCCCTTGGCAAAACACTGTTGTCTGGCTCGCGGCGGGCCTTTGCCTCGGCCAAGGCGGCCTTGGCGCGAAAAGTTGCGACCATAAGTGACGCGGCTACATTTGATGAGGTCGACGGCGAAATCGCCAAGCTGGCAGTGGATGTTGCCGCACAGACCGAAATCGCCAGTGCCCGGATCATCAGCGAACAGTCCATGCAACAGGTGCAGGCCAAGTTTGACAGTGTGCGCAAGTCTCTTGACGAGGGCGGCTATGTTTATCTTCAGGCCAAACTATCTGATGTGATGGCTCTTCACCGCGAAGCTGAGAGCAAATCAGACTATGACACGGCGCAAGACGGCGCGGCGGCGTTCATAATGAAGGCGGCGCAGGCAGAGGCCTTTGGGGATTTCTATTCGAAATGGCGCCAAGACACACTTGCCTTTACCGAGATGGCTGTACCGGATGTTCAGAAAGCGACGGCGCTTGGCAATCGCAGTACCTGCAAGGCAGCGGCCAATGCTGAAACCCGACAGGGGAAATTCACTGAAGCGCAGGCAGAGCTTGTGAAGTTCGCGAAACAGGCCCCGATAGTCGAAGCGGACTTTCAGGATGCTCGCCCTTATTTCGCAAAGGTAAAAGAGTTTGAAAACGAGCATCGGGTCACGTTTTCCGTGGTCGCCTCAAGCGATGTCAAAGATGCCAACAAGCTTAAGAGAGGCTACAAGGCGGCGCGCAAGCTCGGAGATGTCGATCATAAATATGTTGAGGCCATTGCAGCAATCGACGTGTTGCTCCTGTTTGTCACGGCCAATTATGACCTGGCCGTCGAAATTAACAAATACGACAAGATGATGCTGCGAAATGAGCCCTATCGCAACGCAAAGCGAGATGCCGAGGCGAGAATAAAGGCAGGCGACCCTGCGGGGGCGGCGCAATTGCTGCGGGACTTTGCGGAAGATGCCGGGAACACGGCTGCGATTGACGCATGTAATATTCGCGTGTCAGAGCGTGCCCTGTCGCGCGAATACGACGCCCTGTCAGCTATTTTGACTGGCACCGAGAAATCTGCGCTGGACGACGCCTGGACCGATCTGGGCGCGGCCCGGTCGCAGAATCCGCCTGATTATGCGACCGCGAAGCCGCATTATGACAAGATCGTCGACATGACAAACCTTTCGGAAATTATCTCGTTGATGGCCGAGATCCGGCCTGTTCGCGGCAAGTACCCTGCCGCTGATGGGTATGGTTTTTTGAACAGTTATCAGACTTCGCGCAGCGCTGGCAGATTTGCGGAGGCGTTGCAGCACCTGAAACCGGTCGTGCCCAAGGTCAAGGCGCTGGCCGGGTATCTCGATGTTCTGGCCTTTGCCAATCAGGTTCTGTCGAAACTGCCCGGTGGATCAGCTTTGGCGGCAGGATTGACCACCGAAATCACGCAGGCCGAAGTCAAGGCGAGGGGCGGGAATCCGGATGGAGCACAAACAGATCTCGACGCAGTGCTGACCGGCACCGATTATGCGGAACTGGCAGAACAGCAGAGAGACTATGAAATCCGGTACGATGCGCTGAAAAAACGCCAGAACCGCGCCTTGCGCCTGATGATCATCAATGAAGCAAAGACGCCTTTGGTGACTGCGTTGACTTCGATCAGGTCTTTGGGAAGCAGCGGTGCGTACGACGAGGCGCTTTTGCAGATGCATGCACATGGCCATCGAATAGAAGAGGCGCTGGCATATGCTGCGGCCCACAAGCAAGCCAAGATGGTCATCGACGCGTTGAAACGCGCGGTTGCGCAGGATCCGACGCGCGAGGCAGTTATTTTTGCGGGTGGACCGTCAAAGTCTGATCTGGAGTCCGACTATGGCAAAGCCGAGGCCAAGGCAAAGTCGGGTGACTATGATCAGGCGCGCGCCGATTTTGATGCTCTGATCTTGGTCAGCAAGACGATGATTGATGCCTGCGCGCAAGCCTACGAAGACGCGGACGCGGTCGGTAGCAACGCCGGTCATTCGTTGAAGCGCCACGGTGATCACGTGAGCGACGATGCTTTGATATTGCGGCTCAAAGACGGGTCTGCACCCGGCGGGGGGCATAGCCCGACTTCGGCCTCGTCCAAGTTCAAATCCCGTGCCGACTGGCTTGCCGGGCGCGAAGCGGCTGCGGAGATGGCAATGCAGGCCGGGATAGACATCAATGAAACGGAGTTGGACCCCGGAAACCAGCCAACGCCGCACGACTATGAAATCGACCATGGGAAGCCGATTGATGAGGCATTTGTCGGTGTTAGCAAACAGGCCAAATTTGACCCTAATACCGGAGAATTCGGCACTACCGAGTATTATGACACCTACGAAAAGATGTCCGATCTGACCCGTAGCTATGTACTCTTTGTTTGGGAGTATGAAAAAATCGACGGCGCCACCCCCGAGGACAACGCAGATTACATCTCGAAGTACACGGCAAAAAACGGCGCGGCCCCGGCCAAGATCGCGGGGCGTTGGGTCATGATGCAACAATATCCCGTCGCCGAAGGATGGGACGACGAATTGAAAGCCTACGTGAAATAAGCGGGAGAGCCAGAGTATGAGAATGCATCGGGACATGATCCGAAAATACACCCGCAAACTGACGCAAGGGGCAGGGGCCAGCGCACCTGATCCAATGTCTGATCTATCCCGGTTCGACCTGGACATCCTGGGGGTTCAGCGGGCGGCGGAGGCCGATGGAAACACAGATTGGCTGCGCCTGTCGCTTGATGCGCTGATCACCGATCCGACCGGGCGCATCAATATCTTTGCTGGCCAGGGCTATCCTTTTAGTGATGCGCAATTGGTCGAACTGTTCACCTATGCCTTTCACAAAATCTGGCCGGATGCGATGCTTAGTGAACCGGGCAATGAGTTGGTGATGGAATTCGAGCGGATGACGGACGAGGAATGGGCCGATCAGATCGATTCTAGCATGTGATGGGAAGGTTTCGTCATGGCCAAGAAGAGCGCCAAGGAAGCGTTTGTAGCGGAAGACATCAAAAAGCTATTTCTAAAGGCCCGGTCATCGGGTCAGCCTGTAAATTTTGCGTTTGGCCTGGCATCCAAACCTGAGAATTGTGGATTGGTTGCAGATCTTCGTAAGCCGGCGAACACTCTGAAAAGCCAGGTCAAGGATGCGCCGGGAATCGGCAAGACCTGCTTTGGAACATTTACCGTTGTAGAGGCAGATGTGTTGCTTGTTCCGACGAAACCTCTGAAAGGCATCATCCGTCAATTGAGGGTCAAGCTCCGCAAAGAGGGCATGGGCAAGTTTCACCCGCGATTAATAGATGCGGATGGCAACGAGATTGATGAGGATACGCTGCCGGATGAGGATGAAGTCGGTGACGCGAACAAAGGCTCCAGTCCCGAGATTGACGTCGCCGCGCTGAAGAAACGTTTGCAGGTACTAAAGGTGGATTTGCAGAAACTGGGCAAGGATGCGCCAGCGGACCTCGTAAAGGATTTCAAAACGGCCGCGGAGTTGTTCTCCGCCAAGGATGCCGCTGGCGCAGCGGGGGTGGTGACCTCGCTTGAACAAAAGCTGACGGATGCGGGGCCATCATCGTCCAAAGACCAGAAGGCGGCTGCGACAGAGCGGTCGGCGCAAGACTTGGCCAAAAAGCTCAATTCGGCGCTGGCCGAGAAATTGGCCGCTATCAAGGCGCTGCCGGAAGGTGAAAAAAAGACGGCATTGATGGACCAGGTACGTACGATGGCATCGATGGTCAAATCCGGCAACCTGTCCGGCGCAGCAACATCGCTAAAGACCCTCAAGGCTGATCTGGAGGGTGCGGACGCATTGCTTGTCAGTCCACGCGAGATATGGCGGGACGCCAAAGAAGGGATTGATGCGTCCATTACGCAACTGCAATCGGTGATCAAGGGCTTTAGCGACCCGGTTTTGGACCGGATCGCCAAATCCGGTTTGAACGGCGTGACGGAAGGCAATCAAACAGCACTCTCCAAGGCCATGCTCGAGTTTGAGGCGGCGAAAGGCGCGGATCGCAAGAAAGCCGCCAAGGCGCTGGCCAGTCAAGCGGCGGCTTACAAGCAGTTTTTGGAAAACGATCCGGTAATCGAGCTGTGTGAGAATAACCCATTCAACGTCAATCTACCCATCAGAAAAAAGCTTGGTGGCGCATTGGCGAAGATCGCACGAGATTGCCTGGCGAACTGATTGCCTCCGTTCGCGCTTGTTTAAATTCAATCTCTCGCAGCAGCTTCAGAGTGTCTTCGTCAGAGTCTCGTTTCCGAACTATCTCCCGATCCCCTTTCTCGCCCAAAATACTGGCCCAGTTTTAGGTCGCAGAGACAAGTGGCAAATTCGACTCCGACTTGATCCATCCAATACGGTCCAGAAAATACTAATCTCGCTAAACTTCGCTACGGCAAACGAAACAAAGTCGCCCGGACAATAACCGATCTGATCGCAGAGGTGTTTTCACTCAGGATGCCAATGAATTTTGGAAACAAGCTGGGTCGGACCGGAAAGGACCTGGTTAATATGATCTTGACTCGGGTCGGCAGCGGGTCGCAGTCTGGTGGCGAGGGGTTTGCATTCTCGCGGACATGATCACGCGAAATGCGTTTTGCAAAGTATCTGTTTATTCTAACCTTTTTCTGGCACGCTGGGGATATTGATGGACGATCCTAATCTTGTTGAAGAAATTGTTCATGCGCTTGATATCGAAGGTGGCAGCATCAGGCGACGACCGGTTCACACGATCGGTGTCGGCGCCACAGGTGTTTTTGAGGCGTCCCCGGTCGCAAAGAATTTTTGCACCGCCGAGCATTTTCAACCATCTGAAAAGCCACTGGATGTGGCTGTTCGCTTCTCCAACGGTATGGGCTTGGTTAAAGAGCATGATGGCTGGTCGGATGTTCGCGGCATGGCCGTGCGCTTCAAGCTGAGCAATGACAGGGCCACCGATCTCATTTCAATGACGCTGCCGGTGTTTTTTGCGCCGACACCTGATACGTTTTTGCAATTCGCCCTCGCGGCGCGCCCAAAGGAATGCCATCGTGAAACCCCTTGGCAAAAGATCCGGGATTTTCTGAAGCTGCAGTTGCCGATGCCTGACCCCTATCCGGGACAGAAAACGCGCCCCAACGAAGCGGCTACGGAGTTTGCCGACAAACATGCCTATGCCCAGCCAGCGGTGCTTCAGGCATCAATTATCGGTGCGCCGGTAAGCTATGTTCGGGCGTCCTACCACGCCGTTCATACCTTCATCGTGACCGCACCGGATGGCACTGACCGCTGGGTCCGGTTCAACTGGCAGCCTATAGCCGGGGTCCTCAATACAAACCCTCTAAAACCACCTGTGGATGTCTACTTGAAGAAAGATCTTGAGAACCGGCTTGCGAATGGCATTGAGCGGTTTTCACTTATGATGACCATTGGTGAAACAGGCGATGACTTCAACGATTCCACCAAGCAATGGCCGCCGCATCGCAAGCGGGTGATGATGGGTATTCTGACGCTCAAGGAGGTGCCGGAGGATCAGGACACGCATTGCGAGGATCTGAGCTTCAACCCGTGTCTCCTGATCGATGGCATGAGAGCGTCCGAAGATCCCGTCCTGAAGATCCGCAAGGAAATCTATGAATTTTCAAGCAACCGGCGGGGGGGCATTCCTTGCCCGTTCAGCCGGACGGAGGGCTAGAGCATGAGCGATGATGGCGGGTGGCTCAACAGGTACATAAACAGCCTGCCCGAGCGGGGCTGGTTCAAGTTTCTGTCCAAATATGTGGTGGTGCCTTACTGGGTCTGGCGTGATCCCAAACCGAAACTGCCGGGGGGGCCGCGCCCGTCGTTGCAGCCTAGCGACAACGCGCAGCGCATGATGAATCTGTTGATGCCCCTGAAGGATACGTCGCCTATCGGTCGCGCCAAGGCGGTCATGGCGCTTGCGCAAAACGTGGATGAGATTTTCGCGGGTCTCGACAATGTGGGAACGGTTCATTCGGCGCGATTTCTGCTGGTCGAAGACTATGTCTGCATGATCTCGGTCTATGATGGGGACTTTAGCAACTACATCCGGGATTTCATCGCAACCATCGGCAGCGTTTTTGATGATCTCATGCACTTGGTTGAGGGGGGCGAGGCGCTCTTCCCTTGCGAAGATCACGTTGAGGAATTCATCGAGTGGGTCAAGGCGCATGATCTGTTTCAGGCACCCGATTACGCGATCAATTTGTTTGATGTGCAGGATGCGCAGGCGGGTCGATCACCGGACGCCCCCCCTCATGAACTCATGTCGCTGCCGCGTGAATTGATCCTGCAGCTACATACCAATCGCAACATTTCGCTGGGCGGCGGCTATCGCGGCTATCCTGGATTTTCGGCCGCGCAGGTGCGCGACAAGCTGGGAGTGGGCTGGTGAGCGCTATATTTGATCCCGAAGAGCTGCAGGGCAACATCCTGCGCGGATATCGCAACAATATGGTCCGCCATCTTTTTCTGGAAGTCACAGACCGCGCAAAGGCGCGGCAGTTTCTGGCGGCCTCCGCCGATGGCACGAGCAGTGAAATTCCGGCGATCACCCGTTCGGCGAATTGGAAAGTGAAGCCCCAGGTTTGCTTCAATATAGGTGTGACATTTGAAGGCCTGCGAGCGCTGGGAACTGCTAGCCGCGACCTTGACAGCTTTCCGTTGGAGTATGCCGAAGGCATGGCAAAGCGAGCGATCAAACTGGGAGATTTCGGGGAAAGTGCGCCCGAGCACTGGCCCGCGCCCTTTGATCAGCCAGACCGGATTCATATCGTGGCTTCGGTCTATGCAGACGAGGAAGAAAACCTCGATAAGACCGAAACGCAGGTGGCAAAGGCGTTCACTGTTCTGGGCGTACGAAACGGACGCAATCTGCCCGATAGCAAAGTGTTTTTCGGCTATGTCGATAGCATCTCACAGCCCAGGTTCCGCCATGTCTTCGATCCTGCGCAGGCCAAGGTGAATGAACCCAAAGATCCGCTGGGTACCGTTCTTTTGGGGCATCCGACGCATTTTGAAGGGATGTTGTTTAGTATTCCCCAACCTGATGTGCTGGGCCACAACGGGGCCTTCAATGCCTTCCGTGTGCTGCAGCAGGATGCGAAGGGTTTCGAGGATTACCTTGATAAGGCCGCCACGGAGTTACTCGATCATCCCAAGGGCGGCCTCCTGCTGGCGCCCGAAGATGAAAAGCGGGTGGGAGAGGACATGGATCGCCATGGCGCACTGCGCGAGGTCGTTGCGGCGCAGATGTGTGGTCGATGGCGCAATGGCGTCCCTTATGAACTCTCCCCCAATGCGCAATGGCCTGCAAAAGAAGTTTCGCCGACCAATTATGACTATACCCGCGCCTCGCGTTGCCCGGCCGGCGCGCATATGCGTCGCGTCAATCCACGAGGCGGACCCATCGTTCAGCGCGTTGCCAATTATTCAAGACGGCTGGTGCGTCGGGGGATGTCATATGGTCCCGATTTCGACCCTGCAAACCGGGACGATGCTGAGCGTGGATTGCTGGGGAACTTCATCGGCGCGAACTACGGAGCGCAATTTGAAGCGGTTGTTTGCGATTGGCTGAACTACGGGCTGCAAGATCCCGAAATCACCGGTACCAACGATCCATTGCTCGGGGCCAACGTGCCTGAAACCAGCGCGTTTGAACTGACGCTGAAAGACGGCGGTCGCATTCGGCTAAACGGTTTCCCGCGTTTCGTCAAAACACGTGGCGGCGCGTATACCTTTCTTCCGAGCCTTCCTGCGATCCGGTACCTTGCGCAGCTTTCGAACTAGGTTGACGGGGTTGGTCCTGTCCTGGCATCCAGCTCCTGCAGGGCATCCTCGATCCGCGTGAGCATGGGCGATGCACCGGTCGGTTTGATCAGGCGATGGGCGGTCATCAGATGCCCAATGGCCTGTTCATTTTTCTTCTTGAGCTTGTACAGAAGGCCAAGGATCATCTCTCCGCGGGCGAAATAGTGCCCATCCGGGTCGAATTGTGTGTTTTTGCGCACTCTCTCAATCAGCGAGATAATGCGCTTTTTCCCAAACAGCATGACGCCCGCGAGCGATCCGAAATTGCGCATCAAAACACCAAACGAAGCATCACCCTCGCCCGTCAGGATCTGCAGATACACCTCGCTGAGAAACAGGCGGTTCCAATCCGCTGCGATCTGTGCACCCTCGGATTCGCGAAGTTCGATAGTCGCTTTTATCTGTTGCAGGCCCTCGCTCACTCGGCCTTCCATCGCCAAAGCGACCCCAAGCATTGTCTGGGGAACACCGGCGAAGAGGAGCCAGCCATTGGCCTCACACATATCCACGTAGCTTTGCACGGCTTCGCGGGCGCCGGGTCGTTCAAGCGGAACAAGAGCGGCCACTCTCGAGGATTCGGCAATGGCCATCTCAAATTCGGCACGTGAAAGCCGGTGTGCTTCCTCTGACAATTCAAGCGCAGTCTGGTGGTCGTCGGTTACGACCGCGATAAGCGCTTTCATGGCCATTCCATACCCAAGTGCGCGCGGGTCGTTGTTTTTTTCGCCATCCGCCACCATGCGCTCTGCGGTTTCTCGCGCCCGGATGACCCGACCACGCGTTAGCTCGTTCCACCCAAGTGTCGCGAAGAAGAAGTTTTGCAGATAGGCGTCGTTGAAGTTGGTCAATGCAGCTTCGATTTCGGCCGTCTTGGCTTCGAACTCGGCATTGGACAGCGGTGCGCAATATATTCCAACCGAAAGTTCATTGACCATAGCGTAGGCAATAGATTTCGGATCGCCGACGCGCTTCGCTATCTCGGTAAGGTCCCTTTGAACGTTGAGCGCCTCGAGAAACCGGCTGTTGCAGACAAGACAAGACACATAATGGTGCAAGAACAGAACGTGGTCGCTGTTGTCACCAATCTCCTTCAGGATCGGCCTGACCCTTGGGGCCAGTTCAATCATGGTCATGACGTCCAGAGAAATATTCGAACACAGCGCATAATTGGCAAGGAAATTTGCAAAGGCATCATCGCTGGCACAGGTCGGGTCCTGTTCATAAAGCGCCAGAGCATCGGCAAAATACTGGTTCGCCTGGTCATGCGAGAATACGCCAAGGCTTTTTGCCCCAGCAAGCGCGCTGTATTCAAAAGCCAAATCAGTACGCGGCGTTTGCATGTAGTGATGGGCGAGGGTTTCGGCCGCTTCGGGCAGCCGGTTGGCGTTACGCTTTTCCAATGCTGCGGCGATTGCGAGATGCAATTCAGATCGCCGGTTCGCAACCAAACTTTTATAAACAGTCTCTCGTAGCAATACGTGCTTGAACATGTAATCCGAAGAATCGGGCTTGCGAAACACTATATCAAGCGCCTGCAGCCGTTGCAGCGCTGCGCCAGTTTCATCGGCCTGCTCGGTAACCATCGACAAAAGCCCGGGATCGAACTCTCGGCCAATGGCAGCGGCGGCCTGCAAAAGCGCGCGATCCTTTGGCTGAAGCTGCTCGATACGCGCAGAGAGAAGGCTTTGCATGCTTGCCGGCAACTCATCACCGCCAGGCTTGTTTTCGAATACCGCCTGACCCTGTACGACTCGCAGCGCGCCCTTTTCCGTCAGAAAGCTCAGGATTTCTTCACCAAAAAGCGGGTTGCCTCCTGAGCGGTCGACCACCTCTTTGATCAACGCATCTGGCAGGGAGTCAACCTTCAGTCGGGATTGAACAAGATGGTGGATATCCCCTTCGGTCAGTGGTTTGAGTTTCAGGGTCGAAACGGATGGGCTGTCTTTCCACCCCGGAATGTACTCTGGTCGATGGGTGTTCAGGATCAGCAAGTTATCCAGATCGCCGCTTTCAACCAATTTGGACATCATGGTTTCCGATGCGCCATCGATCCAATGGGTATCTTCGACTAAAAGCACCACCCGCCCCAATTGGCATTGCGCCTTCAAAAGTGCAGGCAGCAGATCGCGCGTTCGTAGACCGATCAACACACCGTCGAGACCATCCAGCGTCCCTTCAGGCGGATTCAGACCCAGCAGGTTCATCATAAGTCCGAGATTTTCGGGTTTATCCTGCCCGGCGCGCTGCAATCCCTCCTGCAACTTCGAGGCAATCTCTTCGGGATCGTCATCTTGATTGATGTGAAAAGAGCTGCGTACAACCTCAAGAAATGGCAAGAATGGCACCTGTCGACCGTCTGTGGTGCAATGCCCTGTCAGTATGACGGTTTCTTTGGCCTTCGCGTGGCCCAGAAACTCATAAACCAGGCGTGTTTTGCCTAACCCCGGTTCGGCAACAAGATCGATCACACGCAATCCGTCATGCGTTTGATCCAGCGCCTCCGAAAGCGCAGAGAGCTCGACCTCACGTCCTACATACTGACTTAAGCCGCGCGCCTGAGACGCATCGAAGCGCGTGGCGCCTTCGCGGATCGACTGCAGCTGCCACAGTTTTTGCTTCTTGGCCACGCCTTTAATCGTATGTTCGCCTTCAAAGTTCAGATCGACCAACCACTCGACAAGCCCACGGGTTGTGTCGCAGATCAGGCAACCCCCTTCGGGGGCTAGGGCCTGAATGCGGGCTGCAAGATTGACGCTGTTGCCGACCGCCGTCATCTGTCCGTCTGCGCCTTCAACCGCAGCCATGACCACGGAACCAGAGCTGACGCCAACACGCATGATCGGGGTGACGCCGAACCGTTCCTCGATGTCATCTCCAGAGGCCGCAAACAGAGCCTGGATCGCCATAGCTGCCCTGCAGGCTCTTAATCCGACATCTTCCAACGCATCGGGAATGCCGAAAACGGCCATGATGCTGTCGCCTGCAAATCCCCGGATTACACCGCCATGTTCTTCTATGACGCCGGAGAGCATGTCATAGATCATACTGGTGAAATGGGCAGTGGTTTCCGCGCCCAGCTGTTCCACAATGGGTGTATAGCCCACCATGTCGGTAAAAAGCACCGAAACCAGACGACGCTCGCCTAGCCTTGGTGACGACCTGTCTGTGGTTTTGGCGTTGTTCTTCATTGCGGTAGATGCATAACACAACAAATACCGCGCGGGCTACTGTTTGCGGTACCGGATTTTCAACTGCCATTTCATAACAAATTTAGTGACGCGACACATGGCGTCGCGCCCGCATTGGAAAATCTGCCGTCGGGCCCTCAGGCGGTGAAAGACAGCTTGAGCCCCGGTCGCGGCCAGCGCGTCTTGTAGATCTTGCCAGTGCTCGACGCGGTGATCCACACATCTCGCAGATCCGCACCGCCGAAGCAGAGATTGGTCGTGAAAAGGTCGGGCACGGCCAGATGCTCTGTTGTTCCATCCGCGCTAAAGATGGTGATGCCACCGTTAAAGATCGTGCCGACACACACACGCCCATCCGCCTCGACTTTCAGACTGTCGAGCCACTGATAGCCCGGAAGGGTCTGAACCACATTGCCCGGTGTTTGCGGGATCTTCCCCGGTTGCAGCTTGCCCGGCCCGAGAATGTCCATGACCCAGAGCCGTCCAAATACCGTGTCGGAAACAAAGAGCTTCTTGCCATCCGGCGAGAGCCCGACCCCGTTGGCCGTCGGCACCGTTGCAGCATGTATCAGGGTGGTGCCGTCGGTCGTTGCGTAATAGACGGCTCCGAAATCGCTGGTGGTCGCATGTTGCATGCCCGTATCGGTAAACCAGAAACCACCTGCCGCATCAAAAACGATGTCGTCAGGTGCAATAAGATTATGGCCCCGGGATTTTCCGAATAGCTCGGTGACTTTTTTGGTCTGCAGATCAACACGCTGGATCGACCCACCGATGTAATCCGGGCGTTTGGAATCCGGGATCGTAATGCGGTCCGGCCCAAACTCGATGAAGGTATAGACGCCACCATTGTTGCAGATATAGGCCGCGCCATCGGGTCCGATCGCCACTCCATTTGGCCCGCCGTCCAGAAATGTCGGGTTGGGATCAAGCGATTTGTCCGGCATCAACTGCGCGAGTGTCTTGTGTTTGATATCGACAAACAAAACAGAGCCATCGTCCATTGCAACCGGGCCTTCTGGAAAGCCCAGACCGCTCGCAACTTCTTCCAATTTCAGTGACATCCGGTCGCTCCCTTAGCAAAAAAATTCAGAAATGGTCTTCACAAAAAAAGCGGCATCCAGATCACTGCAGAGCCGCCGGGCAGACAATTCCTCAAATGCCTTCTCATGAAGTCAGCTTAACCAGACCTTCTCAACCTCGCAACGGGGCCAACCGAACTGGGGCCGTAGTCATGTATCCTGTGGTTCGGTTGCTCATGTTATGCTTGGGGAAAAATGACATCGATGAAGTCATTGTCAATCAGCTACAAGCGCCACCCACTTCCCCCGAGGCTCCCTCCATTAAAACGAGAGTTTGCGGGTTTGGATTTCATATTCTTTGTCGTTCATAGCTGTGTTGCGGAACTTCCGGGATGCGCCGAAGCTGTCGGACTGGAAGTCCAGGGACCAGCGCTCACTCTTGCGGTTGCTGATCATCGTCGCCAACAGATTTGTCATGTGGCGATCAAGGTGGTTCAGTTAGATCCGCAAAGGGCCAGTTCAGGCATGGAACCTTCCCGTTCGAAAATTTGTCCCATCTTGCAGCCCGAAAGTTCAAGTTTCCTTGGTTAATTCAGTTGGCGGAGAAGTTCGCGACAAAACTGTAACTTTCGCCGCGTTAACGTGAGAGTCGTTCGAACATTGCCCGGGCGCGATCGACCTCTTCTAGGGCGCGGCATAAGCGCTTGAGCGCCTGTTCGGCCATTTGCGGTGATACCGTGCCCTGATCTGGTTCCAGATCTGGAACCCCGCCCTGGCAAAGAGCGGCATAGGCCTCTTCGGTCTCGGGTGCTGGATCGATCTGCAGTTCTCGTTGCAAGTGCGCCCGGCATTCCTGATATTGACGTATCGCCCGGCTACGCTGGCCGGTCCGCACATTCAGGCGCATCATATCCCGGTGTACATCCTCGCGCAGCGGATCGCGCTCAAGTATTCGCAATCCAAGGCTCAACCCCGCCTGGTACTGGCCCGTATGTAGCTTGTAGCGCATCAAGTGCGACAGCCCGTCAAGATAACGTGCCGAAAGCCGGTCACGTTCGCGCAAGACCCAAAAATCCTGCGCGCCCGATAGAAAATCGCCCGCATAGAGCGCAAGCCCGGCCTCGAGTTGATGTACCTCCTCGCGCGACATCCGCTGCGGCAAGATAGCCAATGCCCGGTCGAGGGCCATCTCCATGTCGATCACATCCACATGATGCTTGCTGGCCCAGTTGAATCCCAGCGTGTCTGGCCCATTCAGGCACAAATAGGTGCCGTGTCGAACGCCCTTGGGTTCCAGAATCTGCCGCAGGCGCCAGACAGCTGTGCTGAGACAGCGTCGTGCGCGGTCGCTGCCTTGGTGGCTCCAGAAATGATCTGCTAGTTCGGTGCGTTCGTAGCTGCGCCGCCCGCCGCAAAGGAGATACCCCAGCAGTTCTGCCACCTTGCGCGCGGGCTTTTTAGGTGCGGCCTGTTTCAGTGGGGCTGCACGCGGTGCAGCGGGGCCGGGTGGGCTGACTTGAACAGCGCCAAAGAGGGTAACGACTAATGCATTCATCATCAAAAGACCTTTCGCGGGGTATTCGATCGGCGAGTCTTTCAAAATCCGGGCGCGCGTCTGTCGGAATAGACAGGGTGCAAAGAAACGGCTTCAACAATCTTCTGGCGTAGGCTCGCTGAACAATAAGCCGCCGGACCTGAACACCGACGCTCCACCGCAATTTTTCTAATGCACAGAGTACACCAGAAACGGGAAATGCAAAACACCTGGTCAAGCCGCCGGTGGCTTTCTGCGCATCGTTGGCGCGACAGATCCGTGACACTTTGGTGACAGACGCGTGTTGATAGGGGCGCAGACTGGACCGAGTCGCTGTTCCCATGCCGGGGGCAGCCTCGGAATTCCGGGCGGCCCCCGCCCACGATGATGGAGCTCGACTCATGCCAGTCTCACCTACCTATCCGGGCGTCTACGTGCAGGAAGTGCCAAGCGGTGTCCGGTCAATTGCCGGGGTTGCGACCTCGATTGCGGCCTTTGTTGGCTGGACCGCCCGCGTCAACGGGCGCGACAATTACCCTTATACGGTGCGCAGTTTTGGCGAATACGAACGCCACTTCGGTGGTCTTCATCGCGACAGTCACGTCTCATACTCTGTGCAGCAGTTCTTTGCCAATGGCGGAACACAGGCCGTCATCGTGCGCGTGCCCCGCATGGGGGCCCTACCAGCGCAGATCACGGCGGAAGATGCCGTAGGTGCCGGTGCCAATGCGGCGCTGACCTTCACGGCTGCAGCCACGGGTCTCGATGCCAATAACCGCCTGATCGATGTGGACCACGACGATGCGGTGGATGCCAACGCCTTCAACCTGACAATCACCGATCCGGGCAGTGGCGAGAGCGAGCGCTTCCTGAACGTCTCGATGTCGCCCACGAGTACACGCAACGTGTCAGCGGTTGTGAACGACCCGGCCACTGGATCGAAACTCGTGACCGTCGACATCGCCGATCCTGCGGCCAGCCGCCCGGTCCAGACCGGGTCAGTGGGCGCTGATGTGACGCTTGCAAACCTGCTCAACGACCAGAATTATTCGATCCGCATCTCTTCCGATGTGCCTGCTGGAGCGATCACCAGTGTCGAGGTGCCGGTCTTTGCCGTGGGCGAGTCGCTGCCGCAATCCATTGCTGGGCTCTGCCGACATGTGGAGCGCCAGATAAACGCCGTCATTGGCCCGCTTCTGCCGGGTGCCGCCGTACGCTGCGTTCCTTCTGGCACTGGTGCAGGGCTTCGCATCTTCCCGGATTTCGATGCGACACTTTTGGGCGACGCGCTTGATGCCCGCCTGACCTTCGGTGCGGGCGTACCAAACTCGGCTCTTGCCATGCTGGGGCTATCGACCGGCACGCGCAATGTGGGCCACTACCGCATGGGCCTTGGCCGCGACGAACAGGCGTCAACGGGCGCCGTTGAGGCAACGGCCGGAACGGGCCTTCCCGACAGTGCCACGATCATCGGAAACCAAGGCAACTTCACAGGGCTTTATGCACTGCGCCGCGTGGATCTCTTTAACATTCTCTGCATCCCCGATGCCACGCGTTCGGCTCCCGGAGATCCGAACGCACTTGACAGCACTGTCGATCCGAACGAGATTTTTGCCCGCGCGATGGAGCTGTGTCAGGCCGAGCGAGCCTTCCTGCTGGTCGATCCACCTCCGGAGGTGCGCGATACGGCCAGCGCTATCGACTGGATCAGCGGTAGCCTGACGGTCACGGGCAATCACGGTGCAGCCTATTACCCGCATCTGCTCTTTGTCGATCCCCTGCAGAATTTCGAGATCCGCAAATTTCCGCCCTCCGGAGCCATTGCGGGTCTTTATGCACGCACCGATGCCAGCCGTGGCGTCTGGAAAAGCCCAGCTGGGACAGAAGCGACAATCAGCCGTGTGCGCGGACTCACGCAAAATCTCACGGATGCGGAGAACGGGGCGCTGAACCCTCTCGGGCTCAATTGCATCCGCAACTTCCCGGTCCACCGTACGATCTGCTGGGGGGCGCGGTCGCTTGAGGGGGCCGATGCGGCGGCCAGCGAGTGGAAGTACCTCTCGCCGCGTCGCTTTGCACTATTCATTGAGGAAAGCCTCTACCGCGGGACGCAATGGGCCGTCTTCGAGCCCAATGCCGAACAGCTCTGGTCGCAGCTCCGCCTGAACGTTGGCACTTTCATGCACCAGCTTTTCCGTCAGGGGGCTTTCAAGGGCACCACGCCGCAAGAAGCCTATTTCGTGCGCTGCGACGCTACGACCACAACCCAGGCCGATATCGACAGCGGCGTCGTAAACGTGCTGGTAGGTTTTGCGCCCCTCAAGCCTGCGGAATTCGTCATCATCTCCATCCAGCAGCTTGCTGGTCAGGACGAGGTCTGAAGGAGTCGTCATGCCACCTTTTGTTGTCAACACTCACCGCTATCACGAACTGCCCAACTACAAGTTCCTCGTCGTCATCGACGGGCGCGTTGTGGCGGGCGTCTCGAAGGTCAGCGCACTCAAACGCACGACCGAGGTCATCAAGCATAGAGCCGGGGGCGATCCCTCGTCCTCGCGCAAGTCGCCCGGACGGACGGAATATGAACCCCTCACGCTGGAACGCGGCAAGACCTACGATCCGACATTCGAGCAATGGGCCAACAAGGTCTGGAATTATGGCTCTGGTCTGGGCGCTGAAAGCTCGCTGCGGGACATGCGCAAGGACATCCTGATCCAGCATCTGAACGAGGCCGGGCAGGTCGCCATGGCCTACCGGATCTACAATGCTTGGGTCTCGGAATTCCAGACGCTGCCCGATCTCGATGCCAATGCCAATGCGGTCGCGATCGAAATGATGAAACTCGAGAACGAGGGGTGGGAGCGGGACTATGACCAACCAGAGCCGGACGAGCCGAGTTTCGTCGAACCCCAGTGATCCAGTCTTTCCGGACGCCGTGACGCTGATGGCGTTATGGGACGCACTACAGGGGCTGGAACCCCAGATGCGCCCGCTACGGGTGGCCCTGCCATGGATGGAAAAGGACGCGCGCAGTCTGGGCGCGGTGCAGGCAGCGGCCTTGCGGGGTTACGCCGAGCATTTCGGCGACCGGATTCGGTGTCAGGACCAATGTCCGGACTGTGCCGCGCAGCTGGGTCTTGACCTGTCTGCGATTGAGCTTTTGCAAGCACAAGGCACGGCACCGGCAACTACAGGTAAACTGTGCTGGGAGGGCTGGACCATTAGCTACCGATTGCTAGGGCCCGGCGACTTACTGGAGGTCAGCTCGGATGCGGATACGGGCCGGGCGCAGATTCTCGATGCCTGCATAGAGGACATCGAGGGACCGGGCGAGGAGCTGCCAGGGGATCTCGTAGACATGCTCGGGTTGCAGATGGAACGCGAAGATCCGTTGGCCGCCGCCGAGATGGCGCTGGAATGCCCTGATTGCGGGGCACGCTGGCTCAGCGGTTTTGACGCTTGTGCGACCTTCCTTGCGCGGATCGAAGCCTGGGCGCGGCGCACCCTTTGGGAAGTACATCAACTAGCCATGCGCTACGGCTGGAGCCAGCGAGAGCTTCTGCAGATGTCGCCGCTGCGGCGCGAGGCCTATCTGCTGATGGATGAGTTATGAGCGATTTCTTCACCCGCCTCGTGGCCCGGCATCAGGGTCGGGAAATTGGTTTGTCGCCGCGCCTGCCGGGGATTTTCGAGCCCGAAGGGCAGTGGGGCGAGGGCTTTGTTGAAAATAACAAGGAAAGCGTGACCCAGCAGCCAAAACACGTACCCCAACAGGTGCCAGAGGAGGCGCGATCGGTTCAGCCAAAGCCAACTAGCGGACAATGGGAAAAAAAGTCTTTGAATCCGAAAAACGAAACGAGGACGGAGTTGCGTGACACAAAAGAGATCGAGCGGGAAACCCGGATTGAGCGGGACGATGAAGTGCCGAACGTAACGACAGAACATCACACCCATGAGACACATGTCGTTCATACTGACCACCACCTTGAGACTCACCGCTTGACGGAGCGTGTCGAACGCCAAACCACTCGTCCGGAGCCACACCGCCCGGACACGAAAGCCGAGCCACCGGTCACGCCGGAAACCTCGAGGCTCCGGGTGGAGCCGACGCCCACACCCCCGCCACGCCCTTTGCCGACCCAGCAAATTGCGCGTCTGCACGAGATGTCCGCCCCGATGCCAGCACCTGCACCGAAACCGGTGCAATCGGAACGCCGGATCGAAGTGCAAATCGGGCATCTTGAAATTCGTCAATCGCCCGCGCCGAAGCCGAAGGCGCGAAAACAAGCCGCCAGTGCACACCCCGGCCCGGATCTGAAAACCTATTTGGGGGGGCGGCGTGAATGAGTGACGGATATGCCATGGCCGCCGTAACCGCCGTCTTACGTGCGCGGTTGAATGCGCGCCTCGTGGCAAGCGATGTGGGTGCTGTTGTAGGCCAATTTACCGTGACCTCGACGCCGCCGGACCTGATCCGCCCGGCCCAAGGCAATGATCCGACCCAGTTGAACCTCTTTCTCCACCAGGTGACGCCAAACGCTTCTTACCGCAATTCCGACCAACCCTCGCGCACTATGTCCGGTCGCTTGAATCGCAAGCCCGTCCTTGTGGTGGATCTGCATTACCTGATGTCAGCCTATGGCGCGCAGGCGCTGTTCGCCGAAGTCTTGATGGGCCATGCTGCTTTGCTGCTGCATGAAGAGCCTGTTTTGACCCGCGAACATATCCGCGCGTCGCTCGTGCCCCCCATCCCCGCGCCCGTCGCGGCATCGGGAATCGATGAGCAAGTTGAGTTGATCCGCATTTCGCCCGAGGCGATCAGTTCCGAAGAAATGTCGCGCATGTGGTCCGCGCTTGATGCGCAATACCGCCTTTCGATGGCCTACAAGGTCTCGGTCGCTTTCATCGAGAGCGATGTTAGTCCCGGCGCCGCCTTGCCCGTCACGCGTCGCACTATCACCGTCCTGCCGACACTTGGCGCCCAACTGACGGGAGTCAGCGTTGTGGGAAGCGATGCGAGCACACTGACCATGGCCGACACGGCTGAGATCACGGGGACGGGGCTAAACACGGACGGTCTTGCGCTACGATTTGGCGAGCTCAACCACTCGCCGACCCCCGCCCAGATCCGCCCCAGTGGCATTTCGCTGCCCTTGGCCGATCTGACCACGGCACCTCTGCCGGGGTTGGTGCCACTGCGCGCGGTGATTTCGCCTGCCCTGGGCATTCCGCCCGTGCCACATGCGGCGCTGGTCTCGAACACGATTGCGATGCCTCTGGCCGCAACCTTCACCCTTGTGCACACTCCGGATACGGAACGGGTCGTGGATGGCGTGACCTATCGCACCGGTGATCTGGCCCTGACGACGACACCCGCCATCGGGGCGCGGCAACTGGTGACGCTGGGCCTCAATCAGCTTGGCGCTCCAGCGGGATCAGCCGCCCGACAATACAATTTCAGTGCACCGGGCGACAATGGTGTGACCCCGCCGGCTGAAACGACGACACAAGTGATCTTTCGCTACACGGATGTGGCCGCAGGCGATTACCTGCTGCGCCTTCGCGTGGATGGCGTGGACTCACCCCTGAGTATCGATGGAAACGGTGTCTTTGACGGCCCGCAGGTGACCATATGAAGGCAAACCCCGATACGCTGGCCCCTGCGCTTGGCCGCATTCGCGCCCGGCTCTTGCGCTTGCTTGGCAACGAGGACCGCGTGGCCGAAGCTGATACCGCTTGGAATTCTGTAGACCATACCTCTTCGCCGCTCGCGCGCATCTGTATGCAGATGGGGCTTAGCGATTTCGAGAGTGATCTCTTGGTGCTTTGCGCTGGCGCAGAGCTTGATCCGGCCATCACCGAGGCGCTGGCGCAGATGCGCGGGGCGGGGGAACCAGCGGAGGCGAATTTCTCGATTGCACTCGCTTGCCTTGATGCGCCGCACTGGAACGCTCTCTCACCCGGGCGCCCCCTGCGCTATTGGCAGATGCTGGGCCTTCAGGGGCGCTCACCGACGCGGGCCTCGCTGACTGTGGACGAACGGACGCTCAGTGCTCTGCTGGGGCTCGATGACCTGGATCAGCGCCTGCTTGCTCGGGCTGATCTGCCGCATTGGGAAGGTGCGATTATTCCCACCTCGCATCTGAAGGTTATCCGTGGGATCGAACGTATTTGGAATTCGGGGACCTATGCAATTTGTCTGGAAGGTCCGCACAAGGAAGACCGCCAGCGCCTGGTTGCTTGCGCCGCTTTCGACGCCGGGCGCCGCCTGTGTCGGATGCAGGCAGAGGCTATCCCATCCGAGGCCACCGAAACGCATCTGCTGCAACGCCTGTGGGAACGTGAGGCCCTGTTGCAACCGATCCTGCTGTTGATCGAAGTTGAAACCGAAGAGGAAGCCGCACGCGCAATGCGCTTTGTCGAGGGCTGTGACGCGCCGCTCGTCCTGTCGTCCCGTGATCCACTGGGCAGGGACGGGCACCTTCCCGGCCTTCATGTGCCAACGCCCAGTACCGAAGAACAGGAGTTGCTCTGGCAGCAGGCACTGGGCGACAAGGCCAATGGCACGCTGCGCGAATTGCCCCGTGTGCTGGGTCAGTTCCAGCTTTCTGCCGCCGATATCCAGCGCCTTGGCGCAACCGAGCCGCAGGGCAATACGCTCTGGTCGCGCTGTCGGGCACTGGCACAACCGCGTCTTGCCCATCTGGCCGACCGGATTTTATCGCAGGCCAGTTGGGACGACCTCGTTGTGCCCGTGCGCGAAACCGAGATATTGCACCATCTGACCGCCCAGGTACGTAACTGCTTCACCGTTTATCACGGCTGGGGCATGGCGGGCGGATCGGCCCGCGGGCAGGGGGTTACCGCACTTTTCACGGGCCCAAGTGGCACGGGCAAGACGCTTGCCGCCGAGGTCATCGCAAACGACCTCGAGCTGGACCTTTACCGCGTCGATCTCTCCGCGGTGGTCAGCAAGTATATCGGCGAGACCGAAAAAAACCTCGCACGCATCTTCGATGCGGCAGAGGCCGGCGGGGTGGTATTGCTTTTTGATGAGGCCGACGCGCTTTTTGGGGAGCGCAGTCAGGTCAGAGACAGCCACGACCGCTACGCAAATATCGAGATCGCCTATCTTCTACAGCGGATGGAGTCTTTTGCGGGGCTTTCGATCCTTACGACGAATATCCGCGACGCCATCGACCAGGCTTTTCTGCGGCGGTTGCGGTTTCTCGTGGAATTCCCTTTCCCTGACAAGGGGTTGCGCCGTGCAATTTGGTCGCAGAGCTTCCCTGCTGAACTGCTTGGTGTAGGGCTTGACCTTGACCGGCTGTCCCGCCTCAACGTGGCTGGTGGAACGATCCGGACGATTGCACTCAATGCGGCGTTTCTGGCAGCGGATCAGGATACGCCACTCGACATGGGACATGTCCAGCGCGCCGCGCGTTTCGAGTACGACAAGATGGGGCGCTTGCTGTCTCCAGCAGAACTGGAGGGTTGGCCATGACCCGCTTTGCCCGACGTCGGCGTATGGCTCGCGGTGACGAGACCCAGTATCTCGCGTTGACCATCGAGCGCCTAACGCTTGAAGGTGTCTCGCGCGTGGAGGGGCAGCGCATTGCCGACAGCCTGACTAGCGCCCTATCCCGGGCGCTTGAAGGTCAAGACCTTCCGAATTCGTCACGCCAGATCGATCGTGAGACGGTAGAGGCCCCGGTGCAGGGCCGGCTTTTGCCCGAAGATGCAGGCGTCGCGTTGGCGGAGATCGTGGCACGACAGGTGCTGTCATGAGCTATCAGGACCGAAAGGCAAAACCTGTCGAAAGACCCGAGGAAAGCAATGATCTGACCGGGCAGTTAATCCGCGATTTCGCGCAGCAATTGGGTCTTGACCTGTCCGGCGTGTCCATCAAAACAGGCGAAAGTGCTGGGCGCATTGCGGGTGCTCACGGGGCGAAAGGGCTAGTGCTGGGCGGTGCAGTGCATCTCGATACACACTCCTTCGACCCGAGCGCCGGGTCCGGACGCGCCTTATTGGCCCATGAATTGACCCATCTGGCCCAGATGCAGGCCCGCGCCCTGTTCGATCCTAGCGCGGATGCAGAGGCCGAAGCTCGTAAAATGGGCGCGCGCGCCGCTGCCCTGATGCCACTGCAGGCGCCGCTGGCCCAGCTCGATCCACGGGGCAAAGCGGCTGATACGGGCGCGGGTGTAAAAGCGGCAACGGCCAAGGCGGCTCCGAAGGCGACGCGGCCTGAACCTGCCTCTGCCGCAAAGATGCGGCGTGAGATCAACATTCGTAAAAGCGAAATTTCCATCGAGGCCGCAGATGCGCGTTCCGAACTGAACCGCCAGTTGCGCGGAATCGTGACGAACGACAATGTATCGAGCGCCTTGCGTATCCTGCAGGCCTTTTCCTTTGTCGATGCCGCTGCCCTTGTGCGCTCGATGGAGATCCCGTCGCAGCGGCGTCTGCCCACCGAACTAAACTCGCCGCATTTCAGCGCTTATCCGGACCAGATCCTTGCCGCCTATGCCGGACTTGTAGCCAAGCAGATTGACGTGTTCGAAGTGGATCACTTCGAGGAATTGCAACTAGGCGGAGTGACCGACGAGGCGTTGATCGGTTTCGATCTCATTTTCGACACGCTTGTGTCCGAGCGCAACGATCTGGCGGTCGAAATCCTCGAATCGTCCGTCGGCGATGACTATGCCAAACGGCTCGTTGATCCGTTCGGTTCGCCCCAACCCGATCGACACGACGGTGAGAAGAGGGCGCTGGACGAAAAGGACAAGCCCGAGCTTACCACCGGGCAAAAAGAGGCTGCGGCAAGCCTTGCCTCACGTGCGAAACTCGATCTGTCGGAAAAGGCAAACGCGGCCACAGCGCGTGATGTGCTCAAGCGTATTCGGGCCGAGGCAGGGCGCCAGCCAAGCGCCGAGAAAGAAGAAAACGGCGGCGGCAGGGACGATCCGCTTGCGATGTTTGGCGGTGCCTTGCGCAATTCACCACCCGTCCTGCGCTACATCGCCGAGCGGATGGCGAAGAACGGCGCGCTGCAACTGCTTTTTGACCTCACGGATACCGATGATGCGCTCTCGGATGCATATGCGGGTGTCTTCTTCGGGCTGATGGCTGCCCGTCCGGTCTGGAAAAACCTTGAAGACGTCGTGCGGCTTCTGACGCGTGGTTTTTTCTCCGACTGGAAGGTTTTTGACTGGGAGGCTGAATATGCCTACCGCCTGCTGCGGGTCATGCCGCTTGAGGCGCAATACCGTTTCCGCCAGATCGAGGGGGGCAAATACCACCGGCGGTTGGAAGAAGAGGTTCCGCGCGCTCTGATCAAGTCGGGCGAATTCATCGGCATTGAGGTCAGTCGGGACAAGCGCGGCGAATTCAGTTCGACTGCGAAGGACTATGCGGCACTGCTGGAGAAGGAGGACAAGGCGACAGTCCGACGGCGCCTGGATCTGCAGAAGATCGTGGAATATGCCGAGGACAACAAAGGCAATGGAGATTTTCCGGAAGCGCTCTTCGGTAAGCTCGAGGCCTTTGCAAAGGGTGATGGCGAAACGGCTGGACCCTCGACGGAGTTCACATTTCTTGTCCGTCGGCTGGACCGGAGCGGCGCGATCGCGGCAATGATCGACGATCTCTCCGATGCGTTCCTATTTGACGTGGCAAACCGGCCCTTCACCAACCTGATCTTCATGGCGCGCGATCCGCTTTACCTGCGCGATCACGCGTTCCGGCTGATGTCGACGACCTTCCTGCTGGACATGGCCGTGACGGACCGGGATGCCTATGTGGCCTTCCTTCTGATCCGGGCGTTGCCGCTTGATGAACAAGAGAGGTTTCTCGCGGCGAGCGGCGGCCCAGGGATGGATGAGATCTGGTCAGAACTGCATGAGCGGATGCGCAAGAGCCGCGACATGCATCTCTTTGTCGAACGCGAGGGCGGGCTGGACCGTGCGGATGTGCTGGCACGTTTGCGGGCAACGAAGGAGGGCGAAACCCTCTGGTTGGCGAAGCGTGTGCACGAGCTCGATGCGCAGATCCGTATTGCGATTGCCTACGGCGATTACGCTGCGGTCTTTGATATCTCGAAGGTACGCAAAGCCTTCGAAATTGCGGAACTCGATCCGGTGGTGCAGCGCCACCGGCTTTATGATGAACGCCCGGGTTCAGTGCGGACGGAACCGGATCCGGATGCGCTGCCAACATCTGTCCTGTCCACACTGCCTGCTCTGCAATTCCTGCAACCACTGGGACGTGCGCTGATCCGGGCCTTGCCGACAATCACCTCTGCGCTCGATCTTTTTTTCTTCGGGGCAGATTTGCTCGTCGGGCCACGGGGCAGCGGCTACCGAGTAGACATCGAAAAGGGTCTGAACCTCGCGAAAATCGCAGCGGATTACACGGCGCTCAAGGCACCCGAGGGCGGCAGTGAGCGCGAAGGGCGCGGAGAGGACGAAAACCAGGCTGCAGTGACTTTCGATATCCCGGCGCGGCAGATGATCCTGCACCTGCCGAACCTGCAGTTGGGGGGCTTCAACGACTTAATGGGCGGCTGGCGCGTGAACACGGGCCCAATCTCGCTGACGGGGCTGAAGGTGACAACGACCTATGGCGACCGGTTCTTCTCGGAGGCCAAGCGGATCGACGGAGAGGCCGATGGGCTAAACGTTACAAGCGCGGGCTTCATCGGGCCGGAAACGGCACTTGCCTTTGGGGCGCTGGCGCTTTCGAAACTCGACCTGGGAGCGGAAATGTACGGGGCCCCGGACGAAAAGATGCCGGGCAAGACACGGGGTATCTGGTTGCCGTTGCCGCTGCTCTTCCCGGCCATATTGGGGCTTATTGAGGTCGCCTCGCATCTGGGCGACGCATTCAGCAGCAAAACACGGGATCGCCTGACTGGGCGGCGCTTTGAATTTGACAAGCTCGAGATCAAGGGCTTCGCGACGAATAAAGGGTTGGGCTTGAAGGCGCTGACCATCAAGGATTTCGCGCTGAACGTCGCAACGACACCCGTCCAGCATCTGGAAAACCGCGACGCGCAGATCACCAGGCAACTTGAGGCGATGTCGGCCACAGAACGTGCTGGTGAAGAGGGCAAGAAGCTTCGCGACGAACAGGCAGAGACCAAGCGGATCCTGCGCGACGCGCGGAGCCATGAGAAGGATCGGCAGCAGCTCAAGAAGAAGCATGCAGACGATCCCAAATCGTTGTCGCAAGAGGAATTGCGGCGGCTGATCAAACACGAACGGTCGCGTGTGCTAGGGGTGACCCTTGATGTGGGCGAAATCGTGCTCGACCGGCTCGATTCGAATGTGCAGCTCGATTCGCTGAGGCTTGGCGGGATCAGCGCACATGGCGCAGGCAAAACTGCCTTCCAGCTCCTCGCGAGCAAGGGTATCGACCGGCTGGCCGATCCGGCGACGCTTGATCTATTCGGGCGGCGCGTGGCGGCTGAATCGGCGGGGGGCGTGCCATCGAAATTTGACGGCGCTTATGCGCTGTCGGTCAAAACACTTTCGGCAAAGGGGCTGGGCTTCGTCTATGTCCCGAGCGAAAGCATGGTCAAGTCGATGACCAAGCTCGCCGGTGATCTGGCTGCGGCCCATCCGACGGAACAGCGCTACACGCAAATGCGATCGCGGCTTGACACGCTGATGCCTGATGTTCGGGCCTATCACGAACTTTCTGAACGCGACGCGGCCGGGCAACTGACGGCGACCGATCGGGACAGGTTGGCCCGGCTACGACACAAGTTGCGCGCAGATTTCCGCATAAAAGTGGGCACGATCGAGGCCAGCGAAGTCGGATTAGGCCTGAACATCGGCACCACTGCGGATGTGACGGCAAGCTTCGGCAAGATTGCCCTGCGTGACATCAAGGGACTCGGCATCGAGATCAAAGCGATCGAGGGAACCGAGGTGCATCTGACGGTCGGGCTTTTTGTCAACATGCTGCAGAAAGTCTTTCACGGGCGTGAGACACCGGGTGCCGAGTTAGTGGCGTCGGGTGGCATCAGGGCCAAGTCGCTTAGTATCAAGGGGGCCTTTGCCGAAGCCTTTGGCGTGCATGTGCAAAACATCGAGGTCACTGACCTGAATGCCCGGGTGGAACGCGATGGAGATGACGCTTTCCTGATCAATATCAGCGAGTTGGGCAGCCTCAGTGTCACGGACTTGTGGCTGCAAAGTGCTGACAGCACGATCCAAGCGCCGGGCATTGCCAAAGTGGAGAATGCGCATTTGCGCGTGCACGTGACTACTCGGGCCGAGGAGAAAAATGGCGAGAAAGCGCGCAGTCTCGCGGCAATACGGGTTGATGGCGAGATTGGGCGGATCTCCTATGACGGAGGCGAGGGACCGCTGACCTATGAGGCGCCCGCGCCTGCAATGCTGCAGCCAAAGAAGAAAAAAGGCGCAGAAGCGAAGCCGCCTGCGCGCATGAGAGTATCCATAAATGGCGGTGCGTTGGGTGGGATCAAAATCGTCAACTTCACGCGGAGCTTCAACAAAGGTGAGGCAGAAGAAGGCAAGACCGGTACGGCAGAGGGCAAGACCGGCGCGGAGGAAGGCGCGGTGGGTAAGCAGGATGCTCAGGCAAAGAAAAGGGCGAATCCGTCCTTTGTTGAGGTCAAGACCATCGATGCCCTGAGCGTAGCGGGGATCGTCCACAAGAGTCTCAGTGACGAGGGCAAGCCGAAAGGGATTACGCATGAGCTGAAAGGCACGCTGTCGGGCAATAACGACAAGGAAAAACCCGAAGGTGTGGCGAAAGAGGGGGCTGTTGCCCTCAGGGCTGACTTCGTCGAAGAGGCACTGAGTCGAATCCGCTTTGCGGGCATGGACCTGTCCGACGGCCTAATTGTGCTGGGCAATAACCGGGTCACGATCCGGGCCTTGCGCAACCTTGCCGGTGACGTTGAATTCGAGGGCGACGACATCATCGTGCACGGACTCAGTTTCGACCTGCTGCGACTGGGTAAATTCCGCTGGCGCACGGAAAGCGGAACACTCTTCGAGGCCAAGCGCAACACAACGCTGAAGGGCTTCAGCCTCTCCGGTCGCATCAATCGCGATGAGAACGGGGATCTGAAAGAGGTCAAGGTTACTGCGATGAAGGTTGGCACGCTTAGTGCGGGCTATTTCCGCTACCACGACCCCAAAAAACAGATCACCGCTGTTTTCGGGGCGATGTCGGGCCCTTCCAAGGGTATTGTCGTCAAGAACCTCGTGGTGACGGGGCTCGAATGGTCGGGCGGCTTCCCGAGCAAGGGCAGCGTCAAGATGGAACAGCTCGACACGGTTTTCGACGTTGCCTTCGCCAAGAAACTTGAGGCGCGCGGAGAGCTTGGGGCCAAGGCGCTTCAGCTTGATTTCTTCGAGAAAGATCGCGTCGTCGCCCGCTTCAAGGACGGGCATGTGGATGCCCTTGTGAAGGCGGGCGGTAAGGAAGCGCATGTGGATGTCGACGGCATCCAGACCGGCGATGAAGTCACGGGCAAAGACGGCAAGCCGGCGCTCGACGGCTTCATCGAGTATCGCCACGGCGAGGGCATGACCCTGAAGAAGCTGCGCGTGGAGCGGGTCGCGCTTGACAAGTTGATCGTCGACAGCCCCACGATGGGCCTTGCCTTGCCGATCCCGCCTGCGAAAGGCACGCCGGCGGGCAAGGGCGAGATTGCGCTGGAAGACATCAAGGTCAGCGCCGAAGTGGCATTTCATCCATCAACGCATGAAGATGCACCGCCGGTTCAGAAGATCAGCATCACTGAACTTGAGATCCCGAAAATCACGGCAAAGGGGATGGAGGTCACGCTGAAATCTCTGGGCGCCGTGCTGACCCTGCCCGAGACGCATCAAGCATCAATTCTGGATGTGAAACTGGGCGAAACCGATGGCAAGTCGCTTTTCACGGTCGAGGCCGAATTCGACGAAACCACGGGAGATACGGCCTGGGGACTGACGGGACTTCTGACGACCGGCAAGATTGATGTGCCCAAGTTCAACGCGGCGTTGAAGGGCTCACTCGATGCCCAAGGTGCATTATCGATTGCAAAGATCGATGCACGGTTTTTAGGCGGGTCGGACTACAAGATAGATCTGCACACGCCGTCACTCAGCGCGCTCGAGATCGACCTGGCGAAGAGCGGGATGCCTCTTATCTTTAAGCTCCTGCGCAATCCGGGCGGGAAGGGCCCCTATGCGGGTGCCGAGAAAATCACGCTGACGCCCGAAGGGATAAAGGTGCTCAAGGGCAAGACAGGAACCTTCGAATTGAAGCTCACCGATCCAGAATTGACGGTTCAGGGGCTCAGTATCGATGGCACGCCCGAGATGCAGATGACCTATGAAAAGCCCTCGGCCAGCGGAGCGCCCGGTGCGACGGACAAGGAATTGTTCATCAAACATTTGAAGATCACGAACGCAAATGTTCACACGCCGGACCTGTCGGCATTCATGACCTCGTCCGGATCGGCATCTGGCGGGGCCAGTGATCCACTCAAAACTCTAGAAAAGACCGGCACGACCTACGAACCGCTGCTGAACAGTGCCTCAGGGCATGTCAATTTCCACATCTTCATTTCACGAACCGAGGCGATTACATTCCACCGCAAGGAACCAATCGATATCCCGATCCGGATGCCGATCACCAACGGGCGTGCAAACCTCTCGAACGTTGTCCGTGAGATGGGATTGCAGGTGCAGCGACTGGTCCGGGAGGCGAAAGGCAATACCGCGGCGAGCCTGCTCGATACGGTGCGCACGGATTTGGATGCGGACAGCATCGATCTGCAACTGAACGAGCTGATCTACAACACGCTCTTCACGCCGGAGGTCGACACGGACTGGGCGACACTTGCGGAAATCGACCTGCGCGATCCGCCCTCGAACACGGTCCCGTCCGGCGTTTCCGAGGCGAGCGTACCTTTGCGGGCACTCTTCCGGATCAACCCGTCCGTGGGCACGCCCAAACCGCCCGAAGGCGTGCCGGTCAATACTGGTCCGGTGAATTTCTCGCGGATCGATGTGGACCTGACCCTGTCTAACTCAAAAGCTTTCCCCTTTAAGTTCGGCAAACCCGGCGAGACCCATGGGGAACTGCAGCTGGCGCCGGACGGGATCAAGGGCTTGAAGATCGGCGGACAGATCCAGATCAGCGATACACCCGGTGGCAAGGTCACAAATGGCAAGATTTCGTTCGGGGCTGAACGTGCGCGTCTGCAGAATATCGATGTCACGACGAAAGGCGGATCGCAGATCAAGACGGGTTCAATCACGATCAACTCGCCCAAGGACGGGCTGGCGGCGGGCGGCTTTGTGGTCATTTCTGGCAATGAGCCCAAGGAACTCAAGGCCGGGGCTGTGGCGATCGATATTCATGAGTTGAGACTGCTTTCGCCCAACACCAAGAAGGTCACCCCATGACCGAGCGCGCGCGGCATAACACGCGTGGCCGCGCTGAGGCGCGCCCGGCAGCACGCGCCGAACGCCAGGCGCGGGCTGCGGCGCAGGGCCAACGCCTTTGGCACAGCGGGATTGATGCGGGCACGCGGGCGGCGGCGCGCGTATCTGGCAGCGGGCGGCCTCTTACTGGAACCCTGCGGCAAGAGATCGGGCGGCGTTTCGGGGCGGATCTGTCGGGAGTGCGGTTGCATGACGACGCGATGGCGCAGGAGATCGTGCGCGAGCGTGGGGCGCATGCGCTGACCGAAGGGCACCACATCTATATGGGTGCAGGTGCCTTGCAGCCCGAGACTGCAGAGGGGCGCGCACGGTTGGAACATGAGCTGTTGCACGTCGTCCAGCAAAAGCAGGCGGGGGGACCTGCAGCGAGCCTTGCTGATGAAAAGACCACGCAAGGCGGATACGGGGCCGAGCCGCCTAAGGTCGTCTACGATGTGGGTGTGAGCAAGGCGGTGGAGACAGCGCATATCCTGTTCGAACATGACGACATTCATATCGGCGACAAGGCGCTCGGTAATGCAGTCAACGCCCTCTCGAACCTCAAGAAACCGGTCATTGTCGAATTGCATGGCTATACGAGCATGGAAGGCAAACGGGACTACAATCTCAACCTCTCTGCGCACCGTGCTGCGCGGGCGAAGCGCGAATTGCTGCCCTATCTGCCCGATGGTTCCGAAGTGCGGCTGGTGGCCCATGGCGAAACCGAGGCATTTGGCAACAAGCGTCACTTGAACCGGCGTGTCGGAGTGAAAGTCGTAGCAAAAGGGGCCAAGGGCCAGGATGGCAAGACCCTGCCGCTGAACCCGCGCGCCGCCGCGACCGACCCGCAGCCCAATCGGGAAGGAGCCGAGGTCGCGCCCGAGGTCGGGGCGACCGTGCCCCCGCCGGTGCTATTCCCGCGGCCCGGCACGCCAGGCTTCTTACCCGGTTTCTACCGGCCGCACACGGATCCGAGCATTGGCGGCCCGCTGCGGCTCAATCTGCCCACGGTTTTCCCGCGTTGTCCCTTTGCACCCGGCACGGATGAGATGGATTGGGTTGAGATCATGCGTCCGCTGAACGGGCGCGGCGGGCAATTGTCGGTCGATCAGACCCTTGCCCTCTCGCACAGTTGGGCGGCGACCTCTTGCACTTATTTTGGCCTGCTCTCGCCACTCTTGGGCAATGATCTGGCCCGGACGCTTACTGTCAAGGGTACGAACATGGGCCTCGCCACGGCAATGGACCAAAGCGCCTATTGGGAACACCCGACCGCTGCCGACCGCTTCGATCTCGAACTGCGCCGACAGGGTATCGAGACCACATTTATCCCCGTCAGCGACATCCTGGTCGGGGCCTATCAGTTCATCTGGGGAGAATAGCAGCACATGGTTCGCACATATCGCACTTCCCCGCGTGCTCCGCGCGTCCGCCAAGGTGGTTTTGTCCTGATCGACACCGAAACCGATGCGGTCGAGCGCGTGATCGCCTTTCAGTACAACCCTGACAGTCTCTCGCGGTCGCTGCAGGCGCGCGGCTCAGGTGAGGGGGGCGACCGGGCCGAAGCCCTGCGCCTGACAGGCCCGCCGACCGAGACGATCAGCATCGAGGCTGAATTGGACGCGACCGATCAGCTCGAATTCCCCGATGACAACCCGACGGCGGTTGAGGTCGCTCTGCATGCCCAGATCGCGGCGCTCGAGGCGGTGCTTTACCCATCTTCCGAAAGCGTTAAGGACACCCATGAGCGGGCCCAACAGGGCGAATTGGAGATTATCCCGAACAAAGCACCCCTCGTCCTATTTGTCTGGGGACAATCGCGCGTCGTGCCGGTGCTGATCTCGGATATGAGCCTGGTCGAAGAAGGCTTCGATCCGGAACTCAACCCTCTGCGTGTGCGCCTCAGCCTCAATATGACAGTGATGACGACAAACGACCTTGCCTATGACAGCCGGGCAGCAGGGATATTTCGGGCCTATCACAAGACGCGCGAGAATTTGGCGCGGCGCCAGCCGGAAGGGTCGATCAACGAGCTTGGTCTGGAGGATTTGCCATGAGCACCGACCCGCTAACGCTTCTGGGTATCGTGCGGCCCGAAGGGCCGGGGACAGCAACGCTGCTTTCACCCACCAGCCGATATCACAACATGCCCGTCAAAACGCGTGAGATGCCGGACGGGCGCACCGTGGCCTATTTACCGCGGCGCTTCCCGAAGGACCCCGAGACGATGCGCGTGATCACTGAACATGTGGTGCGTGACAGCGATCGACTGGACCGGGTTGCGGCAACGCATCTGGGTGACCCCTTGCTCTTCTGGATGATTTGCGACGCGAACCTCGTGCTTGATCCTGGCGAGGTTCTGGCAGAGCCGGGTGCGCGGGTCATCATTGCAATCGAGGATCCGGGCGCGTGACAGGCGGGGCGCATATCACCCTGCGGATGGGGCCAGTCGTGGCCACTCGAGTGCCCGGCTTCGTCATTGACAGCCTTATCGAGGTGCAGACAACCGAGGCCAGCACCGGGCGCAGCGGGTTTCAGATGCGCTTCACCTATTCCGAGGACAGCGAGATGGGCCGCGAGGTCACGCGTGGCGTTCTCTTCGAGCCCCCGGGGCGCGTCATTGTTTCAGTCACAATAAGCGGGCGCGAGCAAGTGCTGGCCGACGGGGTTATTACGCGGCAGGATTTCGCGCCATCGAACAATGCCGGTCAGGCCTCCCTGTCGCTCACTGGGACGGATGTGAGCCAGATGATGGATCTTGTGGACCTTTCGGCTATCCCGATGCCGCCTGCCCCGGCCTTTGCCCGCGTGGCCTTGATCCTTGCGAAATACGCAATGTACGGGGTTGTTCCCGCGCCAGTGCCCTCTGTCTTTCTCGACGTGCCAAACCCGCTCGAAGAGCTGAAGATGCAGAACGAGACCGACTACGCCTACATGACCCGGCTGGCGCGAGAGGTGGGCTATGTCTTCTACGTCCAGGCCGGGCCGTTCCCGGGTCAGAACATCGCCTACTGGGGGCCTGAGATAAAAGTGGGTGCGACGCAGTCACCGATGCGGATCAACCATGACGGTGAAAGCAATATCGATAGCTTTTCCGTGAGTTACGACGGGATGAAAAAGGATCTCTACATCCTGCTTTACCGCAATGAGGCAACCCATGTGACGATTCCGATCCCGATCCCTGGGATTGACCCGATCAATCCGCCGCTGGGGCGGCGCCCGGCCATTCCGCTTGGCTACAGGCTGCTTAACCGCAAAGAGCCCGATCCGATCGTGGGCGAGGAAGAGGAAGACGCTGACACGGCGCGCTTCAATTTCGCGCGCACGGCTTCGGCGGGCCTCGCGGCGGCGGCGCGCAACAACGAGATCATTTCAGCCTCCGGCGCGCTCGACGTGACGCGTTATGGCGAGGTTTTGCGGGCGCGCAGGCTCGTGCGGGTGACGGGGGCAGGGCATCACCATTCGGGCGATTACTACGTTTCGAGCGTCTCAAGCACGCTGAAGCCCGGTTCGTTCAAACAGAGTTTTCAACTGACGCGAAATGCGCGCGTCGCCTGGTGAAAAGGGAGCGAGATGGAGAAGAAGCGATATTACGGCAAATACAGGGGTACCGTATTCCAGAATCTGGATCCGCTTCTGAAGGGCCGGATCATGGTCGAGGTGCCCAGCGTCCTCGGGCCGACACCCTCGGGCTGGGCCGAGCCATGTCTGCCCTTTGCCGGCCCGCAGGCGGGCTTTGTCGTCGTGCCGCCCTTGCGCTCAGCCGTGTGGGTGGAGTTCGAGGCGGGCGATCCGGAAAAGCCAATCTGGACCGGGGGCTTTTATGGCACCCCGGCAGAGGTGCCGGTGCTTTTCAATTCGGCGGTGCCACCCGTCAACAACGTGGTCATCCAGACGCAATTGCAAAACACGCTGATGATGAGCGACGTGCCGGGACCGACTGGCGGCATTCTGCTCAAAAGTCCGACAGGTGCGCTCATTTCGATCAACGACGTGGGGATCACGCTTTCCAACGGGAAGGGGGCCATAATGGTCATGGCCGGGCCTTCCGTAACGATCAACAACGGCGCGCTTGTCGTGACCTGATGCGAAAAAGGAGACCAACATGCCCGGACCGCTCTTGACTATCGGCGCAGGCGTATCCTGCCCCCATGCCGCCCCAGCAACGGGCGCGCCGGGATTCCCGCGCGTGACACTTTCGGGCATGCCCGCGTCCATAGTGTCCGATCTCTGGACGGTTGTTGGCTGCCCTTTCCAGGTCCCAATCGGGACGGGCACGAAACCCCAGCCCTGCATCAAGGTGCAATGGACCGCACCGGCCACGCGCGTCTTGATCAACGGCGTACCCGCATTGCTCGGTACCTCTGCCGGGATCGGTCAAAGCGTCGAACAAATCCCGCAGGGGCCTGCAATCGTCTCGACCGTGCAACCAAGGGTGACGGGGATATGACACATATTGACTACCCTTTTGGCATTGATACGCGCGGGCGAACGCGGCGCACGGAGGATGCGGAGTATGTGCGCGATCTTATCGAGCAGGTGCTCTTTACCAATCCGGGCGAGCGCGTGAACCGCCCGAACTTCGGTTCGGGAATCCTGCAGGCGGTCTTTGCGCCCAACTCCGATGCGCTGGCAGCGACGATCGAGGCCAGCGTGAAAGCCGCGCTCGATCAATGGGTCTCGGACCTGGCACAAGTTGAAACGATCCGGGCACGCGCGGACGAAGAGAAACTGATCATCGACATCATCTACCGTTTGCGGCGTACGGGCGAGCGGCGAGAAACACGTCTGGAGCGGGTGCTATGAGCAGCGAACGCTATACCTGTGCACGGCCCCAGCGGCTGCAGATCTTGCGGGAACAGGGGGCGATCAACGGGCTCGATTTCCTCGAGATTGCCGACCCGGCACAGACCCAGCTGCGCGTAGTATTCGCGCATCCGCTGCCAGGTGAACCGGGCGAAGTGCCAGCTGCTGGTACGCCGATTGACGAGACAAATATTGTCGTGTTGGGCGGTGAGCGCATCCGGGGCATCCGGGTCGAGAGTATGGCCGTGGCGGGCAATGAGGCGCTCATTACCGTGAACAATGCGGGTGATTTCTCACCCTACCGTTTACGGCTTGTGGCCGACGCGACACTGCCGGACGGGCCGCCCCCGGCAGGATTCGATCCATGGCTGGCTGAGATTGCCTTTTCCTTCAAGGTGGAATGCCCAAGCGATTTCGATTGTGCGCTAGAGGCGGCTTGCGAAGAGGCCGAACTGAAAGAACCGGTGCTGAATTACCTCGCCAAGGATTACGAGAGTTTCCGGCGGCTGATCCTAGATCGCATGGCCTTGCAGGTCCCCGATTGGCAGGACCGCTCGGCCGCGGACATGCAGATCGCACTGATTGAGATCCTCGCTTTTCTGGGCGACCAACTGAGCCAGTACCAGGATGCGGTGACCCCCGAGACTTACCTCATGACATCGCGTTTGCGACGATCGGTCTCGCGCCATGCGCGGCTGCTGGATTATCGCCTCGGGCAGGGTCTGAATGCAAGGAGCTATGCGCATGTGGCCGTGACGGCATTCAGTGCGGCGGATGGTGCGGTGTTGCCGGCGGGGACACGTCTGCTGACAAAAACAGAGACGACGCAGACCACGATTGCGCCTGCGGAGCTGGACACGGCGCTTGGGCAAGGGCCAGTGGTATTTGAGACGATGGCCGAACTGACTATGGCCGAGCCGCGCAATGCAATTGCGATCCATACATGGTCCGATGACATTTGCTGTTTGCCGCGAGGGGCCACTTGTCTCTGGATCGCTGACACTCCTGCTCATGGATTGGCACCGGGCGATTTGTTGCTGCTTGAGGAAATCGCCAGCCCCGAGACGGGCCTGCCGCAGGATGCCGACCCGGAGCGTCGCCATGTGGTGCGCCTGACCGACCTGATCGCAATGCGGGATGACCTAGAAGGGATCGACGTTACGGAAGTACACTGGGACGCCGCCGATGCGCTCCCATTTTCCTTGTGTGTCTCGGCCGAAGTGCTCGACCAGAACGGAACGCCGCAGATCCTCCCAACCAGCCTGGTTCGCGGCAATATAGTGGCTGTGGATGACGGGCTGACCCTTGCCGGCCAGACGCTTGATCCTCCGACCCGCCTCGACGCCCGCCTCTATGAACCGCGCCTGCCGAAAGTGCCTGTCGTCTTCCGCGAGGGTTACGATGCGAGCGCTGCACTCGATCAACCCGCCGCGCAGCTCTTTCAGCGCACAGCCGCTGCGGCACTGCCAGCCGTGACGCTCAGCGATGGGGTTGAAGATTGGCATGCGCGCGCGGACTTGCTGCGATCACGCCGGTTCGATGCGCATTTCGTAGGCGAGCCCGAGCGCAATGGGCAAGTCTACCTGCGCTTTGGCAATCACCGTTTTGGCAAGGAACCCGCAATCGGCACGATGCTTGTCGCAACCCTTCGAACCGGCGGAGGATCCGGAGGCAATATCGGTCGTGATACGCTGGCGCACATCGTGACCGATTTGGACGGGATCGAGACGGTGCGCAACCCGGTGCCGGGCCAGGGCGGCGCGCGGCCCGAGAGCCTGTCGATTGCACGCACATTCGCCCCGCAGGCCTACCGGACGCAGCGTCGCGCCGTGATTGCCGAGGATTACGCACGTGTCGCGGAAGAGGACCCCGATGTGCAGCGCGCAGTGGCCGAGCATATGTGGTTCGGGTCATGGTACACGGTCGTGATTACCATCGACGGGCGCGATGGACGGTTGATCAGCGAGGATGCGGCTTTTCGCACCGGATTGCTAGACCTGCTCGACGCACGGCGCATGGCAGGCGTGGATCTGCAATTGCGCGACCCAATCTTTCTGAACCTCGATCTCGCCGTGCGTGCTTGCGCCGAACCCGGGCGCTTTGCAAGCGATGTGCGCGCAGCCCTGATCGACCGGTTCACAGCGGGGCGTCAGGCAAATGGGCAGAAGGGCTTTTTCCACCCCGATAACCTCACCTTCGGGCAGGTCCTGTTTCCCAGCGAAATTCTAGCCGCAGCGATGGAGGTCGACGGAGTCCAGTCGGCTGAAATATCGCACCTGCGCCGCTGGGGCCAGCCGGGGGCCAACTTGATGACCCAAGGCAGCATCACGCCCGGCGCGGCCGAGGTGTTTCGGCTGGAGAATAACCCGAGCCTGCCGGAAAACGGGGTCTTTGCCTGCGACGTGGAGGGCGGATTATGAGCGACGTGCACCATGCCACAAATACCACCTGCGACTGCTGCAAAGACATAGCGCCACTCGTTCCGCGCCCGCGCGGCAACACGTCGGGCAAGGTTCGAATCGAGGCTCGGATCGGCACCCAAGCCGCTTTCAAGGCTGACATGCTGGCAGCCCTGGCACGCCGCGGCAGCTTGCGGCGCCTTTCGTCACGCGAGGATGACGACCCGACGGTGGCGTTGCTTGATGGCTGGGCCAGCGTGCTGGACGTGTTGAGTTTTTATCAGGAGCAGATCGCCAACGAGGGCTACATGCGCACAGCTGAGGAGCGCAGGTCGGTGGGGCACATGGCAGCGGGCGTTGGCTACAAACTGCGCCCGGGTGTGGGATCCGAGACCTATCTGGCCTTCACATGCGAGGCGACGCCCTCAACCCCCATCGAAGTGCCGATCCCGGCGGGTACGCAGGCGCAAAGCACACCAGCGCCGGATGAGACGGCGCAGATTTTCGAGACCAAGACCCAGATCATCGGGCGCCCTGAGTGGAACGCTCTGCGCCCGCGCCTGATGGAAACGGCGCCCGTGCGTCGCTTCATCAAGACAATCTACCTTGCGGGGACAAACACCCGGCTTGAACCCGGCCATGCGCTTTTGTTCGTGGCCGAAGACGCCGATACGGATCCCGGCAATGCAACCTACGATCTGCGCCGCGTGCAAATGGTCGAAACCTTTGACCCCGATGGCCCCGACGACCCGCGTCCGGCTTACACAAAAGTCACGCTCGACCGTTCGATCCGCTTCCTGATGTCTTCAGACAACGCCGAAATTCATGCCTTGCGTCAGCGTACGGCGGCGTTCGGGCACAATGCGATCCGCTGGGAAGATCTGCCCCTGCCCTTGCGCGTAGGCGAGATCAGCCCGGTCGACGGAACAACCTTCCTGCCCGGACCATATGCTAACGCTAAAGACAATTGGGCGAACGGGGCTTATTCCTCCTCGCTTTCAACGCTTTATCTTGATCAGGTCTATCCGCGCCTCGTGAAGAACAGCTGGATCGTGATGAGCAATTCTTCTTCGACCGCCCTTTATCGCGTGAGCAAGGTGCGCGAACGCACGCGCACGCAATTCCTTGTAACGGGCAAAGCTTCGCGGCTTTCGATCAACGGGGCCGGGGCGCAGAATTTCACGCCGCGCAACGTCAGCGTCTATTGCGAGAGCGAGCACCTGACCGTGTCGGAACGCCCGCGCACTCTTGCGGTCTCAGGCACAAGCGTCGTGCTGAACTCGGCTGTCGAAGGGCTTGAGCCCGGGCGGCACGTGGCTCTCACGGGGCTTTCGACCGATGGGGGGGCGGTCAGCGAGGTGTTGGCGATCAAGCAGGTTTCGTCGAATTCTGCCGGCTTCACGCGCTTAACCTTCGAGGTGGGGATGGCACATGTTTATGACCGCCTGTCTCTGCGCATTAACGCCAATGTGACGGCGGCAAATATGGGGGTGACGCGAGGCGAAATATTGGGCGATGGCAATGCGGCACAGCCCTTTCAACGCTTCGATCTGCAATCGGTCCCGCTGACTTATGTTTCAACTAACACGCCTACGGGTTCTGAAAGCACGCTGGAACTGCGCGTGGATGGTCAGCTATGGGACGAGGTGCCCACGCTTTACGGACAGGATACCGATGCGCGCGTCTATACGGTCACGAATGCGGATGACGGTGCCGCAAGCATAGAATTCGGGGATGGGCAGACTGTTGGCAGCAGGCTGCCCTCGGGTCAGTCCAACGTAACCGCCCGCCTACGCATCGGCATCGGGACCGACGGGAACCTGCCAGAGAACCGGATCGATCAGCTGGCCTCGCGCCCTTTGGGTGTGAATGGCGTACTGAACCCGGTGCCTGCATCCGGGGCGGCAGATGCAGAGGAAACGCGCGAGGCGCGCCAGAACGCAGCAAGGCAGACGCGGTTGGTGGACCGGATCGTCACGTTGAGCGACTACCAGGACTTTGCCGCGGGTTTTGCCGGGATCGAAAAGGCGCTGGCTCAGACCCTCTGGACGCGGGCACAGCGGCTGATCCACATCACGCTTGCAGGGGCAGACGGGGCCCCGGTGCTGCCGATGACGGCGCTTTACGACAACCTCAGTAAGGCGATTGACCTGGCGCGGCATTCCGACGAACCCGTTTCGATCGGGTCTTATTCGGCGCGCAGTTTCATTTTGGCCGCGGATCTGTCCGTTTCGCCCGAACTGGTGCCCGAAGACGTGGCCGCCAAGGCGACCGCACATGTATCCGAGGTCTTTTCTTTCGCGAACCGGCGCTTCGGGCAGGGTATCAGCCAGGCTGAGATCATGTCGGTCCTGCATGCCTGCCCGGGCGTAGAGGGCGTGATCCTGCGCACTTTCGATTTCGCGGGCCAATCCGGTGTCAAAGACCTGCTGCCCGCGGCCCTGGCGCGGCAAACGCCCAACGGTGTGCTGTCAGCAGAGCTTCTTCTGCTTGATACGGCGTCGCTTGATCTGAAAGGAGCGTTCTGATGGCCCTCGACCAGGATCGCATCTACGAATTGCTACCCGCAATCTACCGGTTACGCGATGCCGAGGCAGGCGGCGGAGCGCTTGAGGATCTGGTGGGCATTATCGCCGAGCAGGCCGAGGCGATGGAAGAGGACATCGCCGCGCTCTACCGCAACTGGTTTATCGAGACCTGCGATCCCTGGGTCGTGCCCTACATTGCAGATCTGCTCGACGTGCGCCAGACGCATGATGTCACCGCAAGCCGGTCTCTTCCACAGAGAGCCTACGTAGCCAATACGCTCGCATACCGCCGGGGCAAGGGGACGTTGCCGGTGATCGAGGAGGTCGTGCGCGACGTTACGGGCTGGATCACGGCGGCGGCCGAGCACATGCTGGATCTTTCGGTTACGGCCAATATGAACCATGTGCGTCCCGGTCATCCGGGCACGCTGGATCTGCGGAATGCGGCGCAGCTGGGCCTGACGGACGGCGCTTTCGATCCGGGGCCGCGTACTTCCGAGATGCAGCGGATTGCCGATGGGGACGGGCGCTACAACGTGCCCAATATCGGGCTGTTTGTTTGGCGCGCCGAGGCCTTCCCGCTTGCGCAGGTACAGGCGAGGCGTACGGATGGGGGCGGCTCGGGGCGCTTTCACCTCGATCCGTTGCGGCGTGATATCCCGCTCGCCAACACGCCCGAAAGCGAGGCGACCATCGATAGCCTCACGAGTGAGGAACACACGCCCGGGCTGTTGCGACCACTGCAGCTGTTCCTCGAGCTTGAAGCACGGCGGCAGGCGATTGCGGATGCACATCCCATGCCCACGCCGCAATTCTTCACCAACGAGCCGCCCTTCGAGGTGTGGATTGCTGACAACCCGGGCGACCCGCTCACGCTTGTGCCACCGGAAGAGGTCATGATTTGCCATTTGGGGGATCTGCCGGGTGATCCGACCGAGTGGCAGCGGCCACCCGCACTGGAAAGCTATGCGCCAGCTTCGGGCGGGGCAGATGCCGACCTTCCCATTCGCGTCGGAATTGACCCGTTGCGCGGGCGCGCGGCCTTACCGACGGGTCAGGATGTGGACGACCTGCGCGTGACCCATGCAATGCTTGCAATGGGAGATATAGGCGGCGGGCCCTATGACCGCACCGACACCATAGTCGAGGCCTTGGGTGAGCGGGCCATCGACTGGCAGGCGCTGGTGACGCTGCGCGAAGCTGCCGATGGGCTGCAAACCTTTGGAAGACTGCAAGATGCGATTGCAACCTGGAATGGGTTAGCTTCGGGGCAGGTGGGTCTGATCTGCGTGGGCGACAATGTGCCATTCATCGAGGATTTGACCGGCCCCAACCGCATCGAGATCGCCGAGGGCAGCCTTCTGATAATAGCCGCCGCTGACTGGCCAGCCTTGCCCGTGCCCGAGGGTGGCCCGGGTGAAACCGCGCGCAATGTGGGGCTTTACGATGCTTCCGGTCTGCGCCCGGCCCTGGTTGGCGACCTTACCGTGATCGGCACGCCACCTGCCGGCAGCGATCTGCCGGGCGGGCTGGTGATTGACGGGTTGGTCGTCGATGGTGAGATCGACGTCGCAAACTCACCTGGTGAGGGCTTGGGCCTGTTGCGCCTGGCGCATTTGACGCAACCGCCCGCTCAAGAGATCCGCGTGGGCACGGATAACGAGGCTCTGTTGCTGGATCTTTGTCGCGTACGGACCGGGGGGATCGGTGCGTTGGGTGACATCCTGCATCTTTGCGTCACGGAGAGCGTGATCGAGGGTAATCCGGCCATCCTGCTGCAAGGCGGCGAGGTCCTGATGGAACGGGCCACTCTGTTGGGGCCTGTAACAATCGAGAGCATCCACGCCAGCAACACGCTTTTTACCGAAGCCACTGTGGCGCGCCGTCTGCAGACGGGTTGCGTGCGCTTTTCCTTTGTGGCGAACGGATCGGATTTGCCGCGCCGCTATCGCTGTCAGCCCGACCTGGCCCTCGACGGTGCCGCGCCTGCCGACGTCCCGGGGATTCTCGCGGCCATGGTGCCCAGCTTCCAGTCGTTGAACCCGGACAGCTATGCTTATGCCCTGCTGGATTCGCGCGCCCCGGTCGAGATCCGCGAAGAAGCGGATGACGGCGCAGCCATGGGGGCCATGGGATTCCTGATGCAACCACAGCGCCGCGCCAATACGCGCGTGGCGCTTGATGAATACCTCCGCTTCGGGCTCGAGGCGGGGCTGATCGAGGTGACGTGAGATGTCAGCACTTAGCCTCAATGTGAAGGAGAGCCGCCATGCACGGTGATTTCAGCAGATGGACCTTTGATGCGTCCTCGGGCGACCGGGGGGTCTTGACCTTCCAGGGCCGGCTCGTTCTGGACCAGGACCTGAACAAGCAATGGGCGATCACTGATTATCTGCGCCAGCGCCGAACCACCCACATCGTCGGTCCCTGTGGCGCGCCCGAGGACGAGGCGGGTTTTGCCATAGCGCCCCTTGGGGCGGGGCTGGGTGCCGGTGCGGGTGCCTATTACGTGCATGGAGTCCTTTGCGAAAACAGCGAGGTCGTGTCGCTTGAGGCGCAGCCGCATATGCCCACCGATGCGCCTATTGTGCGACTGGCCAATGGGACGGATGTCACGCTGAATGCAGCGCCCGATGGGCTTTATATTGCTGTGCTCGACCGCTGGACGCGCCTTGTGACGCCCCTGCAGGAGCCCGAAATTCTTGAGCCCGCCCTTGGCGGCGCCGACACGACCGGTGTGACGCGGACCATCTGGCAAGTGCGGCTTGTTCAGGCCGGACCGCTCGGCGACGCTGTGCATTGTGAAAGCGAACCACAAGCTTGGTTGGATCTGACCGCCGAGTCCACAGGCACCTTCCGTGCGCGGGCGCAACCATCGCTCAATGCGGGTGGGCCCTGCGTGGTCGAGGCGGGCGCAGGCTATCGCCGCGTCACGAACCAGACCTATCGGGTTGAAATTCATCAGCCAGGTCCGGTGGGCACAGCCACATTCAAGTGGTCGCGCGAAAATGGTTCGGTGGCGACACGTTGGCTGTCGAGCAGCGGGGCCAACCTGACAGTAGACAGTATCGGGCGGGATCGCGCGCGGGGCTTTGGACCCGGAGATTGGGTCGAGCTGATCGACGATGACCGCGTCTTGCAGGGCCTGCCGGGCACGCTGGTGCAACTGGCCAACGCGCAGGACAATCTCTTGATCATCAATATCGCAACTGCAGACGGGCCGGTGGACATTGCGAGTTTCGGAGCCAACCCGATCATTCGCCGCTGGGACAGTGACGGAGCCCAGACGGTGACAGTGCCGGGCGGGAACCAGGGCTATCTCGTGCTTGAAGACGGGGTCGAGATCGGGTTCGAGGCCGGTACGGAATATGGCTTGGGCGACTACGTGATGATCCCTGCGCGATACGAGACAAACGACATTGAATGGCCGCGTGACCCGAATACGAACCAACCCCTGCGCTTGCCGGCCCAGGGCATCCATCACGCCTATTGCAAGCTAGCCGTAGTGCAGAATGACGGGGTCTGGTCGCTGGTTTCCGATTGCCGCCCGCAGTTTCCGCCGCTAACCGGCCTTGTCAGCATGGACATGCTGGGAGGCGACGGGCAGGAGGCCGCGCCCGACCCGAGCGATGCGACCAACCTCGTGCCGCTCGATCAGCCTTTGCGGGTTGGAGTTTCGCGCGGCTCAACCCCTCTGCCTGGGCGCCGCGTGCGCTTCACGGTGGTCGAGGGTAACGGGCAACTTTCGGGCGGTGCGACATCGCTTGTGGCCCTTACCGACGCCGCTGGCGTGGCCAGCGTCGACTGGCGTCTCGACGGAGCCACCCGCGCGCAGCGGGTCGAAGTGGATCTGCTCGATCCCGGCGGAGACAGGCGGCATCTGCCAATAAGTTTCAGTGCCACGCTCAGCACGGCGGACGAGGTCTCTTTTGATCCGGCGAATTGTCCGCCGTTGGCCGGTACGCAGAACGTGCAAGCGGCCATCGAATTGCTCTGTCAGATTCAGCAGGGGGGCTGCGCAACCTATATCGTGACGCCTGACATGGACTGGGTGGCCCTTTTAGAAGGCCTGCAGGCGGGCGAGGATGCGCATATCTGCTTCCAGCGCGGGCGTTACACGGCGAACCGGACGGTGGAATTGCGAGGCAACGGGCATATAGAGATCTCGGGCTGCGGAGCTGGCACGCAGATCGTCGTGACGCGTGCGGAACGGGCCATCGAGGCGATCGATTGCGACAGTTTCAGCCTGCGCGAACTGAGCGTGTCGACACCGGATGGGGGCGATGCGGTGGGCCATGTGCGCCATCTGGGCGGGACGGTTACGGTCACTGGTTGCCCAGATGTTCTGGTTGCCGATACGGCTCTATTTTGCGGTGCGAGTGCCGAGCGGGAACGGACCTGCCTCACTATACGCCCGCGCGATTTCGACCAGAACCGGCGGCCAACGCCCCTGCGCTCGGTCCGGGTGACGGGGAATCGGCTGACGACAGGATATGGGCAAGTGGGCATGCTGATCACCGATGCGGCCCGGCTGCGCATCCGGGACAATGATCTGGTGGTGGGTGCCCGCCCACGTGGCCTGACACTCGACCGGTTGCTTGCCAATCCGGTGCGGCGGGCGTCTCTGGTTGCGGAGCTTGTGGCGCAGCCCAATTTGGAGAGTCAGTCGCCGACAGTGGGCACGCGGACTCTGCGTTCCGGAGCTTTTACGGCCTTTATCCCCTCATCCGTGCCGCAGGGGGAATGGCAGGCGCTGATGGATGCGAACCCGCCGACCGAGGCGCAATCCTCGAACCCGGATGCATTCCAAAGCTATGTGATGCGTCTTGTGGGTGAAGCCACGCAGGATTCTTCGCGCCTGCCGAGTTATGAAGCGCAGTTAACCAGTCTACGCGAAGGGATCGGCGACAGCGCATTCCGGCGGCTTGAAACGCAGGTCATCACGAATCTGCTGATCCGGGCGCCGGTTACGGTGCAACGCTTTGACGCGGGCGACGACCAACGCAATACTTCTTTGGTGCAGGATAACCGACGGGTGACCTTTGACAGCCCTATAAGCGATCGGGACTGGCAGGCCATGGCGCGCGCGGCGCCACCGGGTCCGTTACGTACGGATCGAGATCTTTTGCTATATGCGCGTGCAACGGCGGACCGGATCATCCGGGACGCAACCTTCCGCAATCGCTTTGCCTCGGCGGCGACTTGGTTCACGGCGCTGGCGCAAAACGTGCAGCCAACGGCCTATCAAGGGATAGTGATCGGTGGGCGAACGCTGGGTTCAGCCGATATCTCGGGCAACCGGATCGAGGGCTGCGGAATCGGACTGCAGGTGGGGCTGAGCCACTCCGACGCAACACGGCAGAGCTTTGATACGGCGGGTTCGATCACGGTGCGGGACAACGAGATCTTCCTTCGTCGGCCGGTAGAGCAATTCGCAGGCGCTTTTGGGGTCTTCGTGGGCAATGCTGCGCGGTTGCGGTTTGACGGGAACCAGATCCGCTGGGCGAGCGGACGGGACGGGCGGGCGCGTTATTATGAGGGCGTGCGCCTTTACGGGCGGTTCGGGGATTTCGTGATGTTCAAAGACAATCTTGTCGACTTGAACGGTTCGACCACCTGCCTGCGCATGACACATACGGGGCCAACGGAAATGTCTTCGCAGGTGCAATGGCTTGCGGCGGACAATTGGTCGTTGGGGAGCAATCCAGGTATTGTAGCCCCGAGCGCTATGGTGCTGCGCAATAACAAGCGGTGAGACCGATGGCGGGATTGGATCGCTGGCGCGATGGGCCTCAGGGAGCGTTGCGCCAGTCCGCCTGCCGCCTCCTTTCCCTCCAGGTTTTCTATAACACCCGAACAAAAAATTGAGGAACCTGAGTAGCACTGTTTGCGATTGAGCCTTTCTGGTGAAAGGCCTCAAAAGCGTTTCAGGTATTTGGAAATGTTCCATGGGCAAATGGAAGGGGCGTCTGTGAAACAATCGCTGCGATCAGACGCGTAAGCGGGCGAAATGATCAGTTGGCGGGCTTGGCGCGAATCGCCTCTCATGCTAGAATTTCGAAGACTTTGACACGGATGCACGGTGCTTTTCTGTTAGGCTTTATCGGCTCTGTCGTTTGGTTTGCAGTTGAAGGGGTTCGAGTCCCCGTTGGAGTTTTGAAGCGAGGCGGATCACGGCTCGCTTCTTCATTTTAGGGTCTGAGGTTTCCAACCAGGCAGGTATGTTGAAGCGCGAGGAACTTGCGCTTTCGATCTGGTTTGATCCTGAGATGGTCTGGACCCCGCAGTCGACCGACAAACGCGCCCGGCGGCGGTGTTTCATCGATCCAAACTTGCCTGACCTTGGCATTGAAATTGTGTGGCACCTACAGCATCATCATCGGAAATGACCGCATCCAAAATCAGTGGTTCGGTGATCCCCGCAAATTCGCCCGCCGTCGTTTTTGATGGTGCGTTTTGCAATCTGAGTTCCGAATTTTCTGACATCTGGGCGGATCATTTGGTAGCCCAAGATGGGTCTCGTTCGACGAGCAGGTCCTCAACATCGCGTAGACCGAGCGCAACGCGAAGGTAGGACAGCATAGAGTGCGCCGCAAATTACTTGTGGCCGCAGAGCGATCTCAAAAACTATCACGCGGGCCAAGAGATCTGCCGAGAGGGCAAGCACCAACACTCGAGCCGAGGCAATTAAGTGGGGTTGATCATGCTGTTTCGCCTCTGCCTAAACTTCTGCTTCCTGGGCGCGCTCGTAGGTGCCCGCCTTCAGCCGCAAACTGACTTCCAGAACTGATGCCAGGGCTCCGATGCAAACGAGGAACCCCGATATCGGGACAATCGCGATTGCGTATTTCTTGGGCATGTAATTCGGCTTGAAGACCAACGTGCCGTCTTCCCAGGCAAAATACCACATCTCCCAGTATTTGCCGCCCATGGTGGAGACTGCCTCTATCCCATAGATGATCATCACGACGCCAAGCCCAAAAATGACCAGAGACCAGAACTGCTCAAGCGCGAAGGCCAAGCCAAGCGGAAGCCAAGAGTAGATCAGATGCAGCGCAATGTGATCCTTGTCCCGGACCGTCAGGGCCAGGGCGAGGAAAACCAGCCAGATATTGCTGAGAACCGTCAGAAGGTCGCCCCATACCGGCGGGTTTTCAAACACATAGCGCATCACGACCGAATACACTGTAAAAGCAACCATCAGCAGCAAAAGGACAGCACAGAATGCAGTCAGGATTTTGCTGACGGCAGTATCGATGAATTTGACAATTCCGATCATCTGAAAACTCTCCCATCTAGGACGGTTGCGCCGGCCAGAGCGTGTTGGCGGCGGTGAAACGAAGCCTTCGTCATTTCACGAACCCCAATACCTGGGGCAGGTACATCGTAAAGCCGGGTACGAGGATCAGCACGAATAGCAGGACAAACAGGGCGGCCAGATAGGGGACCATGGCCAGAGCGACTTTCTCCAGTCTGACATTTGCGATGGCGCCCGCGGTAAAGAAGGCAACGCCAACCGGTGGCGTGACAGAGCCGATCAGGAACCCGACAACCACAACCAATGCAGCCTGAACGTCCGCATAGCCCGCCTTCACCATGACATCGATCAGGACCGGACCGACAACAATGATGTTGGCCGCTGAATCCATTACCATTCCCAGCAGGAAGATGAAGAGCACCAGCACCAGTGCGAATAAAAGTGGATTGTAAGCGTAGCTCAGCAGCCATTGCTCAAGCTGGTTGATTGCCCCCATTGAGGTCAGAAGCCAGCCGAACGGACCCGCCGCTGCGATGATGATGAACACCATGGCCGAGTTCCGAAAGGCCCGGACGAAGGCGCCCTTGCAATTGTCCCAGTTGATGGTGCGATACACGAACAGCCCGACGAACAGCGCGATGGTGGCCGTCAATGCACCTGCTTCGACAACGCCGGCGATGCCAAACACGACCGAACCCACCAACACCGCCGGAATGAGCAGCGCGAAAGAAGATTTGTAGCCGACAATTGCAATGGCCTTCAGGCTGAAAGGTTCTTCGCTGCGCTCGAAATTGTTGCGCTTTGCGATGACGTGGTTGATCGCCATCAGCAGCCCACCGATCATGATGCCGGGTACGATGCCGCCGGCAAACAAGGCGCCGACCGAAATACCACCAGCATTTGCCAGCACGATCATCATGATCGATGGCGGGATAATCCCGCCGATGGTGGAACTGACTGCAGTGATCGCTGCGGCAAAGGCAGAAGGATAGCCCGCCCGCTTCATGGCGGGCACCAGCAACGACCCGACGGTTGCGGTGTCTGCAACGACCGATCCGTTCATTCCGGCAAAAAACATGCTGACCAGCACATTCGCCTGGGCCATGCTGCCGCGCATCCGGCCGATCAGGCGTTGGCTCAGTTCCACTAACCTGTCGGTGATGGTGGCGCTGGTCATAAGTTCTCCGGTCAGCATGAAAAACGGAATTGCCGTCAGTGGTACTGAGTCGATGGCGCTGAACATCTGGCTGGGGATCAGGATCATCGGGGCGGCATCGGTGATCAGGATGTAGACGACCGGAATCAGGATCAGTGTAAACCCAACCGGCGCACCCAGCATGATCAGCAGCACGAGGATGATCAGGAGAAGGATACTTTCCATGAGTGCTTTCCACTTACAGCTGGGAGAACGGGGTTCTTTAGGAGTATGTGGACGGCGCGGGATTGGAGTCCGCACCGCCCATCTTGTTCCGGTGCAATGCGTGGGTTACAGCGCACCGGCCTGTTTGAGCTGCTCGACGAAGTCGCTCATGCCCTGCTCTTCAAGCACGCGGGTTGCCGTTTCCGGATCGAAGGTACCTTTTGCGTTGATCCAGGCGTCGATTGCGCCAGCGCGCCATTGCGCCAGCTCTTCCTCGTTGGGTACGTACCATTCCTCGATCTCGGCCTTGATCGCTTCCTCACCATCCGCAACCCACTGACGATCAAGCTCTTGAACGCGCTGGCCAAAGGCATCGGCCGCCGCATGCAGCCATTCACGTTCCTGGTCGGTCAAAGCGTCATACTGGCGTTTGTCCATGGACAGCTGGTTGCCGGACCACGACCCACCGATCTGAGTGTAGTATTTTGCAACTTCGTGCAGCTTTGCGATCTCTTGCCAGGGGGTAGCAACATACTGTCCCGACACAACGCCTGTCTGCAGACCCTGATAAAGCTGGGTCCAGTCATAGGGAACCGGCACGGCACCCCAGTTTTTGATCAGGGTATATTCGATCGGGCTTTTGGTGACGCGCCACTTGATGCCTTCCATGTCCGAAGGAACATGGACCGGGCGAAGGGCGTTGCCGAGCTGGCGGAAACCACCGCTGGAATAAACTGTCAGGCAGACGTGGCCAGCCTCTTCGGCGGCAATTTCACATTGCTTTTTGCCCAGCCATTCCGAGGAGATGCGATCTGCATCCTCGATGCTCTTGAAGATATAAGGCAGGTCGAAAATCGACAGAGAGGTTCCGAAATTGCCAAAGTTCGCGGTGGAGCTGGTCCAGAGTTGCAACAGCCCCTGGTTGGCCTGTTCACCGCAGGTCTGCTCGCCACATAGCGAGCCACGATAGTGAGGCTCGATGCTCATCTCGCCACCGGACACTTCGGTGAGTGTCGGGATCAGCGCCTGGTCAATGGCATCGCCAATCGGCATGCCCAGACGGCCTACCGTGCCCAGTTTAAGAACCGTTTCAGCGTTTGCTGATTGCGCGAACAGCGCCGCGACAGACGCAATGCACAGCGCCTTCCCAATGGACGTGATCTTCATCGGATTGATCTCCCTTCGACATCATTTTGCTTGCCTCAATCATCGAAGCCGTCAGCATTCATGGAAAGTGACAGATCGGTTGAAAGGAGAGGACAGGCAGAAAACGGGCTGCGGAAAAAGGGCAAAACAGAGTAGCATTCACAGGTGGACAGAGATGCGAAAACGAAGGGGAACCAGTTGAGTACGGCCGCACCGCGTTTTGCCAAACTGCCCGAAAACTCCAATCTGAGCCTGCGCGATCAGATTTGTGAATCCGTCAGCGCGGCCATCACATCCCAATCTCTTGCGGTTGATCGTCCCTTGCCGTCCTGCCGTGAACTGGCCGAACAACTCGGGGTATCCCGCAATACCGTTTTCGCGGCGTATAACCGTCTTGTCGATCTGGAGCTTCTGGTTTCGCGTGATCGGTCAGGCTATTTCGTTAATCCGGAAATGGCCGCCCTGCAGCAAGCCGTCGAAAGCGAGGCCGTGACCGCAGCCAGCTCAGTCACTTGCCCCGTCAGTTTTCGGGAAAACGAGCTCATGCCAGTGGTCAATCCGCTGGATTGGCACACCTATCCCTATCCGTTCATCTACAACCAGATAGACCCCGATCTTTTCCCGGTCGATGGCTGGCGCGAATGCACACGTCAGGCGCTGGGGCGCAAGCATATGCCGGTCTGGGCTAGCGATTCCGTCGAAAGCGACAGCCGACAACTGGTGCAGCAACTGCGCCAGAGATTGCTGAACACCCGCGGCATATATGCGGAAGAAGACGAGATACTGATCACACTTGGCTCTCAGAATGCGCTGTTCATATTGGGCACGATATTCTCTCAGAACCGCAAACCCATCGCGTTAGAGGATCCCGGATTCTTTGGGGCGCGAAACGCGTTTCGTCTATCCGGCAACGAGCTTGTCGGAGTGCCGATCGACGATGACGGGCTGATACCGTCTGCCATTCCGACAGGCTGCAAGCTGGTGTTCACGACACCCAGCCACCAGTTTCCGACCATGGTGACAATGAGCCAGTTCAGACGCGAAGAGCTGATCGAGGTCGCCGAGGAAAAAGACTTTCTGATCATCGAAGACGACTACGAAGCGGAAATGAATTATGTCGCGAAATCCTCGCCGTCGCTGCATTCCATAGATGACAGAGCGCGGGTCATCTATGTCGGCAGTCTTTCAAAAACTGTCTCTCCCGGCATTCGCATCGGGTTTATCGTGGCGCATCGGGACATCATCCGCGAGGCGCGGGTTGCCCGTGGCGTGATGATGCGCCACCCGCCGACAATCGTACAGGAGATCGTCGCGCTGTTTTTTCAGTTGGGCCACTACGACGCCCACCTCCGCAACATCGAACGGCGCTACAAGAAACGCTGGCACGCGATGAATTCCGCATTGACCAGACATCTGGGGATGCTGCAGCACACTCAATCCGAAGGCGGCACCTCGTTCTGGCTGTCGGGGCCAGTAGGTTTCGACGCCACCGAGCTTGCCGGTCGCTTGCGCAGCAGGGGTGTTTTGGTGGATCGGGGGCAGGACTATTATTTGAACTACAACGACAGGCGAAGTTTCAGGCTTGGATTTGCGTATGTCCCGGTCGCCAACATGGATGCCGGGCTGCAAGTGATTGCCGAAGAAGTCCGGGCGATGATGTAACGTCCTTTCCAATTTGTCTGCCTATACCAGCCCGACGCGACAGGGGCCGGTCACTTGTGCAATTTCTGCCGCGCCTACAAGGGCAGACACGAGGTTTTGCGCGGACAAACAAAACAACTGTCCTTTCGAAAGCGCCAGCCTGTCTCTCGTCCAACGAAACCCAATCCAGTTATCAGTAGTACAAGATGCCCGGCTGTCTGCCTTGTCGCATCGCTATTCAGAACAAGGATTTGGCAAATTGACAGATCTCTCATTCCGCAGCCCGCTCGTGTCGCCCTACAGCTATCACGTCCCTGACGACATTCTCGAGAACATACGGGAACGGGTCGCAAATTACCCCTGGCACTATATGCCTGACGACGGCGGGTGGGACTATGGCGCCAACATCGATTACCTCAAAGAGCTTTGCACTTATTGGGTCGATGAATTCGACTGGCGCGCCCAGGAGGCGCGGATCAACAGTTTCACCAACTACAAGGCTCCGGTTGACGGTATCGACCTGCATTTCATCCATGAGCAGGGCAGTGGTGACAACCCGATGCCCCTGATGATCAGCCACGGCTGGCCAGGGTCCGTGGTGGAATTCCTTGACCTGATCGAGCCGCTGGCCCATCCCGAACGCTTTGGCGGAGATGTCAGAGACGCCTTTACCGTCGTGGCGCCATCGCTGCCGGGCTTCGGCTTCTCCGGCCGCCCTCCACGGCCATATGGTCCGCGGAGAATGGCCCGTGTCGTCAATACGCTGATGACCGACACGCTAGGGATCGACAGCTATCTTGCGCAGGGCGGGGACTGGGGCGGAGCGGTTTGCTCCTGGCTTGGTTTCGATCATGCGCCGGCTTGCTCGGCCATCCATATCAACGTGTTGACCATGCGCCACCCCGATGGTCCGCAGACCCCCGAAGAGGTCAATTGGGAAGCGCAGTTCGACAGTGACCAGATCATGCAGAACGGCTATCGCACCCAGCAGGCCACCCGCCCGCAGACGCTCAGCTATGCGATGATGGACAGTCCGGTCGGGATCGCCGCCTGGCTGGTCGAAAAGTTCCACGACTGGTCGGATGTCGAAACCGGAGACATCGAAAGTTCGCATTCCAAGGACGAGTTGCTGACCAACATCATGATCTATGTCACGACCCGAACCTTCAACTCGGCGTCGTGGATCTACTATGGCCGCCGTGAAGAAGGCGGGCGCGTTCTGTCGCCCGACGGTCACCGCGTAGAAGTGCCCACCGGCTGCGCCGTCTTCCCGGCGGAAATGCTGAACTGGCCACCAAGAACCTATGCCGACCGTATCTACAATATTCAGCATTGGACCGAGATGCCACGCGGTGGCCATTTCGCCGCGATGGAAGAGCCGGAATTGCTGCTCAACGACATTCGCAAGTTCGCACGTACCCTGCGTCGCTAGGACACGGAGACCCCGATGACATTTTCGCATGCAGAATTTCAGACCCTTGCCCATGGTCTGACCCCCACCGGGCAGGCCTTCATCGACGGCGCCTATCGAGACGCCCTGGATGATGAAACATTCGAAACCACCAACCCGGCAACGGGCGAGATTCTGGTGAATGTTGCACATTGCAAACTCGCCGATGTTGACCGCGCGGTTGCCGCTGCGCGCCGTGCCTTCAACGAAGGTTCCTGGTCGCGGGCGGAACCGGAACATCGCAAGGATGTCCTGCTGAAAGTCGCCGCGCTGGTGCGTGAGCATACCCATGAATTGGCGCTTCTCGAGAGTCTTGACACGGGTAAGACCATCACCGATTGCCTGCATGAAATCGGTACCGAAGTTCCGAATTTCTTCCAGTGGTATGCGGAACTGATCGACAAGACCTTCGGCAAGGTAGCAGCAACCGGACCCAGCGCACTTGGGCTGGTGGTGCAGGAACCTATTGGGGTTGCGGGGGCCATTCTACCGTGGAATTTTCCACTGCTGATGGCGGCCTTCAAGATCGCCCCGGCGCTGGCATCGGGGTGCTCGGCCGTCGTCAAACCGGCTGAACAGACCCCACTGTCTACCCTGCGCCTGGCCGAACTGATCCATCAGGCCGGGGTGCCCGATGGCGTGCTCAACGTGGTTCCCGGCTTTGGTCACACGGCAGGCCAGGCAATCGGTTTGCATGGCGACATCGATACGGTATCCTTCACCGGTTCTACCGAAGTGGGGCGGATGTTTCTGCGCTACGCCGGTGACAGCAATCTCAAGGCGGTTGGGTTGGAACTTGGCGGCAAGAGCCCCTTCATCGTATTGGACGATGCGGCGATCAATGACGAACTGATCGATCACGCAGCCATGGCAGCCTTCTGGAACGGAGGCCAGAACTGTTCGGCCAACATGCGGCAGTTGATTGCGGCGCCGCTGGTCGAAGAGTTCACCGGGCGGATCGTAGAGCGGGTGAAATCATTCAAGCTGGGTGACCCGCTGGACCCGGCCACCGAAATCGGATCGATGATTACCAAGGACCACAAAACGATGGTCATGGACTACATCCAGAGTGGGTTGGATGACGGGGCAAAGATGGTCATTGGCGGTAACAGTGACCTGCCCGGGTTTTTCATTGAGCCGACGGTCTTTCAGAACGTGACGCCCAACATGAAAATCGCCCGCGAAGAGATCTTTGGCCCTGTTCTGGGCATCATGCCCGTTCAATCCAGCGAAGAGGCGCTGGCCGTCGCCTGTGACACAGAATACGGCCTGCACGCCTCCGTCTTTACTCGCGACATTGATCGCGCGATCCACATGGCCCGTGCCTTGCCCTGCGGTACGGTATCGGTCAACGGCTACTCGGAAGGGGACATCAAGACACCGTTCGGCGGCTACAAGCAGTCCGGTTCCCTGGCCCGCGACATGGGCATCGAGGCGCTGTCGCAATATATGCAGACCAAGACGATCTGGATCTGTAGCTGAGCCTCGAAAGAACCGGCAGCACAGCAAACACGCCTTGATGTCTTCGGGTCAGAGTGATCTCAGGTGCCTTCGAAAAGCATGATCAATGCTGCCAGCCTAGTACCCTTCTTCTATTTTGCAGGCGATTTCCGAGAATTAACTTATGCGCGCGCCGACCTGCCGAACTGGACACATCTCTGCGATTGGCACCGCCCCCAACTGGCGCTAAAATGAAAAGCTCCGATCAGCAGATTGGGCCTGGATCGGAGCACGGTCTTGAGGGTCCAAATCTAGCCGACTCCGGATCAAGGAAAACAGATGAACCGAAACATCGCTCAGCTTGTGTCTGATCGCTCCCGCCTTCTGGGGCCAAATGTTTCCACCTTCTATGACGATCCCGTTCACGTCGTGAAAGGTGACGGTGTCTGGCTTTGGGACGCAGATGGGCGCAAATATCTGGATTGCTACAACAACGTTCCGCATGTGGGACATTGCAACGAGCGCGTGGTCGAGGCGATTTGCCGCCAGACCAAGACGCTCAATACGCACACCAGGTACCTGCATGACGGCATACTCGATTATGTGGAACGCCTGACCGGAACGATGGGTGTGTCACTGGACACTGCGATCATGACCTGTACCGGGTCCGAGGCCAACGACGTCGCGCTGCGCATGGCCGAAGCCGTTACCGGCAAGCGCGGTATCGTCGCTACCGACGCAACTTATCATGGAAACACCGCTCTGGTCAGCCAGTTGAGCCGGTCAAACATTCCTTCTGTCGGTTTCGGTCTCGACCGGTTCTTCCGCTTTGCCGAAGCACCGGATAGCTACCGCAAACCGGATCCCGACGGCACGAAATTCGCCGATGCGGTTGCCGAGCAGATCGAAGAGCACGAAAAGTCCGGAACCGGTTTCGCGGCTCTGGTAATCTGCCCGTTCTTACTGAACGAAGGGTTCCCGATCATGACCGACGACTGGCTGAAACCGGTCGCCGAGGTCGTTCGCAAAGCTGGCGGGTTGCTGATTTGCGATGAGGTGCAGTCGGGCTTTGGCCGGACCGGTACACATTTCTGGGCGCACCAGAAAATGGGCGTCGTCCCTGATATCGTGACTTTGGGCAAACCCATGGCCAACGGCCACCCTGTCGGAGGGCTTGTCACGAATGCAGACACAATGAAGGCGTTCCGGTCGGGGTTCAGCTATTTCAACACATTTGGTGGCAACCCGGTCTCTGCAGCGGCCGCCATGGCAGTTCTGGAAGAGATGGAAGACAAGAAACTGATGGCCAATGCCAAGGCCGTTGGTGATCACGCACGGGCACGTCTTGCGAAGATGAAAGACGATTATGACTTCATTGGCGACGTGCGCGGATCGGGCATGGTGTTCGGCGCCGAGTTGGTGCTGGACCGCGAATCCAAAGAGCCGGCAAGTGAATTCACCGATCGCGTAATCAACGCCATGCGCAAGCGGGGGATCCTCCATTCAAAGCTCGGTCGACACAAGAACACGTTGAAAATACGCCCGCCCATGCCGTTCACCATTGAAAACGCTGACCTGCTTTTCGATACGCTCGACGACGTTCTGGCGCAAACCCCGCTGGCACAATGAGCCGTTCCGTCGAAAAGGCCCTGGTTCTGTGGGGCATGGAAAACGCAGAGCATCATCTGATTGCAGCCCGCGAAAACCATGTCTTCCGCGTGGACCATGGTGGAAATGCCTTTGCCTTGCGCCTGCACCGACAAGGGTACCGTACCGACCGTGAAATCTGGTCCGAATTACAATGGATGAATGCCGCGGCCAATGGCGGATTGCATGTCCCAGCCCCGGTGAAGTCCAAGTCGCGTGCCTTTCTTCATGTCGTCGACGACATTCAGATCGACGTTTTGACCTGGCTGGCAGGCAATCCGGTTGGCCGAACCGGCGAACCCTTGGAAACCGGCGACCGTCGGGGGCTGTTCCACGCGATTGGCCGCGAGATGGCCAAGCTCCACAATATCTCTAGCGCCTGGGTCATTCCCAATGGTTTTGAACGCTGTAAGTGGGATCGCGAAGGGTTGCTTGGCGAAGCGCCAGTCTGGGGTCGCTTCTGGGACAATCCAACCCTGACAACCGAAGACCGGACGCTGTTCCTTGAGGTTCGCGCACAGGCCAATGAAATGTTGAAGCAGTTGGAAACCGAATTGGACTACGGATTGATCCACGCTGATCTTGTGCGGGAGAACGTCTTGGTGGATGGCGACAAGCTACAGCTGATCGATTTCGATGATTCAGGCTTCGGCTTCCGTCTCTTCGATCTTGCGACGACGCTCCTGAAGAACCAGCGGGAACCCGACTATCCCGATCTTCGAGCAGCCTTGCTCGAAGGGTATGCGAGTCAGCGTCCGCTTGGCTCCGACGCTCTGGACCTGTTCCTTATGCTGCGTTCGCTGACCTATGTGGGCTGGATCATCACCCGTTTGCATGAAGAGGGTTCCGACATCCGCAACGCGCGCTTTGTATCGAGTGCACGATCCTTGGCCGAGGGTTTTCTCAAGACCTGAACCGAAGAGGCCTCGCGTGCAATACGTGATCTTACAAAGAAACCGCCGGAGTCAAAATGCCGACTGGTTTCGCGATGCCTTGAAAGACAATGGCATACGCCCCTGCATCACTCAAATGTAGACGCCTAGATGGTGTCATATTCCCTCAAAGGCCTTTGTGCGGTGGCGTCGTCGCGTTCCGGTTCTCTTGTTCCTGAACGCTCGACAAACGATGCAAATCCAATCGTCAAGCTGCGTTCAGCGCATCCATAAAGCCGATCAGAGATCGAACTGCAGGTGCACCTTGACAGATCGTGACCGGTCGGACGCCGCTTCAAAGGCAGCCGCTGCGTCCTCCAGCGGGTAGCGGCCGGTGATGATCGGGCGGGGGTCGATCCGACCCGAGGTGATCGCCTCGACAGCCTGTGCGAATTCTTCGTGGAAGCGGTGCGTGCCCTGCACGCAGATCTCTTTGGCGACGAGGGCATTGAGCGGCATCGCAGTTTCGCCGGTAACGCCCACCTGCACCAGAACGCCCCGGGGTCGAAGCGCGGCAATGGCGGATTTTATCGCGGGAGCAGCGGCAGAGCACTCGAAAGCGAGATGAAAATATCCCTTCTCCTCGGCGTAGCGATCCATTTCGGCGCCGTCCGTTGAGACGTTGATCGTGCGGGTCGCGCCCATCCTGCGTGCCACCTCTAACACCGCGTCCTGCAAGTCGGTCACGACGACCTCTGCGGCGCCCGCCTCTGCCGCAGCTGCGGCGCAGAGGATACCGATGGGACCCGCACCGGTGACCAGCACGCGCTTGCCGGCGATCTCTCCAGCCATCTTCGCGGCATGCAGGCAGACCGCCAGCGGCTCGGCGCAGGCCACTGCACCCAGATCCGCGTTTTCGGGAAGTTTGACGCATTGCGCCTGCTGCACCACGATCCGGTCACGGAACAGGCCCTGTTCATGGGGCAGACGCATGGCGGAACCGTTGAAGCGCATGTTGAGGCAATGCATCACCAGACCCTCGGCGCAATACCGGCATTCCCCGCAGGGACGGCTGGGATTGATCGCCACCGCATCCCCCGTGGCCAGATCGGTCACGCCCTGGCCAACCGCCATGACCCAGCCAGAGGCTTCGTGACCGAGAATGATTGGTTCGCGCACCCGGATCGTGCCGATGCCGCCATCCGTTAGGTAGTGCATATCCGACCCGCAGATACCACCCGAGGCAATGGCCAGCAGAACCTCGCCCGCACCAGGGGAAGGCAGCTCGTCAGTTTCGATGCGAAGGTCGTTTTGACCATACAGGCGACAGACTCGGGTTTTCATGCGGGACCTCACTTGGTCAGAAGGGACGGCAGCCAGGTCGCCAGCGCAGGGATATAGGACACCAGAAGCAGCACCACGATATTGGTCAGCAGGAAAGGCAGGATAGCAACCACCACGGGCGCCAGAGGAAGACGGGCGATCCCAGCGCAGACAAACAGGCAGACGCCGACCGGAGGAGTGGTGAGCCCGATCATCAGGTTGAGCACCGCAAAGGTGGCGAAATGCAGCGGCTCGATCCCGACCGCCTGCGCCAATGACAGGAGCGGCACAAAAAGGATGATCAGCGCGGCGATCGTCTCCATGAACATGCCGACAAAGAGCAGCAGCAGGTTGATCAGCAGGATCACCAGAATGCGGTTGTCGGTCAGGGACAGCACGCCATCGGCAATCGCCTGCGGAATCCGCTCGGAGACGAGAATCCAGCCGAAAACGTTGGCGAAACCCACCAGCGCAAGAATGCCTGCAGCCGAGGTCGCGCTCTCCACGAGAATGCCGGGCAGCTTGGCAATGGGGAGTTCGCGATAGATGAAGGCACCGACGAGAAACGCGTAGACCGAGGCGACGACAGCGGTTTCGGTGGGCGTGGCAAGGCCGGACAGCAGGCCGTAGATGATCAAAAAGGTCATTGCCAGTGCCCAGAACGCGCCGCCGAAAGACCGGGCAACCTCACCAAAACCCTGCCATTCCTGACGGGGGAAGTTCCTTCGGGTTGAGATCAGGTAGGCCGTGACCATCATCGCCACCCCCATCAGGATGCCGGGAATGGCCCCGGCCAGGAACATCTGCCCGACGGAAATACCCGAAAGCGCGCCTACGATGATCATTGGCACCGAGGGTGGAATGATAGGCCCGACAGTAGAGGAAGCCGCAGTGATGGCGGCAGAGAAATCGGCCGGATAACCCGCCTTTTTCATTCCCGGGATCATCACACCGCCGATGGATGCCGCGTCGGCCACCGCCGTGCCGGTGATCCCACCAAAGAGCATGGAGGCGGCAATGTTGGTCAGGCCCAGCCCGCCCTTGATCCAGCCCACCAGCGAATTGGCGAAGCGGATGATGCGATTGGTGATGCCACCGCGGTTCATCAGGTTTCCGGCAAGTATGAAGCCGGGAATGGACAGCAGGACAAAGACATCCATGCCAGCATACATCTTTTGCGGCATGACCACCGGCGGCAATCCTGCGAGCAAAAGATAAGACAGCGAAGACAGGCCCAGCGTGACGGCAACCGGAATGCCAAGGACAAGCCCGCCGACGAAGACAAGAAAGAGGACGGTGACTTCCATGGCTCAGATATCCTCATCCGTTTTGACCGGCTTGCCGTCCTCGGCGCCGGTCACCATGCCAAGCACACGCAAGGCGGCGAAGATCGCCATAAAGACCAGCATCAGCCAGACCGTCGCGTGGATGAAATCCATGCGGACACCCAGCGCAGGGGAGGTCTGCATCTTGCCAATGGATACATACCGCCAAGCATGGGGCAGCAGATAGAGCGCCAGCCCCGCGCTGGCGATGGCTGAGATCAATCGCAGGACCCATGGCGCCCGGCCCGGCAGGGATTCGCAGACCACATCGACATTCACCAGATCGCCGGACCGAAAGGCCAACCCTGCGCCGAAGGCCACCGTGAACAGCAGCGCATAGCGGGTCAGTTCCTCGGTCCAGACGGGTGCCAGGCCGGTCAGACGGCCTGCCACCTGTAGCAGCACCGCCGCGATCAGCAGGGCAAAGGAAAGCCCGGTGCCCCATTGGGCCAGACGGGTGATCAGGTGGATGATCCTGTCTGCGTGTTTCACTTGGGACCTCGGCGGTGAAGAAGGTCCGGCCCCGCAAGGAGGCGGAGCCGGAATATGCATGTGTCCCGGATTATTCCGAGAACAGGCCTTCGACGATCGGCTTGATCTCGTCATTGACGTTCATCAGCACCGCGTCCTTGGCTGCAGCTTGAAATGCAGCACCGTCGACCTCGACGAAGGTCATGCCCTTTTCTTCCAGAAAGGCACGGTCGGCTGCGATGGACTCGTCAAAGAGTTCACGCTCATAAGCCTGAGCAAGCGCAGCGGCCTCCAGAACAGCGGCCTGATCCTCTTCGCTGAGCTTATTCCAGGTGGATTCCGCGATCGTCAGATAGATCCAGGACCGTACATGTTCGGTCATGTTCACGTGGCTTTGCACTTCAAAGAAGCTGGCCGAACGGATCAGGGCAAGTGGGTTTTCCTGGCTTTCGATGGTGCCGTTCTGAAGTGAGGTGAAAACCTCGGAAAACGCCATCGGACCGGGATTCGCACCGAGTGCCTGCCAGGTGTCTACGAAGAGGGGAACATTGGGCACCCGCATTTTCAGACCGTCTAAGTCATCAGGGCTGGCGATTGCACGGTTCGAGGTCAGGTTGCGCGGGCCACGCGCAAAGTGGGCAATCGGCCGGATCTGGGCCTTTTCGATGATCTGGGCCTTGATCTGGTCGCCAACCTCGCCCGATGCAACCTCATCCATGTGGTCGATGGACTTATAGGCATAAGGCACAGCCAGAAGCGCGGCCATCGGGGCCCAGTTTTGCAGGCTTTCGCCAGTGATGGTCATGTCGACCGTCCCCAGTTGCATGCCATTGATCAGGTCGATTTCCTTTCCGAGCGACTCGTTGGGAAAAACCTCGACGACGATGCGGCCATCGGTCAGTGCCGCAAGCTCTTCTCCGAACTTGACCGAGGCAAGGTGCCACGGATTGTCCTCGTTCGCGAGGTGGCCCAGCTTCAGGGTCATCTCCTGCGCCAGTGCCGGTGCGGCGGTCATCGCTGCAACGGTTGCGGCGGCAACTGTGTTTTTCCAGTTAAACGTCATTTTCCACTCCTCCTTGGAAAGGTGCATTGACCGGTTCCGGGATGTCCCCGTCCGGTATGTCGAAAAAGTCTGGATTGGCCCCGAGGATCTGCGGCAGGTCGCTCAGGATCTCGCGCAGATGACCTCGGATGGCCGCGTTGGCCCCATGCGGGTCACCAATCTCAACGCGATCTACGACCGCGCTATGTTGTTTGATGAGTTTCTTGACCGGAAATTGGGTCAGCGACAGAAAGCGCACCCGGTCCATCTGCGACTTCAGCCCCTCTATAAGGCGCCATGCACCGCGCTTGCCGGCAGCATCGGCCAGGGTCCGGTGAAACCGCTCGTCCAGTTCAATGAATTTACGAGGTTCGGTTCGGGTCACGGCAGCCTGGGCTTTGATCTGATCGCGCAATTCGCGGATCACGGCCGTATCGGGATATGCGGCAAGGATGCTGACTATATCAGCTTCGATCGCCTCGCGCAGGAAACGCGCATCCAGAACGGCGGTATAGTTGATCTTGGATATTATGGTGCCGCGCTGGGGCAGGATGGCAAGCAGACCTTCACCGGCAAGCTTGATAAAGGCCTCGCGAACCGGTTGGCGGCTGACGTTGCAGGCGCGGGCAATCTCGCTTTCGGAAATCCGGTCGCCAGGGGCAAAACGGTTGCGGATGATGGCATCGCGCAGGCGCGTGTATATCTGCGGAGAGATCGCCGCGGACGGGTCGAGATCGCTGGAAAATACGTCGTGCGCTGTCATGATTCGGTTTCCTCGCTACATTCATCTACCATACTTCCATACTAGTCAGCAAAATCTTTTAATGGTAAAAGGAACCAAGCGACTCGGGAGGATACCGGATGAGGCAGACTTGGCGATGGTTCGGACCCAGAGATATGGTGTCTATCGACGACACGTTGCAGGCCGGTGTCGAGGGGATCGTCTCGGCATTGCACCATCTGCCCACCGGTGCAGTCTGGACGGCTGAGGAGATCGAAAAGCGTCAACGCGAGATTGGCAGTTTGAGGGATGGCAGCCCGTCGGGACTGGCCTGGGACGTGGCGGAGAGTCTGCCGGTCTCGGAAGACATCAAGAAGCAGCAGGGGAACTGGCGCGCACATATCGAGGCATACAAGGAGAGCTTGCGCAATCTCGCTGGCGCCGGGATCGAAGTGGTCTGTTACAACTTCATGCCGGTGCTGGACTGGACGCGCACCGATCTTTCTTGGCGGCGCCCCTCGGGCGCGACCTGCATGCGCTTTGACCTGACGGATTTTGCTGCTTTTGACCTGCACATCCTCGCGCGCCCCGGCGCAGAGGACGATTTCGACGAGGCCCTGCGTGACGCCGCCACCGAGCGATTTTCGGGGATGAGCGATGCCCGGCGCGCGCAACTGGCCAAGAACGTGGTTTTTGGCCTGCCCGGCGCGGCCGAGAATTTCAGTCTTGAGGATGTCATGCAGCACATTGCCGAATACGCCCAGATCAGTGAGGACCGGCTGCGCGCCCATCTGGTTGACTTCCTGTCAGAAGTGGTCCCGGTCGCCGAAGTGCTTGGCCTGCGGTTGTGTTGTCACCCGGATGATCCGCCCGTGCCTCTTCTGGGGTTGCCCCGGATCATGTCGACCGAGGCACACTATACCAGCGTCATGCAGGCCGTCGACCGAACGGCCAATGGCATCACCCTGTGTTCCGGTTCGCTTGGCGCGCGACCCGACAACGATTTGCCCGGCATGATGGGTCGGCTGGGTGACCGGGTGCATTTCCTGCACCTGCGCAACGTAACCCGCGAAACATCCGATATTCGGGGTTCTTTCTTTGAGGACGAACATCTCGGCGGTGATACCGACATGGTGGCGCTGATTGCCGCGTGCCTGCGCGAAGAGAACCGCCGCCGTTCCAATGGCAGGTCCGATTGCTCGATCCCCTTCCGCCCCGACCACGGGCAGGACATTCTCGATGACCTAGGTCGTAAGGCGCAGCCCGGCTACCCGTCGATCGGACGCCTCAAGGGCCTGGCAGAGTTGCGCGGTGTCATCGCCGGGTTGCAGCACGGCGCCACCGCGCAATGACCAGCAGACTGACCACGTTTGAAGGGTTGCAGGACAGCGTACAGCGCCCTGCCTATGGGCGCGACGCCCAAGGCCCGGGCATTGTCCATATCGGCCTTGGCGCGTTTCATAAAGCGCACCAAGCGGTGTATACCGATGATGCGTTAGCGGCACAGGGGGGTGACTGGCGCATCGTCGGTGTCAGTCTCCGCAGCGAAGCGCCCGCCGCGGAACTGGTCCCGCAGGACGGGCTCTACACCGTTATCGAGCGCAGTACCACAGGCAGCCGGGCCCGCGTGATCGGCGCACTTGCCGGGGTGCATTGTCTCAAAACCGACCGTGACACGGTGCTGAATGCGCTAACCGCCCCCGAGACCCGGATCGTCTCGATCACCGTCACCGAAAAAGGTTATGGGATCAACCGGGCGACTGGTGGCATTGATCACACGCATCCGGCGATAACCGCAGACTTGGCGGACCCGGACGCGCCGCAGGGCCTTGTCGGTCTGCTGGTCTGGGCCCTGGGCAAACGGCGCGCGGCTGGCATTGCACCTTTCACGGTGCTCTCCTGCGACAACCTGCCGGAAAACGGCCCGTTGTTGCGCGGTCTGTTGGTGGACTACGCGCGACATACCGCGTCGGATCTGACCGACCATATCGCCCGCGATGTGGCGTTTCCCGCCACCATGGTCGACAGGATCACCCCAGCGCGCACCAAAGAAACGTTGACGCTGGCCGAAGAATTGATCGGTCGGTGCGACGAAGCAGCGATCGAGACCGAAGCCTTTCGCCAATGGGTCATCGAGGATCACTTTCCAACCGGGCGCCCGAACTGGGAAGCAGGCGGCGCGATCTTTGTGCCAGATGTGCGACCTTACGAGGACATGAAGCTTCGCATGTTGAACGGAACCCATTCGATGCTGGCCTATGCCGGTTTCCTCGCTGGACACCGGTATGTCCGCGACGTGATGGCGGATGCGGATCTTGCAACGCTCGTACGCGAGCATTTGCTGGCCGCCTCTGCCACGCTCGATCCCTTACCCGGCGTAGATTTCACCAGCTACGCCGCCGAGTTGGAGGACCGTTTTCGCAACCCGCACCTAGCGCACGAAACCTATCTGATTGCCATGGACGGGTCCGAGAAGATGCCGCAGCGCATCTTCGCACCTGCCGCCGACGCCCTGGAGAAAGGTCAACCGATAGACGCCTTCGCTTTCGCGACGGCGGCCTGGATCCGCTACACGTTTGGGGCCACCGACGGCGGCGAAACCTATGACCTCCGTGATCCCAGAGCGGCTGAACTACCGCGGCCTGCAATTGGCGATGATCCGTCGATCGTCGTACAAAGCCGATTGGTTCTGCCTGGACTTTTTCCTGCCGCGCTCAGCAACAGCCCGGCCTGGCAACACGCGGTCGCGGCCCATCTGTCTAACCTCATGCAAGTCGGTGTCAAAGGCACGATCCACAAGATGACCGCAGGGAATTAATTGGTGTTCTGTTTCCTCTCTGAACGGATCGCGAAATTGGAGTGCCATTGATCGCAAAACTCATGCTGACTGGCTCCAATGCGAAGTGTTCAGAAGTTCGAAAGAATGTACGCTACCATATATCTTTCAGCTCCAGCACAGTCGGAGAGGCGATTGCCATCCAGGTTCTGGAACGTCAGGAAGAGTTTATCGAGCGGGCGAGAACCATCACCGAAACGAACCGTGCAATTGCGAAAAACTGGGCTCACAACGACTCTCACGTCGAATGGGTTCCTCCTTCCGCGGGTATCAATGCCTTTCCTCGTATTAAGAAAGACAACGGCGTTGATCTCGCGGCCATTTTCCGGCGTCTGGTTAAGCAATATAAAACCTTTGTGGTTGATGCGAGCATGATGGAACATGACCCATTCCATTTCCGGCTTGGTTTTGATCCGACCAGAAGGAGCTTTCCGCGGGGCTGAATATGATAGACCGCGCTATTGAAGGTGTTCGTTAATAGGGTTCTGACCCTGGGAAAATTGGCACCGAAAGGGCTTTGTTTCTCTAGTCGGTTGAGCCATATCCTGATAAATCCATCAAGATGGCCGGAGTTCATGAAAAGTTGGGCCGCTGTCAGGGACAAGACCGCGAACCGATCCGCTTGCAATGAGGCATTGAAGTGGCGCAGGTCGCTGAAATATCGATGCGAAATCGATAGAGTAGGTCAATTGCTTCCAATCAATAGACAAGACCGGAAACCAAGACACACTAACGCCCCAACCACCCGAAATTCTTTCTCAGATCTTTCATCCGCCCCATGTGTCAGACAGAGAAAACCCACGCGGAAACGGGTCAGTCGGGTCAAGACCGGTTTGACTGATGCCGTAAATCCAGCATTGCCCCGAAATTCTGTTCTGGGTGGCCACATGGCGACCAATCATGGTTTCCGACACAAACTCGGTTACGAACTCACCGCCGATAATTGATCTGGAAGTAACCGGTTGGCCGGGTTTCGCGCGGCCGTCTGCGTGTCGCAGGGCCATATTGGCGTTGGAGCCCGTACCGCAGGGCGATCGGTCCACACGGCCCGGGCGCAATGTAGTACAGGTCCGGATCGCTCCATCGGGGTTTTCGCTGTGGAACATGACATAGGCCAGACCATCAAGCGCCGACGTGGTCGGGTGCTTCACCTCTATCTGTTGCGCAATCAGGTCGCGCAGGGCTACGCCACGTGTGGCGAGCGCTCGGGCGTATTCGGGGACGATGGCAAGACCTATTTCGCCGACTTCTACCAAAGCATAGAACACCCCGCCAAAGCAGATGTCATAGGTTACCCGGCCCCAATCCGGTGTGTTGATCTCAGCCGCTTTTGTCAGGACAAATGCGGGTGGCATTTCCAACCGAACCTGCGTGACCTTCCCTGCGTCGCAGGACGCCACTGCCCGCACCAGCCCCGCCGCTGTGTCTAGCACAATCTCGGTTGTAGGCTCGACCATTGGTTTCATCCCGGTTTCGAGGATCGCCGTGACGGCACACATGGCATTGGAGCCGGACATGGCATGAGCCTGGTCGGCTTGCAGAACAATAAAGCCGGTATCCGCCTCCGGTTTGGTTGCTGGCACCAATAGCACGACAGAGCCCGCCGGACCGGAGCGCGGTTCGAAACACAGCAGACGCCGCAGGCTGTCATCAACCTTGTTGATGTGATCCAGCTTGTCGGCCATGGTTGCGCCGGGAATATCCAGGAGGCCACCGGTTACCACGCGGCCAATCTCTCCGGCGCAATGTACGTCGACCAATTGCAGCGTTCGCGTCCAGCGCATGGGCTTCTCCTTTCATGCAAATTTCATGCAAAGACTTCGACGTCGGTGATCTCTAGCACGGATCGCCGGATGTGGCCCGCCACTGCCGAGGATTGGGACCAATGTCGAAGGCAACGCGCGTGCCTCTTCCGGCAACGGGGTTGAACCTTTGGACATATTTTCATCCGCGTCAAAACCGCGTGACGCTGTAAGCGTTCATGTCGATTGCTGACGTCGCACCGCATATGAGATCTGCCATCAGGTGCGCGTTGGTGGCGGCGTGGGTCAGGCCAAGATGGCCGTGGCCGGTGGAATAGAACACTCCGGATATCTTGGCCGAGGCTGACATGACCGGAATCGTGTCGGGAAAGGACGGGCGATGGCCCATCCATTCAGAGGTATTGGCCAGCCTCAGATTTGGCAATGCCTCGCGCGCCCGTTTAGCAGTGATTTCGGCGCGACGAAAATCCGGGGCGGCGTTCAGTCCCGCCATTTCGACGGTCCCGCCAACCCGAATCCCGCCTGCTGTCGGACTGACCATGAAAGCCTTCGCTGGCCAGATGAGCGAATGGTTGAGAGCAATCCCCGGCGCCATGATTTGTGTGTGATAGCCACGCTCGGTCTCGAGCGGCATAGGTTCACCCAGAATACTGGACAGGCGCGCGGAGAAGGCACCAGCACTGATTACGAGGCTTTTCGCCGTCACGCCGGAACCGTTGGCGAGCCGTACAGTCGGCTCTTCACCGCTGACGTCGAACCCGATGACCTCGTCCCGCATAATCTTCCCGCCCCGCGCGGTGATGATTTCGGCAAGCCGGGTCACGATATCCAACGGGTTCCTCACGGTGCGATTGTCGGGCAACAACACCGCCTTGCTGATCACGGGCGCGATTTCCGGCTCGAGGTCGCGCAGCCGGTTGCGGTCAATGACGTCGTAATCAAAGCCAAACCGGTCGAGCATCTCCAGCCTTTCGCGATCGGCTTCGAATTCCTGCGCGTTTGCGTAGAGCGAGAGGCATCCTGTCTCGCTGATATCGTCGGCCAGACCGATCTCGGCCATCAGCGCCTGCATATCCGCCAATGCGCGCTGACACAAAACGGCACCGTCGGCCTGCAATTGCCGCAACTTTGCTGGCCAACCCGCCCTGAAAAAGCGCAGAAACCACGGAATGAGCCGCGGAGCATAGTTCGGGGCGACGCGAATGGGCCCCTGCGGGTCCAAAAGCCAACGGGGGGTCTGAAACCAGACCGAGGGGCGCGATATCGGCATGAATTCGGTCACGGCAATGGACGCCATGTTGCCAAATGAGGCCCCATGGCCGGGCATATCCCGATCGATCAGCACAACCCGGTGGCCGCGTTTCTGAAGCTCATAGCCAAGCGCGGCGCCGATGATGCCGGCGCCAACGATGGCTGTATCAAACTGTTGGACGGTCTGGGGCATCGCCAGTCGCGGGTTCCATTGTCAGCCATGCGCGGCAAGCCATTCGGAGCACCGTGCGCAGGAAAGGGATTACCAGTTCAGGATCGGCTCCATCGCCTCTTGCATGGCGGCCTTTTCTTCGGCGGCCAGGGGCCCCAGGGGCGCGCGGCACACGCCCATCTGAAGGCCCTGCAACTCGCAGCCATATTTGATTTTTTGAACGAACTTGCCGGATTCCAAGATATTCATGGCACGGTAGAGCTTCTTCATCATCTCGCGAGCCTTTCCCAACTCGCCCGCCCTGTAGGTACGGTCAAGATCACAGCAGGCGCGAGCCATGCAATTCGACGGCCCGCAGATCCAGCTGTCCGCCCCCCAGAACATAAAGTCGAGCGCGATGTCGTCCGAGCCCGAAACCAGTTGAATCCTGCCTTCGTAGCGGCTGGAAATGTCGACCGCGCGTTGCAGCACGCCCGAGCTTTCCTTGATGCCGATAACGCGCGGGTTGTCCGCGAAATGGTCCATCAATTCAAAGCTGATATCGGCACCATCCTTGGCCGGGTAGCTGTAGAGCACCAGGTTGACATCGACCTCGGACAGAACCGTTTCATAGTGCCTGATCAACTCTTCCTGGGTCGGTCGGGTATAGAAGGGTGGTGCCAGCAGCACAGTGTCATAGCCGATTTCCTTGGCCATGGCGGTTTGTTCGATCACCTCGCGCGTTGCCGGGGCGTTGGTGCCTGCAATCAGGATTTCGTCTTCATTGGCAAAGTCCTTCACGAACTTAAGCACCGCGCGGCGTTCCTCGGTCGTCTGCGAGAAGTACTCCCCGGTCGAGCCGTTCGGCACCCAGCCCGTGACGCCCGCGTCGCGAAAATGCGTCAGCAGCTTCTCGAAGGCCCCGAAGTCGATCTTGTTGTCCGCATCAAACGGCGTGACCAGCGCGGGCATGATGCCGGACAGTTTCACATTGTAGCTCATTGGTCTGATCCTTGCGATGTCTTGTAATGGAGGTACCCGCGCCGCTCGACGGTCGGAAATGCGTCGCCTCGTCGGACGTAGTTCGTGTTCTGGGTGAGGGGACGGGGTGTGAAATCCCAGATTTCCTCGCGTCCGGTGGACAACGCGTTGTCAATCAGCTTGCGCGCGACCTGGCTCGCGACGACATCGTCCAACAAGCTGTCCAGAGGCCATGTTTCCTCGGCCAGTTGCGCCAGGCGGGCCTCGTCAGGGTCGCCCTGACCCGCAACGTTGTCCTGTTCAAGGGGATCTTTGTTCAGGTCATAGAATTGCGGCGGATAGGCGCGTGAAATCACCAGCTTCTTGTCCCCGTCCCGCACGCAAACACGCGGAGCAGAGGTTCCGCCATCAATATGCTCGGAAAAGACCGGCCCTTTCGCGGGCGCGCCCTTCATGGCGGGCAACAGGCTGCGACCATCCAGGGGCGTTCTGACCGCCTTAGGGTCGACGCCACCAATGTCGAGCAGCGTCGGAAAAATGTCCAACAGGGACGCTGGTACAGATACCCGACCGGGGGCATGTTCGGGATGGGCGATGATCAGGGGCACCTGAATGGCGGGGTCGAACAGGGTCTTCTTGAACCACATGCCGCGCTCTCCGATCATGTCACCGTGATCGGAGGCAAAAATGACGACTGTATCGTCGGCATACCCACTGTCCTTGAGCGCCTTCATGAGGCGCCCGAACAGGTCATCGACATAAGATATCATGCCATAATACCCGCGCCGTGCGCGCCGGTAGTCGGCGTCGCTCAGCGCGCACTTGTCCTGACCATAGTGATAATACAGCGACTGGCTGTGCGCGTCGCGCTGTTCGAGCGGAATATGCGGCACACGCGGCGCGTCGATCCCGGCATCCTCATACATGTCCCAATACTTGCGCGTGATCACGTAGGGGTCATGCGGATGTGTCAGCGAAACTGTCATCATGAAAGGGCGGTCGTCATCGCTGCGTGCCCGTGTGTAGAGCTCGCGCACCGCGTGATGGATGACGTCTTCGTCATAGTCGATCTGCATCGACCGGGCGACGGGGCCGGCATCGCGTACCGTGTCTATTGTGGAAACGCCGAACGTGTAGGCCCGCTCCTCGTCTTTGTTGTAGTCGCGGAAATCGGCGTCTGGGGTCCAGGACATGTCGGCCGGGTAGATCTCGGTGGTCAGACGCTCTTCGAACCCGTGGTATTGGTCGGGACCCACGAAATGCATCTTGCCAGAGATACAGGTGTAATACCCGTTCAGGCGCAGATAATGCGCGAATGTCGGCGTGGACGCCGCAAATTCGGCCCCATTGTCATACGCGCCGATCTGCGAGGGCAAACGCCCTGCCATCATGCCGAAGCGGGACGGCGCACAAAGCGGATAGGCACAATACGCGGTCTCGAATACGGTGCCCCGCGCGGCGAGAGCGTCGATATTGGGCGTTTTGCAAACCGATCCCCCATAGGCGTTCAACACGAAGGAGGTTAGCTGATCGACCATGAAAAGGATGATGTTGGGTTTCATGTTTTCTGCCCGCGCACGGATCTCTGGCGCGCGACGGTCTCAGTCACCAGTTCCTTGTAAAGCTCTCGAATACGGCGGGTCACGGGACCCGCGCCACCTTCGGCCCCGATGGTCTTGCCATCGATTGAGGCAACGGGGGTCTGCGCCCCGAACGTACCGGTCAGGAAGGCCTCATCTGCCCCATAGGCCTCATAAAGCGAGAAATTTCTCTCAAAGACCGGAATGCCGTTCTGGCGGCAAAGTTCAATCACCTTGGCCCGTGTAACGCCGTTCATGCAGTAGTCTCCGGTCGAGGTCCAAACCTCATCACGCCGCACGATGAAGAAATTACAGGCATTTGTCGTGTTCACGAAGCCATGCGGATCCAGCATCAATCCTTCATCCGCGCCGGCCTGTTCTGCCTGCAGGCAAGCGATCACGCAGTTGAGTTTTGAATGGCTGTTGAATTTCGGGTCCTGACTCGTGGGCAACCCCCGAACCTGCGGTACGGTTGCCAGTTGAATGCCACGCGACTGCAGGCCTTCGGCAGGCTTCGAATGCTCAACGATGGCGACAATGGTCGGGCCATACCTGCTGAGACCGGGATGCTGAAACGGCTTTGCCTTGCGACCGCGTGTAATCATCAGGCGGCAATGGGCATCAGACACCATGTCATTGGCTGCAGCCGTTTGGTCGAGAATGTTCCGAACATCTTCAGGCCCCATCCCGATATCGATCGAAATCGATTTCAGCGAATTGAACAAGCGGTCCATATGTTCGTCAAAAAACGCCCATTCGCCGTCATACAGACGCAGGCCCTCCCACATGCCGTCTCCCAGCATGAAGCCGCTGTCATAGACCGAGATCTTGGCCTCGGCTTTGGGCACAAGTTCGCCGTTCACGTAGATCAGCAACGACTCGTTACGGGCGTCCGCTTCCGCGTCGTGGGTTGAAATTTCGTGGGAATCCATTGCCATCTTTGTTTCTTGTTTCCTGATCAATGTCCCAGGACCTGGCCCAGGAATGTCTTTGTCCGCTCGCTACTGGGGTTGTCGAAAAACTCACCCGGTGGAGCCTGTTCGATGATCTCCCCGTCGGCCATGAAGATCACCCGATCTGCCACCTGCCGCGCAAAGCCCATTTCATGCGTCACGCAAACCATGGTCATGCCTTCTTCGGCAAGTCCAACCATCACGTCCAGCACCTCGGAAATCATTTCGGGATCCAGCGCCGATGTCGGTTCGTCGAACAGCATGATCTCGGGGGCCATGCACAACGCGCGCGCGATGGCCACGCGTTGTTGCTGACCGCCTGACAACTCGCCGGGGTATTTGTGGGCCTGCTCGGGGATCTTGACCCGCTCAAGGTAGGACATGGCGATCGCCTCAGCCTCTTCGCGGGTCTGTTTCCGCACGAGCCTTGGAGCCAATGTGCAGTTCTCAAGTATGGTCATGTGGGGGAACAGATTGAAATTCTGAAACACCATCCCGGCCTCGCGGCGGATTTCGTCGATATTGTCGACATTGTCGTCCAGCGGAATGCCGTTTACAGCGATAGTGCCGGCTTGGTGTTCCTCCAACCGGTTGATGCAACGGATCAGTGTCGATTTGCCGGACCCGGAGGGGCCGCAAATCACCACTTTCTCACCGTGGGCCACGTCAAGGTCGATGTCCTTGAGCGCATGGAATCCCCCATAATACTTGTTCATCGACCGGATTGAGATGGCTTGGTCAGACATGTGCATTTCTCCTTAACGGCTGCCAACGCTCATGCGGCGTTCCAGGTAGGCGCCGTAGCGGGACAGTGAGAAAACGAAGACAAAGAAGAGAAGCCCGACGAAAACGTACATTTCGATCGTCGCAAAGCTCCAGTCGGCAGTACCCGCCGCAGCACGGCCCGAGGCGAGGATGTCAAAGAAACCGATGATGGTGACCAACGAGGTTTCCTTGAACGTGATGACGAACTGGTTGATTGTCGGTGGCAAGGCATTTCGGAACGCTTGCGGCAGTACGATGTAGCCGATCCGGTGCCAATACCCCATGCCTAGGGCTTTGGCTGCCTCTTCCTGGCCGACCGGGATGGCCTGCATCCCGCCGCGAATGATCTCGGCCTGATAGCAGGCAAAGAAGATCGCGTAGCCGACGATCACACGGTAGAGCTTGTCACCGATTGCCCAGTCCGGCAGCACAAAGGGAAGGACAATGGCAAAGGTGAACATGATCGACAACAGCGGCAGCGACCGGATGACGTCTATCAACAGCGCCATGGTTCTGGCGATCCACGGCAATTCGGACCTGCGGAGCAGCGCAAACAGGATCGACAATGGCATACCCAGCAAGCAGACGGCCGCAAAGATAAACACCGTCAGGGAAAGCCCGCCCCAGTCGCGTTCGACCACGGTGGTTAGGCCAAAGAACCCACCGCGCATCAGGATGTAGAACGTCACGAACCCAACCACCCAGAGCAGCGGCAAACGCTTGGCGCTCCAGAATACCGGGACACAGGACAGGACTGCGACGATCAGCATCACGATGCAGGCCAATGCGGAACGCCACTGCTCCTCGAAGGGGTAAAGGCCGAACAGGACGATGCGCCAGCGGGTCGCGACAAAGGACCAGCATGCCCCGTGCTCATGGGCGCGGCATTCCTCATTCTTGCCGTAGCCCCAGATCGCATCAAGGAAGGCCCAGTTGAACAGGCTCCACAAAACCCAGGCTGTGAACGCGGCCAGCAGGACGGTGATCGTACTGTTCAGCGGGGTCGCGAAATAGTGCTTCTTGATCTTGCTGAGGGCAGGGGCGCTCTGAATTGCCAGATCGGTCATCGCTCAGATCCTCAGCTGCGTGCCCTTGAGTTTGATCGCGTCGTTCACGCGGTTCAGAACCCAGGCCATGGAGTAGTTAATGATCAGGAAGCCACCCATCAGGATCGCGATCAGTTCCAGTGTCTGACCCGACTGGTTGATTGCCGTGCTGATCACCATGAAGAAGTCGGTAAAGCTGATGGCGATGCCAATCGTGGTTGCCTTGAACAGCCACACATACTGGTTGATGAGCGTTGGCATGACGATACGGATGGCCAGCGGCAGACGAATGCGGCTGAAAATATACCAGGGCGACAGGCCAAGTGCACGCGCGGCCTCGGACTGACCCTTGGGGATGGCATTGAAGCCTGCGCGCACGATCTCGGCAATATAGGCGGCACCGTAGATCGCGATGGCAATGAGACAAGCCATCAGCTCTGGTGAGATACGGATGCCTCCCCGATAGTTCAGCCCGGCTGCTTCTGGCACGCTGACCAGTTGTGTCTCGGGAATGCGACCAATCCACATCGCGATGATGGCAGCCAGTACGGCAAGCGCCCAGAGAAGCTTTCGTTCCCGGCTGGTGCGCTGCAAATGTATGTCCGGCCAGCGCCTTGCGCCCAGCCACAAGGCCAGGGCAAATGCCGCAACCATGATCAGGACCGCCACAAAAACCGAAGCGCCGGTGACGTTGATGCCGGGGATATAGATGCCGCGTCCTGTCAAGGCGATCCCGCCCAGAACAGGCTCGGCATTGCGCGGGCTGGGCAGACCCAACAACAGAGTATACCAGAACAAAAGCTGCAGGATCAGGGGGGCGTTGCGAAACAGCTCGACAAAGGTGGTGCCGACCAATTCAGCCATTCCGTTGCCCGAGGTGCGCATCACGCCCACCGCAACACCGATGATCGTCGCGATCGGCAGGGCGATGGCGCCAAGAAACAGCGAATTGAGGATCCCGACCAGAATTGCGCGGGCATAGGTGGAGTTGGTGCTGTAATCGATCAGCGAGAAACTGATGCGCCAGCCTGTGGCGCGTTCAAGGAACCCAAGTCCAGAAGTCATTCCTTGCGCTTCAAGATTGGCACGACCGACCAGCACCATGATAATCACCATCGCCGCGATCCCGCCAACAAAGGCGAATTGCAATCCGGCCTCCCTGACCCGTCTGCTTTTGATGAGCGACTGCATCAGCTTCTCCACAGCATTGGTTCAGAACCGGGCGCGATCAAAGGATCACGCCCGTTCGGCATCGACAATTCAGTCGATGATCATCGGATAAAAGACACCGCCGGCATTGTAGAGATTGTTGATCCCACGCGGCAGATTGTAGGGAGATCCAGATCCGATGTTGCGATCGTAGATTTCGGCGAAGTTTCCGACCTCTTTGATCATGTTGTAGGCCCAGTCATCCGGCAGACCGAGGCGCGCGCCATAGCCCGGGTTCACACCCAGAAACGTTCCAACGGTGGATGACGGCGGATTGGCCTTTATCTCGTCAACATTTTCCGATGTGATGCCTTCCATTTCAGCGAACCACAGCGAGGACAGCATCCAGTTCTGCACATCCAGCCAGTCCGGGTCGCCTTCGGGGACAATGATGCCTTCCGCTTCAAGTGCGATGACGTCGGGCAGAATGACATGCGCATCCGCGCCATCAGGTGCATCGACACGTCCTGCGGCGAGGCTGGGCGCCCATTCGACAAGGCCATCACACCGGCCCTCATAATAGGAATTGCGTAGCTCATCGCCGTTTTCAAAGGTCAGCATCTCGGCATCGATCTGATGCGTATCGAGATAGGTTGCCGTCGCCCGTTCCGTCGAGGTCCCGGCGGCAACACAGATCGTGCCACCCGCCAGATCCGCCAAGGCTTCAGCGCCGAGATCTGTGCGCGTCATGGCCTGGAAGGCGCCGATGAAATATGGTCGGCTATAGGCGAGGTTCAATTCGGTATCCCGGCTCTGGGTCCAGCCGGACACCTTGATCACGACGTCGATATCGCCGGACTGGAGTGAGGGCCAACGCTGTGCCCAGCTGATCGGCACGATCTCCAAATTGCCTTCGGACGAACCGAACAGGCCGGCAGCAAGCGCCTTGCAAAGATCGATGTCCACACCCTGCCAGTTACCCTGATCGTCGACCTCGGCAAAGCCTAGGAAAGAGCCATTGTGCCCACTGCACAGAAGCGAGCCGCGTTCCTGGACGGTGTTCAGGCGGCTGCCTTCCGCTACCTGAGCATGTGCCATCTGAGCAGCCGCAACGAAAGCCATTGATGCTGACGCAATTGTCTTGGCGATTTTCATTTGTTCCTCCCTGTGTCGACATTTTGTCTGCAAGATTTTTGTCGACACCGTATCGACATGTCAATAAAAACTTGGATAAGCTCGGGCTTTCGTCGCCGAGCCTTGTGTCGAGGAATGAGAAACATGGTTGAATCACAGCGACTTCAGCAAAAGCATGCCAAGGGTCGCGGTGCGAGGTTTGTCTATGACGAACTTAAGCGAGAGATTCTGACACTTGCCCTCAAACCGGGATCTCCGCTGGACGAGACTAGCCTGTCCGGTCGATTCGCAATGTCGCGCTCACCAGTGCGCGAGGCCCTTGTCCGGTTGTCCGCCGAAGGTCTTGTCGTCATGCTGTCGAACCGCTCGACACTTGTTGCACCGATCGATTTTGCGGGCTTCCCCCGATATGTTGAGGCGCTGGACTTTCTGCAGCGGATCAATACACGCCTTGCGGCGCAAAACCGGACTGACGGCGAGATTCAAACGATGTCCAGGATGGCCAATGCCTTTGACAACGCCTGCAGTGAAAATGATTATCTTGCCATGTCGGCGACCAATTATGATTTTCACATGGCAATCGCTGCCGCCGGCAGAAACCCATACCTTGAGCGTGCCTACGGTCAACTTCTTGCCGAAGGACGCCGCATCCTGCACATGCATTTTGAGTATCTGGCGGCCTCGGCGACCGAACACCTCCTGAGCCCCGACCACTACGATATGATCGATGCCATTCGCGCACGGGATGTGTTGACGGCCGATAAGCTTGCTCACAACCATACAAGGCATTTCCATGACCGGTTCGTGAGGTTCATGAGTGCCAATTACAGTGAGGATTTCGACTTCGATCTGTCAACGCGCGAAAGGGCAATCAATACAGACACCTGAAAAGGTTGGATCGCAAGTTTCAGGCAGCGTTGGGTGCGTCTAATATTTCTCGACCGTCAACGGTGATATGCTCTGACCGGCAGGGCAGTGAATCGCAATGTTACGAAAGGAAACGAAGTAATCGTCCTGCAATGTGCCGAAAATTAATTCGCCGATTCTGTCGGCATCAGCCGATAGTGACTAAGTATGTGAATCGTTGCGAATGGATCTCACTCGGCTGCATCAGGGATATTTGTATCGGGGTAAATACCTTTCACACGATCTTTCTTCGGATCAAAATGCGGAAAGGCTACGATCCTGGCTTTTAGCCGTTTTTGCTGACCATCCAGCTGGCCAACCTCTATTTCTGCACCCAAATCGGCATGCTTGGTGGCCACTCGACCCAATGCAATGACCTTGCCCAAAGTTGGCGACTTCATCGCGCTGGTCACTTCACCTACTTGAGCCTTGCCGACGCGGATGCAATCGCCGGGGGATGGTACCGTCCCACCCTCTATCTCAAAGCCGACCAGTTTGCGGTGCGGATGCGCCTTGCGTTCTTCAATTGCTTCACGGCCAATGAAATCATCGGTTTTTGATTTCAGCGGAACTGTGAAGCCAATGCCGGCCTCATAGGGATCAGTCTGATCATCGAATTCGGACCCGGCAAAGATCAATCCGCCTTCGATCCGCAGCATGTCGAGCGCCGCCAGTCCCAGCGGCGCAATGCCGTAATCCTCTCCGACCTCCCACACCCGGTCAAATATCTCGACCGCATCCTTGGGATGGCAGAATATCTCATAGCCCAATTCGCCCGAATACCCGGTCCGAGAAATCACCACCGACGTGCCCCGCACATCGCCAACCCGAGCGACAGACAGCCGAAACCAAGGCAGTTCCTCGATGGTTGGCTGTTGTGGCGGCGTCCAGAAGATGCGGCTGAGGATCTCGCGGCTGTAGCGGCCCTGAACCGCGATGTTATGCAGCTGATCGGTCGAGTTGCGCACCCAGACATTCATGTTGCGCTTGTGGGCCTGCTCTTGCAGCCACAATCCGCTGTTGTCATTACCGCCGATCCAGCGGAAGTTCGTCTCACCCAGTCGGTAGACGGTGCCGTCATCAATCATGCCGCCATGCTCGTAGCACATGGCCGTATAGACCACCTGTCCGACGCTCAGCTTCTTCATGTTGCGGGTCACGCAGAGCTGCATCAACTCTTCGGCGTCCGGGCCAACGACCTCATATTTGCGCAAGGGGCTGAGATCCATGACAGCGACCTTGTCCCGGCACGCCCAATACTCGGCGATTGCGCCGTGATTGGTCATCGTGTTGGGCAGCCAATAGCCGTTATATTCGATGAAATCACGGGTATGCCGTGCAAAGCAGTCGTGAAACGCTGTTTTCTTGGTGTCTTCCACATCCGCCTCCGCAGATTTTCTATATCCGTACGACCGTTTGAAGTCTTCGGTCGCCTTGTAGGTGCGCACTTGAATGTCGGTCGGGTTCCAGCCATTGGCCGGATCGACATCACAGGGGCAGCCGGTGCTGACACAGACCAGATCGGTCAGCGCGCGGAGTAGGACGAAATCGCCGGGGCGCGACCACGGGTCGTCCATCGAAATCGCATTGGTGTCATCCAGCATGGTGTTGAAGAAGAAGTTGATCGCGTGCCAGCCGCCACGGGGTCTGATGCCGTACTGCCCAAGATCCTTGTTGATATTGTCCGAGCAGTTCACATGGCCGGGATAGCCCAGATCTTCATAATATCGCGCCGTGCAGGCCAGGCCGAACGTGTCATGCCGCCCGCAAGTATCCTGCACGATCTCGATCAGCGGCTCCTGATCCACCGACCAATATTTCGAAAAGATACCCGGCTGCGGATAGAGGCTGCCCATCAGGCTGCGTGTGGTGGTCGGATCAATCTCGCGTTCGATGCCCTGATCCAGAGCGCGGCGGCTGAAGGCCTGAAAATCCGAACACTCGCGGCCCTTGATGTCGAGGATCTGAATGAACTCTCCAGCCTTCACCTCATAAGAATGGGCGTTGCCGGGATGGATATTGATGTCATGTAGCGGGTCGGCCAGTGGGTCCGGCGGACCGATATCGGGCTTTTGCAATCCGGGTGCGGCGCGCTGGACATAAAGGATGATCTCGGTCGGCGGGTTTTGCTCTTCGGGACGCATCGCCTCGCCGGGTGCCGCCACGATCAGCAAGCCATCGCTTTCGGCCACGAAATGCGCCATGTCGCCGGGCCGCGATCCATCGCTGAACGCCTGCACCGCATCGCCTTGCACGATATCGAAGCCAGCAACCTCCAAAGCGCGCAGCACCTTGCAGCCCGAAGGCGCGCCGTTTGCCAGTGTCGCGATTACCCCATCGGGACGGCCATTGCCCTGCGTCCCCAACATCGCTGCATCAGAACTGCGGTCAGGCGCAAAGAAAACCATCTCGGCTGGTTGCATGCCATCGCGGTCCAGCAGAGTGATCGTGTCGCCCTTGGTGATCTGTACCGCCCGCGACCCGGCACCGGGCACCGGGTGGCGTTCGGTGCCATGCGGCAGGATCGGCAGGCCCGGGGCCAGCACTCCGCGACGCTCAAAGGGCGCTTCAAATTGAGGTTTTACGTTCACAATGCGCTTTCCTGAATGGATTGGGTTGCGCCGCGGTGGGTGACCACCAAAAGACATCCCGCCTCTGTGCTGGAGCAATGGGCGGACCCCGCAGCAAGGCTGACAAAATCACCACAGCGATATGAAAATCCGTCGTGATCGGTCAGATTGCCTTCGAGCACAAAGAACTCTTCCGGGCCGTTGTGGATATGGGGATTTGACCGAGCGCCCGGCGCCATTTTCATCAGATAGCTGCCATGCCCGGTTTTCTCGTCAAAGCTGATATTTTTCCACCAGACCTGTTCATTGGGCAGACCGTCCATCTGCATCCTGACAAATCCCTTGTCGTCGAAACGGGTCACAATGCGCTCGCCTTGCTGCAATGCCATGTTACTCTAGCCCCAGTTTCTTTTTGCGCTCTTCCGTCCAGCTGCTGATCGCCATGTCAAAGGTCAGTGCCATCAGTGACACGTTCATGCCCAGAACAAAGTTCTTGCCCAACTCGGTCCCGGCCAGCGTGCGCTGCAGCTCCTGACCAAGATCCTGCGTGCCGATAAAGGCCGCGATGATCACCATGAAGAAGGCAAACATGATCGCCTGGTTGAATCCGACCGCCATCGTCGGTAGGGCCAGCGGAAACTGAACCGACATCAGCTTTTGCCTTCGGGTTGAGCCCGACATGTCTGCCGCTTCTGTCATCTCGGGCGGCACGTTGCTGAGCCCGATGATCGTGTAGCGGATCAGCGGCACGGCGGCGAAGATCAGGATCGAGAAGACCACCGCCACATCGTTCACCCCAAACAGCATGATCGCCGGGATCAGGTAGATGAAGCTGGGGAAAGTTTGTGCCGTGTCGCAGGCCAGCAGGATGCTCTTGGACCACCGCGCCGACCGGGCTGCGACGACACCCAGAGGGATGCCGATCAGCGTGGCGAGTGCCACTGCCGAGATCACGGTATAGAGCGTGATCACCGACCGGTCCCACCAGCCCGAAAAGGCGACGATTGTGAAAAATATCGCGGCATAGATGCCCGATCGGCGCCCACCCACCCAATAAGCGAAAGAGACCACCAGCAGAATGAAGGCCGGCGTCGGGATGGCCAGCAGCGTGTTGCGGAACGGGATCAGAACCTTGACATTCAGGAACCAGCGCAACCATTCGGTTGTGGACTTGATGACGTCGATGGCAAGGAACGATTTGATGATAGTGTCGATTTCCTTGCCCTGGCTCAAGTGTTGCTTTCGGCCAATCTCGGCCAGGATCGGGAAAAGCTGCGACAGCAGGATGAAGAACACAAACAGCCCCAGCGCGGACAGTGGCATCCTGTGCCGTTTCCACCAGGGGGTGCCGCGTTCGAAATGCACCGGCTGCTTGACAACCCAGGCCTTGGACATCCGGTCCAGCGTCACCGCCAGCAGCACGATGGTCACGCCAATCTCGAACGAGCGGCCCAGTTTGAAGCTGCCCATCATCGCCAGCAGTTTGGCGCCCAAACCGGGCATGCCGATGAAGGCGGTCAGAACCACCATGGCCAGACACAGCATGATCACCTGATTGACGCCAACTAGAATCTCGGTCCGGGCGGCAGGGAGGTAGACATGCCGCAGCATCTGCCACCGGGTGCAACCCGACATCTGCCCTGCCTCGATCACCTCGGGGCTGACCTTTTTCAGGCCCAGCGTGGTCATCAGGACCATCGGCGGGATCGCGAACGTGATCGTCGCAACCGCACCTGCTGTCGGGCCAACTTTGAAAAAGATCACCGCCGGTAGCAGATAGGTAAAAAAGGGCAGGGTTTGCAGAACCGCCAGCATCGGCTTCAGCACCCGTTCCACCCAACGGTATTTCCATGCGCCGATGCCCAGAACCAGCCCCAGCAAAAAGGCCAGTGGGGCGGCGACAGCAATGACCGACATGGTCTGCATGGCCATCTTCCACTGTCCGATCAGGGCGGTCCAGATAAAGGTGCCAGCACCCAGCAGAGCCAGACGCCAGCCTCCCACGGCATAGCCGACCACAGCGGCGACCGCGGCTACGGCTGACCAGGGGATCGGCCCCAGATTGGGCCAGCGGCGCTTGCCTTCCAGAAGGTTGGCCGAGGTATCCAGCAGGAATTCCAGCGGCCCTTCGGCGATGAAACGGGTCACATAGATCAGGCCCAGATCGTTCTGGATAAAGTCAAAGATGACGTCCAGCACCTGCGCGGTGGGCGGGATCGCTGCCTCGGGGATGCGATTCAGCCACGCGGGCAGAATGCCCGCCGCCTTTGCCAGGATCAGCGCCAACGCCGTGAGAAGCAGGGTTGCCAGAACCTTCACCCGCCCGGATGTCTTTTCTGACGTGCCTGGCAGATCAGTGGAAAGCGTCGCCATCAATCGGCTCCGAGCAGGACATTCAGCGCGGCGTCACGCTCCAGCACACCGGTCACTTTGCCCATGTCATCGGCCACAGGCAGCAGGATGCGCTTGTCATTGACCAGCACACGGGCCAGTTCATGAATGGTGGAACCACCATTGATGGGCGCGCCTTCCAGCGCATGCCTGTTGACCGGCTTGGCCAATCCGCGGGCATGGACCACACGGGCCTTGTCGATCTCTTCGGTGAATTTCGCGACATATTCGGTGGCCGGGTTCATGACGATCTTGTCCGGTGTGTCACATTGTTCAACTGCGCCGTTGCGCATGATGGCGATCCGATCGGCCAGCCTCAGCGCCTCGTCGAAATCGTGAGTGATAAAGACGATGGTCTTGCCCAACATTTCCTGCAGGCGCAGGAACTCATCCTGCATCTCGCGCCGGATCAGCGGGTCGAGCGCTGAGAACGGTTCGTCCAGAAACCAAATATCCGGCTCGATCGCCAGGGACCGGGCAATGCCCACGCGTTGCTGCTGGCCGCCGCTCAGTTCACGGGGGAAGTATTCTTCGCGGCCTTCCAAGCCGACGAGCTTGATGACCTCAAGCGCGCGTTCGCGGCGGTCGTGGCGGTCCTGTCCGCGCATTTCCAGCGGGAAGGCGATATTGTCTAAGACGGTGCGATGCGGCAGCAGACCAAAGGACTGGAACACCATGCCCATCTTGTTGCGGCGCAGCTCGATCAGGTCGCGCTCGCTCAGGCTCATGATGTCCTGACCTTCAACCTCGATGGTGCCGCCGGTAATGTCATGCAGGCGCGAGAAACAGCGCACCAGCGTGGATTTGCCCGAACCCGACAGCCCCATGATGACCAACATCTCGCCTTTGCTGACCTCAATCGAGACGTCCTTGACCCCGGCGATATAACCGTCTGCCCGAATCTCGTCGAAACTGCGCCCAGCAGGCAGTGATTGCAGGTAGCGCTGCGGCGATGGGCCGAAGAGCTTCCAGACATTTTTGGCTGAAATCACAGGCGCTGCGTCGGACATGGCTGCCTTCTTTCTTGTGGGGCGCGGCCCTGAGCCACTAGGGCAATCAAGGCCGCGCCTGTTTCAGTTTTCGTCAAGTCTCAGCTGTTGCAGGCACTGATCCAGGGATCGACAACGTCGCGGTTGGCATCCAGCCACTCTTCAGCGGCCTCTTCGGGTTCCAACTCATCGGTATCGACCAACTTGGCCATTTCCGCGATCTGCGGGTTGGTGAAGGAGATGTTAGCGAGCGCGCAATAGGCGGCCGGCCATTTGTCCTTCATGCCGTCCCATGCGGCCTTTTTCAGATAGCCCGACGCCGGGTTGCCGCAGTCATAGAGTGCGTCCGCGTTCGGCCCCTTGGCCGGGTCCTTGTCACAGCCATCTTCCCAGGCCGGGAACTCAACAAACTCGCCGGGCCAGACGGCTTCGGCAAAATTGGGCGTCCAGTTGAACACCAGAACCGGCTTCTTGTCCGCCTCGGCGGCGCCGATCTCAGCCCAGAGCGCTGCTGCGGAGCCCGCGTTGATCACGGTAAAGTTCAAATCCAGCGCCTCGGCGCGTTCCTTGCCGTGCTTCAGCCAGTCGACAGGGCCATCCAGATACCGGCCCTTGTCGCCGGTCTCAGCCGTGGCGAACAAATGGGCGCAATCATTGAGAGCTTGCCAATCGGGCAGGCCGGGGCAGGCGTCTTTGGTCCACATCGGGTACCACCAATCTTCGCGCGTAACCGCGTCATGATCGCCGGCATCATGCAGACCGCCCTTTTCCAGCGCCGTCCGGTAGGATGCACCAAACGCGCCTTCCCAGACTTCCATCTCGAGCGCGACATCTCCCAGTCGCACAGATTCATAAACCGCCTGGCTGTCGGTTGTAACATATTCGACGTTGTTGCCCATTTCTTCGAAGATCAGGCCAACGACGTTAGACATCACGATTTGACTGGACCAATTGTGGATCGGGATGACGATCGGGTCGCTGCTGTCCTCTGCAATCGCCCCGGTTCCCACTACGGCTGACAAGGTTGCAGCGGCAAGGAAGGTTGTAAGTTTCATGTTTTCTCCCTGAGTCACATTTGTTTTGTTCGCTTGGGGACTTTTCCGGTCCCGAATTTCAGCATTCTGCCCATAACTGCCTGCATTGCAGAACAGAGATTTGAGGGGCCTTGCCCATCAAATCTTGAGGCTAGCTCTGGTTTTCATTAAGTTAACAAACAGTTGCCCGTCAGGATACCTGACGATGCGGGTACAAAATTTTGATTGCATTCACGTCCAAATCAAGGTTCCGGCCGCCAATGCCTAAAAAACTGCCAGTCACAGGAAAAGTTCTGCCACCGCTGGACTATCTCCTGGCGTTCGAGGCTGCTGCCAAGGCGCAGAGCTTTGCTCAGGCGAGCAAGGTCATAAATATCTCTGAAACCGCGATCAGCCGAAAGGTACGCCTGCTGGAACAGCACTATGATGTGCCGTTGTTCGTGCGTGGGCACCGGTCGGTTACGCTGACGCAACAGGGGGCGATTCTGTTGACGACGGTCGAGCAATCGCTCGACCTGCTACGCGATGTCAGCCGCGACATGCTGGCCAAGCATCAGGCCAATTCGGTCACGCTGGCGGCCACCAATTCGGTGGCCTCCCTGTGGCTGATGCCGCAACTGCGCAAGTTCAACAAATCCAACGGGCGCCTCCGCATTTCGCTTGTCTCCTCGGACAGCGATGCCGAATGCCTGTCCGAGGCGATGGATCTGACGATCCTGCGTGGCGATGGGTCCTGGCCGGGCTACGAGGCACGGCTGCTGTTCGGTGAAACCGTGTTCCCGGTCTGCAGCCCGGAATACCTGAAACGAAATCCTGCGGCGGCTGACCTGGCAGCGCTACCGCAGTTCGACCTGATCGAAGTGACCAGCAGCCATGCCGAGTGGATGACATGGCGCAGTTGGTTGAACCAGAACGGCATCGCCGCCAGCCCGATGGAACGAGCGGTGGCCTTCAACACTTATCCGCTTTCCGTACAGGCGGCGGTCGATGGTCTGGGCATTGCTTTGGGATGGGCCCATCTTGTCGATCCGCTGCTCGAAACCGGGGCATTGGTGCGACCTGCGGGAGATGTTTCGGTTCGCACGCGGTCGGGATATTACTTGCTCAAGAACCCGACACAAAAGACCTTTCCGGAACAACGCATCGTTGAAGACTGGCTGCTGGGGCTTAGTGCGGGTCGCAAACGCTATGTCTGATTTTAGTGTCTTGAATGTCTCATGGCCGGTCCTTTCCGAGGTTTTCTCCTTCATCGCACGCAAATCACGCATTGACCACAAGGAATATTTATTTACTTTAAAGAAAATAATCGACGATTCTGTGTTCGTGCGAGCTGTCACTTTTCACCGGACATGGTCAGTCAAGGTATGCAGGGAGTCAGAGGTCCAATGAGCTACAAGTCCGATATTGAGATTGCCCGTGAGGCAACGAAGAAACCCATTCTGGAGATTGGCGAGAGGCTTGGAATTTCCAGCGATGATCTGCTGCCTTATGGCCATGACAAGGCGAAGGTGAGCCAGGATTTCATCAACTCGGTGCAAGGCCGCGAGGATGGCAAGCTGATCCTGGTGACGGCGATCAACCCGACGCCTGCGGGCGAGGGCAAGACGACCACCACCGTGGGTCTGGGCGACGGGTTGAACCGGATCGGCAAGAACGCGATGATCTGCATCCGTGAGGCCTCGCTGGGCCCGAACTTCGGTATGAAGGGCGGCGCTGCGGGTGGTGGTTATGCGCAGGTGGTTCCGATGGAGGAGATGAACCTGCATTTCACCGGTGATTTCCACGCCATCACCAGCGCGCACAGCCTGTTGTCTGCGATGATCGACAACCATATCTATTGGGGCAACGCCGCCGAGATCGACGTGCGCCGGGTGGCTTGGCGCCGCGTGGTTGACATGAACGACCGCGCCCTGCGCCAGATCACGGCGTCCCTGGGCGGTGTCAGCAACGGCTTCCCGCGCGAGACCGGGTTCGACATCACCGTGGCCTCGGAAGTGATGGCGATCCTGTGCCTTGCCAATGACCTGAAGGACCTGGAAAAGCGTTTGGGCGACATCATCGTGGCCTATCGCCGCGACAAGACCGCGGTTTACTGCCGCGACATCAAGGCCGAAGGCGCGATGACCGTGCTACTGAAGGACGCGATGCAGCCGAACCTGGTGCAGACGCTGGAAAACAACCCCGCCTTTGTGCATGGCGGCCCGTTCGCCAACATCGCCCATGGCTGCAACTCGGTGATCGCCACCAAGACCGCGCTGAAGGTCTGCGACTATGTGGTGACCGAAGCGGGGTTCGGGGCCGATCTGGGCGCCGAGAAGTTCATGAACATCAAGTGCCGCAAGGCGGGCATTGCGCCCTCGGCGGTGGTGCTGGTGGCCACGGTACGCGCGATGAAGATGAATGGCGGCGTGGCCAAGGCCGATCTGGGCGCGGAAAACGTGGATGCGGTCAAATCGGGCTGTGCCAACCTTGGCCGCCATATCGAGAACGTCAAATCCTTCGGCGTGCCGGTTGTGGTGGGGATCAACCACTTCGTCACCGACACCGAGGCGGAAGTGCAGGCGGTGAAAGACTACTGTGCCGAGCATGGGGTCGAGGCGGTGCTGTCGCGGCACTGGGAGCTGGGCTCGGAAGGCTCGGCGCCGCTGGCCGAAAAGGTGGTGGAAATTGTCGAGGGCGGCAGCGCGAACTTTGCGCCGATCTATCCCGACGAGATGCCGCTGTTCGAAAAGATCGAAACCATCGCCAAGCGGATCTACCGCGCCGATGAGGTTTTGGCCGACAACAAGATCCGCAACCAGCTGCGCGAATGGGAAGAGGCGGGCTATGGCAACCTGCCGGTCTGCATGGCCAAGACGCAGTATTCCTTCTCGACCGACCCCAGCTTGCGCGGCGCACCCACCGGCCATTCGGTTCCGGTGCGCGAGGTACGGCTCAGTGCCGGTGCCGGCTTTATCGTGGTGGTCTGCGGCGAGATCATGACGATGCCCGGTCTGCCGCGCACACCGGCGGCCGAAAGCATCAGACTTAACGACGCAGGCCAGATCGAGGGCTTGTTCTAAGCCGCCAAATAAGACATCCCGTGGCCCGGAAGACCGTTCCGGGCCGCAGGAGACTTTGATGCCCCCTCTGAAAGCGCCGCAGGACTGCGAGACGATGCAGGATGTGCGGGTCCAGATCGACAGGCTTGACCAGCATCTCGTGGAATTGCTGCGGACACGCGCGCGCTACATCGACCGCGCCTCGCAGCTGAAACCGGGCGAAGGTCTGCCCGCCCGTATCCCCGAGCGCGTCGAAGAGGTGGTCGCCAATGTCCGTGCCAGGGCAGGCGGGGCGGGGCTGGACCCCGATCTGGCCGAACGGCTCTGGCGCATCCTGATTGACTGGTCGATCACCCGCGAGGAGCAGGTGCTCGGCCCCGACTGAAACGCGCCAGAAAGCGGAGCACCGATGCGGGCAGCACTGATCGACGGCAAGGCCATTGGCGCCCGAATGCGGAGCGAGGTCGCGGCGGAGGCGGTCGAGCTTGCCGAGGCCGGATGGCACCCCCGGCTGGTCTCGGTCAGCGTCGGCGACACGGCGGCGGCGGCGCTTTACGTGCGCAACCAGCAGCGCAGCGCCGAAAGCGCCGGTGTGCAGTTCGAGGCCCGCACCTATCCGAGTGAAACCTCGCTGGAGCAACTGACCGGCATCCTGCAGGGGCTGAACGCCGATCCGCGGGTGAACGGGATCATCATCCAGCGCCCGCTGCCCGCGCATATCCCGGTGAAGGTGCTGCAGAAGGCGGTGCACCCGCTCAAGGATGTCGAGGGGATGCACCCGGCCTCGATCGGCAATATCGTCTATAACGATCTGGCGCTGGGGCCCTGCACGGCGGTGGCCGCGGTCGAGATCCTCAAGACCCTGCCGCTGAAGCTGGAAGGGCTGGACGTCACGGTGATCGGCCATTCCGAGATTGTCGGCAAGCCGATCGCCTTCCTGCTGATGGGGCTGGGCGCGACGGTGACCGTGTGTCATCACATGACCCGCTCGGTTGCGATGCACAGCCGCGCCGCGGATGCGGTCTTTGTGGCGGTGGGCAAGCCCGGCCTGGTGAGTGGTGAGATGCTCAAGCCCGGCGCGGCGCTGATCGATATCGGCATCAACCGGGTCGAGACGTCGGACGGGCCCAAAACCGTGGGCGATGCCGATTTTGACAGCTGCGCCGAGGTGGCGGGCTGGATCACCCCGGTGCCGGGGGGCGTGGGGCCGGTGACGGTTGCCACGCTGATGAAGAACGCCGTGTTTGCGACGCGAATGCAGATGAACCACTACCGGGACAGCTATGCCCGGACCGATATCTAGGAAGGAACTGAGGGAATGGGTGCGCAGATCATCGACGGAAAGGCCTTTGCCGCCAAGGTGCGCGGGCAGGTGGCCGACCATGTGGCCAGGTTGAAGGAGAGCCACGGGATCACTCCCGGTCTGGCGGTTGTGCTGGTGGGCGAGGACCCGGCCAGCCAGGTCTATGTCCGTTCCAAGGGCAAGATGACCGTCGAGGTCGGCATGAACTCCTATGAACACAAGCTCGATGCGGACACTGCCGAGGCGGACCTGCTGGCGCTGATCGATCAGCTCAACAAGGACCCGGCGGTGCATGGCATCCTGGTGCAGCTGCCGCTGCCCGGCCATCTGAACGAGGATCTGGTGATCAATTCGATCGACCCGGCCAAGGATGTGGACGGGTTCCATATCTCGAATGTGGGCCTGTTGGGCACCGGGCAGAAATCGATGGTGCCGTGCACGCCGCTGGGCTGCCTGATGATGCTGCGCGACCATCACGGCTCGCTCTCGGGTCTGGACGCGGTGGTTGTGGGCCGCTCCAACATCGTCGGCAAGCCGATGGCGCAGCTTTTGCTTGGCGACAGCTGTACCGTGACCATCGCGCATTCGCGCACCAAGGACCTGCCGGATGTGGTCCGCCGCGCCGATATCGTGGTCGCCGCGGTGGGTCGTCCCGAAATGGTTCCGGGCGACTGGATCAAGCCCGGCGCTACGGTGATCGACGTCGGCATCAACCGCATCGACGCGCCCGAAAAGGGAGAGGGTAAAACCCGCCTCGTCGGCGACGTCCACTACCCCAGCGCGGCAGAGGTTGCCGGCGCCATAACCCCCGTCCCGGGAGGCGTAGGCCCCATGACAATCGCCTGCCTCCTCGCAAACACACTCACAGCAGCATCCCGCGCAAATGACCTGCAAGAACCAGAAGGCCTAACGGCTTGAGACTGGCAAACGCCGCTTTGCAAGAAGGCGAGAACAATGGCCGAATTCTGGCGCAACGCTATCGGCGTCGCACCGGTCGGTGCGCCCGGCTGGTGACCGTCTCGATTGGTCTCTCGACCTCGGATTCAGTTCGCGTTCGTGCCTTGGTGGCATTTGCCTCCGGAATAGGGATGCCTCTGGATCAACAGCTCTGTGGTCAGAATATGCCGCAGGAGGGGTGTCGCGATCTGGTGCAACAGTTGAACAGGTCGGAGGATGTTTTTGCCGTTCTGCTGCTACCGGATGTGCCGGATCATATCGATACACGCGCCCTGCGCGCAGACCTGTGCGCCTACAAGGATCTCACGCGTCTGGGCGCCTGGCATCACGCGGGCCCGGTAAGACCGGGTGAGATCGACGGTCTGGCAGAAAGTGCGATAGCCTCGCATCAGGCGCATTTGGCGGCGATGTCACCGGCGCAAACTCAGAGCGCGAGATAGCCAATTCCCGCAAAGGCCAACAGACAGCCGAGCCATTGGCGCTGGCGCATCCGCTCATTCAGGATCGCCCAGGCCAGCACTACCGTTAGCAATCCAAAGACGGATGCCGTGACCGAAGCGTATGCCGCATTGGGCAACCCTCCCGCCGCAACCACGCTGAGAATGGCAATGGCATCCAACAGGCCCATCACACAAAGCAGGGGCAGGGCGCGCAGACCGGGCCACAGCGCCTTGCCGCTTGTCAGCGCAACCACGCTCAGAGCAGCAATCGCGGTCAATCGTGCGATCAGCGAGATCGCGTATTCATCGCTGAGCTCGGTGGCGTACTGACCCAGTGCAAACGCCCCGGCAAACCCCACGGCCGCAAGCAGCGACAAGATTGCGGTCGGCCCGCGAGGTGGGTCAACAGAGTCTTCCTGCTTAGACTGCGCGGCAACGATGGACACGCCAACGCCAATTGCGATTACTGCCAACCAGTGCCAAAGATCAACCGACGCGCCACGCCAGATCGCCATTACAACGGACAGGATCGGATAGCTGGCGACAAGCGGGGCCACCAGTCGTACCGGGCCGCGCTGGAAAGCGGCATACATGCTGAGACCCGCCAGCAGATAAAAGCCCCCCGACGCGATTGCGTAGAAAATCGCCGTGCCGGGCACCGAAGTGAGTCCACCCGATGTTGCCAGCAATCCGGCCTGCAGCACCGCGCCTGAGATCAAGACGGTCATCAACGACGCGATCACGCTCACCGACTGGCTGATATGTCGCACCGCAAGGTCGTGAAAGCCCCAGCAGACCGCCGCCAGCAACCCAAGGGCCAGCGCGTTCATTTGAACACCAGGAGGGCCTGTTGCGTCACGGTGTGCTCATATCCATCAATGCGTCCTATCGCGTCAATCCGTCACTGTTGTTAAACATATTTTCCTGATATGCAACAATTGGGCGCATTGGGTTTTGGAGACTCTGCTGATGGCATCCGCACTGGATCAGATGGGTGGCGAGGCGCAGTTGCGCGCTTTGGTCGAGCGTTTTTATGATCGTATGGAGACGGACCCGGCGGTACATTCCCTGCACCGGCTGCATTTTCGAGGCCATGGGCTGAACCACACAAGGCAGGCACAGTTTGAATTTTTGAGCGGGTTTCTGGGTGGGCGGGCCTATTACCGGGAGCGCTTGGGCCATATGGACCTGCGCAACATACATGCCCATATTCCCATTCGGGAGGCGGACGCGGAGCTCTGGCTGGCGACCTTTGATGCAGCGCTGGCCGATTGTGACATGTCCGGCCCGGTTGTAGACAAGGTGCGTGCGACCCTGCGTCGAGCAGCCCTGATGCTGGTCAATGATGTTCCGGACTGGCGTATCGACGGGGACACTCAGAGTTTGCGTAGTGCCGAATAGATTTCAGCGGTCATCCTGAACTGATCCGCTGCGATCTCATTGCTTTGCCGGATCATGTGCTGCACTGCTTCGACCGTGCCCAGCCATTCTACGGCACATTGATGGTTTTCCGGATCGCCCATCCACGCCTCGATTGTTCCCTGGATTACTTCGTGGTGAAACTGCACGCCCCAGGCTTTGTCCAAAACACGCACGGCCTGAACGGCACATCCCGAGGAATGGGCCAGGACCTCGCACCCGTCTGGCAAGTCACTAGCGGCGACGCCGTGCCATTGAACGACGGGGAAGTGATGCGGCAGGTTCGAGAATACCGGATCCGTATGCGCGCTGTCAGTGAGTTCTACCGGCAAGACGCCGATTTCGGGCACCTCCATCGGCGCGCAGCGCCCGCCAAGCGCGTCGATCAAAAGCTGGTGGCCCAGACAGATACCCAAATAGGGTCGACCAAGTTCCCTGACCCATCGCTCTATCGCGCGTTTTTCGGGGGTCAACCACGGGTTGGACACGGTTTCCCAGACGTCCATCGGGCCGCCCATGACCAGCAGTAGGTCAAACCGCTCAAGCGCGGGAATGTCCTGCCCGTCATAGAGATGCACGATCTGCGCGCTGTCGCCGTGATCGGCGATATGATCCAGAAACGCGCCTGGGTTTTCCCCTTTTGTATGTTGAAATACGAGAATTCTCATGTCCCGCCCATTTGGTTTTGCATGAAACACACAGGGCCGCAGCACATGCCACGGCCCCGCTTGAAACGCGTCCCAACTGTGTCAGATATCCAACGTGTTTTCTTTCTCCCAGCGCGAGAAATGGCTGACGAAGGAATCCCATTCCTGCCGCTTCATCTTCAGGAACGCGGCCGAAAACTCTTCACCCATCATGGATTTCAACTCCTTGTCGGCGTCGTAGTCGCGAAGCGCGTCCAGCATGTTCAGTGGCAGCTTTGGCGCGTCTTTGACGGTGTGGCCTTCTGCATACATGTCGATGTCGTAGCGTGGGCCGGGATCGGCCTTGCTGCGAATGCCAGACAAGCCTGCCGCGATGATGACGGATTGCAGCAGATACGGGTTGGTCGCCCCGTCCGGCAGGCGAAGTTCGAACCGGCCCGGGCCAGGAACGCGAACCATGTGCGTGCGGTTGTTGCCCGTCCATGTCACCGTGTTCGGTGCCCAGGTCGCGCCCGACATGGTGCGCGGCGCGTTGATCCGTTTGTAGGAGTTGACCGTCGGGTTGGTGATCGCCGCCAGCGCGCTGGCATGTTTCATGATGCCGCCCAGAAAATGCTTGCCCTGTTCGCCAAGGCCCACCTCACCGGTGGGACCGTCGCCTTCGCCAGCGAACACATTGGTTTTGGCGGCATCACCCGGCGCATCCCAGACCGAGATATGGGCATGACACCCATTGCCGGTTAGACCCTTGATGGGCTTGGGCATGAATGTGGCGCGCAGGCCATGTTTCTCGGCCACGGATTTAGCCATGAACTTGAAGAAGGAATGCTTGTCAGCGGTCTTCAGCGCGTCGTCGAACTCCCAGTTCATCTCGAACTGGCCATTGGCGTCTTCGTGGTCGTTCTGATAGGGTCCCCAGCCCAGCTCCAGCATGTAATCACAGATTTCGCGCACCACATCATAGCGGCGCATTACAGCCTGCTGATCATAGCACGGCTTTTCGGCGGTATCGAAAGGATCGGAAATCTGATCACCATCCGGTGTCAGCAGAAAGAACTCGGCCTCGATACCCGTTTTCACGTGCAGACCTTCATCCGCAGCCTCGCCGATCAGGCGCCGCAGCACGTTGCGAGGGGCCTGGGCGACGTCCTTGCCCTCCATCACGCAATTGCCCGCGACCCAGGCGACCTCGGGCTTCCATGGCAGTTGAATGACCGAAGAGGGGTCCGGTACTGCCAGCATGTCCGGATGCGCCGGTGTCATGTCCAGCCAGGTGGCGAACCCGGCAAAGCCCGCGCCATCTTCCTGCATGTCGGCAATGGCCTGTGCTGGCACCAGTTTGGCCCGCTGTCCACCGAACAGGTCGGTGAATGAGATCATGAAGTACTTGACGCCTTTTTCTTTTGCGAAAGCTGCGAGATCTGTCGTCACGATACGCTTTCCTTTCCCTGTTGGTTTTCTTTGAATGTAAAAAACGCGGCACCCATCCGAGAGCCGCGCGGTATTCGTTCAGAACCCCTCTTTTCCCGGGTACCAGGTGGTTCCGGCCAGCGGGACACGCGCCATCGCTGCGGCCTCCATGGTCAGGGCGCAGAGGTCTTCAGGTTCCAGGTTGTGTAGGTGATTGTGACCGCAGGCGCGGGCGATGGTCTGCGCCTCCAGCGTCATCACCTTCAGGTAATTGCGCAACCGCCGTCCGGCCTCAACCGGGTCGAGACGCGCGGCAAGGTCCGGGTCCTGCGTGGTGATACCCGCCGGGTCCTGGCCTTCGTGCCAATCATCATAAGCACCGGTGGTGGTGCCCAGCTTCTGGTATTCGGATTCCCATTTCGGGTCGTTATCCCCCAGCGCCACCAGCGCGGCGGTACCGATCGCCACCGCATCCGCGCCAAGTGCCATCGCCTTGGCAACATCGGCCCCGGTGCGGATCCCGCCCGAGATCACAAGCTGCACCTCGCGATGCACGCCCAGATCCTGCAGCGCCTGCACGGCCGGGCGAATGCACGACAATGTCGGCAAGCCCACATGTTCGATGAACACATCCTGTGTGGCGGCGGTGCCACCCTGCATGCCGTCCATGACAACCACATCTGCCCCAGCCTTCACCGCCAGCGCTGTGTCGTAATAGGGTCGCGTCGCGCCAACCTTGACGTAGATAGGCACTTGCCAACCGGTGATTTCACGCAGTTCTAGTATCTTGATTTCCAGATCATCCGGCCCGGTCCAGTCCGGGTGGCGACAGGCCGAGCGCTGGTCAATGCCCTTGGGCAGGGTCCGCATCTCAGCCACGCGGTCGCTGATCTTCTGCCCCAGAAGCATGCCGCCGCCGCCTGGCTTTGCGCCCTGACCGACCACAATTTCAATCGCATCTGCCTTGCGCAGATCGTTCGGGTTCATGCCATAGCGCGAGGGCAGGTACTGATAGACCAGCTTAGTTGAATGACCGCGTTCTTCGGGCGTCATGCCGCCGTCGCCGGTGGTGGTCGAAGTTCCGGCAGCGGATGCGCCCCGTCCCAGAGCCTCTTTTGCGGGTCCGGACAGTGCGCCAAAGCTCATGCCGGCAATGGTCACAGGTATATCCAGCTGGATCGGTTTCTTGGCAAAGCGGGTGCCCAGTGTTACCGACGTGTCACAACGCTCGCGATAGCCTTCCAGCGGATAGCGCGACACTGATGCGCCCAGAAACAGCAGATCGTCGAAATGCGGCACCCGCCGTTTGGCACCGCCACCGCGAATGTCGTAGATGCCCGTGGCGGCTGCGCGGCGAATCTCGGCATTGATCGGATTCGTGAATGTCGCCGACTGGATCGGCAGGGTGCGGGGGATCTGATCGTCCATATCTTTCATACCCATTATCCTCAGTAGGCGGCCGACTTGTCGACGTCAAAATTATAGAGTTGGCGAGCCGAGCCGTAGCGTTTGAACTCTTCAGGCTTGGCATCATTGCCCGAACGCATCAGTAGGTCCCTGAGGATCTCCAGATGCTCGGGGCGCATCTCCTTCTCGATACAATCCGCACCGAGGCTCTTGACTGAACCGCGCACGAAAAGGCGCGCCTCATAGAGCGAGTCCCCCAGCGCGTCGCCCGCATCGCCGCAAACCACCAAGTTTCCAGCCTGCGCCATGAAGGCCGACATATGACCGATGTTGCCGTGGACCACGATGTCGATACCCTTCATCGAGATGCCGCAGCGCGAACTGGCGTTGCCCTTGATCACCAGCAAACCGCCATGGCCGGTGGCCCCGGCATACTGGCTGGCATCGCCATCGACGATTACCTGACCGGACATCATGTTTTCCGCCACACCGGGCCCGGCCGAGCCTTCGACCCGGACCGTTGCCTGCTGGTTCATGCCGCCGCAGTAATACCCGGTCGAGCCTTTGACAGTCACCTCAATCGGCGAGTCCAGACCAACGGCAATCGCATGGCTGCCCTTTGGGTTCACAACCTCCCAGTTGGTCTGGTTGGATTCGGCGCTTTGAGCCTGCAGGGCCGCGTTCAACCCGCGTAGGCCGTTTGCTTCTAGATCATAGGTCTGCATGTCAGGCGGCCTTCTCGTGGGTCGTGGGGCTGTCATTGTGGGACCAGAAATAAACTGTTGACGGTTCCGGTTCCCAAACGCGGGCCTCTTCGATGCCGGGCAAGTTCACCAACGCCCGGTACTCGCTGCCAAAGGCTACATATTGATCGGTTTCCGCCATCACCGCCGGCTTGCAGGCAATCGGGTCACGGACGACGCCAAAGCCGTCCTTGGTGCCAACCAAAAAAGTAAAAAAACCGTCCAGATCATCGAGACTGGATTGCAGCGCCTCGCCCAGCGTCGCGCCGTTCATCATCTTCCAGGTCAGATAGGCGGCACCGACCTCGGTGTCATTCTCGGTCTGGATGGTCACCCCTTCGCGGCGCAGCTTGCGGCGCAGCGAGTTGTGGTTCGATAGCGAGCCGTTATGGACCAGACACTGATCCGGGCCGGTGTTGAACGGGTGGGCACCCATCGTAGTTACCGCGGATTCGGTCGCCATCCGTGTGTGGCCGATCCCGTGTGTGCCGCTCATGTCGCTGAGGTTGAAACGCGCCGCCACATCCTTGGGCAGGCCGACCTCTTTGTAGATCTCCAGGGTCTCACCACGGCTCATGAGCCGGATTGATGGCCGGATCTCGGCCAGCGCAGTACGCGCGGCCTCGAACTGATCGTCCGGAATGTCCAGAACCGCATGGGTGTCGATGATCGACCGCGTCACTGTCACACCCAGACTCTGGCCAAGATCCTCGGCCAGTCCGGCGAAATCCTCTTCCGGGTTCGGCGATTGAACCGTCAGTTTGGTTTTACCTTGAGTTTCATTGCCGTAGATCGCAATTCCGGCACTGTCGGGGCCGCGATCTGTCATCGTGATCAGCATATCTGTCAGCATGTCGCCCAGCTTGGGCGCAAGTGACTGGTCTTTAAGGAATAGTCCGACAATTCCGCACATGGCAGGCAGCTCTCCTTGTGAGTTTCATTGTGATTCGACGCTATCAACAATGGTGTGGAACATCAATAATCTTAGGAAAGTTTTTTTCCTAGTAGGCAATGGGCGGGATACCTTATCGCGCCCATTGCCAATGCTCAGAGCCGGATCAATATCGTTCCAGCTGTGCCTTTACCTTCTCTTCGTCTCCGGTATGGCGCGCCTTTTCCAGATGCTCGCCTTCGCGGACGAACTGGATGCGATGCCAGCCAATCCAGAAGATCACGCCGATGATGACCATCGGAACCTCGAAGCCCTGAAAGGGATAGATTGCCCCGACATCAGCAAGATCGACGGCCCAGCTTGTATATCCGTTAGTAGACATAGGTGTTCTCCCTTACTTTGCCGCTACGCCGCGGGCTTCCAGTTCTTCCTTGTCAGCTGCGATGATCGCTGCCTTGGCATCTTCGTAGGCATGGTGTTCCGCATAATCGAGACCCTGCAGTTCAACCTCTTCCGGAATGCGCAATACGCCCGCTGCGGCTTGCATCTTGGCCAAGATAAAGCCGGGCAAGAAGCCGAGGACAAAGAACATGATGACCGCACCGGTGATCTGCCCGATCGGGTTGATCGTGGCATAGCCTTCATATGGCGAAGACGGGACGCCCCACAGAACGAATCCTGCGAGGATCAGACCAACGACCCCAGCATAGCCATGCACGGCAACGGCGCCGACCGCATCGTCCAGCTTGAACTTGCGTTCGACCCAGTAATGCAGGTTGTAGACGATCACGACGCCAATCGCTGCAATGATCATCGCCTGAATCGGGTGATACAGATCGTTACCGGCTGATGCGGTGATCACACCGGCCAAACCGCCTGAGAAGGTCCAGAACGCATCGCCCTTGGACACCACATAGGCCGCCATCAGACCGCCCGATAGCGACATCAGGAAGTTGAAGGTGATCGCCGACAGCGTGGTCGGAGCCAGATAGATGTTGGTTGCAGTCCAGGTTACACCGGTGATCTGACCGTCGATGCCCTCGGGTGAGATCACAGGCACGTTGCACGCGGCATAAAAGCCCCAGAAGCCGGTATAGATCAGGAAAATCCCGATGGTCAGCAGCCATGGGTTATGCGGCGGGATATCTCGCGGCGTGCCATCCTTGGCAAACTTGCCCAGACGCGGGCCAAGAACCATGATGACACCCAGCGCGTAACCACCTGCAATGGCGTGGATAACGCCCGATGCATAAGCATCGTGGTACCCTAGGATACGCACCATCCACCCACCGTAGTGCCAGCCCCAGGCTGCGTCGATGATCCACCAGACCGAGCCGATCATGACCGCGTGGACCCATAGGGCCGAGGATCTTATCCGTTCAATCACTGATCCCGATACGATTGAGGCTGCCGTCCACGAAAACAGCAGGAATGCGGCCCAGAACACACCGGTGATTCTGTCGCTCGCATTAGTGCCCATGGTGTCCGCCCAGGGAAGATTCGCGGCACCGGCTTCGGTGTCGAGCCCGCCCCAGAACGGAAAGTTCGGGAAGGCCCAGTAAATCCACCATCCGAAGAAGAAGAAAGTGACCGTTACCAAAGGAATGATCATGATGTTTTTCATCAATGTGTGCATATGGTTACGGGCACGGCTTGCGCCGACTTCGTACATGCAAAAGCCCACATGGATGAGGAACATGAACACGACCGTTACCCAGTAATAAAACTCGGTAAATATGGTCGTGAGTGCATTTAGATTGCCGTCCACTTCGTAGTCTCCCTATTGTTGCAGCAGGATGGTTACTCTGCGGTACTTTCCTGCGAGGAAATTTTATCTACTCAAGGGACAATCTCAGCCTTCGCCTGTCAATAGATATATGGGGCAAGCATCTTTACCGGACGCGCCAGACTGGGATGAATCGACCGCGATCTTTAGTCTAAGTGCATGTAAAAAAATCGATTTATGTGGGTTATCTGGAGAGCGGTCAGGGTGCACAAATTGTAGGCAAATATTCCCGCCAGGAAAATAATCTGCACACAGGTGTTGATTTTGAATCAAACATCGGCCTCAATATGGCCAACAAAAAGCAAACAACGGGAGACCTGAACCATGGCCATTCTTTGGAGGACGTCCGCCCTTGCGCAGCGTCACGCCGAGATCGGTGGCGAACTTGAGGACTGGAACGGCATGGGAACTGCATGGTTCTATGACCACAGCCCGGAACGCGCCAAGACAGATTACGAAGCGATCCGCACCAAGGCGGGGCTGATGGATGTCTCGGGCCTGAAAAAGGTCCATGTCGTGGGCGAGGACGCCGCTTATGTCATTGATCGCGTCACAACCCGGAACGTCGAAAAGATCATGCCGGGCCGGTCGACCTATGCCTCGATCCTCAATCCCGATGGTAAGTTCATCGACGATTGCATCATCTATCGTCTGTCAGTGAATACATGGCTGGTGGTGCATGGCACCGGGACCGGCATGGAGCAGTTGACTTCGGTGGCGGCGGGCAAGAACTGTTCGGTGATCTTCGACGATGACATGCATGACATGTCGCTGCAGGGGCCGGTGGCCGTTGATTTCCTGGCCAAACACGTGCCCGGCATCCGCGATCTGGCCTATTTCGGCATCATGCAGACCAAGCTCTATGGCTGCCCCGTTATGATCTCGCGCACCGGCTATACCGGCGAACGCGGGTACGAGATTTTCTGTCAGGCCAAGCACGCGGTGCATCTGTGGGACAGCATTCTGGCCGAGGGCAAGGAGATGGGCATACAGCCGGTGCAGTTCTCGACACTCGATCTGCTGCGCACCGAAAGCTATCTGCTGTTCTATCCCGGCGACAACTCTGAAACCTATCCGTTCGACGACGACACCTGCGGCGACACGCTGTGGGAACTGGGTCTGGAGTTCACCGTCTCACCCGGCAAGATCGGCTTTATCGGTGCCGAGAACCACTATGCCGCGCAGGGCAAGGAGCGGTTCAAGATCTATGGCGTTGTGCTTGACGGCACCACTCCGGCGGATGAGGGTGCGGACCTGCTGCAGAATGGCGAAAAGGTCGGTGTTGTGACCTTTGGTATGTATTCCGAACTCAATGGCCACAACGTCGGCATCGCCCGGATGCCGGTCGCTTGCGCCGCACCCGGTACGGCGCTGACGGTGCGCAACGGTGACGGCACCGAGATCGCCGCCAAGGCCGAAGAGATGCCGTTCTATGACAGGGACAAGTCAATCAGAACAGCAAAAGGCTGATATTATCGGGGGCGCAATGGTCAGACCGTTGCGCCGTTTTCCTATCCGAGGACACAATGTCAAAGTTCGAATTTCCCAAGTCAATCGCAAGCCGCCCGGTCTGGGGCACGCTAGAGGTTCGCTCAGGTGAGCATCATCTCATGATCGTCGAGGCCGAAGGCGCCGAGGCCATCCTTGACATCGCCACACCGGAGCTGATGGCGAAGACCCATATCATCTACATTCCGCGCCATACCGATCATGTCGCCAAGCTACAGGCGCTGAACCCGGTTCAATTCTACGAAGGTCCGTCTTATGAGGCGTCTCTGCAGCGCATCCGCCGGGTGCTGGGTGACGCGCATATGGGGCTGCAGGTCTACCTGTCCGGCTCCGAGGGCATGATGGGGCAGGCGATGAACGAGGCGATGGCGGTGGGCATCCCGCACACCGCCATCCAGACCGAACATCGCGGATCGACCGCGCGCCGGATGCAATGCGTGCATTGCAAGGGCATCACCGAAAACGTCGAAGTCGATCCCTATGTCTGCGCCCATTGCGGGCTGAACCTGTTTGTGCGCGATCATTATTCCCGCCGTCTGGCCGCCTATCAGGGCGTGCGCGTGGATGCCGAGGATCATGGCAGCGTGCCGGAGCCGAAGGGGATTTATAAATGAGCGGTGCCGAGAAAATTCAGGTCAAAGTGACCGAGATCACCCCGCTGAACGAATTGGTCACACGGTTCCGGTTCGAACGTGTTGATGGTGGTCAACTGCCGACCTTTTCCGGTGGCGCCCATACGGTTGTCGAGATGCAGGATGGCGGCATCACCCGCCTGAACCCTTATTCGCTGATGTCCGATCCCTTCGATCAGTCCTCATACACCGTTTCGGTGCGCCGTGACGATGCAGGCCGGGGCGGGTCGCTGTTCATGCACCGGGAGGTCAAGCTGGGTGACGAAATGACGATCAGCTACCCAGTCAATCTGTTCTCGCTCGATCTGCGCGCACGCAAGCATCTGTTCCTTGCCGGTGGCATCGGAATCACGCCATTTCTGGCTCAGATCAAACAGCTTGAGGTTCTGCACGGACATTGGGAACTGCACTATGCCTGCCGCAATCACACATTGGCCTCTTATGCCGATAAACTGACAGACCGGCACCCCAATGAGACGCATATCTATTATGACGACCAGAACCAGGCGATTGACCTTAAGAATCTGCTCAGCGGTCAGCCGCTGGGAACGCATGTCTATGTCTGCGGACCCAAGGGCATGATCGACTGGGTGCGCAGCACTGCGACCGCCGAAGGCTGGCCCGCCGATTGCATCCATTACGAGGAATTCCTGGCTCCGCAGCCGGGTAAGCCGTTCCAGGTTCGGTTGGCGACCTCTGACAAAATCGTTCAGGTCGGTGAAAACGAAAGCCTGCTGGAAGCCATCGAGCGCGAAGGCGTCGATGCGCCGTATCTGTGCCGGGGTGGTGCCTGCGGACAATGCGAAACCGTGGTGCTGGATCACGACGGCAATTTCGTGCATCGCGATCACTGGCTGACCGACGAAGAACGGGCCTCTGGCAAGAGAATCATGCCCTGTGTATCGCGTTTCGAGGGCAAGTCCCTCGTGCTGGACCGCTGAGAGGAGGCCCAACATGACCATTCAATTCAACGACGAATCCTTCCGCGACGATTATACGTTCCACAATTCGGAATGGGCGATCAAACGCTTTCCGTTCCCGTTCCACGAAGACAGCTATATGTATTCCGTCAACATGGAGCAGCACCGGGGCGGGCCGAAGGGTTCCGTTTATGAGATGCGGTTTGATGTTGATGAGCATTACGTCTCGGAGATGAAAGACCGCGCCATAGTTCTGGATCAGGACCCCCTGCGCTGCCAATCCCTGCCGCATATGACACTGGCGGGCTGGGACATGCTAGAACTGATCATGGTTTGCAAGTCCGAGGACTATCCGGACCTGTTCGAGCTGCATCGCAACGGCAATCAATGGCGTTGGGTGAACAAACCCATGGGCATCGATCACAGCTTTACCTTCATGGATGAAACCACCCTGCCTTACGGCCCGATGGAGTACATTACCCGTCAGGCACAGGGCGATTTCGCCGTGCTCGACCAGCGCGACGACATGTTGTGGATGGATGCCGGCATGGTGACGACGCAGGCCGACTGGAGCCTGGACTTCGACATAGGCATGAATTTCTTCGAGTGGCACGCGCCGGTGCCGATGGCGCATGAGATGGGTATTTTCCAGCGCGCGTTAAAATTTCTGCTCAACATTCAACAAGGCGCGCCGGCACGCCGCCTGAACTGGACCATGACGGTCAATCCGCTACTGGATACCAGTCCGGAAAACTACCACAAATGGGGCATACAAAAGACCACGCTGACGCCAGAGAACATTGGCCATAAGCAGCATCTGCGGGTCGAGCTTCAGACCTTCTTCCGCCTGCCACGCTCCAATGCTTTGGTGTTCCCGATCCGCTGTTATCTGTGCAGTTTTCAGGACTTGATGACGATGCCCAAATGGGGCCGCCGCCTTCATCGGGTGATCCGCGATTTGCCCGAGGAATTGGCCACCTATAAAGGCTTCATCGACAACCGCCCAATGATGCTGGATTATCTCAGCCAGTTCGATGATGGGCTGCCGACGTCACCGGGGATCTGGCCGGATCTGGAAACGGAACCGCCTTTGAAGACCTGATCAACTGCGAATAGAAGTGCGAAACCACGGCCATGCGCCGTGGTTTTCCTTATCCGTCAGTTTGCCTGCGGATAGCTGATCACCGAGATATACCGAGCGGGCAGCGAGACCAGCCGCTCCGGCCCGTGCGGCGAATCGGCGTCAAAGAACAGGGTGTCGCCCGGTTGCAGAGGATAGACCTCATCGCCATGGCGATAATCCACTGCGCCTTCCAACATATAGATCGTCTCGATCCCGCCATGCTGAAAGGTCGGGAACACATCGGATTCCACTGTCAGCGTGATCAGATAAGGTTCCACGATCACACCTGACCCATTGGCACCGATATGGCCCAGCAGGTTGTATTGGTGGTTGGCGCGCGTGCCTGCCCGCTCAAGTTCGACACCTTCACCCGCTTTGGTATGCACCGCCTCGCGACGTTCTTCGAAGCGGCGAAAAAAGGCGGTCAGAGGAACCGAAAGCGCATTGGCCAACGCTTGCAACGTGGTCAGCGACGGGGAGGTGTTGCCGTTTTCGATCTTGGACAGCATCCCGATCGACAACCCGGTCAGCTGCGCCAGTTCCGCCACAGTGATGTTCTGCTGTTTGCGAAAGGCACGGACCTCGCGACCGATGGCAACTTCGAGAACTTTCTCGCGCTCTCCCGTCCGAACCGAATGTGGATCCTGCGTCAGTTTTGTTGCCATTTCTGCGTCGCGTTTTTTCAGTTTCATCTCGTCAGTGTCTTGCTACACTTGGCCAAACCTGTTCGGCAAGCCGCTGCACTACATTACCCAAACCAATTCGGACTACCTTAGCACTGATTTTTCCTGATAGTAAAATAATCATGCTGACAGAAAAAAGAATCGAGATTGGGTTTCTGCTTTTTGACGGGTTTCCGATGGCCTGTCTGACCTCTTTGATCGAGCCTCTGCGCGCTGCGAACGAGATTGCCGGGCAGGGGGCCTTCTGCTGGTCGCTGGTCACCGAACGCGGTCAGAAAGTACGCTCCAGCGCCGAAGTGCGTTTCGAGGCCGAACGCCTGCTGTCGGAATGTCAGTCCATCGACATTCTATTCCTGCTCAGCAGTCCGACCTCCGGATTTGACGACCCCGTTACAGGCAATGGCATGCTGCGCAGCCTCGGTCGACACGGCACCATTCTGGGCGGTATCAGCGGCGGTGTCTTTCCTTTGGTCCGGTCGGGGGCCATGACTGGGCATCCCGTCTCTGTCCATTGGTGTTACGAAGCTGCGTTTGAGGCCGAGTTCCCCGAAATGGATGCCCGCTGCGAGGTGATCGTTTCAGATGCGTCCCGCTATACGGCTGCCGGTGCGGCGGCGGCATTCGATCTCGCCCTGCACTTGATCGAAGACCGGTTGGGTAGCGATGTCGCGCACGAAGTCGCTTGTTGGTTCCAGCATCCGATGATGCGCGGCGAGGGCGTGCGCCAACAGGTTCCAAGCACGACAGCGCCCGACACCGGCGACAAGTTGCCTCCGCTGGTGGTGCAATGTGTTGACCTGTTTGCCAGTCATATCAGTGAGCCGATCTCGATCGCCGAAGTGGCGCAGCAGACAGGCGTTACCCCGCGCCAGATCGAGCGCGCCTTCAAGCAGGCCACGGGTCAAAGCCCCAGCCATTACTACCGCGCCATGCGGATGAAGGCCGCCCGGCAGATGGTGGTCTATACCAAGGATCCGCTGGCGGAAATCGCCTCGGCGATCGGATATGGGTCCGTCGCACCGCTGGTGACACACTACCGGTCGGCCTTTGGTCTCAGCCCAAGCGAAGATCGCCGCCGGATCAACCGGTTCCGGGTCGAGGACAACGCCCCATTGCCGTCGATCTGATCAACACTTCACAGCGTAGATTTCATCGCTGCCATGATGGCATGGTGCAGTGACCCGGCGGAGGATCGTGGGCCATAAATGCTGAACGCCTCGGGCGTCCGACACAAGACAAAGCAGCCCAGATGATGGATCGACGCGCGCGCGGCGTCACCGTCAGCCATCTTGCGTGTGTCCAGCGGGCAGAGCAATTCCAGCACGGCCAGAACATCTGCGCCACTCAGGTCGAACCGCGCCCAGGCGTCGGTTTGTTCCGAAACCGAGGCGGTATCGCCCGCCGCTGCCTTCGCCTGTTCAGACAGATCCTCGTGGCTCTCAAATGGCGCCTCGGCCATCCACTGATCCGGCCCGGTCCAGAACGCCATGATCGACGCACCATCGAACCGTCCAACATCGGGAGCAGGGGCACCAGTCAGCTTGGCCAGCGCTTTGGCGGCCTTCTTCTCTTGTCCCGGGCGCGCCGCGACCGAGGCCAAGGCCACGCCGGGCACTTCGGTACAAGTGACTGTGCCGACCGTATCAACGCGGGGTTCTGATCCGCCCAGAGCGGTGATTGCTACAAGATCATGCACGAAGCCGTTCTCCCTCAGGGTCGACAAAATGGGCCGAGACGATCTGGACCTCGACGGTCAGGTCGGTCAGGGGCGACACAAGGCGCATCTTCTCGCCCTGCCGCGCGCCACCGTTTTTCAGAAAGCCCAAACCGATGTGACAGTCCAGCGATGGCGAAAAGGCGGCCGAGGTGACATAGCCTTGATCATGGGCCGCATCGACCGGACCAATGGCGTCCATCAGATGCGCACCAGCTGTGATCTTGTCACCTTGGCTCACAGGTATGACGCCCACCATCATCAGCGCGTCCGGTTCGTTCAAACCTTCGCGCTCGGACAAGGTTGAACCGATGCTGTCCTTTTTCTTCGACACCATCCGGCCCATTCCAAGGTTCAGCGCGGTGGTGGTCCCGTTCAATTCGTTGCCCGCCGCGTGACCCTTTTCGATCCGCATCACACTCAGGGCCTCGGTGCCATAGGGCACCACGTCAAATTCCTCACCCTCGGCCATCAGACGCCGCATCAAGGCATCGCCATAGCGGGACGGGACGGCGATCTCAAAGGCCAGTTCACCCGAGAAGGAAATCCGGAACAACCGCGCCCGCAACCCGCCGCAGACGGTGATGTTGCCACAACCCATGAAGGGGAAGCCTTCGTTCGAGATGTCGAATTCCGGGTCGACGATTTTTTGCAGCAGCTTGCGCGAGTTGGGTCCGGCGACTGCATATTGCGCCCAGGCCTCGGTGGTCGAGATTAGCTGCACATCCATGCCCGGGAACAGGCATTGTCGGACAAATTCCATATGCTGATAGACCTTGACCGCATTGGCCGTGGTGGTGGTGACCACGAAATGATCCTCGGCCAACCGCGCCGCGGTGCCGTCATCCATCGCAATGCCATCTTCGCGCAGCATCAGACCATAGCGGGTCTTGCCAGCGGCCAGCTTGGCAAAGCCGTTGCAGTAAATCCGGTTCAGGAAGGCTGCGGCATCACTGCCCTGCACATCGATCTTGCCCAGGGTGGTACAGTCGCACACTCCGACCGAGGCGCGGGTCTGGCGCACCTCGCGGTCTACCGATTCACGCCAGTGGGTTTCACCCGGCAGCGGGAACCATTGTGCACGCAACCAGTTGCCAACCTCGACAAACACCGCACCGCGTTCCTTGGCCCAATAATGCGAAGGTGTCAGTCGGGTCGGGTGGAACTCCTTGCCCTTCATCCGGCCGGCGAATGTGCCGATCGGCACCGGTGTGTAGGGCGGGCGGAATATCGTGGTTCCGGTTTCGGGAATGGATTTGCCCGCAAGCTCGGCCATGATCGCCAGCCCGCCCATGTTCGAAGTCTTGCCCTGATCGGTCGCCATACCCAGCGTAGTATAGCGTTTCAGGTGCTCGACCGAGCGGAAGCCTTCCTGATGGCTAAGCTTCACGTCCTTGACTGTCACATCGTTCTGCAAATCCAGCCAGGCACGGGAACAACCCTGCACATACCAGAACGGTGTCTGGGACACTGGAGCATCCTCGGCACTGGGCATGTCGGGCAAGGACCCTTTCAGATCTAGTGCCTTCATCGCGCCCTCGGCCCCCGACTGCAACGCGCCATGGGTCGACAGTGCCCCATTGGCCGCGCCCGCGACCGACAAGCCCGGCGGCAGGTCAGCACCGGGGACAAAGGCAGCCAATTCGTCATTCCAATTCGGGCGCCCGCGTTGATGGCAGGTCAAATGCACATTCGGGTTCCACCCGCCCGAAACACCCAGCGCGCCGCACTCCAGCGTCCGGGTCGAGCCATCTGGCAAGGCGACCTCGACAAAGCTCAGACCCAGGCGGCCCTTGGTGTCGGTGACTTGCGCGCCGCGCAGCACCTCATATTCGTGGTTGATTGGTGCGTCCTCACGGACATCGATCACGGCGGCGATCTTGACCCCTTTGGCGTATAGATCGGCGGCGGTGCGGTGCCCATTATCATTGTTGGTAAAGATCGCCACCCGTTGCGCCGCCGTGGTGGCAAAGCGATTGGCATAGGTCCGCAGGGCGCTGGCCAGCATGATGCCGGGCCGGTCGTTGTTTTCAAACGCTATCGGGCGCTCGGTTGCGCCCGCGCAAAGCAAGGTGCGCTTGGAATAGATGCGCCAGAGGATTTGGCGCGGCTTGCCCGCAGGCAGACTGGCCAAATGATCCCCGGTCCGTTCGACAGCGCCATAAATCCCGTGATCGAAGGCCCCGATCACCGTTGTGCGCGGCATCAAACGCACATTAGGTAGGGAAGACAGCTCAGCTACAGCTTGCACCGCCCAGTCACTGGCAGCCGCGTCGTTCAGCGCAAAGGTCTCGCTATTCAGTCGTCCACCAAGGGCGAAATCCTCGTCCGCTAGAATAATGTCTGCCCCGGCACGCCCGGCGGTCAGTGCCGCCATCAGCCCGGCGGGACCAGCCCCGACGATCAGCAGATCGCAGTGGCGAAAACCCTTGTCATACTCATCCGGGTCTTCCTGCATCGACAAAGACCCCAGCCCAGCAGCGCGGCGGATCATCGGCTCATAGAGCTTTTCCCAAAATGCGGCAGGCCACATGAAAGTCTTGTAGTAGAACCCCGCCGACAGGAAGTTCGAGAACCGGTCATTGATCGCCAGAGCATCGAATTTCAGGCTGGGCCAGCGGTTCTGCGACCGTGCCTCCAGCCCGTCAAACATCTCGGCGGTGGTGGCGCGGGTATTGGGTTCCTGGCGGTTGCCGCTGCGCAGTTCAACGATCCCGTTGGGTTCCTCTGATCCAGCGGACAGCAGGCCACGCGGGCGATGGTATTTGAATGACCGTCCGATCAGCCGCACGTTGTTGGCCAGCAGGGCCGAGGCCAGCGTATCGCCGGGATGCGCGGTATAGCTGCGGTTGTCGAACTTGAAATTCAGGGTCGTGTTGCGGTCGATCTGGCCGCCGCTCAGCCTGTTGCTTTGGGTCATTTGGATCGTCCCTGCGACCGGGCCACGTCGCGGGCCAGTTCCACCTTTGAAATCTCATGGGTCACCGTGTTACGGGTGACCACCAACCAGGACCGGTCACCGCCTTCGTGAAACCACAGCTCGCGATGCTCTCCAGCGGGGTTGGCGCGCTGATAGGCGTAGTCATGAAACGCCTCTGCCGCGTTCTCGGCCTGCCAGTCGGGGCGGTCGATAAGGGATGCATCGCCGAGATAGACAAACTCGGAACTGTCGCGCGGACCCAGCAGAGGGTGTTGAATGATCATGCCTCTGTCCCCCTCAATGCAGGTTGGGCTGGTTGCCCATGCCCTTTTCATCGATCATCCGGCCGGCGCGGAACCGGTCGAACCGATAGGCGGTTGCGGTCGGGTGCGGCGCGTCATTCGCCAACAGATGGGCAAAGCAATAGCCCGAGGCCGGGGTCGCCTTGAACCCGCCGTAACACCAGCCGCCATTGAAATAGAGTCCGTCGATATGGGTTTGATCGATGATGGGCGAGCCATCCATCGACATATCCATGATCCCGCCCCACATCCGCAGCAACCGCGCCCGGCCGATCATCGGCATCAGCGCCATGCCACCTTCGCAGACATCCTCGACCACTGGCAGGTTGCCGCGTTGGGCATAAGAGTTATAGCCATCCAGATCGCCGCCAAAGACCAGCCCGCCCTTGTCGGACTGGCTGACATAGAAATGGCCGGCCCCAAAGGTAATGACGCCGGGCAGCAAGGGCTTCAGCCCCTCGGAGACAAAGGCCTGCAGCACGTGGCTTTCGATGGGCAACCGCATACCGGCCATCCCCATCAGGCGGCCCGAATTGCCCGCAACCGCGCAGCCAACCTTGCCTGCGCCGATGAACCCTTTGGAGGTTTCAACGCCCAGGCATTTGCCATTCTCGATCCGGAATCCTGTGACCTCGCAATTCTGGATGATGTCGACACCATTGCCGTCAGCCGATCGGGCATAGCCCCAGGCCACCGCATCATGGCGCACCGTACCGCCACGCCGCTGCGCCAGCCCGCCCTTGATCGGAAACCGGGCGTCGTTGAAGTTCAGATAGGGATATTCCTTGCGCACCTGCTCGGTATCCAGCAACTCGGCATCTGCTCCGTTCAGGATCATCGCATTGCCCCGGCGCGTGAACGCGTCACGCTGCGCGTCCGAGTGGATCAGGTTGACGATGCCGCGCTGGCTGACCATGGCGTTATAGTTCAGGTCCTGCTCCAGACCTTCCCACAGTTTCAGTGAGAACTCGTAGAACGGCTCATTCCCATCCAGCAGGTAGTTCGAGCGGATGATGGTGGTGTTCCGACCCACATTGCCGCCGCCGATCCAGCCCTTTTCGATCACCGCGACGCTGCGCTGCCCATAGACCTTGGCAAGGTAATGCGCCGTGGCCAGCCCGTGACCGCCACCGCCAATGACCACGATGTCATAATGCGTCTTTGGGGCGGGATCGCGCCAGGCGGGTGTCCAGCCTTTGTGGCCGGTGAGGGCCTCTTTGAAAACCTTGAAGCCAGAATATCGCATGAATCGGACCTTTTTTTCCATATTCCGTTAAAAAAACTTCTTTGGATATTCTCAAATCCGACATTGAAGATGTTGAATCAGACTTCGGACAGCAGGGTAACGTACAAGTCCGGTTCTTGATTGTGTCCGCCGATGCCAGTTGCGCCGGCGTTGCCGTAGCAACCGTCCGGCCGAATGGCGGACCGCGAAGTAGGTACCTGCGGGCCGTTTTGGTGCGATCAGAAAGGTGACATATGCAGCGGCGATCTTGCGGACTTTTTTGATCATGACTTCGGCCTGGCAGATTGAGGCACAGTCGATCAGATGGCCATCTAGTGACACCGCGCCCGCTTTAATTGATCATGATCAGGACCAGCCGCGCTCCGACCTGCTCGACCACATCGACGACGTCGCGATACATGTAGTGGGTGTCCAGCGCATTGATGCGCACCGACATGGTCTTGTTACCCCAGTCGTCTCGTTCAGGGCCTGGATGATGTTGCGGCGCGCCTGTTCCTTTTTGTCGTGGGCGACCGCATCTTCGAGATCGAGGAAGATCACGTCGACATCCGACTGCGGGGTTTGACGAGCTCCTTAGAAGAGCGGAGTCAGTCGAGGCAAGGCAGGCGCGCAATGCCTTCAGCATCTCCGCGACCCCGTCTGCGATCCGGGCGGAGCGGGTATCAAAAAGATCAACTTAGTCCGACGGCGCCAATTCACGCCCGAACTTGCTGCATTTCAGCGGCAACCTCGCCGCCCTACCTGAGGTTTGCGATGCATCCATCTCTCGGGTTGTCGCAAATCCGTAGCTATCCGGCGTGCTGGCGGAACTCCAAGCGCGCCGAAATATGATGATCTTGGACGATCCAGACAAATTCAAATGTCCAAATCGGGAGGTGACACACGTGTCTGCCAGTGATGAAAATGCTATCAAGCCAAGCTTGGGAATGGCGTTGGTTCCAATTGTATTGACGCTGTTGGTTTTGGGAATTCAGTTATTCTATTTTGGTGATTTCACACCGCATATTCCATTGACGATCGGCATCGCGATCACCGGGCTTGTCGGGCTGAAGCTCGGCTACAAATGGCCCAGCATCGAAGAAGGGGCGTTCCACGTTATCAACATCTCGATGCCCTCGGTTTCGATCCTGATAGTCGTCGGCATGATTGTCGGGGTCTGGATTGCGAGCGGCACCGTGCCATCGTTGATTTACTATGGACTCAAACTTCTTTCGCCCGAGATTTTCCTGGCCGCCGGCATGATCCTGTGTTCGACCGTCTCAGTGTCGCTGGGCACGTCATGGGGTACGGTCGGGACGGTCGGCCTGGCACTCATGGGGATTGGTGCCGGTTTTGGCATCCCGATGTACTGGACTGCTGGCGCTGTTGTTTCCGGCGCATTCTTTGGCGACAAGATCTCACCGCTTTCAGACACAACAAATCTCGCACCCGCCGTCACCGGCACCAACCTGTTCGACCATATCCGCAACATGCTGCCGACCACAGTGCCCTCCATGCTGATCGCGCTAGCGATTTACTTTGTGGTTGGTTTCACGCTCATCGACACGTCGCAGGTGTCTTTTGAGCGCATCGACGCCATCACGTCCGCCCTGGACGATGCGTTCTGGATATCCCCGATCATGCTTGCGCCGGCGCTGCTGGTCATTGCGCTGGCGGTCAAGAAGCAGCCTCCCATTCCGTCGCTCTTTGCCGGTGCTGTCGTGGGCGGATTGATGGCAATCGTGTGCCAAGGCGCAACGATGCACGAAACCTTCACCTTCGCCAACAGCGGTTATTCCATCGACACTGGCGTGCCCGAAATCGACCCGCTTCTGAACCGGGGCGGCATCCAGTCGATGATGTGGACCATCTCTCTGGTTTTGCTGGCGCTCGGCTTTGGCGGTGCACTTGAAAAAACTGGATGTTTGCAGACGATCATCGAAGTTATTATTTCGCGGGTAAAGACATTCGCGGGCATCCAGACCTCGGCGATCCTGACATCGGTTGCCACCAACACGGTTGCCGGTGATCCCTACCTATCGATTGCACTACCGGGCCGCATGTACGCGCCGGTCTATCGTGGCATCGGCTATTCACCACTAAACCTGTCGCGGGCGATTGAGGAAGGCGGGACGCTGGTGTCACCGCTCATACCATGGAATGCAGGAGGGGCTTTTGTGATCTCGGCGCTCGCGCTGGGGATTGGTGACGGAAACTTCGAGAATCTGCTCTATATTCCACTGGCATTTGCCTGCTGGTTGTCGCCGGTGATCGGCATCTTCTATGCCATGACGGGACTGTTTTCGCCCAAATCGAGCGACGAGGAAAAGCAAGCCTGGCAGGACGCCGGGGAACCCATCGCAACAATTGGCGCATAAGTCCAGGGCGCGCCGGGTGTCGATAAGTCCCCGGCGTGCCTCGCTCCCCATGCGGAAGCAGACCTGATAGGATCAACTTATGAAAACCCGAAACTTTGTCCCCAAAGGCGCGGCCAGTTTTTGTGTTGACTATGATGGCCCGCCGAAAGACATCCACTTTCTGCTTTTGCCGAAACTGACGATGCTTGCTTTCAGTTCGGCAGTGGAACCTTTGCGGATTGCCAATCAGGTGGCCAACAAGGAACTCTATCGATGGTTTCTGATGAGCGAGGACGGCGAACCGGTCCGCTGCTCGAACGGGATCGCAATTATTCCAGATACCGAGATCCGGAACCTGCCCAGATCGAGCCTAATCTTCGTGTGCTCGGGAATCGAGCCGACCACGAGCACCAGTCCGAAAGTTCTCAACTGGCTGAGCCGTCAACGCGCCTTCGGGTGCCGGTTTGGCGGGATATGCACCGGTGCTTTTGCACTGGCCGAAGCGGGCCTGCTCAGGGATAGGGAATTCACACTACACTGGGAAAACCAGCCCACCTTCTCGGAGTGTTTTCATGATCTGCGGCCAACAACCAACCTCTACGAGATCGATCAGGATCTGATGACCTGCGGAGGTGGCAACGCCGCAATAGACATGATGCTTGAGATGATCGAAATAGATCATGGTAAGGATCTGGCCGTCATCGTGTCGGACATGTGCATTCATTTTAGGTCGAATAACCGCGAGGCACCGCAGAAATCGGCTTACTCCGTCGCTTTGAACAGTCGAAATCAGCACCTCATAAACGCAATGCAATACATGCATGAGGCGATAGAAGAGCCGATGGAGATCACCGAAATCGCCAAGCGGGCACAGATCTCGCGCCGTCAGCTCGAGCGGCTTTTTCAGATCTATGTTGGGATATCGCCCGTGCAGTTTTATGTCGAACTCAGAGTGGCCCGCGCCCAGGCGTTGCTCAATGAGACCACCATGCCCATCGCCGAAATCGCGGCGGCAACCGGGTTCAGCAGTGCCAATCGCCTGTCTCTGCGCTTCAAGGAGCGCTATGGCAAGACCCCTGCCGCATACCGTCGAAGTTGGACCACGCAGGAAAACCGCTAGAGTCCTGACGCTTCTGAACCTTACCTTTTCCATTGATGTCTCTGTCACCACCATTGGCGAAGTGTGATGACGCGGCGGTATTTGGCGAATGTCCTATTTCTCAAACCCACCTAATTTCCGGCCGCATGATCAGTTCGCTGTTGCGGCGGGCTCAAAGCGCAGCAGGCCTATTGCGACGAAATAGAAGCTGCAGCGGCACGATTACTACTAGTAATAACAGGAATGGAATTTAGAGCCACATTTTCGAGGGGCGATCGTTCTGAATCAGGATCTCGATGACGGACCAGTCATAGTCGATACCTGCCAGTTGGGCGGCGTTGCCCCCTTGTTTGATGCGGGGAAAAGTCAGGTTGATGCCGGTGTTCCGATGAATGAAGGTGCCGTCGCAACGGCAGTTGTCGTGCATCTGACATTCGCACTGTATGCAACCCACGAAGAGCTGTGCGGAACCATGAACCTACGCGACAATTCGGTCAGGAATCCGACCTATTCGGATGGGATTGTGCATGTTCCCGACAAGCCCGGAATTGGCGTTGTGCTTTCGATGATCGGATTGAATATATCGGATTGAATATACTGTGGCGATGCCCTGAACTAGCAGATTGACTTTACTCTTTCTGTCGAACTTCGTTCACCCAAGAAACAATTGTCGCGCGGGCGTCTTCATCCATTTGAACCGCGTTCGGCGGCGGCATGGCGTGGCTAATGCCGGCTTGAAGATAGATCTGGCTGGCCTGCCGCGCGACATCGCCGGGGGTTTCCAAGTAAACCCCCTTGGGGGCCCATTTCATGGAGCCCCAGACAGGTTCTCTGGCGTGGCACATCGAGCAGTTGCCGAGGACGGTATCATAGGCCTCTTCGAATCCGGCGGCTGAGGCAAATTTCTGCTCGTAGGGGGTCAGAGGTTCGGCTTCGGCTTCTTCCAAGGTCTGCGTCGGACGCACCGACGACAACCAGGCGATCAGGATCATCAGAAGGACTGTCACCGCCCATGTCCAATGTGGGCCGCTACCGGTAGCGTGCATGGTGTTGAAGTAGTGGCGGATCGTCACGCCCGTCAGGAAGATCAGGCTTGCGATTATCCAGGCATACTCCGTGGCGAAGGCCAGCGGATAATGGTTGGACAGCATCAGGAACACGACCGGCAGCGTTAGGTAGTTGTTGTGGGTCGAGCGCAGCTTGGCGATCTTTCCGTATTTCGCGTCAGGCGTGCGCCCCGCCTTCAGGTCTGCCACAACGATGCGCTGGTTAGGCATGATTTGAAAGAAGACGTTGGCAGTCATTATGGTGGCCGTGAAGGCGCCCAGATGTAGCAGCGCCGCGCGGCCTGTGAAGATCTGATCGTACCCCCAGGACATTACCACAAGGATGACGAACAGCAGCAGCATCAGCATTGTAGGCCGCTCGCCCAGCTTGGATTTGCACATATAATCATAGGCCAGCCAGCCGATGGTCAGGGAGCCTCCCGAGATCAGGATGCCCTGCCACAGCGACAGATCGACCTTTGTCGGATCGAGCAGGAACAACTCTCCACCGACCCAATAGATGATCATCAGCAAGGCCGCACCGGACACCCAGGTGATGTAGCTTTGCCATTTATGCCAGACCAGATGCTCGGGCATGTTCTCGGGCGCGACCAGGTATTTCTGGATGTGATAGAACCCACCCCCATGAACCTGCCACTCTTCACCGAAGGCGCCAACAGGCATGTTGGGCGCTTTGCGCAGGCCCAGATCCAGCGCAATGAAATAGAATGACGCGCCAATCCACGCCATCGCGGTGATGACGTGCAGCCATCGAACCGAGAATGCGATCCAGTCCCACGCAACAGCCAGATCATACATAGCAGATTCCTTCTATTCTCTCACCGAAGCACACTATGCGACCGCGCATTGTTCTGGTATCGTCGATGAATATCAAATAGCATCAAAAAAAACAAAACAATGTCCTATCTCGACAACATCAGAACCTTCGTCCGTGTCTATGAACTGGGCAGCATGTCGGCGGCGGGGCGTGATCTGCGTATCTCTCCGGCTGTGACATCGTCGCGCATTTCGCAGCTTGAGGAACATCTGAGTGTTAGGTTGTTTCAGCGCACGACGCGCAGCCTGACGCCGACCGAACAGGGGCAGGCTTTTTATAGCGGTGCCTGCGAGATTCTGGAATCCGTTGAAAGCGCCGAGGCACAGGTCGTCAATATTACGGAGTACCCAAAGGGTTCACTTTATGTGGCGGCCCCTCTGGGGGTCGGGCGCAGACTGATCGCACCACAGGTTCCGAACTTTCTGCAGGAATATCCGGAGGTCAAAATCAGGCTGCGCCTGACCGACCGCAATGTCGATCTGACGACCGAAGGACTCGATCTGGCATTTTTTCTGGGCCAGCCCGAAGACAGCAACCTGCGCATCCGCAAGATTGCCGATGTGGACCGGGTGCTGTGCGCCGCGCCCTCTTATATCGCGGAACGTGGCAATCCGGCGAATGGCGAAAAACTGGTGTCAGAGCAGCATGAATGCCTGAATCTGCGGTTTCCCGGTGCCACGGAGTTTCAATGGCCGCTGATGACGCCGGAGGGGCCCAAAAAATATCCGGTATCCGGTCGCTACGAGTCCGATGATGGCGATGTTCTGACCGATTGGGCGCTGGCCGGGAACGGGATTGCTATGAAACCGGTTTTTGAGGTTTCGGAACATATCAAATCTGGCGCCCTTGTGCCCGTCGCCGTTGAGACGCCACCGGATTCCATCCAGATGGCGTGCCTGTTCACACACCGGAAATGGCAGGACCCAAAAACTCGCCTGTTCATGGAATTTGTTATCGAACGGATCAGTAAGGTCGTCCGCGACAGTACGCTTAGGGCTCAACTGCCCCGATAGGTCGAGTACCCGAAAGGAGAAAGCAAAAGCGGTACGTGGTAATGCGACGCCTCTGACATGCCGAACCTGAGCGGGATGACATCGAGGAAACGCGGCGCCTCAGGATCCACGCCGCAGGCGTCAAGATATCTGCCGGCATGGAACACCAACTCGTACACTCCGGTTTCAAACGCATCTGCTGGCAGGATCTGCTCATCCGTGCGCCCATCATCATTCGTGACAAGAGTCTTGAGGTGAATGCGTGCTTCCCCATCGAGCCTGTAGAGATCGATCTTGAGACCTTGCGCCGGACAGCCACGCGCGGTGTCGAGCACATGTGTTGTCAAATATCCGGTCATTCGCGTTTCTCCTTTAGTGGTGTTGGTTTATAGGCCTAAGATTTGGCAAACTGCAAAACACTCCAAACAAGATACTCTTTCTCAAGTTTTTTGAAAAAATGTCGTATTGTTTTGGATTACAGAGGAATGAAGCTAAGAAGAAAGGCCTCAAGTGACCCGTTACCCCCGTGACATGACAGGATATGGTGCAAATCCACCTGCCGCTAACTGGCCCGACGACGCGAAGATCGCCGTACAATTCGTGTTGAACTATGAAGAGGGCGGCGAAAACTGCGTCCTGCACGGTGATGCCGCGTCAGAGGCGTTTCTTTCCGAGATCACCGGTGCACAGCCGTGGCCAGGTCAACGCCATCTGAACATGGAATCGATCTATGAGTACGGCGCGCGCGCCGGGTTCTGGCGCGTTCACCAGCTGCTAGGCGATTTGCCCGTGACCGTTTATGGGGTTGCGACCGCCCTGGCGCGGGCGCCGGAACAGGTTGCAGCGATGAAGGCCTCGGGCTGGGAAATCGCTAGCCACGGCCTGAAATGGGTCGAGTACAAGGATATGGCAGAGGAGGAAGAACGCGCGCAGATTGCCGAGGCAATCCGCCTGCACCGCGACGTGACGGGCGATGCGCCGCGCGGTTGGTACACAGGTCGCTGTTCGGCCAACACGGTCCGGCTGGCTTCCGAGACCGGCCAGTTCGATTATGTCGCCGACAGCTACGCCGACGACCTGCCTTATTGGACGCGCGTCGGCGCGCGGGACCAGCTGATTGTTCCCTACACGCTGGATTGCAATGACATGCGCTTTGCCATTCAGGCGGGTTTCACCAATGGGAATCAGTTTGAAAGCTACCTCAAGGACAGCTTCGACACGCTCTACGCAGAGGGTGCTGCCGGTGCTCCAAAGATGCTGTCAATCGGACTGCATTGCCGGTTGATCGGACGCCCCGGCCGAGTGGCCGCCTTGCGCCGAGTGATCGAGTACTTCAAATCCCATGAAGGTGTCTGGTTCGCGACGCGGCTGCAGATCGCACAGCACTGGGCAAAGGAGAACCCCCCGATGCAACATAGCCGCCCTTCCGAGATGGATCGCGAAACCTTCGTTGCCGAGTTTGGTGGTATTTTTGAGCACAGCCCCTGGATCGCCGAAGGCGCGCACGGATTAGAATTGGGCCCCACGCATGACACCGCCCGGGGCGTTCATCAAATGTTGGCACGCGTGTTTCGCGCCGCGCCAGAGGATAAGCGCCTCGGCGTATTGACTGCGCACCCGGATTTGGCGGGAAAGCTTGCCGAAGCCAAACGGCTGACTGCGGAATCCACGGCGGAACAGGCCTCAGTCGGTCTGGACGCGCTGACCGATGAGGAACGCGCAACGTTCACGCGGTTGAACGAGGCCTATACCTCCAAGTTCGGTTTCCCGTTCATCATTGCGGTGCGCGACAACACCAAGGCGTCGATCATGGAGGCGTTCGAACGTCGCATAGACCATGACCGCGCGACCGAACTCGACGCGGCCTGCAAACAGGTCGAACGCATCGCCGAATTGCGGTTGCTGGAGAAGCTCGGCCAATGACCAGACATCTCAAGGCCCAGCCCCTGACCGCGGCTGCATTTGCACCTTATGGCGATGTGATGGAGGCCAGCGGCGACCCGGACAAACTCATCAATCAGGGCAAATGTGGCCGGTTTCATGACCGGGCACGTCTTGATTTTTCGGATGGGGTGGCGGGCATCAGTATCTTCAAGGGAGAGAAGGAAAGCCTTCCTTTAACCCTGAAGATGGTCGAGCGGCACCCGGCGGGCAGTCAGGCCTTTGTTCCGATGTCGGCCGATCCGTTTCTGGTTGTTGTGGCCAGCGACGACAATGGCGTTCCGAAAGACCCGGTCGCTTTTCTTACCCAACCGGGTCAGGCGATCAATTTTCTCAGCGGCACCTGGCACGGTGTTCTGACCCCTTTGTCCGAACCGGGGCTGTTTGCGGTCATCGACCGGATCGGAGACGGCGCGAACCTTGAGGAACACTGGTTCGACACGGATTACGTAATCGAAAGATGAAAGTCGAAGTTGGCAGAGGAGCCAGCACAAAGCATCTTCACGGGAGGACCACCAACATGGCAGATGCATCTATCGGGACACCGGAACAGCTCCGCGACCCGAATTACACTCCGGCGCTCCACCGCGCTATCCCATTGGGCATACAGCATGTCCTGGCCATGTTTGTGTCGAACGTGACGCCCGCGATCATCATCGCGGGTGCTGCCGGTTTTGGGTTCGGGTCTGATGCGGGCGCGCAGGGCTTTCCGGACATGACCTATCTGATCCAGATGTCGATGCTGTTTGCGGGGGTTGCCACGCTCCTGCAGACCATCGGCTTTGGCCCGGTCGGCGCGCGGCTGCCGATTGTTCAAGGGACCAGCTTTGCCTTCATTCCGATCATGATTCCGCTGGTTGCGGGCAAGGGAGTCGAGGCGCTGCCTGTTCTGTTCGGCGGTGTTCTGGTAGGCGGGCTATTCCACGCTTTCATCGCGACGTTCATTGGCAAGATCCGCTTTGCTCTGCCGCCGCTTGTAACTGGGCTGGTGGTCACGATGATCGGTCTGGCGCTGGTGAAAGTGGGCATTCAATACGCCGCAGGTGGCGTGCCTGCAATCGACAAGCCGGAATATGGCAGCCTGCTGAACTGGTCGGCAGCCCTGGTCGTGGTCTTTGTCACGCTGGCGCTAAAATTCTATGCCAAGGGTATGCTGGCCGTGTCTGCGGTCGTGATCGGTATCGTCGTAGGGTATTTCTACGCCATGGCAATGGGCATGGTTACAGTCGAAGGAATTGCGACAAGCTGGGGCCGCGCGGCATCCGTCGCCTTTCCAGTTCCGTTCAAATACGGGTTTGAGTTCGGTTTTGCCTCGATCATCGGGTTCTGCCTGATGGCATTTGTCTCGGCGGTGGAAACCGTGGGCGATGTCTCGGGCATCACCAAGGGCGGCGCGGGGCGTGAAGCGACCGAAGAGGAAATCACTGGCGCAACATATGCCGACGGGATCGGGTCCGCGTTTGCCGGTGTCTTCGGAGGATTCCCGAACACGTCCTTCAGCCAAAATGTGGGTCTTATCGCCATGACTGGCGTGATGAGCCGCCATGTGGTTACCATCGGCGCGCTGTTCCTGATCCTGTGCGGATTGGTGCCAAAGGTGGGTGCCGTGATCCGGACGATCCCGATCGAGGTTCTGGGTGGCGGTGTGATCGTCATGTTTGGTATGGTTGTCGCTGCGGGCATCTCGATGCTGTCAGACGTGAACTGGAATCGCCGCAACATGGTGATCTTCGCGATCTCATTGTCCATTGGGCTTGGCCTGCAGCTTGACCCGAAAGCCGTGCAATACCTGCCAGACACGCTGCGCATCCTGATGACCAGCGGGTTGCTGCCTGCAGCTCTGATCGCCATCGTGCTGAACCTGATCCTGCCAGAGGAACTGTCTGACGAAGCGACCGAGGAGGTTTCGGGCGGTATGGCGGGGCATGGCGAAGGATCGCTACCGCATGACGGTCACGTCTGAGTTAGCTGGGTGTAGCACTTTGGCGCTACATCCATGTGCGCAAACAGAAAAGCGGCGCGGAAGGGGCGCCGCTTTTTATTCGTTTGGGGGTTTAGCTCTAAGGGCTTTCTAGATCAGAAGTCGACCTCGATGGCGATGCCCTTGGCAACCGCCAGCTCAACCACCGACGCGGCCACAGCGAGGTCCTGCAGGCCCACGCCGGTGCCGTCAAACAGCGTGATCTGGTCGTCAGAGCTCCGCCCGGCATGGGCTCCGTTTATTACCGCGCCAAGCTGTGCGACATCCGCCTCGGTGATCAGCCCGGCGGCAATTGCATGCTGGGCCTCACCGATGGAAATGGACTGCGCCACCTCATCCGTGAATACATCCACCTTGGCCAGCAAAGCAGTCTCGACCTCCTGCTTGCCTTTGGTGTCGGTGCCCATACAGGCGACGTGGGTGCCCGGTGATACATGATTTGCCATTAGCGAAGGGGAGAAGGCTGATGTGATCGAGATGATGACATCGGCCTCGGTCATACCGTCAAGCTGCACCGCCTCGAAGGGCAGGCCTGCTTCGGAAGCCACCTTTTCAATATTCGGCAGCATCTCGGGGTGGAAATTCCAACCGATGACCTTTTCGAAATCGCGCTGCTCAAGGGCGGAGCGGAGTTGGAACGCCGCCTGATGACCGGCCCCGATCATCCCTATGACCGAGGCGTCCTGACGGGCAAGATGCTTGATCGACACCGAAGAGGCCGCCGCCGTACGCAGAGCGGTCAGAAGGTTGCCGCCGACCATGGCCTTGGCCTTTCCCGTGTCGGGATCGAACAGGAAAACGGTCGATTGGTGATTGATGATCTGACGCTTTTCAAGATTGTTCGGCCAGTATCCGCCCGCCTTCAACCCCAGCGTCAGACCGGCCTGATCGAACCCGCCCTTGAAACCATAAAGCGCGTCTTCGTGGCCGATCGCTTCGCGGACCACGGGAAAGTTATAGGCGTCTCCGGCGGCCATGGCCGCAAAAACTTTTTCGACCGCATCAAAGGCGGCCTCGCGCGTCATGAGATCGGCGATCTCGCGCTCGGGGACGATTAGCATATGTGTGCTCCTTGTCGTGAAAACTCGTGCGCCCGCGTGCATACCTTGGGTGGCCATTGCACGCGGGCGTCTTGATCCGACAACCTGCCGGACCCCCTGTTTCGATCAGTACGTCTTGCCGCGCGCGGAGACCGGCCAGAGCGTTTCGACCTTTCCGTTCCGAACCCCGACATACCAGTCGTGCACGTTGCAGGTCGGGTCACAGTGGCCCGGCACCAGCTTGAGCTTGTCATTGACCTTGAGCACGCCGTCCGGGTCAGCAACCACGCCATGCTCGTCTGAGCATTTGACGTATTCGACATCATCCCGGCCATAGATGGTCGGCAGGCCGCTATCAAGCGACTGGGCCTTCAGACCCGCATCGACAATGGCCTTGTCGCTTTTTGCATGGCTCATCACGGTGGTCAGAATGAACAGCGCATTCTCCCACTCGCCCTGATCGATGCGCTTGCCGTCCTTGTCCAGAATGCGCCCGTAATCGGCGTCCATGAACGCGTAGGAGCCGCATTGAAGCTCGTTATAGACGCCGGAGCTACTCTCGAAATAGTAGGACCCCGTGCCACCGCCACCAACGATATCGCAGTCTAAACCCTGCGCCTTGAGGGCCGTGACCGCGTTCGCGACCTGTGCGACGGCCACATCGAGCTTGGCTTTGCGATCCTCATAGCTGTCCATGTGCTGCATAGCGCCCTGATAGGCTTGGATGCCTGCAAATTTCAGCCCTTCGGCGGTGTCGAGCATCTTGGCGATGTTGACGACTTCTTGTGTGGTCGTCACACCGCAACGGCCCGCGCCGCAGTCGATCTCGACCAATACTTCGATCTGGGTGCCATGTTTGACGGCAGCGGCAGACAGAGCTGCGACGTTCTCCGGATCGTCCACACAACACAGAACCCGCGCGCCCAGATTTGGCATCCGCGCCAGCCGGTCGATCTTGATAGGATCAGTCACCTGGTTGGAGACCAGAACATCCTTGATGCCGCCACGGGCAAAGACCTCGGCCTCGGACACTTTCTGACAGCACACGCCGACAGAGCCCCCCAGCTTTTCCTGCAGCTTGGCCACATCGACGGATTTGTGCATCTTGCCATGCACCCGGTGGCGCATGCCGTGGGTTTTTGCATAATCGCCCATTTTCTTGATGTTGCGTTCCAGCGCGTCCAAATCCAGAACCAGGCAAGGTGTCTGGATGTCGGCCTCGTCCATGCCGGGCAGGGCAGGAACGTCAAAGCCTACTTCGAGGCCTTTGAAATCTGTTTGTGCGTTCATTGGATTGGCTCCCTTCACTTGATCCAGGGCAAGGTGTCGAGGTCGACATTCCCGCCGGTGATGATGACGCCGACCCGCTTGTCAGCGAACCGGTCTTTGTTCTTGAGAATGGTGGCAAGCGGCACGGCCGAACTTGCCTCCATCACGATTTTCATCCGCTTCCAGGTAAGTTTCATCGTCTCGACAATGTCTTCCTCGGATGCCGTCAGAATGTCGGTGACGTGGTTCGAGACAAAGTGCCAGGTCAGGTCCTTGAGCGGCACTTTCAGACCATCGGCGATCGTGTCGGGCGCGTCATCCGCGATGATGTGACCCGCCTTGAAGCTGCGATAGGCATCATCCGCCTGCTCCGGCTCGGCCGCGATGATCTGCGTTTCCGGCGCCATATGTGACAGCGTCAGGCAGGTGCCCGAGATCATGCCGCCACCGCCGATCGGGGCCACGACCATATCGAGGCCACCGGTCTGCTCCATCAACTCGCGGCTGCAGGTGCCCTGGCCTGCAATCACCCGGTGGTCGTTATAGGGGTGCACGAAATTGCCACCGGTCGCCGCCTGTACTTCGGCAAAGACCGCCTCACGCGAGGTGGTTGAGGGGTCGCATTCCGTGATGGTCCCGCCATAGCCGATGACCGCGTCTTTCTTGGCTTGTGGGGCAGTGCGCGGCATCACCACGTTACAGGGGATGCCACGACGCCCTGCCGCGTAGCTGAGCGAAAGTGCGTGATTGCCAGACGAATGCGTGCAGACGCCTTTTCCTGCCTCTTCCTCGGTCAAGCCGAACACTGCATTTGAGGCGCCACGCACCTTGAATGCAGCTGCTTTTTGGAAGTTCTCACATTTGAAGAATAGCTGCGCGCCGGTTAGCTCGTTCAAGTATGATGAGGTCAGGACCGGCGTGCGGTGGATATGCGGCTTGATCCGCTCATGCGCCGCCAGCATGTCGTCAAACGTTGGGATATACATTGCGCTGTCCTTCATCATGCGGCGTCCTTGCACGCAACGGCAGGGTGCCCGCGATAATATTCCTGCGCGGCGGCAACGCCGGACCCCAGGGTGATGTCAAGGCCCAGATCCGCCATGCACATTTCGGCGGTTGCGATGCCGCTCAGGGTCATCACATCCGTCAGACTGCCAAGATGCCCGATACGGAACACCTTGCCAGCGACCTCGCCCAGGCCGACACCAAAAGCGACGCCATAGGTCTCTGCCGCATGGGTCACGATGTCGGTTGCGTTGAACCCTTCGGGAGTGCGAATCGCGCTGACCGTGTCCGAATAGACCGCCGGGCTGGCGGCGCAGAGGTGCAGGCCCCAGGCATTGACTGCTTCGCGCACGCCCGTCGCGATGCGATGGTGCCGCGCAAAGACATTCTCCAGCCCTTCATTCAACAGCATCTGACACGCGTCGTTGAGGCCATTGAGCAACCCGACAGCGGGCGTGTACGGGTAGGCATTGTTGGCATACCCCTTGGCCATGTCATGCACATCAAAAAACGTTCTCGGCAGGGTTCCGGTCTTGGTGGCTGCCATGGCCTTTTCGCTGAACCCCACAATCGCCAGCCCGGCGGGCAGCATGAAGCCCTTTTGCGACCCGGTGACCGCGACATCTACGCCCCATTCGTCAAATCGGAAATCCATCGACCCGATCGAGGATACGCCATCAACGAACAGCAAAGCAGGATGGCCCGCCGCATCCAATGCGCGACGAACGGCGGCGATGTCCGATCTGACCCCGGTTGCGGTCTCGTTATGTGTGGCCAGAACAACCTTGATCTGGTGGCTCTTGTCCGCAGTTAGGATTTCTTCGTAACGGTCCGCGGGCAGGCCCTCGCCCCAGGGTGTTTCCACAATCTGGACGTCCAGCGCGTGGCGCTGGCACATATCGATCCAGCGGTGCGAAAACATCCCATTGCGCGCGGCCAGAACCTTGTCGCCCGCACTCAGGCAGTTGGTCAGCGCCGTTTCCCAACCACCGGTACCGGTGGAGGGAAAGATAAAGATCTCGGCATTGCCGCTTTTAAGCACCTTGCGGACACCATTGCGTGCAGGGTGCAGGATTTGCCCAAAAAGCGGCGACCGGTGGTCAATGGTCGGCATGTCGCAGGCTTTGCGCAGAGCTTCCGGGATGTTGGTTGGCCCCGGAATGAAAACAGGGTTTTGAAAGCTCATATCGATCTCCTCAAGTCGTTATCCTGTTTCTAACGCCTCGCTGGATTCGGCGAAATTTTTTTGAAATCGTTTTTCAAAAAGTCGATACTCAGAATAAATTATTGTTGTCATGGGCTTACGTTTTTCATATCGTGAAATTGCCTTTCGCAAAAATCTGAGACTTTATATGAAATCGCAAGAAAATGATATTTCCAGCCCGCGTCGCGCTCGCGGTCGGCCACGGGACTGGGACGACAAGACCGCGCAAAACACAATTAAATCCCTGGATCGCGCGATGGAGGTCTTTGAGTTTCTCAGCGAGGCGCAGGGCAAGGCGCTGACCGCGTTATCTGCCGAGATGGGACAATCCCCGGCCACGGTCTATCGCGTCCTGGTGACACTTGAAGGCCGGGGGCTTGTCGAATTCGACCCGGTCGAGCAGGTCTGGCATATCGGGCCACAGGCATTCATTATCGGCGCGCGTTTTCTGAGGCGCACCAGCCTTGTGGATCGCGCGCGTCCGATCCTGCGGAAATTGATGGAAGAGTCCGGTGAAACTGCCAATCTGGGGATCGAAAAAGAAGGCTTTGTGCTGTTTCTGAGTCAGGTCGAGACCCACGCAGCGATCCGTGCGTTTTTCCCGCCCGGTACGTTGTCGCCGATGCATGCCTCGGGCATCGGCAAAGCCCTGCTGGCCGAGATGGACGATGCCCGATTGACCCGAACCTTGCAGGGTAAGACGCTCGAAGCATTTACAGACTTCACCATTACCGACTTCGCAGCCCTGCGCAACAGCCTCGCCGAGGTGCGCCATGCCGGATATGCCATCGACGGTGAGGAAAAGAACCTTGGCATGCGGTGTATCGCGGCGCCGGTCTTCGATGTGACAGGCGAAGCTGTGGCGGGAATTTCGGTTTCGGGTCCGACCAGCCGCGTCGGCACCGGTGATATCGAACGCCTGAGCCGCTCTGTGAAAGAGGCCGCTCAGGCGTTGTCGCTTGCCATAGGAGGAAAGGTCACCCCGCCGCCGACCTGAGCATGGCATGCTGAGCATCCGACAGGGGCCGAAGTGCCATGTGGCGGTTCACGTCCTTATAGAGCAGATACCGGAACTTACCTGGTCCCCCCGCATAACAGGCTTGCGGGCAGAAGGCGCGCAGCCACATATAGTCGCCTGCTTCGACCTCGACCCAATCATTGTTAAGGCGATAGACCGCCTTGCCTTCCAGCACATAAAGACCATGCTCCATCACATGGGTTTCTAGGAAGGGAATGACTGCGCCGGGCTCGAAGGTCACGATGGTGACATGCATGTCGTGGCGCAGATCATTTGGATCGACGAAGCGTGTCGTTGCCCATTTGCCGTCCGTGTCGGGCATGACCGTCGGAGTGATGTCCTTTTCGTTGGCGATGATCACATCAGGTGCGTCCAGACCCGGAACAGCCTCATAGGTTTTGCGGATCCAGTGGAACCGCAGCATCCCGTCCGAGTTGTTGTGCAGGGTCCAGTTGGTCGATGGCGGCAGATAAGCATAGCCGCCTTCTTCCAGAATATGCTCGGTACCGTCGGCAGTCAGCGATGCGTTGCCTTCAACGACGAACAGGACGCCTTCGGCACCGGGATCGGTTTCGGGGCGACCCGAGCCACCACCGGGTGAGACCTCCATGATGTATTGCGAGAACGTTTCGGCAAACCCGCTTAGCGGGCGGGCGATCACCCAAAGCCGGGTGTGCTCCCAGAACGGCAGAAAGCTGGTCACGATGTCGCGCATCGTGCCTTTTGGAATGACGGCATAGGCATCGGTAAAAACCGCCCGATCCGTAAGGAGCTGTTCTTGACCGGGATGCCCGCCTTTTGGGGCATAGTAATTCGTTGACATCAAGGCTCCTGTCTTTTGTGCAGTTTAGGTCAAATATGTTGCGCCAAGCACCGGCTGGCCACCCGCATCAGGCTTGCAACACCTTTCGCAATCGCTTGATAATCCCGGCCTACTGATTGAAATGCCGTCAATCGGGCGGCCTCTCCAGAGACCAGCCGTTTGATGAACACGGCGCGGGTTACGAATGCTCCGGCACCCGAACGCTGGGCGCGCGCGCGGCAGGGGTTGTCTTGCTTGGCACACCGTTGACGTAAACCTCTTCGATGGCCCGGTCGTCGCCCATCATCTGCAGGACGAACAGCTCTTCCGACAGAGTGGTGGCGCGGTCCATGCGCAGGGCCATCGCCTCTGTGCTGCGTGCGTTGAGCACGACGATGTCCGCTTCTGTGCCGGGATCGAGAGTTCCGATCTTATCTTCCATCCCAAGAACGCAGGCATTCCCGCGCGTCGCCCAGTGGAACGCCTGCAGCGGATGCAGGGACTGCCCCTGCATCTGCAACACCTTGTAGCCCTCGTTCAGGGTCTGCAGCATGGAATAGCTTGTCCCCGCGCCGACATCGGTCGCGATCCCGTTGGTGATGCCGCGCCCGCGCAGACCGGCATCGTCAAAAAGCCCGCTGCCCAGAAACAGGTTTGAGGTCGGGCAAAACACGGGGTGTGCGCCAGTCTCGGCCAGGGCGTCGATCTCGCGCGGTTCAAGATGGATGGAGTGTCCGAGCAAGGTTTTGGGACCCAGAAGCCCGTAGGATTGATACACATCCAGATAGTCGCGTGCCTGCGGATAGAGCTCCAACGTATAGGCGATCTCGTCGCGGTTCTCGGACAGGTGGGTCTGCACATGGCAATCGCTGTGTTCTCGCACCAGAGCCTGCGCCATCTCCATCTGTTCGGGCGTTGAGGTGATGGCAAAGCGCGGCGTGATGACATAGCTCGACCGGCCCGTACCATGCCATGTGGAGATCAGGTCCTTGCTGTCGTCATAGCCCGTTTGCGGGGTGTCCATCAGACCGGTGGGCGCGTTGCGATCCATCATTACCTTGCCGCCCAGCATCCGCAACTGACGCTTGGTTGCTTCATGAAAAAACGCGCTGACCGAGGCTTTGTGGACGGAACAGAAGGCCACGGCCGTTGTAGTCCCGTGGGCGATCAACTGGTCGAAGAATTTTTCGGCCATAAGCGCGCTGTGATCGGGGTCTGCAAAGCGCGTTTCTTCGGGAAAGGTGTAATTGTTGAGCCAATCCAGCAGCTGCGATCCCCAGGAGGCGATCACCTGGACCTGCGGAAAGTGGATATGGGAGTCGATGAAACCCGCCATCAACAGGTGCGGCCGGTGGTCGATGACGGGGGCATCCGGGGCCATTGCCGCCACGTCGCCGAAGCTGCCGGTATTTTGGATCACCCCGTCACGGACTAGCACCGCTCCGTCTTCAATATAGCTGTAGGCGCCTGTGTCTTCGCCACTTTGCGGCTCGGCGTGGAAACTCAGCACGCGTCCGCGCAGCAATGTCTGGGTCATGATCATTCTCTTTGCATCACTGGGAAGGGGCCGGGGCGGCTGTTGTGCCGCCCCGGCCTGTGCTCAGGCTTGTTGTGCCGGCGTGTCGTCGTCGATCAGATCCGGCTCGTCGGGAACGATGACCCGATGTTCCAGATCTTCCTTCGGTGCGAGCATGGGATAGATGTAAAGGAACGCGCCGATGATCAGATAGCCGACGGTGATCCCGTCCAGTTGCGGGGCCTGAAGCGTAAAGGAGTGGATCACACCGATCGAGGACATCACCGCCGCAGCGATGGCAAAGCCGCCCGCCATGCGGAAGCGTCCGTCGATCACGTCTGCCACGATTGCCCCCCAGATCAGGCCAGTCAGAATAGCACCCTGGCTCAGCGCCAGATGGCCTTCGTAATGCGCACCTTCCATCAGTAGCGCCGCCGTCAGGCCCTCATCGCCCAACGCAGGCAGGCCTTCGACACCAGAGCTACGGAGCGCATTCATCAGCGATCCCCATTTGACGATCAGAAACTCCGAGATATGCGGCAAGATGGCAAAGGAAACGGCTGCCATATGCATCGGCTTGACCGCCCATGCAGTGTTGGTGATCAGGCTAACTGAAACAAAGACCAGCACCGGTGCCGCGGCGGCAATCGGAATAAGGCCGGCCAGGAAGGACAGGAACCCGAGGAATGCCGCAGCGGCGATCACAAAGGCAACCCCTACGATATAGCCCGCATGTGCATCCAGACGCTTATAGGCCGGGTGCCCGATATAAACCGTAGTGGGGAAGGGCGAGCCGAACAGCGCACCGATCATGGTGCCTGCACCATCCGTGACCTGACACAGGCCGACGGGATAGTGATCGCCTGCGGCTTCGGCGGATTCCACGTTGTTCATGGTCTCGATGAAGTTGTAGATCTGCACCGGGATCAGGACGAGGAACAGCTCGGGGTTGGCAAACAGGTACTGAACCCCGGCGATCAGGTCTCCGAAATAGGGAACGGGCGGGTAGAATCCGATGCCGCTGACGTCGAACCTGGACTGTCCCAACACGATAGCGATCACCGTGCCTGCGCCGATGGCCAGAAGGCCCGCAGGAATGTTCCCGGGCAGGCGAAACCGTCCGATCAGTCCCCAAAGGATGAAGAGCAGCGACGTGAAGCCGATGATCGGATGTTCAAAGATCTCCGCAAGCGGGACCGATCCGATGAAGACCAGCGCGATGCCGCAGAGCGTGCCCAGCATACCCGCGCGTGGCGTGATGCGCTTGAGAAACGGGCCGACAATGGCGCCAAGCGCCGCAACGATGCCACCCATGAAACCCGCTCCGATGCCGACCTGCCAGGCCAGAAGCGGATCCTGCGTCGCCCAGTAGATCGGTCCGATCACGCCGAAGAGATAGACGAACATCACTGGCGTCGAGATGCCGTAAGGCAGGGCGGTCACGTCCTTGCCTTGCCTATTTGCGGCCCATTTGGCCATGTAGGTATAGACGGCGACACCTGCCAGAATGGCGATGGCGGCACCCGGAACAATGCGGCCGAACACGATCTCGGCGGGCATCTGAAACACGAACTGGCAGACCCCGGACAGGATCAGTAGATTGACAAGGTTGTCGGTGAACAGCGCCCAGAAGGCGCTGAAATCGCTGCGTGTGAACAGCTTATAGTCGTAGGTCCTCCCGTCCATGACGGTCTCCTCCTCTGATGGAACCAGCCCTCGCTCTGACGATGTCAGCCCGAAATCCCTTGCTGGCCTTGGTGTTGACCCGATGCGGGTGCGTCGAGTGCTCCGTAAGGAGCGGTTGCGGCAGTTTCAGAGGTCAATTCAGCCATCACTTCGGCCACCACGAAGGAGGCAATGACGCTGGGCCGCTTGTCGCGGCTGCCGCTTGCCCCGATGGGGCAATTCAAATTTTCGATTGTCTGGCCGCCGCAGTGCTTGCGCGCCCAGTTGCGGAATTTGGTCCGCTTCGTGCCCGAACCGATCATGCCTACATAGCGCGCGTCGCCGCGTTCTAGGGCAGATGATGTCAGCAGGAAGTCGAGGCCGTGATCATGGGTCAAGACGATGAACGCGCTGTCAGACGGGGCGGTCATGATGTCGACCTCGGGGATGGCGCTGACGCGGCATTCCACATCCGATTGGCAAAACTCGAGCTCCTGCGCCCTTGTGTCAATCACGATGCAGCGCACCGGCAGGTGCTGGAACAGGTTCGCCAGCGCGCGCCCGACATGTCCGCCGCCCATGACATATACATGGGGCAGTGCTGCGTCGGAGTTGTCCGCGCGCAGCTGGGCGGCGCGCTTGTCCGACGGGCGCATGCGCGACAGCGACAGTTCCACCCTCCCACCGCAGCATTGCCCGATCTCGGGGCCCAAAGGCACATCCATATCCTTGTCGAGGATGCCCGCGCACAGCATGTCGCGCGCCTGCTCGATGGCAAGGTGTTCCAATTGCCCACCGCCTATCGTGCCCCTGAGCCCCTGCGCCGAGACAAACATCTCGGTCCCTTCGTTGCGCGGTGACGAACCGCGCACCCGGGTGAGCGACACTCGGATCACAGGGCCTTGAACCTGTAAGAATGTCGACAAGGATTTGGATGCGCTGGCCATATCCTATCCCCCGTCTCTGAGCCGGGTCACCGCCATCAACACGCGTTCCGGCGTGGCGGGCGCGTCAAGACGCGGACAGGTCTTGTAGTTGGCCACCGAGGCAACCGCCATCGACAGCGCTTCGAACACCGAGATGCCCAGCATGAAGGGCGGCTCGCCCACCGCTTTGGAGCGTTTGATCGTCAGCTCGCGGTTTTCCGACCAGTCGGCGAGGTTCACATTGAAGATGCGTGGCCGATCCGATGCCAGCGGGATCTTGTAGGTCGAGGGCGCATGGGTCCGCAGGCGGCCTGCGTCGTCCCACCAGAGTTCTTCGGTGGTCAGCCAGCCCATCCCCTGAACAAACGCCCCCTCAACCTGGCCCTTGTCCAGCGCGGGGTTCAGCGAGCGCCCGACATCATGCAAGAGGTCGGTGCGCTCGACCCGGTATTCGCCTGTCAGAGTGTCGATGGTCACTTCGGAACAGGCCGCGCCATAGGAGTAATAGTAGAACGGACGGCCTTGACCCTTGTCCCTGTCCCAATGGATTTTCGGGGTCTTGTAGAAACCTGCAGCAGAGAGCTGAATTCGCGCCAGATACGCCTGTTTGATGAAGGCGTCGAAGGGGATGACTTGCGTGCCGACATGAACCTCGTTTGCGCGGAACACTACTTCTTCAGGTGCGACACCCCATTTCTTGGCCGCAAAATCGACCAGACGCGCCTGGATCTGTTTGACCGCATCCAATGCCGCCATGCCATTCAGGTCAGTCCCGCTTGAGGCGGCCGTTGCAGAGGTGTTCGGCACCTTCTCGGTCGTGGTTTTGGTGATCTTGATCCGATCGATATCGACCTGAAACGCTTCGGCGACAATCTGTGCGACCTTGGTATTCAGCCCTTGCCCCATCTCGGTCCCACCATGATTGAGGTGGATCGAGCCGTCGTTATAGACATGAACCAGCGCACCGGCCTGATTGTACCAGGTGGCGGTGAAAGAGATGCCGAACTTCACCGGCGTCAGCGCGATACCCTTTTTTAGAACTGGCGAGTCGGCGTTGAACGCGATGATCTCCTGCCGCCTCTGTCGATAGGCTGCGCTGTCTTCCAGTTCGGACACCAAACGGTCGAGGATATTGTCCTCAACAGTTTGGTGATACGGCGTCAGATCGCGGCCCTTGCCGCCATAGAAATTGACCTTGCGCACATCCAGCGGATCCTGGCCGGTGGCAAAGGCGATTTCTTCGATAATACGTTCCGCCGCGATCACGCCTTGCGGGCCGCCAAAGCCACGGAAAGCCGTGTTCGACACGGTGTTGGTCTTCATTGGATGGCTGGTCAGGCGCACATTGGGGTAGAAATAGGCGTTGTCGGCATGAAACAAAGCGCGGTCGGTTACCGGCCCCGACAGATCGGCCGAGAATCCGCAACGGGCTGCAAAGCTGCCGTCCAAGGCGTGAATGCGCCCGGCCTCATCAAAAGCCACATCGTAATCGATCACGAAATCATGCCGCTTGCCGGTTGCGGTCATGTCCTGATCGCGGTCGGGGCGTATCTTGACCGCGCGGTTCCATTTCTTGGCGGCAATCGCGGCGACCGCACAGAACAGGTTCATCTGGCTTTCCTTACCGCCAAACCCCCCTCCCATGCGCCGCACATTCACGACCACGGCATTCGAGGGCACGCCCAGAACATGCGCCACCATATGCTGCGCCTCGGAGGGGTGCTGGGTGGAGCATTGAACAACGACCTCGTCATCTTCGCCAGGGATGGCAAAGGCAATATGGCCTTCGAGATACATGTGATCCTGACCGCCCACATTCATCCGCCCCTTGATGCGGTGCGGTGCAGCCTTGAAGGCGGGCACAATGTCGCCACGTTCAAGCTTGAGCGGCTTGGTTACATATGGGTAATCGGCCTCCTGCGCGGCAATTGGATCGAGCGCGTGAGGCAGCACTTCGCAGTCGATCTGCGCCAGTTCCGCCGCATGCCGCGCCGCGTCGCGGGTATCAGCAATGACGGCAAACAGAGGCTGGCCGTGGAACTGGATTTCGTCGGTGGGAAAGACCGGCTCATCGTTCAACCCGGTGGGGCTGATGTCGTTCACACCTGGCACATCTTCGGCTGTCAGCACGCCGACCACGCCCGGCGCGGCCCTGACTGCGGACAGGTCGATGCCCTTCAATGTGGCATGTGCCACCTCCGAAACGCCTAAATAGGCATGCAGCGCGCCTACGGGCAGCGCTATATCGTCGGTGTAATCCGCGCGGCCCGTGACGTGCTTGATGGCGCTGTCATGAATGCGGTCGCTATGCGCGGTACCCTGGACGGAAACGTTGTCTTTCATCGGGTCGTCTCCTTTTATCAGGCCGAGGCCAGTTGAATGGGGGCCGCTGTTGCGACGTCATGTTCAAGGAAGAACCGGTGCAACAGATTCTGGGCGGAGAGCATTCGGTAGTCAGACGAGGCCCGCCAATCGCTGAGCGGCGAGAAATCCTGCGGAAGCGCGGCAGCGGCCTTATCGAATGCGGCTTCGGACCAATTCTGGCCGACAAGCGCCTGTTCGACTGCGGTGGCGCGCTTTGGGGTAGCGGCCATGCCGCCAAAGGCGATGCGGCAGGTGGTGATGACACCATCGGTAACGCTCAAGTTGATCCCTACCGCGACAGACGAGATATCCTCGTCACGCCGTTTCGAGATCTTGTAGGCTGCGTTGCGCTGGTCGGGCTCGGGAAGCGGAATTCGGATGGTTTCGACGAATTCTCCGGATTGCCGGTCCTGCTTGCCATAGTCGACAAAGAAACTTTCCAGCGGCAGCGTACGGCGTTCACCCCCGCGCCGCAGGGTGATATCAGCACCCAGAGCAATCAGGACTGGTGGCGTGTCACCGATTGGCGAGCCATTTGCGATGTTGCCGCCAACGGTGCCCATATTGCGCACTTGCCAACCGGCGATGCGGTCCCAATACGCCGAGAGATGCGGCAGATGGCGGGACAGTGCGTCCTGGCATTCGGTGTAACTTGCCCCGGCGCCGATCATCAGATCGCCGCCTTGCCTTTGAACAAATTTCAGGTCGTTTAGATGGTCGATGAAAATGGCGGGGCCGATTTTGCGCAAGAACTTGGTCACCCAGAGGCCGACATCCGTTGCACCTGCTACAATCGTTGCGTCGGGATGGTTCAGCAGGCATTCGGCAAAATCATCCAGATCCGCTGGCAGAATGCTGAGGTTGTTCTCCGGGCCCGAAACGACCCGCTTGCCATCCTGCAAGATCCGCAGGCGGGTGGTTATTCCGCTGCGTTCCGTGTTCAGATGATCGGAGGTGGGCGATCCATAGCGGCTGATCGCGACTGCGGCGCGGATGATCGGCTCATATCCGGTGCATCGGCACAGATTGCCTTGCAGCGCGGTTTCGACCTGCGCCTCGGAGGGTTCGGGGGTCTCCATCCAAAGGGCATAAAGCGACATGACAAAGCCCGGCGTGCAAAATCCACACTGGCTGCCATGGTGATCGATCATTGCCTGTTGAACCGGGTGCAGCCGCCCGTCGGGTCCCGACAGATACTCTACCGTCACCACGTGGCAGCCATCCACAGAGGCGAGGAACCGGATGCAGGCATTGACCGGGGCGTAGGTCAGACCATTCTCGGCGAGGCGGCCGACCAGAACGGTGCAGGCACCGCAATCGCCTTCGGCACACCCTTCTTTGGTACCGGTCAGGCGACGCTCCAGCCGGAGGTAGTCGAGCAGCGTCTGGCTTGCGCCGACATCGCTGACCGAAACATCCCTGCCGTTCAGTACAAATCGTATTTCTCTGCGATGCGCCATTTGCGTCGTTTCCCGGTGCCGTGGTTGCCAAACGTCGAGTCCCGGACACTCTAACGCGGCGCATTACGGTAAAAAATGGCCGCAAACGGCAAATACTTTCAACGTTTCGTTGAAAATAGGGTCGCATGAGCGCAAACTGCCTGTGTTGAGTACGCGAAAGGTGGGAAAAAATGTCGTATGTAGAAAGCCTTCGCGTCTTTGTCAGGGTGGTCGAGCTTGGTAGCATCACCTCGGGCGGGCGCGACCTCAGGCTGACGCCTGCCGTCGCGAGCAAACGAATAAAGGAACTTGAGAGGCGACTTGGGGTGCGGCTATTCAACAGAACCACCCGGTCGATCACGCCCACCGAGGTAGGTACGGTTTTCTATGACGAAGCCAAAAGCGTGCTGTCCGCCCTCGAAACGGCAGAGGCGAAAGTTGCCAATTTCTCGGACAAGCCAAAGGGCGCAATTCGGGTCACCGCTCCGCTGGGTGTGGGCCGCAGAATAGTTGCTCCGCTCGTTCCGGATTTTGTCGATACCTACCCCGAAACCGAGGTTAGAATGCGGCTGTCGGACCGCAAAGTAGATATGCTGGCTGATGGTTTGGATGTCGCGTTCTTTGTCGGTCAACCGCAGGACTCAAACATGAAACTGCGCAAGATCGCGGATTGCGAGCGGGTTCTGTGTGCCTCCCCAAACTATCTTTCGGAATTCGGCACGCCTGAAGCGCCAGAGGATCTGCTGCATCTGAAACATAACTGCCTGCTGTTGCGGTACCCGCGATCGCCGGAGTATTTCTGGACGCTGAACCCGGAATCCGGACCAATCAAGCTTGACGTGCGCGGCAAGTTCGATGCTGATGATGGCGACGTCCTGACAGACTGGGCACTTGCGGGCCGAGGCATCGTCAACAAGCCACGGTTTGATGTATCGGAGCATATGTCGAACGGGCGTCTGGTCGAGGTTCTGCCTGCTGCCCCGCCGCTGTCAACGATCTTTGGGTGCATATACCCGCACAAGAAGTTGCAAGACCCAAAGGTTCGCCTTTTCGTAGACCACATTGTTGCCAGGAGTCAGGTGATGCTGCGTTAGGCGGCCTTAGATGTGCGCACTCAGTGTCTTCGCTTCTCAGGAACAGGTTGGAATAGTCCCGAGCATAACGTTCGTTTGAACCACATGGTTTCAATTCACTCAACGCGCCGACAACTATGCTACGACTCAATCAACTTTGCGGTGCTTTGTCTGGTGACGATCTCATGAGCAAGGAATGCCGGGGCGGCTGGGGCCGGGTTGTTCCCCAACTAGGCCAGCAAGGTTTCCATTGCCGGTTTCCCGATCAGGTTTCGCGCCTGGTGCACAGTTGTAAGCTCGGGTTGAAAAATGGCCGCGAAGGGGACTTCGTCGAACCCCATCTCTGAGTATTCTCCCGGAATGTCCACACCGGCCTCATGCAAACCCCGTATGACGCCCATGGCAGATTCGTCATTTGCGCAGAATGCTGCGGTGGAGCTTTGGTGCTCTGCCAGCAAAATATCTGCCGCCCGCTTGCCGTCCCGAAAGGCAGAGCCACCAGCAACCGCGGCGGATTTGTCATCAAGTCCTGGATCCCTCATCGCAGCGGCGTAATCGTCATGCCGGTCTTTGGTTAGCGAATTACCTTGCGGGCCGGTGACATGAACGATCGACCTGTGCCCTAGCGACAATAGATAGGTGGTGGCATCATAGGCTGCTTTTACATTGTCGGTACCGACGTATGGAATGGCGCTATTATCGATCCGCTCGGAGATAGACAAGATTGGAACTCCGTCAGGCAGAAGGTCCGTCGGGCGCGCGCGGACGTTCAGAAGAAGAGCGCCATCCGCGCGACCGTTACGTAAATTTTTCAGGATATTGGAAAATCTTTCATTTTCGTCACTGGTGTTGCCAATCAGGATCGTCAGGTTTGCCTGGGTGGCCACCTTGTCGATTCCAGATAGGATTTTGGAAAAGAACGGATTTGCGATGTCGGGCAAGATGACAAGAACGGTTCCGGCCCGATTGCGCCGCAACATTTGCGCGGCGGTATTGACGCTATGGCCGGTCTCAAAAACCGCATCGAACACGGCTTTGCGAGTTTTTTTTCGAAACGATATTCGGTGATTGCAGGGCACGGCTGACGGTTGCGGTCGATATACCTGCCACCCGAGTCACGTCTCTTACGGCAGGTTTTTTCTGCGACTGTCTGGTCTTCGTGACCTGATTGTAACAGGGCAAGATGGCAAATGTAATGGTTTACATAAAAAGTGTAAACGATTACATAAAATCCGAATGTGGTGCCATCCTAGGGAGGATAAATGAAGCTGGGTGTAAACCTGCTTTGTGTAGGCGGACTGATCGAAGTGGCAAATCTGGAACATTGCCGTCTGGCCTCACAAGAGGGTTATGACGGCATTGAAATTGCCGTTCAGGATGGCTCCCCCAACAACTATGGATGGCTGGGCGCGCAGTTGGATGCAATAGGGTTGGAGCGGGCCTGCACCGCCATTGTCCCGGACCCGGGTGCAGACCCAACCAGTGCGGACCCGGCAATCCGGACGCGCGGTATTGCGCATCTGGACGGGATTCTAGACTGTACAACAGCCTTGGGTGCCCGGATCATCGGCGGGCCGTTTCACGCGCCAATTGGGCAGTTTACCGGCAAAGGTCCGACCACAGACGAATGGCAGCGCGGGACTGAAGCGCACTACATGATGGCTGAGAAGGTGGCGGAACGGGGTATTCCGCTTGCCCGTGAGCTCCTCAACTGGTTCGAGACGCATTTTCTTAACGCGGCTGAACAGGCCGCGCAATTTTGCGATATGGTCGGGCATCCCACCTTCGGGACCATGTTCGACACGTTTTGTCCCCATATCGAAGAAAAGGATCCGGTCGGCGCATTCCGGGCGCTGGCAGGACGGATCAATGTGCTCCTCGTGTCCGAGAATGACCGGGGAATAGCAGTCACTGTTCAGATTGATTGCCCATCGGTCTTTATGGTGGTCAAGGCAACGGGCTTCGACGATTGGGTGTTGATGGAGGCTAGCGGCGCTGGCGTACCCGAGATTGCGGCCGCCACACGAATCTGGCGACCGATGTTCGACAACTATACAACGCAGTTCCGTGACAGTGCGCGTCTCATCCAAGACACGTGGGAGCAGGCATGAGCGGCGATATCGTCTTTGAAATGAAAGTTGTCACAAAGGAGTTCCCAGACATCAAAGCGCTGGATCGTGTCAGTTTCACAGTGCGCGCAGCCGAGGTGCACGCGCTGTCTGGCAAAATCGGGGCGGGGAAGTCCACACTGATGAAGGTTCTGTCGGGCGTCTCCCAGGCAGACAAAGGCGATATCTATCTGCGCGGTGAACGGGTTGCGTTCCACCATCTGCTCGAGTTGCTCGCACAGGGTGTCAGCGTGATCTATCAGGAGTTTTCTCTGCGACCGGACCGCACCGTGGCTCAGAACATCTTTCTGGGGTGCGAGCCTGTGCGCTGCTCGGGAGTTTTGGATGCCGACCGGATGCGGCGAGAAACGCAGAAGGTTCTGGCCCTGTTCGAAGACCACCACCGGTTTGGCCCCGATACACGGGTGGGAGAACTTGACGTCACGCAGCAGCAGATGGTCGAGATCGCCAAGGAGCTTTCGCTGAACATTCATGTCATCGTGATGGATGCCGAAGGTTTGGACGACAAGCAGATCGCCGATCTCGAGGACCTGCTGGCCGGTGGCACCTGCGACGCGCTGATCGTTTCACCGAACACCACGGCCGCGCTGACACGGGCGGTCGAGAGTGCCTGCGAACAACTTCCCGCCATTGTTTTCGACCGCAGTGTGAATACTGACTGCCCAGTGACCTTCATCAAGCCGGTCGGTGGCAACGGGTTCGGAATCAGTCCGGCGAGTTCATCGCAGCCAACGCCCCCGAAGGCTCGGACGTTCTGATGCTGCGTATTCTGCACGGCGTAGATGTTCTGGAAACCCGCTATTCCGCCGCCAAGCGCATTCTGGAAGAGGCAGGGCTGAACATCTTGGGTGCGGCCATTGAAGCCTTTGAGGATTGGGGGCCGGATGTGCCGATCGTCACGGGTGAGGACCAGCATGACTTCCTCCAGAAATGGCAAGAGATCGGCATGAGCACCATCGCGACGCCCTACCCGACCAATCAATGGCGCACGCCGATCCTGGCGGCGTTGAAGGCTCTGGACAGCGAAGCTATCCCTGGGTCGGAGTGGAACCTGCCGCAGCCCGCGACTGCCAACGACAATCTGGCTGACTTCTTGAACCCTGCGATACCACCGCTGCACTACGCCGCTTGCGGTTGCGAAAGGATGCCAGGCTACCCCGAGCGTTGGCGCGGCAAGTAACCATCTGAATCGACCGGGCCCCAGGGCGGGGCCTCGCAAACCCGAATAATAAAAGGAGGCACACATGCCGGGTGCGATCAAAGGACCTGCGATTTTTCTAGCGCAGTTTGCGGGGGACGAGGCCCCATTCAACTCGCTGGGCACGATCACGAAATGGGCGCGTGAGCTTGGCTATGAGGGCGTGCAGATCCCAGCTTGGGACACGCGGTTATTCGATCTAGACCGCGCTGCCGAAAGCAGGGAGTATTGTGACGAGGTTGTTGGTATATGCGCCGAGAACGGCGTGCAGATAACCGAATTGGCGACCCACCTGCTGGGGCAACTGGTTGCGGTGCATCCTGCTTATGACACCCAGTTCGACGCGTTCGCGCCGCAGGAGGTTGCGGGCAATCCCGCCGCACGGCAGGCATGGGCGGTGCAGCAGATGCTTAAGGCGGCGACAGCCTCGCGCAATCTGGGGCTGGAGGTCTCGGCCTCGTTCACCGGGTCGCTGGCCTTTCCGTTTCTTTATCCGTGGCCGCAGCGCCCCTCGGGGCTGATCGAGGAAGCCTTTGGCGAGCTAGCACGCCGCTGGACAACAATCCTGAACGCTTACGAAGATCAGGGGGTTGATGTTGCCTATGAGCTGCATCCCGGAGAGGACGTTTTTGATGGCGCCACGTTCGAGATGTTTCTGGACGCGCTGGACGGCCACAAACGCTGCACCATCAACTACGACCCGTCGCATTTCCTGCTGCAACAGTTGGACTACCTGGGGTTCATCGACCTCTACCACGACCGGATCAGCGCCTTTCACGTCAAGGATGCCGAATTCAATCCGGACGCGCGGCAGGGGGTCTATTCGGGCTATCAGCCCTGGCTGAACCGGGCCGGACGGTTTCGGTCGCTGGGGGATGGGCAGGTGGATTTCACCGGGATATTTTCGCGGCTCGCCACCCATGGATATGACGGCTGGGCAGTTCTGGAATGGGAGTGCTGCCTGAAACACCCCGAAACCGGTGCCGCCGAAGGCGCGCCCTTTATCCGCGATCACATCATCCATGTTACCGACAAGGCGTTCGACGATTTCGTCGGGGGTGACGGCAATCCGGCCATATTGAAATCCATGCTGGGGATCGCGCGATGAGTGGAAGCTACAAATCACCCATCCGCTGGGGCATGGTCGGCGGCGGCGAGGGTGCGTTCATCGGGGGCGTTCATCGCATCGCCGCCCGGTTGGACGGGCAGTACGACCTGCTTGCCGGAGCATTTTCGTCGGACCCAGAACGGGCCAGAAGGTCCGGCGCGGCGCTAGGGGTTTCAGCCGAACGCAGTTATGGCAGTTTCGAAGAAATGGCCCGCACCGAGGCCGCACGCCCCGACGGGATCGAAGCCGTCTCGATCGTGACGCCCAATCATATGCACCTGCCCGTGGCGCGGGCCTTTTTGAAGGCAGGTATCCATGTCATTTGCGACAAGCCGTTGACCACATCGCTGCAGGCCGCGCGGGACTTCTTGGATGAACAGTCGAATGCCGACGCCCTGTTCGTTCTGACTCAAAACTATCCCGGCGCGCCGATGGTCCGTCAGGCACGCGAAATGATCGCTCAGGGTGCAATCGGAACCTTGCGCCACGTCCAGGTGGAATATGTGCAGGACTGGCTGACCAAGCCGGTAGATGAAGCCAACAAACAGGCCGCCTGGCGCACCGACCCATCGAAATCGGGCGCGGCAGGGGCCTTGGGGGATATCGGCACCCATGCCTATCAACTGGCCTGTTTTGTCACCGGGCAGCGTGCGGGACAGGTGGCTGCCGATTTGACCGCCTTTGTTCCCGGACGCCAGGTGGATGACAACGCGGCCGTTCTGATGCGATACCCAAGTGGCGCCAAGGGTATGTTATGGGCCAGCCAGGTGTCACCGGGCAACGAAAACGGGTTATCGATACGGGCCTATGGAGACAAGGGCGGTCTGGAGTGGCAGCAGGAAGACCCCAACCGGCTGTGGTTCACCCCTTTCGGAGAACCCAAACAATTGCTGACCCGCGGCGGGGCAGGGGCCAATCGCGCCGCCAACGCTGTTACGCGGGTGCCGGGCGGTCATCCCGAAGGGTATCTGGAAGCCTTCGCAACAATCTATGCCTCGGCTGCTCAAGCAATCCGAGCACATCGGGGCGGTCTCGATCCAGCGCCGGAATTTCTGCTCACCACCTTGGAGGAGGGCGTCCACGGCATGGCCTTCATCGATGCCTGTCTGCGCTCATCAGCAGGTGTTGCCGCGTGGGAACCCCTTCAAACGCTACCTTGACGGATATCCATGAACTGAAACTGCGACCCGCATCTTCAAGATACTTTGGGTCACAGGATCACTTGTTCTTCGGCAGGGTGCCCGTAGGAGGAGCCTTCGTACCAATTTTGTTTCGGTCGCAAGGGTTGCTCCTCGGCCCCGGTCTCCCGCGCTGTAACGGCTCTTTGGCGGCATAAGTGTCTACTGGGCAATAAATTCGTTGCAGATCACCAACGGGATGACAGCACATGGTGCTGCCATGACATACTTGTCACATAAGGCTCCCTGCCATTCCAATGAGTGGCTCGCACCCTCAACAAAGCTTGGGATCTATCACCTAGACTGCTTGTTGTAGCGCGGCTGCCTTTGCGGTTGCCGCTGGCAACCAGACTTCGAACCGGGCACCGCCGCCCGGTCGGTTGTGCGCCGTGATCAGGCCGCCAGCCCGCTGTATCAGGGTTTGCGAAATCGACAGGCCCAGACCCGTCCCCTCGGCCTGCTTGGTGGTGTAGAAAGGGGCAAAGACATCATCGACATCTTCGGGTGCGATGCCTGGCCCGGTATCAGATACGACGATGCAGACGCCATCGACCCCATCCTGTTCGGCATCTGTGGTCTCGAGGGTCAACACGCCGCGCTCGCCCATGGCCTGAACCGCGTTCAAGATCAGGTTGATCAGGACTTGCTGTAATTCGCCGGGGTCGATGCGGACCGCCAATTCGGTCCCCAACTGCGTTTGGACCCGGAAATCGCCGTGAGAAATGACGTGATTGACCAGCACCAGGCAATCGGTGATGACCGGGTTCACCGGCACCGTCTGTTCAAGGTCGGCAAAATCGCCCGGGCGGGCAAATTGCAACAGTTTGCCCACAATAGTTCGGATGCGGGCAATCTGCCGGTCGACCAAACCAAGTTCAGTCCGGATTGTCTCGGCGGCATCCCCCAGACTGTCGCGGATCACGTCCATATTGCCCTGAATGACGGCGACAGGGTTGTTGATCTCATGCGCGACACCGGCGGTGATCTCACCGATCGAAGCCAGCTTTTCGCTCATCACTAACTGGCGGAACGTTTCTTCGAGCTTTTCATTGGCGCGCTGCAACTCAGCTGTGCGCTGATCGACGCGCACGTTCAACTCCTCGTTCCACGACCTCAATGTCCGGTCCCGCTCCTGTATCTGGTCCAGCAGATCATCGAGATGGCCTGCCACTTCTCCGATCTCTCCGCCGCCGCCAACCTGGCCGTTGCGCGCCGACAGGTTGCCGCGCTGCACCTGGTTCATGGTACGTGTCATACGTTCAAGTGGCGCAAAGATGCCCTTGGCAAGCCGTAGGAATACCGGCGCGGACAAGAGCAGCACCGCCATGAACGCCCCGAGAATGGCAAGGAAGGCGTTGCGCTTGGCGATGGTGAACGGCTCTTCCAGCACACCGACATAGAGCATACCGACATAGTCTCCGAAACTGTCGGTCAAGGGCAGGTAGCCCGAGATATACCAGTCGTTCACCACAAATGCGCGGTCGAGCCAGGTCTGCCCTTGTCCCAGCACCTGTCCCCGGACCGCCGCCGACACGCGGGTGCCCAGGGCGCGGACATCTTCGAACAGGCGCACATTGGTCGACACGCGCACATCTTCCAGAAACAGGGTTGCGGTGCCCTGCCGTGACCCGCCCGCCACCGCGTCCTGATAGACAAGCGCGTTGATCGTATCGATGAAGCCCAGGTTGCGGTTCAGCAGGATGCCCCCCACCAACACCCCGTCGCGGCCCGGCAGGCGAACGGGAGTGGCGGAATGAATGACCATCCCACGATCCTCGACCGTGCGGTCCGTGGGTACGGCTGCCTCGGTCTCGATAAGAGGCAGGCGGGCGCGGTCGGCGAGCTGGGGCGATATTGCGCCTAGCGCCGCGCCCGAAAAGATATCGACTGCGGTCTGTCCCTGTCCCTTGGCCGCGCTCTCAATCACCGGCCACGTCCCGGTCGCTTTGGCAGGCGGCAGATAGTAGAGAAAGTCCAGTTCCAGTTCCGCTCGCTTTTTCTCAAAGAATGCGTCAAACCCCGTCATCCGCGTCTCGGCGAACTCCACTGAACCGGCAACCGCCTGCAGTTCATCCCCGGTCTCGACCATCAGACGTGACAGATATTGTTCCGCAATGCGCAGGTCGCTTTCGACATTTGCAATCAGCACCTCGTCATAATCCGCCGTCCACCGCGTCATGCCCAGAAAAAGCAGCAGCGGCATCAGCAGGACCATGGGCGCAAGGGCCAGGATCAGCAGGCGGAAGCGGACAGAAGTCATGGGCGCACGCTATCAAAGCCGATGACTTTGCGCAAAAGCTCTGCAACAGGCGCGCGTGCCACATTTGTCATTTTGGCCGGTCTCAAGCCCGAGGCATGGAAAAATACGCCGGACAATTTGGCCCTGAAAAGGCACCGCGGCGTGGCCTGCTGGACAAGCTGTCATGCCCGCCCCACCTTGCAACAACAGGGCTGGTATCCCCCGTGAAAACCGTCCAACCTGCGGCAAAACAAGAACTGGAGGATTGACCATCGTCGATCTGTGGGAGGGGCTGCGCCACGCCTTTTGGCTGGTCGTCACGTTTAATCCAGAGTTGACCGAGATCGCGCTGCTCTCGCTTCGCGTCACCTTGACTGCGTTGGTTATTGCCTGTGTTATTGCGCTGCCGCTTGCCGCCCTTCTGGCGGTTCGCCGCTTTCGCTGGCGCCGCGCCACCATCGCGATGCTGAACGCGCTCATGGGCCTGCCACCGGTGGTCGTTGGCCTGATCGTCTATATCTTCCTGTCCCGATCGGGTCCGTTTGGCGCGCTAGGGCTACTGTTCACGCCCTCTGCGATGATCGTGGCGCAGGTGATCATAATCGTGCCCCTGATCGCGTCGATCGCGCACCAGTCGCTGCGCGAGCTTTGGGCTGAATATCACGACCTTCTGATTTCGATGAATGTCACGCAGGTGCAGAAGATGCGGACGCTGATCTGGGACGCACGGCGCGCCCTGCTGACTGCCGCACTGGCGGGCTTCGGACGCGGCATCGGAGAGGTCGGCGCCATCATGATCGTGGGTGGGAACATCGACCACGCCACCCGTGTGCTGACTACCGCCATCGCGCTTGAGACCGGGAAAGGCGAATTCGCGCTGGCCCTGGCGCTTGGCTTCATCCTGATTGCACTAGCGCTCGGCGTGAATCTGACGATCCACTGGATCGGGCAGACCGAAAGGGACAGCCGATGGTGACCGAGTTGTTTCCGCTGGTTCTTGAAGGTGCCGAAACCTCGCGCCGTGGCAAGCGGCTGGTGGGGCCCACCGACCTGACGCTGAACGGGCAGGGCCTGTGCGTGGTGATGGGGCCGAATGGCGCTGGTAAAACGACGCTTTTGCGATTGATGCATGGCACCGCGCGGCTGACTGGCGGTTCCGTGAGATGGGCTTGTGACACGGATCTTGCGCGCCACCATCAGGCATTCGTGTTCCAGCGTCCCGTGGTCCTGCGCCGCACGGTGGAAGACAACTTGACCTACCCGCTGCGCCTGCGCGGCGTAGCGCGGGCGCAGGCAAGGGACGCCGCAAGAAGATGGGCGAAACGTGTCGGGCTTGAGCCGCATATGACGCGCCGCGCCATGGTCCTGTCGGGCGGAGAGCAGCAGAAACTCGCCATCGCGCGTGCACTGATCACCGAGCCCGCGCTGGTATTTCTCGATGAACCCACGGCCTCGCTCGATGGGCGTGCAACGCGCGAGATCGAGGCGATCCTGCTGCAGGCCAAGGCCGACGGGACCCGTCTGATCCTGTCCACGCATGACATGGGACAGGCGCGCCGGATTGCCGATCAGGTTGTGTTCATCCTCGGGGGTAAGGTACACGAGACCGGACCGGCGGATGCCTTTTTTGACGGACCGGAAACACCCGAAGCGCTGGCTTTTTTGAACGGAGATATCGTGGAATGAAACAGTGGCTAATTGTTGGGATTCTGGCGCTTTTCTCAGCAAATCTCGCCCACGCCGCAGACCAGATGCGCATGGCCGTCACAACTTCGTTCCACAACTCGGGTCTGGCCGAGGTACTGCTGCCCGAGGTCGTGAGGGATCTGGACCTGGAGGTGCAGTTGTTGGTCGTCGGCACAGGTCAGGCACTCAGACTGGGCCGGGCCGGGGATGTGGATGCGATTCTGGTGCATTCCCGCGACGCCGAAGAGGCGTTTTTGGCCGAAGGCTATGGCACGCATCGGCGCGAGATCATGTATAATGACTTCGTCCTTGTTGGCCCGTCCAATGATCCTGCGGGCATTGCAGATGCCGAAACCGCCACGAACGCTTTGCAAGATATTGCAGCGGCTGGCGCCGGTTTTGTCAGCCGCGGCGATGACAGCGGTACCCACAAGAAAGAGCTGGCCTTGTGGCAGGAGGCGGGACTGGATGCCGACACCTTCGGACCGTGGTACCGCGCCGTGGGGGCGGGCATGGGGGCAGCGCTAAACACGGCTTCGGGTCTTGACGCCTATATCCTGTCCGACCGGGCCAGTTGGTTGAACTTCGGCAACAAAAGCGGTCTGGAGTTGCTGTTTGCAGGGGACCCGGTGCTGTTCAACCAATATGCCTATTTGCCCGTGAACCCGGCGCGGCACATTCATGTCAAATCCGATCTGGCGGCAAGGCTGGAGGACTGGTTGACCTCTGTGCGCGCGCAGGCGCTGATCGACGAATACCGGATAGACGACGAGACGCTGTTTGTGTTCAACGCAAAGTAGGGTCTGGGCGCCCTATTCGCCCGTGTCGCCATGGACCGCGAACTGATCCAACCCGGCATCCTGCGGCTGGATAGTGCGATACGCCTCACGCACGCCTGCATCGGCCAGCTCGCGTGAAACAGTCAGCAGCGTGTTGGGATCATGGTCATCGCACAGATCGACCATCTGTGCCAGTTCTTCGGCCGCGACGGGGCGGGCGGCCTCGACCGACGGCGCACCATAATAGGTCACGAAATGTTGCGCCAGAAGTTCAGTAAGCCTGTCCAACTCGGCAGGTTCCAGCGCGGTCACGGCGACAAAGGTAACCCGGCCGCCGGTTTCCAGCCCGAGCCAGCCATTGGCAAAGGCTTGCCGCGCCTTGCCGGTCAGGTCCGCTTCGGACCAGTTCGAAAACTCGAACCCGCCAGAGATGCACCATTCGCCCGTTCGCGCGGGTAAGGAAAAGACATTCATGTCGCTTTCGTCGAAATGGATCGCGCGCGCGAGTTTCATACCGGGTCCTCTAACACTGTGGTGAGCGGGATCAGGTGGGTTGTGTCGTCATCGCGCAAAAGCATGCCGAACGCCTCATCCACACCCAGAAACGTCCCGGTCAGGGACTGGTTCCGCACGTCTTCCCCGATCCCGAGCGCCAGCCCGCGCCATTCGGAATGCACCGGCGCTATGCCCTCGCCTTCCCACCGGCTGAGCCAGTTCAGCGTGTGTCGCGCCCAGGCCTCGAGCAGAGCAGGGGGCGAGACATCGGCGCAGCCTTCGGCAAAGAGCGCGGTTTGATCCGGCGTCCGGCCTGTCTCTTCGGTCGCGGGGACCAGAGGCAGGCAAAAACCGATCACCAGCCAGTCCGGAATGGCTTCGGGATCGGCGCCCGAGGCGCGCGCACGAAACCCGCCGCAGCGCGCGCCGTTCACGCGGATGCCGCCCCACCAGTCCAGATGCACGGCCACCTCGGGGGGGGCCAGCGCACCCAGCGCATTCTGCAGGCCCACACCACAGAGCGGCAGCATGGTAATTGCCTGGCCCAGCGGCACCTCGGGGGCAAAGACCAGCGCCGCCTCCATTTCCGTGGCACCCAGTTTATGCGCGATCAGCCCAGCGTCGCAGCCAAGCGTCGCGCGCATGATCGCGTGGTCGAAAGCGCTGCCGGGCGCGCCTTCACCCCACATCAGCGGAGGGAAGGTGACGTCTGCCACGTCGCTCATGGGGTTGTATCCTCGCTATCGTTGACGGATCGCGTCCGCGGGCCCTAGGTTGACCCAATGCGCTATCTGGTTCTGATCTTGGCCCTGTTTCCGGGTTTGGCAATGGCCGATGACAAGCGGGTGGCATTCTATGCCCCACCCGCGCTGGTCGAGAGCGGGTTGATCCGCCATATCGCGCCTCGCTTTTCGCTGAAGACCCAGGTCAAGGTCGATCTTGTGAGTGACCCGGCGAAGGCCGACCTGCTGTTGGGCCCGGAGGGGCAGGCACTGTTTTCGGGCCTTGGGCAGACCTGGCATATGGAGTTGCGCGGTGAGGCCAAGGGCGCGCAACGCTTTGCCGAGTGGCTGACCTCGCAAGTCGGCAGCCGAACCATTCAGGGCTTTGCACCCGAAGGCGCGCCTATCTTTACCAAGCCAAAAGTGCAAAAGGCGGCGGTGGCAAAGGTCGAGATGACGGGCGATGCCGTAGTGGGGCAGAGGCTGGCCTGGGCAAAATGTGGGCGATGTCACGTGACCGAGCGGGGCAGGGACAGTTTTGGTATCGGCTCCACCCCCAGTTTCTTTGTCATGCGCGGGTTTGACGACTGGCAGGCGCGTTTCACGGGGTTCTTCGTGCTCAAACCCCATGCAGCCTTCACCCAGATCGCAGAGGTGACCGACCCGTTTCCGGTCGACCGCCCGTCGCCGATTGCGCCCATCGAGTTGACGCTGGACGAGTTGGAGGCGATCCTGGCTTATATCGCCATTCTGGCCCCTGCCGATCTGGGCAATCCTCTGCAACATCAGTGATCGCGCCGTTTTGACAGGTAGTCGTCTGTGGTGCGCACGCGCGGTCGTTCGCCGCCCGCAAAGGGGTTGTCGGTTGCGTGGAATTGCGCGTTCACCCGGCAATTGTCGCACATCTGGATCATGCGCAGCTTGTCGCCCGAGAACATCGCGTGATCCTTCAGCTTGTCGCTGATCCGGTCGATAGCAGATTTGGACCCGAACAGCGCGCCGCATTCTATGCAGGCAAAGGGCTCCTCCTCGTTCAGAACCTTTTGGCTCAGCGCCGCGGTGGTCAGGTCGAGGCGCGGTTCATAGGTGATTGCATCCTCGGGGCAGATGCTGGCGCACAGACCGCATTGCAAGCAAGCGTCCTCCTGAAAACGCAGTTGCGGTTTGTCGGAGTTGTCGCCAAGCGCGCCCGAGGGGCAGAGCGACACACAGGACAGGCACAAAGTGCAGGCATCTGTGTCGACCAGCACCGCGCCATAAGGAGCGTCTGGGGGCAGCGGGATCCGGTCGGTGTTTGGATGCAGAGCGCGCGCTGCTTGCCGCGTGATCTGGCGTCTTGTGCCCATTGGGCGGACGGGGCTATCGACCGGGGCGGGGGCCGTTTCGTCATATAGCGCTTGGCTCATCGCGTCCGGGTCAGACGTTTCGATCAGCGCGGTTTTGCCCGCACCTGCGATTGCGTTGGTCAGCGCGATCTGTGCCTCCAGCACCGGGACGTCGGCGGTGGGGCCGGGTAGCAATGTGACCGACGCAAACCCGGCGGCGAGGGCGGCAACAGCCTCGGCATGGCCAAAGGCGCCGATCGCGGTCATCTCAAGCGGGACAACATCGGCGGGCAATCCGCGCCCGTGGCGTGCCGACAGCCGCACCATCTCGGCGCCATGAGCGTCATGGACCAGCAAGCGTGGCGCGGTGCCGCCTGCGTCCAGATAGGCCTTGGCCATGATCTGCACCCGCCGCATGGTCGCATCCACCGGCGGCGCATCATAGGTGATCGCTCCAGATGGGCAGGCGGCGGAGCAGGCCCCGCATCCCGCGCAGATCATCGGATCGATGGCGACATGTTCTCCGGCAGAAGTGATGGCTCCAGTCGGGCACAGATCGAGGCAATTGGTGCACCCCGTCTGTTCGGCGCGGGAATGAGCGCAGAGCAAAGGCGTGGTCTTGACGTAGAGCGTCTTTTCGAATGTGCCGGTCATATGCGAGGCGGCCATGATGGCGGCACCCACTCCGGTCGCATGACCGGGATCAGCGCGAAGGTATCCGTCGCGCTTTTCCGGGGCCACAAACAAGGGCGTGCCGCCGCGCAGATCCAGGATAATATCGCAGTGCGACACGGCACCGTCACGCGGGTCGCTAAGCGTAAACGCCCCGCGACCGCCAGGGTTCACCTGTTGCAGGGCGTCGATCACCACCTCAAACCCGCCAAACGCCCCCGAGGCACGGCGCAGCCTGCCCAGAACCACATCAAACTCCCGCGCGTCGGGCACGTCGCCAGATTCGATCAGCACGGTGACGCCCAGATACTCTTTCAATTGCGCAGCGGCTTCCAGCGCTACATCGGCAGTGCCGAGGATCAGGCACATCCCCTCGCTGACCACATCCAGGGTCTTTTCCGGCTCTGCGGGCAGCATAGCACCGGCGACGAGCGCGGACATTTTGGGCAGTTTCGGTGCTTCGTCATCGCTCCAGCCTGCGCGGTCACGCAGGTCCAGAGTAGGTGGCGCGGGGCGGTTCAGACCCTCTGCCAACTCCTCAAAAACCTGGGCTTCTTGTGTGCAACAGAAAACGGCGTCTTCCCCTTCGAGAGCGGCTTGCGCGCGCTCCAGCTGAGTAGTGCACAGGGCCGAGCAGGGGCGGACGACGTTCAGTCCGGTAGCTTGAGACAAGCCCTCGGCGTCGATGGCCTGGGTTCCCAAACAATCGCACGTTATCAATGATTTGACCACGTTTGCCTCCCCTGTGACAGGTGGCTTTTTGCCCCCCTGTTCGACCAATCTTTGACCTCAGCCTAGTCAGGATTGGGACGTATCACAAACCATTTTAAGAACAGGTTATGCGCCACAACAGGCCTCGAATCGGGCAGGTGATTCGCGACCTAGTACCAATCCATAAACCTGAGTTAAACACTCATATTGGACAATTCGTCCCATTTCGCCCGCGGCCCCCGGACAGGCTGGCCAAATTGCCAGAAGCGCCTCTTGAGGTGTCTTTTACGGGACTACGCCCTTCTCGGCTGAACACTTTGGCGGTTTGATTGCTCACGAGGAGGAGATTGGGTGATCCGAAACCCCCACCAGCACCGATACATGCCGTTGGGTGTCGTCTTGCGACGGCTGCCCGGTGTGACCCGCTGGGCCTCCTACAGCTGGAAAGCCGTTGCTGTTCTGCCTGGAGCCGGGCCCTCTGACTGGCAGGAACTGCGCCGCGACGGCGAAGCGGTCGAATACCACGCCGCGACCCTGACTTTGGATCTGCACGGGGCCGAGACCGAGGCCTATCTGCATGGATTATCGGCTCAGGTGCCTGCGATCTATGTGGTGCTGCGTGACGGGGGCGGCGATCATCCGCTCGACGTGGTTCTGGTCACGGCGTCGCCCTACGAGGCGCAGGATTACACCGATAGTGGCGAAGAGATCGTCGAGAAAGTGCCGATGCCTGCGGGCCTGATGGCATGGGTGCAGGCCTTTGTCACCGATTTTCATCAAGATGAGGTATTCGTCAAACGCAAGCGTGACAAGAAACGCACCGACCTGACGCAAGACGGCATCGGTGATCCACGGATCGCAGGAACGGGGGACATCTATGCCTCACCCGCGCGGCAACGGAGGCGGGTGCATTGAGCGATGGGCGCGATTTCTGGTCCCGGCGCCGCGCCGGAGTTGAGGCCGAGGCGCAGGCGGTCGAAGTCCGCGCGCTCGAAGCCGAAACCGCCCGGCTTGAGGCGCGCCCGGATGATGAAATTCTGGCCGATTTGGACCTGCCCGAACCCGAGGCCCTAAACAGTCCGGACGCGGTTCGGGATTTCCTGCAGGCTGAACTGCCTCAGCGTCTCAAGATCCGCGCGTTGCGGCGGCTCTGGCGGTTGAACCCGACACTCGCCAATCTCGACGGGCTGGTCGATTACGGCGAGGACTATACCGACGCCGCGACAGTCGTCGAAAACCTGCAGACCGCCTATCAGGTGGGCAAGGGCATGCTGACCGCCTTTGTTGAGGACGACGAAGAAGCAACCGCCGAAGATCCCGCCACCGAAGAGATCAAACCAGAGGAAGACGCTGCGCCGCTGATCGCGCAGGCCGACCCGCAGCCTCTGCCAGAGCCTGATCCCGCGCCCGTTGCGATGCCGCAGCGGCGGATGCGGTTCAGTTTCGATACGGCCTAGCGATGGAAGACCCGAAGATGGACACCGCCGAAGACATTCAGATTGCAGACATGGATCGCGCCCGCGCCGATCTTTATAACTTCCTCGGCGCGCTGCTGGCCGGACCGCCAGACGAGATGCTGCTTGCACAGACTGCTGGCCTGACCGGTGATGAGACCGAGTTGGGGCAAGCCATCGGCACGCTGGCAAAGCTGGCCCGCGTGACAAAGCCAAAGGCGGCGGAAACAGAGTTCAACAAGCTCTTCATCGGATTGGGCCGGGGCGAACTTCTGCCTTTTGCCAGCTACTATCTGACCGGCTTCCTAAACGAAAAACCGCTGGCGCTGCTGCGTCAGGACATGGCGGCGTCCGGAATGCAGCGATCAGAGACAGTGTTCGAACCCGAAGACAGCATTGCCAGCCTGATGGAGATGATGGCGAGCATGATCGTTGGCCGTTTCGGCCCGCCTGCGGACCTGACCATGCAAAAGCAGTTCTTCAACAAGCATATCGGCCCCTGGGCCGGGCATTTCTTTTCCGACCTCGAAGAGGCCAAGACCTCTGTCTTTTACACACCCGTGGGCACGGTGGGTCGGATCTTCATGACCGTGGAGGCAGAAGCCTTCCGGATGAGCGGCGGCGAGTGATCGGCGTCATTGAGGGTGGGGCAACCTGCCGACAACATCGAAAGGAGACATAGCGATGAGCGGGAAAGAAGACGGTGCATCGCGCCGCGACTTTCTGAAACTGGCCACAACGGCAGCGCCTATTGCGGCGGTTGCGGTGGCGACCGGTGCGCAGGCAGAGGCGGCCGAGCCGGACCCGAGCAAGGAGACCATGCAAGATACCGCGCATACCCGCGCGTATTTTGACAGCGCGCGGTTCTAGGCGCCAACAAGGGAGGATGGTCGCGCCCGGGAATCAGCCCGGACGAGGCAGGCCGACAGCGACTGGTTGCGTGACGCCCGACTGCTGCAGGCCAAAGACGAAACCAAGCGAGCAACCCGGAACGGGACGCAAGCAAGGGAGGAAACTATGCTGAGGAAAAAGACCAACGGGGTTGCGCGACGCCCCCAGCGGACAAGTATCCTGTCTGAAGCAGCCAATGCCTCGGTAGACCGGCGCGCGTTTTTGCGCGGTTCGGGACTGGTGATCGGGGGCCTGTCGGCGATTGCCGCCACGGGCGGGACGGTCACCCGGGCCGACGCTGCAACTGCTGCGGCGGGCAAAGTGGATTTGAAGAAAACGGTATGCACGCATTGCTCAGTCGGCTGCACGGTCATGGCCGAGGTGCAGGACGGTGTCTGGACGGGTCAGGAACCCGGCTGGGACAGTCCCTTTAATCTGGGCGCGCACTGCGCCAAGGGGGCTTCTGTCCGCGAGCACGCCCATGGCGAGCGCCGTCTCAAATACCCGATGAAGAAAGAGGGTGGCGAGTGGAAGCGCATCAGCTGGGAACAGGCGATCGACGAAATCGGCGGCGGCATGATGAAGATCCGGGAGGAAAGCGGCCCGGACAGCGTCTATTGGCTGGGCTCGGCAAAGCACAACAATGAACAGGCTTACCTGTTCCGAAAATTCGCCGCCTATTGGGGCACGAACAACGTCGACCACCAGGCGCGTATCTGCCATTCGACCACCGTTGCGGGTGTTGCGAACACATGGGGCTACGGCGCCATGACCAACAGCTACAACGATATTCATAACTCCAAGGCGATATTCATCATCGGGGGCAACCCGGCCGAGGCGCATCCCGTCTCGCTCTTGCACCTGCTGCGCGCCAAGGAACAGAACAACGCCCCGGTCATCGTCTGTGACCCGCGCTTTACCCGCACCGCAGCCCACGCGGACGAGTATGTGCGCTTCCGTCCCGGCACCGACGTGGCGCTGATCTGGGGGATCCTGTGGCATATTTTTGACAACGGATGGGAGGACAGGGAGTTCATCCGCACCCGTGTCTGGGGCATGGACCAGATCAGGGACGAGGTCGCCAAATGGACGCCTGACGAGGTCGAGCGTGTGACCGGCGCGCCCGGCTCGCAGCTCAAGCGCGTTGCGCGCACTATGGCCAACAACCGCCCCGGCACCGTGATCTGGTGTATGGGTGGCACGCAGCACACCAATGGCAACAACAACACCCGTGCCTATTGCGTGCTGCAGCTTGCGCTCGGCAATATGGGCACCGCTGGCGGTGGTACCAATATCTTCCGCGGCCATGACAATGTGCAGGGGGCGACCGATCTTGGCGTTCTGTCACACACGCTGCCTGGCTATTACGGCCTGTCGGCCGGGGCCTGGGGCCACTGGGCGCGTGTTTGGGAAGAAGATCCTGAATGGCTGGCCGGTCAGTTTGCCAAAGTCACCGGTGCCGATGGCAAGGAAAAGTCGCTGCAGAACCTCACCGGTATCCCGGTGTCGCGCTGGATCGACGGCGTTTTGGAAGACCCCGACAACATGGACAACCCCGACAAGGTGCGGGCCATGGTGCTGTGGGGTCACGCGCCCAACTCTCAGACCCGGATGACGGAAATGAAGACGGCGATGGAGCAGCTTGACATGCTGGTTGTCATCGACCCCTTCCCAACCGTCTCGGCGGTGCTGCAAGATCGCACCGATGGGGTCTATCTGCTTCCGGCGACAACCCAGTTCGAAACCCGCGGCTCGGTTACTGCGTCGAATCGGTCGTTTCAATGGCGCGAACAGGTCATCGACCCGCTCTTCGAATCAAAGCCCGATCACGAGATCATCGCGCTGTTTTCGAAGAAGTTCGGGTTCCATGACCGCATCTTCCGCAACATCAAGCTGGAAGAAGACGGCCTGACGCCCGAGCCCGAGGATACGCTGCGCGAGATCAATCGCGGTATGTGGACGATCGGCTATACGGGTCAAAGCCCCGAGCGGATCAAGAAGCACATGGCGAACCAGCACACGTTCGACCGGACGACGCTGCAAGCCGTGGGTGGTCCCGCAGATGGCGACTATTACGGGCTGCCATGGCCAAGTTGGGGACCGCCCGAGATGAACCACCCGGGTACGCCGAACCTTTATGACATGTCCAAGCCTGTGGCCGAGGGTGGTTTGACCTTCCGCGCGCGTTTCGGCGTCGAACGGGACGGTGAGAACCTGCTGGCTGAAGGGGTCGCAAGCGCAGGGTCGGAAATTCAGGACGGATACCCTGAATTCACGATGCAGATGCTGATGGATCTGGGCTGGGATGGTGATCTGACCGACGAGGAACGCGCCGCGATTGATGCCGTGGCGGGACCCGAGACCAACTGGAAGACCGACCTGTCAGGCGGTATCCAGCGGGTGGCGATCATGCATGGTTGTGCGCCCTTCGGGAACGCCAAGGCCCGCACGGTCGTGTGGACGTTCCCCGATCCGATACCGGTGCACCGCGAGCCTCTGTACACAAACCGCAGGGACCTGGTGGCAGATTATCCCACCTACGAGGACCGCAAGTTCTATCGCCTGCCGACGATGTACGCATCGATCCAGAAGCAGGACTTTTCAAAGGACTACCCGATCATCCTCACCTCCGGCCGCCTGGTCGAATATGAGGGTGGCGGGGACGAAACCCGGTCGAACCCGTGGCTTGCTGAGTTGCAACAGGACATGTTTGTCGAGATCAACCCGCGTGACGCCAACAATCTGGGCTTGCGGGACGGCAGCCAGGTCTGGGTCGAAGGACCCGAAGGCGGCAAGGTCAAGGTGATGGCAATGGTTACCAACAGGGTAGGCGAGGGCGTGGCCTTCATGCCGTTCCATTTTGGCGGCCATTTCCAGGGCGAGGATCTGCGGTCCAAATACCCCGAAGGGGCGGACCCCTATGTGTTGGGTGAAAGCTGCAACACGGCCCAGACCTATGGCTATGATTCAGTCACCCAGATGCAGGAGAGCAAAGTGACTCTCTGCAAGATCTGGACAGCGTAAGGAGACCTGAGAGATGGCAAGAGCAAAGTTTCTCTGCGACGCCGAGCGCTGCATTGAATGCAACGCCTGCGTCACGGCCTGCAAGAACGAGCATGAGGTGCCCTGGGGCATCAACCGCCGCCGCGTGGTGACCATCAATGATGGCGACCCCGGTGAGAGGTCGATTTCCGTGGCCTGCATGCATTGTTCCGATGCGCCCTGCATGGCGGTCTGCCCGGTGGACTGCTTTTATCAGAACGAGGAAGGGGTGGTTCTGCACTCCAAGGACCTCTGCATCGGCTGCGGTTATTGCTTCTACGCGTGCCCCTTCGGTGCGCCGCAATTCCCGCAGGCCGGCAATTTCGGGTCGCGCGGCAAGATGGACAAATGCACCTTCTGCGCCGGTGGTCCCGAAGAAACCCACTCCACCGCCGAGTTCGCCAAATATGGGCGCAACCGGATCGCCGAGGGCAAATTGCCCATCTGCGCCGAAATGTGTTCTACCAAGGCGCTGATGGCTGGGGATGGCGATGTCGTATCGGCCATCTACCGCGAACGCGTTGTGGCCCGTGGCTTCGGTTCTGGTGCGTGGGGTTGGGGTTCAGCCTATGGTCGTCAGGACGGGTAAGTCCCGTTTGCCACCGGCGCCCGTTCAGGCGCGCGCCGGTGGTTTCTCCGGACTGTCACATTCTGGTTGGTGCTGGCAGATCGTGGGTGCCTGTAGCGTCTTTTCGCTTCGCTGCATGAGGATGCCTTTCGTGTCCTATCGCTCTGCTACTTAGGGATATTTTCGATGTCCTACTGCTTCGCTACTTGAGGACTCCTATGCGCGCTCTTCTCTGCATACTCGCCCTTTGTCTGGCGCTTCCCGTCGCGGCGCAGGAGGCCCCGCCACCCCCGGATCGCTCTGCCACTGGCGGTGCGCAAACGCTTGAGGACATCATGGCGCGCCAGCGGGGCGAGCAGGTCGCGCCCAAGACAGGTGATGCCGCCGGCGCGGTCCGCGATCTGACGGGTCAGCTGGGCACACTCGGCGGTGCCTCCGACCCCGAGCTATGGCGCGAACTGCGCTATGGGTCGGCGGATGTAACTGTGTCATCGGGGGGCGAGGTCGCGACCGTGCTGATGCAGGATGGCGGCATGGCGTGGTTGGAGTTTCGACAAGGGCCGCTGGTGAAATATGGCGGGTACCTGCTGCTGGGCACCATTGCGCTGCTGGCCGTGTTTTTTGTTCTCCGGGGCCGGATCAGGCTGGATTATGAAATGACCGGTCGCACCGTGATACGGTTCAAGACTTTTGAGCGGGCCGCGCATTGGCTGCTGGCAGGCTCCTTCATCCTACTGGGAATAACCGGTTTGCTGACCCTGTTCGGCCGCATGTTCATCGCGCCTTACATTTCCAAGGATTTCAACGCAACACTGCTGATGGGGTCGAAACTCATCCACAACAATGTGGCTTGGGCCTTTATCGTTGCTCTGGTCACCGTGTTCTTCCTATGGGTCTGGCACAACATTCCCAACCGTACAGACCTGACCTGGTTTGCCCAGGCCGGTGGCATCGTCGGGTCCAACCACCCGCCCGCAAAGAAGTTCAATGGCGGGCAGAAGATCATCTTCTGGAGCGTGATCCTGCTGGGGGCGTCGATCGCGCTTTCGGGCGTGTCGCTGCTGTTTCCCTTCGAATTCCCGATGTTTCTGAAGACCTTCGACATTCTGCGCAGTGTCGGGATCACCGAACTGCCGATCTATGGCCCGCTGCCCACCGCCCTCGCCCCGCAGGAAGAGATGCAATATGCTCAGGCCTGGCACGCCATCGTCGCCTTTGTCCTGATGGCGATCATCATTGCCCATATCTATATCGGTTCAATCGGGATGGAGGGCGCCTATGACGCCATGGGGTCCGGCGAGGTGGACGAGGCCTGGGCCCGGCAGCACCATTCACTGTGGTTGGAAGAGCTGGAAGAAGAAGGCAAAGCGGCACCCAAAGATGCGACGCCTGCTGAATAGCCTGTGCCTGTGCCTGGCGCTGCCCGCGGCAGCACAGGACTTTACCACTTACAAGGGTCATGGTGGGCCGATCATGGCGCTTGACGTGTCTCCCGAGGGGCGGCTTGCGTCGGCAAGTTTTGACAACTCGTTAGGACTTTGGCCGGGGCCGGAATGGTTGGAGGGCCACGATGCGGCGGTGACTGCCCTGAATTACGACGCTGCACCTGTGTTGCTGTCGGGGGGCGATGACTTTCGTGTTCTTCTCTGGCATCCTCAGCTGAGCGACCCTTTCGAGGTAACAGAACTCAAGGGCAAGATCAGCGCCATCGCCATTCACGCCGATCCCGATTCCGATCGTATTGCAGTCGCGAGCTGGGATGGATCTATTCGCCTGCTGCACTTTGTTGATCTGCTGCGCACGAATGCGTCGGACCCTTTGACCTTTGTGAACTCTGACTTACTGGACCACCGTTCAAACGTGACGGATGTCGCGTTCTCGCCGGATGGCACTCTTTATTCGTCTTCATCAGATGGGACGCTGCGGGTTTGGGAGGGATCGGACAGCCAGTTGACCTCGCGCGTGATCGCCAATCACGGCTTTGGGATCAACCGGGTTGTCGTGCACGATGACTGGATCGCCTATGGCGCTGTTGACGGCGCCACGCGCGTGATCGACCCAGAGACGGGTGTGCAACTGGCCGACTATACGCTTGATCGCCGCCCGATCCTGTCGATGGAGCACCACCCGCAGACCGGCCAGCTTGCCATCGGCGATGGCCAGGGACATATCATGATCGTGGACACCAACAACTGGCAGATCACCCGCGATTTCCGCGCCATGCGCGAGGGGCCGGTCTGGGCGCTGGCCTTTTCCACCGACGGCACCGTGATTCATGCGGGCGGGATCGACGACGTGATCTATGCTTGGCCCGTCGCGTTACTGGGCTCTTACGACCCTGCCGCAGGCGGGAGTCGCAGCTTCCTGCGCGATGTTTCCACCATGGGCAACGGCGAGCGGCAATTCATGCGCAAATGTTCAATCTGCCACAGTCTAAATGCTGGTCCATCACGCAAGGCGGGGCCGACGCTGCACGGGCTGTTTGGGCGCAGGGCCGGGAACGTGCCGGGCTATCGCTACTCGCCAAGTCTCAATGGCTCTGCGATTATCTGGGGCGACACAACCATCGACTCGCTGTTTGACGAGGGACCGGACCACTATATTCCCGGCTCGAAGATGCCGATGCAGGTGATTGCCGGTGCGCAAGACAGGGCCGACCTGATCGCGTTCTTGCGCCGCGCGACAAAGGAGGACTGACCATGAAGGCCATGATGATGGGCTTTGCCGCGTTGATCGTCATTTCGGTGGGCGCGTATTTCGGCTTGCAGGAATTGGGCTATGCGACCGAGGCGCGCAGATCGGGCGACACTGTGAGGCTTGATTGATATTATGAACGCGCCGCCAAGCCACTCGCTGGACATGTACGGCACCTCGCTGGCGGGGGCGTCGATCCTGGTGATTGATGACGAGCCGGGGATGCGCCACTTTCTGACAAAAACGCTGGAGACACGGGTAAAGCGCGTGGATGCCGTGGGCTCGCCGGCACAGGCGACCAAAGCGCTGGATGAGGCGCAGTATGACCTGGTGATCCTCGATAACCTGATGCCGGGAGGGACGGGCCTCGATTGGTTGACCGAGCAGAAGCGCAAGGGGTTCTTTGCCGACGCAATTCTGATCACCGCCTATGCCGATCTGGAAACGGCCATCGCTGCGCTGCGGGCGGGGGTGAGTGACTTTGTCCTTAAACCCTTCCGCGCGAACCAGATCCTGAGCGCCGTCGCCCGGACGCTCGACCGCAAGTACCTGGAACGCGACAACACGCTGCTGCGGCGCGAACTGTCCTCGGGAAGCGGGCATGGGAAGTTGTTGGGCAATTCCGAACCGATGGAAGAGGTTCGTGCCATGCTGGCGCGCCTTGCGCCGCTGCCCACGTCGGTTCTGTTCACAGGTGGCAGCGGCACCGGCAAGGAGCTGGCCGCGCGGCATTTGCATGACGCCTCAGACCGGGCCGTGGCACCCTTTGTCCCGGTCAACTGCGCCACGATCCAGCCCGACCGCTTTGCCGAAGAACTGTTCGGTATCGTCGGTGCCGAGGACCGGCTGAAGCCGGGCCTGTTGCTGCTGGCTGATCGCGGGACGCTGCTGCTGGATGAGATCGCGCAGATGCCCGAAACGGTTCAGGCAGCGCTTTTGCGTGTGCTCGAGGACAAGAAAGTGCGCCCGGTGGGGGCCGAGCGTGAGATACCGCTGAATGTCCGCTTCCTGTTTGCTACCAATGACGACATCGAAGCTGCTGTCTCGGCTGGGCGCTTTCGCGCCGATCTCTATCATCGCATCCATGTGGTGAAGATCGACATGCCGCCGCTCAGGGACCGGATGGATGATATCGTCGAACTTGCCGCCTATTTCATGGCGCAGTTTTCGGCGGCCCTTGCCATGCCGTCGCTAGAACTGGACGAAGAGACGTTGCTGAAGCTGCGCCGCTATGACTGGCCAGGAAACGTGCGAGAGTTGCGCAACCTGATCGAACGATCTGTGATTCTGGGCGGCTTCCCAGAGGAGTTTTCCGGTGGCGGTAGTGTCATCGGGACACAGGCGATTGAAAATCTGGATCTCGTTGTGCAGCGGCATATCCTGCGCATGCTTGACTTGTGCGGCGGAAACCGCGCCGAAGCAGCCCGCCGTTTGGGCGTGTCCCGCAAGACCATCGACCGCAAGATGCAGGCTTGGTCTGAGTGACCGGTATGTTGCAACAGTTGCAACACAACGAGTCACAGGGTTTCGCCCTGTTCCTGGCCTTGTAATGACGTAATTTCGATTCTCCGAGGATTGTCTTACCTTAGCAACTCGACCTTCCTGCTGATCCAGTCTTGTTGATGTCACAGTGGTCATTGTTCATTAACGCTCATCTGTCTTCATCCTTCGCTCCAACCAACGGACACCGGCGGATACGATCAGGATCAGAACCAGGTATTCCAGCACGAGAATCGTATAGATCTCCAGGGGTCTGTATTCGGACACAACCAACTCGTTTGCTTTGCGGGTCAGTTCCTGCATCCCAATCACGGAGACCAGAGAGGACATCTTCAGCATATAGACCAGTTGATTGCCCAATGCAGGCAGAATGCGTTTGATCGCCTGCGGCAGGATCACAAATCGCATCATGTCGGTATAGCTCAACGAGATGCTGTGCGAGGCCTCATATTGCCCCTTGTCGATGGATTGGATGCCAGCCCGGAAAATCTCGGCCTGAAAGGCACTGTCGGACAATGCGAGTGCAATCACCCCGGCCCAAAACACCCCGATGGACAAGCCGGTTACCTGTGGTAAGCCATAATAGACCCACAAGATCAGAACCAGAATGGGGATCGCGCGGACCAGTTCGACATAGACCCTATTGATCCGTCGCAAATAGGTCTTTTGTGACAGTCCTGGCAGGGCGATCAACAGGCCCACAAAAACCGAAATCAAGATCGCAATCAGCGAGAGGGAAACCGTATAGTAAAGCCCGCTGAGCAGAAACTTAAGGTTGGTCAGACCGGTTTTGGTTGTCGGATTGACCACGTACCAACCCCAGTCCGCAGCACAGCCAGACAGCAGAACCGGAAGCAGCAAGACCAGGATTATGTTTAACGGGCGCTTCACCAACATCCCAATCTCCAATGCAGTCAGTGTTGCAGGATTTTTTCCAGAAAGTCCTGGCAGCGTTGACTTTCCGGGGCCGCGAAGAACTTCTTGGGCGTTGCTTCCTCGACAATTTCGCCATGATCCATGAAGACCATCTTGTCCGCGACCTTCTTGGCAAAGCCCATCTCATGGGTCACGCAGATCATTGTCATCCCGCTGTCTGCAAGTTCAACCATCACATCCAGGACCTCATTGATCATCTCGGGATCAAGCGCGGAGGTCGGCTCGTCGAATAGCAGTATCTCCGGCTCCATGCACAAAGAGCGCGCGATCGCAACGCGCTGCTGCTGACCGCCGGACAATTGTCGCGGGTACTTGTCCGCCTGTTCGGGAATCCGCACGCGCCCCAGATATGTCAGGGCAGTTTCACGTGCCTTGTCAGAGGACAGCTTTCGCGCCCGGACCGGTCCCAGCATCAGGTTTTCCAGAACGGTCAGGTGTGGAAATAGATTGAACTGCTGAAAGACCATCCCAACCTTGGACCTGATCTTTCTCATGTTTTGCGGATTTTCATCTAGCTCGATGCCATCAATGACAATTGTGCCGCTTTCGTGTGCTTCCAGGCTGTTCACGCAACGGATCAGCGTGGATTTCCCGGACCCGGACGGCCCGCAGATCACAACCTTTTCACCGCGCTTCACCTCAAGCGACACTTGTTTCAGCGCCTGGAACTCTCCAAAGTGCTTCGAAACGGCGTCCAGCTTGATAAGTGGGCTAGCGGACTGCATGCCTGCGACCTCCTCCTGCTAAAGATAGGGGTAGTAATTTGTTGACCTAAATGCAATAAATTAATCTTGAAGCAATGCTTTCTCAGGCAGGTGTACGGGAGGACCCAATAATGAAACGCATTAAGCCGCTCCTTGGATTTGTTCTGCTGATGTTGTTCGCGGTGCCGGCAACAGCGCAATCCGCTTTGAATGATATCCTGAGTACTGGGGTCTTGAAGGTCGGCACAACGGGTGACTGGAACCCGATGACAATGAAAGATCCGGCGACCAACAGCTACACCGGCTATGATATCGACGTGATGACAGCGCTTGCCGCCGATCTGGGGGTTGAGGTGGAGTTCGTTCCGACCGATTGGAAAACGCTGGTCAACGGCGTCAGCTCGGGTAAATACCACATTACGGGCTCTGCGTCGGTTTCGGCGGCACGGGCCAAGGCGGCAGGGTATTCCGACAGCTATTTCTCGCTCGCCACGGTTCCGTTGATCCTGTCCAAGAACGCCGATCGCTTCGCGGGTTGGGCCGATTTGAACACGCCGGAAACAACTGTGGCCGCCACACTTGGCACCACTCAGGAAAAGCAGGTCAAACAGTATTTCCCAGATGCCAAGCACCAGATCGTGGAGGCACCAGCACGAGATTTCCAGGAAGTGCTTTCTGGCCGCGCTGACGCCCATATCACCTCCAATGTCGAGGCCATCAAGCTGGTCGAAAAATACCCGCAGATGATGATCGTGCCTGTATCGGAGCCGCGCTCGCCAACGCCAATTGCCATGTTGTTGCCGCAGTCGGACCAGGTGTGGATCAACTATGTGAACACTTGGATCGCGCTGAAATCAGAGCAAGATTTATTTGAAGATCTTGCCCTGAAATGGAAACTTACCCAGTAGGATATGGTTCACGATTTGAGATCTGACTGCCAGTCAAGACGGGTGTTCAGACGGTTTGACGGTTGGATGAATGCTGACGATCTACGCGATTCCTCACAGTCTGTACTGCGCAAAGCTGCGCATAGCCCTGCGGCACAAGCAGCTGGATTGGAAAGAGGAGCCGCCACCGAGCGGTGTCGGTTCTGACAAATACAGGTCAATCATCCCTTCCGGCAACCTGCCGACACTGAAAGACGGCGAGTTTGTCCTGGGAGATTCCGAGGCGATCATCGAATATCTGGAAGAGGCTTATCCAGACAATCCGCTGATGCCGGAAAACCCGCGACAACGGGCCAGGTATCGTGAGATGAGCAGGTTTCACGATACCCGCCTGGAGCCCGCGCTCAGGCAGTTCTTTCCCTTGGTCGATCCGGCCACAAGAGATCATGACATTATTGGCGCCGCGATCATTGCTATGAATGCCAGACTCGAACAACTCGGAACGATGCTCTCGGGGTTTGACAATGGGCAATTGCGGCTGTTCGACTGCGGCTACCCGATTACCTTTATTTGGCTGCGTGTCATCACGGACCGGCTTGGAACGGCAGTTCAATGGCCCGAGAACGTTGTTGCCTATGACAACTGGCTCAGCAGCACCCCCTCTGTTGCAGAAGAAATCGCGCATTACATGCCACATGTCGAAGCTTGGTTGGCGACCAAGCTCGGGACGACGCAATAGAACTGTCTGTGCTGCAATATAGACAGAAACACCGCGTGCTGTTTTTGGACTGCGCTCTAGCGCCCTCTCCGGGGTGCCTTCACCCTTTGGACGCGCATGGCCTCACTGGCAGGTATCGCCAACGAGGTTCCGGATAGACACAGTATCCACAGCGCGATCATCAAGGGAATCGCCGCGATGCTTGCGAATGAGGCCTGGTAGGACATCGTGCTGACCAGCGCACCGGCCACGATCGGGCCGGCGATCTTGCCCGCGTTCCGGATGGCGCCGATGCTGCCAAAGGCAAGGCCGAGATGCTGCACCGGTGTCGCGCCCGCGACAAGCGACAATGTTGCCGGGCCGAACGCGCCCTGTCCCCCCCCGATGAGCAGCGCTGCCGTCAGCATTGCGAACCGAGTTGGACCCATAGCCGACAGCACCAGCAGCCCTGCGGCAAGGGCTCCAAGACCAAGCAGAAGCGGCACAACGGGGCGGGTTCGATCGGCGAGCCGCCCCATGGGCGGGCGCAACACGGCATTTGCAGCCTCCTGGATCGCAAGGAATGTGCCAATCTCGAGAGGCTGGTGACCGGCAACAAGGGCCATGACAGGCATGAAGGCCTTGACCGCGTAGATCGCCACGTAGGTCGTACCCTCGATCACGGCCAGAACGATGAGTGGGCGGCTGGACGAGATTGACCGTACAGCGCCAGTCACCGACCACGTTTGCGGGATCGCGATGTGATCCGCGTTTCTTAGGTACAATGTCGGAATGAATGCAAGCGCGGAAAGGAAACAGGTCGCAGCATAGATCGTTTCAGGCGCAGCGAACGTCAAGGCGACACCACCGACAAGCGGGCCAAGGATGTAGGACGCGGTGCGCGCCAGCCCGAACCAGCCAAAGGCTTCGGCCGCTTTTTCGCTGCGCCAGGCGGCGATATAGGCCATGGTCACCGGACCATAGATTGCCGTCGAAAGCCCGTGCACCAACCGCAACATGAACAGGTCCGAGGGTCGTTCGACAAACAGGTAAAGGCATGGGATGACAGTAAACAGAGTGGTTCCTGTCAGCAGCCAGATCCACCGACCGCGATAATCCGAAAGCAGCCCGAAAAGGGGTTTGAGAAATAGCCCGGTTGCGGTCGATACCGATATGATGGCGCCGAGCAGCAACGGCGAGGCACCAAGACCGTGCGCAAGGACCGGCAGCACTGGCGCCTTGCCGATCTGATAGCTTGTCCGCACGATAAGGTCGGCGAGAAACAGCGCGACAAGCGCTGCCCCTCCGGCCGGGACGTTCTCACGGGGCAGCAAACTTAACCTCTGCCCGTGTCATGAGGCGCCCGCCGCCGGGTCGGACCGCGACGGCGAACAAGCAAATGCCTGCCAAATCCGAAGGCAAACATACCCAGAACCAACACTATGATTGCCAGGATAAACACACTCATGATCAACATGGCGGCCACCGCCCCGGCCAGAAAGGCCGAGAGGAGCACCGCGAGCCCGGGTGACAGTGCAAGCAGCTTTTTTCCAGCGAAACGCTGCCGCACCACCGGCAAGTCGCCTTTGTAACGGATGATCGGGCGGCGATAGGTCAACAGGATTTTCCCGCCTTGATCATGTCGCTCAGCTCTTGCCCGGCCCAACACTTCAGGGCCGAATGCAACGTGCGTTTCAGATGACCTGTCACGAAGATCGACACCTTCTTATTGTTCGGATCGTCGGTCTTGACCACGAGCTTGCAACAAGCAGAGTTGTTGCAGGTCGGCGTGTATTTCACGATCAGGTCAAGGCAGGAGCCAGGCTTGACCGTCGCCGGGAACGGGTTGCTGACGATCTTGAAGTTCAGACATTTCTGATCGCAATGCCGCCTTTTTCCCTTGTGTTTGCCATAGCCGTCGTCCTGGCATCCGCAATTGCAGTCGCATCCGCAATCACAATCGCATCCACAGCTGTCGCAGTGAGAGAGCTCTTCGCAGCGGCTGGGTGGCTTGAAGCCGACCTTGGTCACATGAAGATCGCAATCGCCGGTATTGCAGATGGCAAAGGTGGTCAGAGCGTGGGTCCCAAGTTCGACCCCGCCGAAGCACCCCGTGCCGGTGATCGACAGTTTGCCACTTGGGGCAAATCCGGTGAGATCGATGGTTGCCGGGCTTGCCGGGTCATCGCTGACCACCGTGATGGTGCCTGCTTTCGGGCCGAAGGATATCGGCTGGAACCGAATAGTCACCGGCACCGCAGCGCCCGGGGCGATCACGATCGGGAAGGTCAGGACCTGTGGCACGATGAACTCCGCCGAATTCGACGAGATTGCCATGATCGTCAGCGGGCATTTGCCACTGTTGGACAGCACCAACGGCTTGTCGCTGAAATGATCGACACAGACGTTTCCGAAATCGCCGTCATCGGCGAATGACAGCACCAACCGCGGAGGCGGCGCGGTTCCACGCACTTCAAGCTGTGCCGGGCTGTCCGGGTCATTGCTGCTGACGGTGATCACCGACAGGTCACTGCCGAACGCCGTAGGCTGATAGCGCAGCGGCAGGGTCATGCTTGCACCGGGTGCGATCTTCAGCGGGAAGGACACGGTAATGGGCACGAAGAATTCCGGCGCGGAAGACGCTATACCGCTGACCAGCAGCGGGCAGTGGCCGGAATTGTTGATCACAAGCCCCTGATCGCGGAATTTGCCGACACAGACCTCGCCAAAATCGCCACTATCTGCAATCGACAGCTCGGCTGCCGCGGTACCGCCCTCGCCGCTTGCAAGCAGATCGACGGTTGGCGATTCCGGGTCGTTGCTTGCGATCCGGATAGTTGCCAGATCCGCCGCGCCCGGTGCCGAAGGCGTATAGGTCAGCGTGAAATCGACCTCTCCTCCGGGTGCGATCGACAGGGGTGTGGAGGGGAATGCCTCGACGCTGAACGCGGTCGAGCCAAGGATACGCTGCACGCTTTTGATGATCAGGTCATCTGTGCCGACATTGAAAATCTGCAACGTCAGCGACACAGGGCCATCGCAAACTCTGCCGAATTCAAACCTGTCCTCGAGGTTGACGGCGATGACCGGGCCTTCGGGCGCGGCAAATTCGAACACGCCACGCCCGTAGGTCGCAGCCCGCAGAACGTTCGATCCGCGCCCGACAACGATATCGGTCACTGGCGCGTTGGGGAAGTGCAGGTCGTCCAGCACATACCATGTATTGCCCCGGTCGACCGAACGCAGCACGCCCAGGTCGCAGCCTGCATATATGGTCGAAGGCGTCTCGTCCCCGTCCAGTGCAATGGCGCCAAACGGCACGTTCACGTTGGGCGATATGTCGGCCCACTGGGTGCCGCCAATCGTCGTGCGAAAAACGTGCCCCGGCGCGCCAGCCGTGGCGAAACCGCCAAGCACGCTGAAGATCGCCGTTTCATCGTTGGGATCGAAGGCCGACCGGGTGACATTTCGGCCCGGCAGGTTCCGTGTGATATTGGCGAAAGTGACGCCATTCGGAAGCCCGACCGTCGCTGCCATCGCGTTTGTCGACACAAAAACCTGCCCACCGGCTGAAACGACTACGTTGTTGCCGTTGGTCGGCGATACCGCGATCCTCGGGGTGATAAAGCCCGACCCGATGGGAAAGATCGTGCGCCAGGTGACGCCGCCATCGAGGCTCTGCCAAATATTCGCGTTGCTCGCGACGTAGAATATCCCGTCATTGCCGGGATCAGCGGCAAGGCTCGCCAGATAGAAGGCATCTTCGGCGCTGCCTCCAGCCCACGGCGTCACGTCGTTGTTGCTGCCGCCATCATCGGTTGAACGCCGCACCCGGGTTGCCGGGTTGCCACCGTTCCGCGTGAACAGCATGCGGTCCGCGGTCACACCGTCATAGACGATGTCCCAGCCATCCGCGCCGCCGATCGACGTCCATCCCAGCGCGCCGTTGGTGCGCTTGTGCCCGTTATCCTGAAAGCCCGCGACGGTCACGTCGCCGGTGGCGCCGGGTTTGATGTCCATGTTGTAGATGAGCGTGGTCTGGAAGCCGCCGGAATTAAGCGCCGTCCAGTTCGCGCCGTCATCCGTCGACCGAAAAATACCGCCGTCATTGCCACAATAGATCGTGGTCGTCGCCGGTGCTGGTGGCTGGAAAAAGCCCCAGGCATGGGTATCGGCATGCAGACCGTTCGAGACATTGGAGAAATTTGAGCCTGAATCGGACGACCGCACCTGGTTCTGAGTGCCCCAATACAAGATATCGTTGGCACCATCCCCCGGCGAGGCCGGATCAACCGCCAGCGTCATGCAATAGCCCGCAAAGGTCGTCGCGGCGGCTGCGCCTGCTGCGGCCTGCTGGGTCCATGTCGCACCCTGATCCGTGCTCATGAACAGACCGATTGGATCGGGGTTGGAGCCCCGAACGTTATGGGCGATGACCGCATAGATAACCTGGATTCCACCCGCCACAGGAGGCGAGGTCGGTGGCGCAAGCCGCGCAAGGACCTGGCCCATCACAACGCCGCCGCCTAGAACAGCCGCGACCGCCGGGGTGGCCGCAGTCATGATCGGCGCCCAGTTGGCACCGCCATCGGTCGACTGGAACACGCCTTGACGGCTCATACCCGTATAAAGGATGCGCGCACCTGCCGGTGAGGTGGTGTCAAGCTCCAGCGAGCGGGCGTCGAAATTGGCCGTACCAATACCCTGAACCCAGTTCTGGCCACCATCGTTCGAGACCCAGACACCACGGTTCGTCGCGGCATAGACGATCTGCGAGTTTGCCGGATCCACAATGATCGAATTGACATTGCGGTTCGCGAAATCATCCGCATTTCCATCATTGCCCTCGGGATAGCCCGAACCGAGCAGAATCCAGCTCGAACCACCGTCACGAGATTTGAATATGCCGACCCTCTGCTGCACCGAGACTGCGCCTCGCGTGCTCGTGCCGACATAGATCACATCGGTGTCGCCGGGGTCGATGGCCACGCAATTGGGCTCTCCGATCGCCAGACACAGTTCTTCGTCAAAAAGGGCCAACCAATTGTCGCCCCCGTCCCCTGTTTTCCAGATACCGCCATCGGCAGTGCCGACATAAACAATGTCCGGATCGCTGGGATGCGTCGCGATGGATGTGATCAGACCATTATCTTCGCGCCCCCCCGTGATCGGGCTGGGGCCGATGGGTTTCCAAACTGTTCCTGGTATCATTTCTTGCCCTCCGCTCCGCCACTGCTATCGCCGTCGTCTCCGTCATCGTCGTCCGGAGGGGTGGGTGGGATGAAGGCAGGCTTGCCACGGATGGCGCCGGGAAGTTTCTTGAATTGTTCGACGGCGCGGGCATAGGCTTGCGAAGAGGGTTCTTCACCCCCTTCGAGCCGGTGTTTCAGAAAGGCCTCGTGAACATCGAGGTTTTCGGGCACTTCGCCGGTAGGCTCGTCATCACCTCCGCCGTCGCCGTATCCCCGGCCGTTACCACCGCCGGAGCCGTCCGAGCCCTTTTTCCTTGGTTTTCGTGTCTTTGGTTTCGTCGATTTAGAATTCGCCATGATCAGACGCTCCCCTGAAATTGAGGTTCTGAATAATGAGCGACACTGTCCGGCTTCCGTACGACCGACACTAAAGTATTGAGATCACGAGACCTGTTAAACGTTTGATGTCACGTCGATTTGTTGGGGCCAGCCTTCGAAAGTTGCTGTCACTCATTAACTTGAAATTGCGCAGTAAAAATTGCGCAGTAAAAATTGCAGTAACTTAGAAATATATGGCGAAATGGTACCATCCGGCCCCGATTCCGTCAAACGCCTCAATATGAACTGCGCGAGGTATCGCCCATCTGAGCCTTATGGTCTGGCTTCAAGCGCATTAAGCACGTTAGTTATTGGGGCAATGATCCAGCCTTCGCTGAAGGCTCTGCACTGGCCATCCAGATGACTGCGTATCGACGGTAAATTCTTGGTGCTGCGGCGGATTGGTGGCAAGATCAATCGCGCGGCTACTGAAACATTCCTGACGCATTTCGACGTACCTGACTCAGCTGGCACTAATACGGTGAAACTTTCGTTTCTTTGGTTTTTCTATAGGAATTTGTGCTTCTTCGCGTGGGGCAACAGAGCCGTCCAACTCTTTGGATGCGTAGGACAGAACCCTATTCCTGAAGGGTGCGCATCGATCCAGAGTTTGCGAAACAACTTAGCCTGCGGGGCCTGCGTAACCTGTCGTGACAGTCACGTCGGCAGCCAACATGGCCCCTGCGATGCTGCGGGCGTTTGCAATGTCGTTTCGGGTTGCGCGAGTTGTGGCATCCTCTTCGGACAACCCGTGATCTAGCCACCTGTCGATCAACCGCTTTTCGAGAGTCTCCAACGGGACATCCAGGCGAACCGAGAGGTCCCAATGCTTGCTCAGGTCGCGCCATTGGGGGGCGTCGAACAGCAAGTAGTTGCCCTCGACAATGATCGTGTCGCATAGCGGGCCTATCAGCCCGCCACCAGCAATGGCGATGTCCCGAGTACGGTCGAATGTCGGGTAAAAGACTTCATCTTCATCCTGCAGCCGGGCTACCAGATGGGCAAATCCCATGACATCGAAGGTCGCGGGCGCGCCTTTGCGGTCGAGCAAGCCGCGCTCGATCAGGGTTGGGTTGTGGAGGTGAAACCCGTCCATGGGCACCACTTTTGTGTTACACCCGCGGGCGTTGAGCCCCTCTGCAAGCGCTTCGGCCAACGTTGATTTGCCACTGGCAGGCGCCCCGGCCAGTGCCACAAGGCGCCGCCGGCCCGCACGGGATGCGGCGAGGATGGTATCGATCAGAGTAGTGATCGGTGGATCCAGTGCCATCATGCGGCAACGGGCGCCTCTTTTGCGCCGGTCATGAAGGCCACGGCGTCGGACATGGTGTAATCTTTTGGATCGATCACGCAGAGGCGCTTGCCCAGCCGATGCACATGGATACGGTCGGCGACCTCGAAGACATGAGGCATGTTATGGCTGATCAGAATGATCGGGATGCCGCGCGATTTCACATCCTGGATCAACTCCAGCACCTTGCGGCTTTCCTTTACCCCCAGCGCGGCGGTGGGCTCGTCAAGAATGATGACCTTCGACCCGAATGCAGCGGCGCGGGCCACCGCGACGCCCTGTCGTTGCCCGCCCGACAGCGTTTCCACCGCCTGGTTGATGTTCTGGATCGTCATTAGCCCAAGTTCGGTCAGCTTGTCGCGGGCGAACTTTTCCATCGCCCTGCGATCCAGTTGCCGCAGGTACTTGCCACGCCAGCCGGGTTTGCGGATTTCGCGGCCCATGAACATGTTGTCGGCTATCGACAGGGCGGGGGACATGGCGAGGGTCTGGTACACGGTCTCGATCCCCGCCTCGCGCGCTTCGATCGGAGACGTAAACTGCACGTCCTGACCTTCAAGCGTCACGGTGCCTTCATCCGGGATAACAGCGCCCGACACCGCCTTGATCAAAGAACTTTTGCCCGCACCGTTGTCGCCAATCACGGCCAAAATCTCTCCGGGCATCAGGTCGAAATCGCATTTGTCGAGCGCAGTTACCTTGCCATAACGCTTCACCAGGCCACGGCCTTTCAGGATCGGTTCCATTACGCTGCCACCTTTCTGATCCACTGGTCCACGGCGACAGCCGCGATGATGAGCGCGCCGATCAGCAGGAAGGTCCATTGCGCATCCGCGCCCAGCAGGCGCAGGCCCAGCGTGAAGACCCCGACGATCAGCGCCCCGAAAAACGTGCCCAGGATCGAACCGCGCCCGCCGAAAAGCGAGATGCCCCCGATCACCACGGCGGTGATGCTTTCGATATTCAAAAGCTGGCCCGAGGTAGGCGACACCGATCCAATGCGGCCGATCAGGGCCCAGCCCGCGAAGGCACAGATCAAACCGGCCAATGCGTAGACCGAGATCAGCGTCCGGCGGACGTCAACCCCCGACAGCTCGGCCGCTTCGGGGTCGTCGCCCACCGCATAGACATGCCGCCCCCAGGCGGTGTGGCGCAGCACATAGGCCAGCACCAGAACAAGACAGATCAGGAAGATCACACCCACCGTAAACACCGCTCCGCCGATATTCACCTTGGCGCCGAGCACCTGCAGCAGGGGCGCGTTGTCTTCGATATCCTGGCTGCGGATAGTTTCGTTGGCGGAATAGAGGAAGTTTGCCGCAAGCACGATCTGCCACATGCCAAGTGTCACGATGAAGGGTGGCAATTTCATCACCGCGATCAGCCAGCCATTGGCGTACCCGATCGCAGTGCCGCAGAGCAGGCCGCAGATCACTGAAATCTCGACCGGCAAACCGTAGCGGAAGGTGAACTGCCCCATCACCACCGAAGAAATCACGGCAATGGCTCCGACGCTCAGGTCAATGCCCGCAGTCAGGATCACCAGACTTTGGGCCGCAGCCACGATGCCCACGATCTGCACCTGCTGCAGGATCAGGGTCAGCGCGAAAGGCGAGAAGAACTTGCTGCCCAGCAGCAGTCCAAAGATCACGATCGCTGCAAGCAGCACGATCAGCGGAACAAGCGCCGGTGTAGTATGAAGCGCATGGTGAAACCGTCCAACCAGCCCTTTCTCTGTATCGTCAAAAGAGGCGATCTCGGGTTCTGCGCTTGTGGCGACAGACTCGTAATTGTCTGATGAGGGCATTGGTTTACTTTCGGCAGAAGCGTAGAAAAGGATGGCTGGAAAGAGCGGGGCGGGTCCCGCTCTTTCCTTGTGTGTTTAGGTGGCGCGAGGGCGGGTCAGCCCCAGCACAGCTCGGTTCCCTTGGCAGTGTCAATACTGTCCACACCATCGACAGGTTTGTCGGTGACCAGCGACACGCCGGTATCAAAGAAATCCTTGCCATCGGTGGCTTGCGGCTTGGTGCCATCGTTGGCCCAGGCGGCAATTGCCTCGATCCCCTTGGAAGCCATCAGCAGCGGGTATTGCTGAGATGTGGCTCCGATCACTCCATCCTTTACGTTGTCCACTCCGGGGCAACCGCCATCGACCGATACGATCAGAACGTCGTTCTCGCGCCCGATATCCTTGAGCGCCTCATAGGCGCCGGCGGCAGCGGGTTCGTTGATGGTGTATACCACATTTATTTCCGGATCTTTGGCCAAAAGGTTCTCCATCGCCTTGCGGCCACCTTCTTCGTTACCTGCCGTGATGTCATTTCCGACAATGCGCGGATCAGTCTCATCGCCCCATTTGTTGGGATCGCCCAGATCAATGCCGAACCCTTGCAGGAAACCCTGATCGCGCAGCACGCCCACTGTCGGTTGGCTGACGGCCAGATCAAGCATCGCAATTTTGGCGTTGGCCGCTTCATCTCCTAGAGCTGCGGCAGCCCATTGACCGATCAGTTCACCTGCCAGAAAATTATCAGTAGCAAATGTCATGTCTGCGGCGTCAATCGGTTCAAGCGGGGTGTCCAGCGCGATGACCAGCAACCCGGCCTCGCGGGCCTGTTCGACAGCAGGAACGATCGAACTGGTGTCCGACGCCGTCAGCAGGATGCCCTTGGCACCGCTTGCAATGCAGGTTTCGATGGCGGCGACCTGAGTTTCGTGGTCCCCGTCGACCTTGCCGGCATAGCTGTTCAGGCTCACGCCCAGCTCGGCAGCCTTTGCTTCGGCGCCTTCGCGCATCTTGACGAAGAAGGGGTTGGTGTCCGTCTTGGTGATGAGGCAGGCGGCAACCTCATCCGCCGAGGCGGTTCCGGCCAGCGCGGTCAAAGCCAATGCCGACGAAGTCAAAAGTCTTTTCATGATGTCCTCCCAAGGAATTTTCCTGACACCGGGACAAACTCGCCCGGCCTGCACCTGAGCGCTCTCCCGGCTTCAGGTTGCCTTCTAGCAAGCCTGATTCCCTGCGACCTGTCAATAAATAAATAAACTTGATTTATTAAACGCTGATTGGCATCTTTTCTGTGAACAGGAGATGAGTATGGTCGGCGTTATGGATGGCCAGGATGTCAGAGGGCGTGTCGGAGGCGTGAACCAGAGCGGGGTTCGCGACTACAACGAACGTCTGCTTCTATCCATGTTGCAGCGTAACGGTGCGTTGCCGGGTATCGACATGGCGCGCCGCGCCGGGCTGTCACCGCAGACGGTCTCGGTGATCCTGCGCAAGCTTGAGAAAGACGGGTTCGTCACGCGCGGCCAGCCGATCCGGGGCAAGGTCGGAAAACCGTCGATTCCGATGAAGTTGAACCCAGATGGCGTATTGTCTTTGGGGTTGAAGATCGGGCGCCGCAGCGCGGATCTGTTGTTGCTCGATTTCGCGGGCAGGGTACGCAACCAACTGCATACGTCATTTCCCTATCCTCTGCCCGATATGCTGTTGGGTTTTCTTGAACAGGGCATCGAAACCCTGTGCCGGGGCATGGACGAGGCCACGCGCGCCCGTCTTTGCGGCATTGGGATAGCAGTGCCGTTCCAGCTGTGGAAATGGCACGATCTGGTGGGCGCTCCTACCGGAAGGCTCGAAGTTTGGAAAGATCTGAGCTTTGCGACGCGGGTGGCGGACTTCAGCGACTTGCCGGTTTTTGTGATCAATGACGCGACCGCGGCCTGCCGCGCCGAGCATCTCTATGGCAGCGCCAAGAAATACCGCGACTACGCCTATTTCTTCATTGGATCGTTTATTGGCGGTGGCGTTGTGCTGAATGACACTGTATTCGAGGGTAACCAGGGTAATGCCGGAGCACTTGGATCAATGCGCAGCACCGGTCCCATGGGGGAAAGTCGGCAACTGATCGACGTTGCCTCGATCCACCTGCTCGAAGCCCGCCTGCTCGAGGCCGGGTTGGACCCGCAGTTGCTATGGCAGCAACCACAAGACTGGAGCGCCCTGTCACGCTATGTCGACCCGTGGATCGGCGAGACGGCGCAAGAACTTGCCAAGGCGTCCTTGTCGATCTGCTCGGTGATCGATTTCGAGGCCATCCTGATCGACGGCGCCTTTCCCGAACCCGTTCGCAACGAACTGGTAGAGCGGGTGCGGCGCTACCTGGTCAACCAGGACACGCGTGGATTGGTGGTCCCCGGGATCGAACCGGGCAACATCGGTGGTAACGCCCGTGGGATCGGCGCGGCAAGCACTCCGTTCTTCTCGCAATATCTGCTGAACACAAATGCCGGGCTTTCCGCGATCTAGCCGTTCGCGCTGGCAGCGCAGATTTGTTTCAGCGACGTCTTCCTGCGGTCAACGTCTTGGGTACTGGCCCCGTCGCCGCGTCCTTTGTCGCCTTAGCCGCATTCCATGACACTCGCGTGATAAGGCCGCTCTTGTCTGGAAATCTCAAAAAGTGCTGTTGGGCCAGTCGATACTGATCGCGACGGAATGTCAATTCTTCTGCATTGCAGACAATATGAGATATTATCACAGGTCCTTCGCTAGAAAAGCACCCAGATTATGAACCTGTCTCAATCCCGCGATGCAATGGCGACACGCCTGTTGCATCGCTATGTCCGGCCACGAACTGTGCCCTGAAGGGGGTACCGGTGTTGTCGGTGCACTCTAGGTCTCAGTGCCGGGAGGCGCTGACAGTGGCACTGTGCGGTCACGCCGCGATTGCACAAACCGCAAAATTATGACGGCGACACAGAAAATCTCGGCGCATTGGCACTGCAAGCTGGCCCGCCCGACATTGCAGAACGCCTGGCGGACCGGCCTGCATTGCTTTCGCGTGGCGGGTTTGCCGGGTTTGGTGATGAACCTGCGCGGGCCAAACCCGATGCCCTGACCTCCGGTTCAATTCTGAACACGTGGCGTCAACGCCCCAGGTGATGCACCTTCTGACGGCCATAGACCGGGGTGTCGATCCCCTCCATGCGCGCCTTCAATTGTAGCGACAAGAATTGCGAGTAGTGGCGGGACTGGTGCAGGTTGCCGCCATGGAACCACAGTGCCTCTTGCTGGGTAGGTTTCCACATGTTGCGCTGTTCACCTTCCCAAGGACCCGGGTCTTTGGTGGTGTCCGAGCCAAGGCCCCAGACCTTACCGACTTTGTCGGCCATGTCCTGCCCCATCAGATCCGCGACCCAGCCATTCATCGAGCCATAGCCCGTGGCATAAACGATCAGGTCGGCGTCCAGCTTTTCGCCGGTATCCAGAAGCACCCCGTCTTCGACCACCTCGATGACCTGACCGCGCTTGAGCTTGATTTCACCGTCGATGATCAACTGGCTTGCACCGATATCGATGTAATAGCCTGACCCGCGGCGCAGGTACTTCATGAACAGCCCAGACTCGTCATCACCCCAGTCCAGCCAGAACCCGGCCTTTTCCAGGCCGTCATAGAAGTCCGCGTCTCGCTTTTTCATCTCTGCATAAGCTGGAATTTGGAATTGGTGCAGAATCCGGTAGGGCAAGGAGGCAAAGATCAGATCGGCTTTTTCGGTGGTCACACCCGCCGCGACAGCCTCTTCCGAATAGAGCGCGCCAAGGCCCAGATCCATCAACGTGTCAGAGCGCACAATATGGGTCGATGAGCGCTGCACCATGGTCACATCGACATCATTTTCCCAAAGCGCCGCGCAGATGTCATGGGCCGAGTTGTTGGACCCAACTACCACGGCCTTTTTGCCTTTGTAAGCGTCCGGTCCGGGATGCTTCGAGGAATGATGCTGATCGCCCTTGAACCTGTCCATGCCAGGAAAATCGGGCACATTGGCCTTGCCCGACATGCCGGTGGCCATAACAAGCTGCTTGGGTTTCAGCACCACCTCTTCACCATCACGGTCCACGACCACTGTCCACTCTCCGGCAGCGGCATCATAGCTTGCGGATTTCGCGGTGGTTCGGGTCCAGTAGTTCAGTTCCATCACCTTGGTGTACATTTCCAGCCAGTCGCCGATCTTGTCCTTGGGCGAAAATATGGGCCAGTTCTCGGGGAACTTGATGTAGGGCAGGTGGTCGTACCAGACCGGGTCATGCAGGCAGAGTGATTTGTAGCGTTTGCGCCAGCTGTCACCGGGCCGCTCATTGCGCTCGACAATGACAGTGGGGACACCAAGCTGCTGCAGCCGCGCGCCGAGCGCAATGGCACCCTGACCGCCGCCGATGATCAGGCAATAGGGCTGGGTATGATAACCAATTTCTGCCTCTTCCTTTTCGCGCTCTTCTTTCCAGGTGGTGCGGTGTTTGCCTGCTCCATGTTTGGCGCCAAGCGGTCTAGCAAATCCTTTGGGTTCCTCATGGCCTTTCAATTCAACCATCGTGGTCAGCAAGGTCCAGATTTTGCCACCCACCAACCGGATCAGACCGTATCCGCGTGCGAGTTCAGTCTCGAAACTGATCCAGGCGGTAACGACGCCGTCTTCTTCGGTCGGGACCTCGCCTTCGGCGATGGACCAACCCGAGGGCTTCGTCGTGGCCAACTGGTGCGAAAGCATGTCGGCAACCTCGTCCTTGCCCTCCACCGTTTTGAAGTTCCATGTAAACGTCACAAGATCGCGCCAGTAGCATTCCTCCGCAAACATGTCGGTTGCCTTGGCGATGTCACCCTCCGCAAGCACCAGTCCGAAGTCGTCCAAAAATGCCTGGGTCTGGTCGGCAAGTGTTGTATCGAGCATTCTGTCCTCCCTAATTGTTTTTCTATCAGTTACCGGCTGGTTCGGAACGCTAGAATTTATTGGCCAAAGAGCCGGTATGATGCAGCGGTTCCGCACAAGCCGCTTTTCCCTATCGGTTTGGATTTCTTCTTGAAGTTCACCGGGACCCTAACATCAAAACCGGTTCAAAGTGGATTGCCACTTTGGTAGCCAACTTGCCCGGATCCAATTCCCAGCACACCGTTCAAGTAGCTTAATCCCGCAGGCTTGACTTTCGTTAAGGTCCCGGTCGCACGCAATCGACATGTTCGTTCTCATCACCAACGCGGCGCAAAGGAGAGCGCAATGCGCGAAGTCATGACCAAAAGCATGGCCCGCAATATTTTCTATGGCGGGTCACTGTTCTTCATCCTCATCTTTGTGGGGCTGACATTTCACTCACACCGTTACATCGTAAACACCTCGACCGCGTCCCAGCCGCTGACCGAAAGCGTCGCAGCCGGCAAACGCGTATGGGAGGACAACGCCTGCATCAACTGCCACACCTTGTTGGGCGAGGGCGCCTATTTCGCCCCCGAATTGGCTAATGTGATGACTCGCTGGGGCGTATTGGACGACCCGGAATCAGCCTTCGATTCGCTCAAGGGCTGGATGGAAAGCCAGCCGACCGGGATCGAAGGGCGGCGGCAAATGCCGAATTTCGACCTGAGCGATGAAGAGATGCAGAACCTCACCGATTTCCTCATCTGGACAGACCATATCGACGCCCAGCAATGGCCGCCGAATGACGCAGGTTAAGGAGGGCTTAACCCAATGAAATATCAATCCCAGAAAATTGCGCTGGCCTATTTCGCCGTGGCCATGGCGCTGTTTGCGATCCAGGTGCTTGGCGGGTTGCTGGCCGGCTGGATCTATGTCTCTCCGAATACGCTGTCGGAGTCGCTGCCGTTCAACATCGTGCGGATGCTGCACACCAACTCGCTGATCGTCTGGCTGATCACCGGCTTCTTTGGTGCAGCCTATTTCCTGATCCCGGAAGAGACAGAGCGCGAGATCCATTCGACCAAGCTGGCCTACATCCAGTTGGCCATTCTGGTGATCGGCACACTCGGCGTCGTGGTCACTTATGTCTTCAACTTGTTCGAGGGGAACTTCTTTCTCGGCAAGGAAGGCCGCGAATTCCTTGAGCAACCCAAGTGGGTCAAGGCCGGGATTGTCGTTGCGGCGCTGATCTTCCTCTACAACGTCACCATGACGGTGCTGAAGGGTCGCAAGACCGCGATCAGCAACATTCTGATCCTGGGCCTCTGGGGTCTGGCATTGCTGTTCCTATTTGCCTTCTACAACCCCGAAAACCTCGGGCTGGACAAGCTTTACTGGTGGTATGTTGTCCACCTGTGGGTTGAAGGCGTGTGGGAGCTGATCATGGCCTCGATTCTCGCCTATCTGATGCTGAAACTGACTGGCGTGGACCGCGAGATCGTCGAGAAATGGCTCTATGTAATCGTAGCTGCCGCGCTGTTCTCGGGCATCCTGGGCACTGGGCACCACTATTACTGGATTGGTACGCCGGGCTATTGGCAGTGGATCGGATCGATCTTCAGCTCGCTTGAGGTGGTCCCGTTTTTTGCGATGATGGCCTTTGCCTTTGTGATGGTCTGGAAGGGTCGTCGCGACCATCCCAACAAAGCCGCGCTGCTGTGGTCGCTGGGCTGTGCAACACTGGCCTTCTTCGGCGCGGGTGTCTGGGGCTTCCTGCATACGTTGCACGGGGTGAACTATTATACACACGGCACGCAGATCACCGCAGCCCATGGCCACCTTGCCTTCTTCGGGGCCTATGTCTCTCTGAACCTTGCGATCTTCACCTATGCGATGCCGATCCTGAAAGGGCGCGATCCCTATAACCAGGTGCTGAATATGGTGTCGTTCTGGCTAATGTCTGGTGGCATGGTCTTCATGACCTTCGTGCTGACCTTCGCGGGAACCATTCAAACCCATATGCAGCGGGTACTGGGCGACTATTACATGGACGTTCAGGATCAGGTCGAAATCTTCTACTGGATGCGCTTTGGCTCGGGTACAGTGGTGGTGATCGGCGCGCTGCTGTTCATCTACGCCATCTGGGTGCCCCGCAAAGAGGTCATTGAACCCGGCGCAGCCGAAACACCTGCGGAGTGATGGTTATGGATGGATCCGTGCACCTCGAGAAGGGGGCGGCAGACGCCCCCTTCTATCTTACCCAAGGCGATGAATGCGATGTTTTCACTGCGGCTTATACCAACAAGTTACCGGTGCTTCTAAAAGGACCGACAGGCTGCGGCAAAACCCGGTTCGTGGCGCATATGGCGGCGCAATTGGGCCGGCCGCTTTACACCGTGGCTTGTCATGACGACCTAGCGGCTGCCGATCTGATCGGGCGCTATCTGCTGAAAGGTGGCGAGACCGTTTGGGTCGACGGCCCGCTGACCCGCGCGGTACGCGAAGGCGCTATCTGTTATCTCGACGAAGTGGTCGAGGCACGCAAGGATGTGACGGTGGTTTTGCACCCGCTGACCGACGACCGCCGCATGCTGCCGATCGACCGCACCGGCGAAGAGCTGGAGGCCGCGCCCGGCTTCATGCTCGTGGCTTCCTACAACCCCGGCTACCAAAACATCCTCAAGACGCTTAAACCGTCGACCCGCCAGCGCTTCATCTCGATGGAGTTCGATTTTCCCGCCGCAGCTGTCGAAGCGCAGATTGTGGCGCAGGAAAGCGGGCTCGATCCGGATCGTTGTGCGGCACTGGTGCGGCTTGCGGGCAAGCTGCGTGGACTCAAAGGCCAGGATCTGGAAGAAGGGGTATCGACCCGGCTCGTGGTCTATGCGGCGACGCTGATCGCGCAAGGCATGTCAACCGACCGCGCCATTCTGGCGGCGATGGTCGAACCTCTGACCGATGATGAGGATATCAAACGCGGCCTCCTCGATCTTGTCACTGCCGTCTTTGGGTGAGGCCGGCACATGGGCAGGATCGAGTTTGAGCCATGGGAACCCGAAGAAACCATCGGGAAACTGTGGCACAGTCTTGCCAGCCGTCTGGATGCGCCACTAGCGCATGACGAGGCCGCGGTAGACCTCTCTGAGGTCGCCGGGCGGCTGGCCGTTCTTTTTCGCGGGCTTGGCGGCGGGGCGACCGTAGAGTTGCGCCCGGTTTCGCCCGAAGTCTCGCGCCACCGGCTGGGTTGGCGGCGGCGGCTTGGCACCGAAGCCGAAACGCTGCCGCGCACCAGTTTCGACGGTGAGGTTCTGCGCTTGCCGGACCGGCTGGCGGTCTATCCGGTGCGCGAAGCCAATGCTGCGCTTTATGTCTGGCTGGCTGCCGTCTCGGCCAATGCCGGAACGCAGATCGAAGAGTCGGATCCACTGCGCGCCGATTTGAGCACTTTGGATGCAGCACGCGAAATGGTCATCCGGACCTTGGAAAACGCCCCCGGTCTGCGCCCGCTTTATGAAGAGTTGTGCAAAGGGCTGCTGCATCAGCGCACCGTGCCAAATCTGCCCCCTATCGAGATGGCAATGGAGGAACTGATCCGCCACATGCTGGGCGATCCCCGCCCGCTTTCAGAACTGGCAAAGCGACTTGATACCGACGTGAGCGCCCCGCGCGGCTATCAGCCCTTTCGCCCGGTGCCGCTCTGGCCCGAGTTGCGAAAGGTGGCGTTTTCCGATGCCCATGAGGTCGAAAACCGCGAAACCGAGGGACCGCCGGAAGACTCCGGTGAGAAGACCCATCGCGCACGGCGCCGCAAATCCGATCAGGCCGCCCGCAGCGACAGTTTCATCCTGCACAAGTTCGAGGCGATCCTTAGCTGGACCGAGTTCCTCAATCTCAATCGCCGGGTGGATGATGATGATCCCGACAACGCCAAGAAGGCCGCAGACGATCAGGATGAGATCGGATTGGGTCAGATTTCCAAGGCACCGCCGACACGCTTGAAGTTGCATCTCGATCTAGCGCCGGAAGACGTGGATCGTGAGCGGTTGTCGGGCCGTGTGCTGTACCCCGAGTGGGATGTTCGGTCGGGCCAGTACCTGCCAGATCATGTGAATGTCCTGACCTCCGACGCCGATGTCCGGGACGAGGCTGAGGCCTTTGGCAAGGACCCCGCAACTGCGCGCCGCATCCGCGCGGTCAAGCGCCAGTTCGAGGCACTGCGCCCCGGACGCGTGATGACGCGGGGCCATCTAGACGGCGATCAATTGGATATCGATGCGGCGGTCCGTGCCGAATCCGACCGCGCTGTCAGTGGTCAGGGCAATGACCGGGTCTGGATGCAATCGCGACCCGAGGCGCGCGATCTGGCGGTGTCGATCCTGCTCGATGTCAGCCGCTCTACCGAAAGCGCAGTTTCTGGGCGAGCGGTTATCGACGTTGAACGAGAGGCGCTGGCGGCGCTGGCTTGGGGTCTGAATGCCTGCGGCGACGATTTTGCGATCCACGCGTTTTCATCGCTCAAGCGCGACCGAGTCTATGTGCAGCGCTGCAAAGGGTTCGAAGAAGCGATGGGACCAATCGTGGAACAGCGCATCGCCTCGCTGCGTCCTGGCTTTTACACGAGGCTCGGCGCGGCGATCCGCCATGTCTCTGCCGAACTTACAGAGCAGAGCCGCAAACGCCGACTGTTGCTGGTCATCACCGACGGCAAACCCAACGATCTGGACCATTACGAAGGCCGTCACGGAATCGAGGACACCGCCATGGCGGTGCGCGAGGCACGCCGCGCGGGGCAATCGGTCTTTGGCGTCACCGTGGACAAAACCGGCAAAAGCTGGTTCCCGCGCATGTTCGGGCAAGGGGGCTTTGCCGTCATTCCCGATCCTGCGCGCCTGACATTGACCCTGCCGCAGATATACCGACAGTTGGTTGGCGCCTGATCTAATTTTTGTGCCAGCTATCGGCGCGATCGGTTTCGGCATACTCGCGCAAGGCTTCGATATCGGCGATCTCGGCGTGGTTGCGACTGACACTCACTCCGGCCGCTTTCAACCGGGAAAAGGCGCGCGACAGGCTTTCGGGCTTCATGCCCAGACGCCCCGCGATCAGCATCTTGTCATAGGGCAGCGTGACTTCGCAGCCACCGGCGCTGTTCTGGCACAGGGTCAGCAGGAACTCGGCCACCCGCTGCGCACCGGTCTGTGCCTTGAGCTGCTCAAGCTGTGCCACCAGCCCGTGCAGATGGCTGAAGGTCGCGGCTAGGATCGAGATCCCGATCTCGGGGTCCTGTCGCATCAGCGAGATCAGGACATTTGCGGGAATATGCATCACCTCGCAGGCGGTCACCGCCTCGGCGGACACCGGGTAGGGGCGGTTGTGCAGGGCCACCGCCTCGCCAAAACTTTCGCCGCGGGTAAAGACGCTGACGACCGCCTCGGCGCCGGTCGGCGAGACCCGGTAAAGCTTGACCCAACCGTCCAGAACCACATGGATCGCCTGTGCGCTCTCTTCCTGTAGGAACAGCGTTTCACCCCGGCCATAGCTGCGCCACAAGGCATGGCTCAGCACATTCTCGATATGCTTTTCTGGAAGCGACCGCACCAGCAGCGATTTGCGGGCCACGAGTTTATGGGCGTCATGCGTCACGTCTGGCACCTTTGCTAGAGCAGAAGCCGATAGACCCGGAGCAATCACGCCCGTCACCCGTTTTGTCAACCGGCTCCTTTCCTTAAAACCGCTGCGACATGATCTATGTCAAGAGGTGCGGGAACGGTTTGGCGTAGAAGTCGCGCGTCACATTACTGAACCGGATTCATGAACCACCTCGCAAAAACTCTCAGGGCTTTTCCCAAAAGCGCTTCAGCGTTTTTCGGAATTGTGCTGATTTTGTTGCAGGTGATGGCACCGTCGCTGCCCAGCGCGGGTGTTGGCGACTGGATCGAGATCTGCTCAGATGGTGCGGCGGTCTGGATCCAGGTCGACAGCGATGGCGAAAAGCGAGAAAGCGATCCCTGCCCGAAATGCCAGAACTGCACGCTTTGCGCGGTCAGTTCCTGCGCCCCGTTGGTCTCGGAAACGGTCCTGAAAATGGCGTCCGAGCCATTGAGCGTAGAAATGCGTCATGCGGCCCAAAGCGATGTCCGAAATCCGGCGCAGTTCTGGCCGGACAACCGGGGACCTCCGCACGCGGCCCTGAATATTGCTGAGCGCGCCCTGCGCGCGTCCATGGCGTCCAACCCCATAACCGGAGGTGCGCCGTGGTCGTAAGTCGCGCAACCCAACTGATTTTGGCCTTTGTCCTGTCCTGCCTGCTGGCGCTTGGCGCGCGGGCCGACAGTCTGGCCAGCTTCCTGCCCGACATTTCCCCTGCCGAACTTTCGCCAGATGCCGATGCTTTTGGCCCGGTGCGCAAGGATGTGCCCGTTGCGCCCGTGCTGCGCAGTGGCGAGACCGTGGCCTGGGCATTTCTCACCTCTGACTTCGTGGGAACGACGGGCTATTCCGGCAAGCCGATCCACGTGGTGGCCGCCATCGATGCCGACGCGGTTTTGACCGGTGTGAAACTGGTCAAACACTCCGAGCCCATCGTGCTGATCGGCATCCCGAATTCCCGCATGGTCGAACTGACCGAAGGCTATGCCGGGCTTGACCTGAAACGCGAGGCCGAGCCCGGCGGCGAGGGTCACGATCTGGACATCATCTCGGGCGCAACGGTCACGATTATGGTGATTGATGACAGCCTAGTGCGCGGTGGCATCAAGGTGGCGCGGGCGCTGGGGTTGGGCGGGCTGTCACCGGTGCAGCCCGACGGGCCGAAACGCGAGATCGACATGGCGCAGGATGCCGTATCGGACTGGACCACCCTGTCGGGCGATGGCTCGATCCGGCGGCTGACGCTGGATATCGGCCAGATCAACGCGGCGTTCGAGGCCACCGGTGATGCGCGCGCCAGCAAACGGCCCGAGCCGGGCGAAACCGATGACACCTATATCGACATGCATATGGCTCTGGTCTCGGTGCCTTCGATTGGCAAATCCCTGCTGGGAGAGGCCGAATACAGGAACCTGACCGGGTGGCTGGAACCGGGCGAGCACGCCATTCTGGTGCTGGGGCGGGGAGCCTATAGTTTCAAGGGCTCGGGCTATGTGCGCGGCGGGATCTTCGACCGTATCCAGCTGATTCAAGGCGACCAGTCGGTGCGGTTTTTTGACAAGCAGCAGCGACGCCTGGGCGAAGTTGCCGCCCCCGACGCGCCCAGCTTCTCCGAGCTGGACATCTTCAAGATCCCCGCCGACGCAGAATTCGACCCCGCAGCCCCCTTCCGGCTGCAGCTGCTCGCGCAACGGGCCGTGGGCGCGGTCGAAAAAACCTTTCTGACTTTCGATCTGGGTTACAAGCTGCCCGAGCACTACCTATTGCCTGTTGCCGCCCCCACCGTCGTGAATGATGCCAGCGATGAGGCCGCCGCCAAGGCCGCCCTATGGCAGCGCATCTGGAAGGATCGGAAAGTTGAGATCGCGGCCTTGGGCGGTATGTTGCTGCTGCTGACCGCTGCGTTCTTCTTTCAGTTCCAGGTCACTGCAAATGCGCAGGTTTTTTACTGGTTCCGCATCGCCTTCCTGACCGCCACTCTGTTCTTCGTGGGCTGGTATGCGAATGCGCAACTGAGCGTTGTCAACTTGATGGCGCTGGCGGGCAGCTTGCGAACCGGATTCACCTGGGACGCCTTCCTGCTGGACCCGCTGGTCTTCATCCAATGGTTTGCTGTCGCCGCCGCTCTACTGTTCTGGGGCAGGGGGGCCTATTGCGGCTGGCTCTGCCCGTTTGGTGCTCTGCAGGAACTGACCAACAAGATCGCACGGGCCTGCCGCGTGCCGCAATGGACGCTGCCCTGGGGTTTGAACGAGCGCCTCTGGCCACTTAAATATATGATCTTTCTCGGGCTCTTTGGCCTCAGCATGGTGTCGATTCCACTGGCGGAAAAATATGCCGAGATCGAGCCGTTCAAGACCGCGATCATTCTTAAGTTCATGCGTGACTGGCCCTTTGTCGTCTTTGCGCTGTCACTACTGGCGGTCGGGCTTTTCGTTGAACGGTTCTATTGTCGCTATCTCTGCCCTCTGGGTGCAGCGCTGGCAATTCCGGCACGGGTACGCATGTTTGACTGGCTCAAGCGCTACAAGGAATGCGGCAGCCCCTGCCAGACCTGCCGAAATGAATGCCCGGTGCAGGCGATCCACCCGACCGGTGAGATCAACCCGAACGAATGTGTCACCTGCCTGCATTGTCAGGTGCTCTACCAGTCCGAAACTAAATGCCCGGTGGTTATCCGCCAGCTCAAACGCCGCGAGAAGGTGGGGAGTGCCCCGCTGAAAATGCCGCTCGGCCAACCGCCGGTGAACCACCCGAACGCTAAACCACAAACTGCTTCCTGAAAGGGGGAATGACGATGTCGGATCAAGACAAAAAACTGAACATCACACGCCGGGGCCTGATGGGGGCCACCGCAACCGGGGCCGCCCTGGCTGCAACCGGGCTTGGCACCACGATGATGACCGCGCGCCAAGCAAGCGCTGCCGCCAAGGTCAATCTGGAGCCCGGCGAGCTGGACGAGTATTACGGTTTCTGGTCTTCGGGTCAGACCGGCGAATTGCGCATCTTGGGCTTCCCATCCATGCGCGAGTTGATGCGGGTGCCGGTGTTCAACCGCTGCTCGGCCACCGGCTGGGGTCAGACCAACGAGTCGCTGAAGATCATGAGTGATGGCCTGCTACCTGAAACCAAAGAGTTTCTCGCCAAGCGTGGCCTTAAAACTTATGACAACGGCGACCTGCACCATCCGCATATGTCATTCACCGACGGCACCTATGATGGGCGCTACCTGTTCATGAACGACAAGGCCAACACCCGTGTCGCCCGCGTGCGCTGCGATGTAATGAAATGCGACAAGATCACCGAGATCCCGAACGCCAAGGCAATCCACGGTCTTCGCCCGCAGAAATTCCCGCGTACCGGATACGTCTTTGCCAATGGCGAGGATGAAACCCCGCTGGTCAATGACGGCACCGTGCTGGACGATCCATCGCAATACGTGAACATCTTCACCGCGCTGGACGGCGACACCATGGAAGTGGCGTGGCAGGTGATCGTGTCGGGCAACCTCGACAATACCGACTGCGACTATCAGGGCAAATACGCCTATTCGACCTCGTACAACTCGGAAATGGGCATGAACCTCGCTGAGATGACCGAGAACGAGCTGGACCACGTTGTCGTCTTCAACCTTGCAGAAATCGAAGCGGGGATCGAAGCCGGGGATTATCAGGAACTGAAGGGCGTCAAGGTTCTTGATGGGCGTAAGGGCCAGAACAAGAACTACACCCGTTACATCCCGATCCCGAACTCGCCGCACGGCATCAATACTGCGCCTGACGGCAAGCATGTCTGCATTAACGGCAAGCTGTCGCCCACCGTGTCGATCATGGACGTGACCAAGCTAGACGCCCTGTTCGACAGCGATGCCGACCCGCGGTCCTGCATCGTGGGTGAACCTCAGCTGGGCCTTGGCCCGCTTCACACCGCCTATGATGGTCAGGGCAATGCGTTCACCACGCTGTTCCTCGATAGCCAGATTGTGAAGTGGAACATCGACAAAGCGATCGAAGCTTACGCGGGTTCTGATGTTGACCCGATCATCTCGAAGGTAGATGTGCACTATCAGCCGGGCCACAATTCCACCACCATGGGGGAAACCAAGGAAGCCGACGGCAAATGGCTGATTTCGATGAACAAGTTTTCGAAAGACCGGTTCCTGAACGTGGGCCCGCTCAAGCCCGAGAACGAACAGCTCATCGACATTTCGACCAACGAGATGAAAGTGGTCCACGATGGCCCGACCTTTGCCGAGCCGCACGACTCGATCATGGTTCGCCGGGATATCGTCAACCCGGTCAATATCTGGGACCGCAATGACGTCACTTGGGAAGATGCGCGCAAACAGGCCGAGGCCGATGGCATCGAACTGGAGGATGGCGCCGAGGAGCCAATCCGCGACGGCAACAAGGTGCGGGTCTACATGACATCGCAGGCACCGACCTTCAGCCTCGAAAAGTTCACTGTCAAACAAGGCGACGAGGTGACGGTTTACATCACCAATCTCGATGACGTGGATGACGTGACGCACGGCTTCTGCCTGGGCAACTATGGCATCGCAATGGAAGTTGCGCCGATGGCGACCGCCTCGGTCACCTTTACGGCTGATCGTCCGGGCGTGCACTGGTTCTATTGCCAGTGGTTCTGCCACGCGCTGCACATGGAAATGCGCGGTCGGATGCTGGTCGAGCCGCAGGGGGCATAAGCCATGCGCTGGCTCCGGCTGATACCACTCCTGCTCGCCGCACCCCTTTGTGCGGGCGAGTGGGACGTGCCCAATCGGGCCGGGGCCATCGCCGAGACATTGGCGCAGGCGGAGGAGGGCGACACCCTCCGCCTGTCGCCGGGCCTCTATGCTGAGACACTGGTTCTGGACCGTCCCGTCACCATCGACGGGATGGGACATGCGACCATTGACGGGCAGGGCACGGGCACTGTCATCACCGTTACGGGACCGGGCGTGGTATTGCGCGGCTTGACCGTGGTGGGCTCGGGTTCGGATCACGAAGGGATCGACAGCGGCATCAAGCTGACCAAGACTGCAACTGCGCCGCAAATCCTGAACAATGTGCTGATCGACAATCTCTACGGGGTCGATATCCACGGGGCGAAGGAAAGCCTCGTGAAAGGCAACCGGATCGAAGGGCGAAAGGACCGTCGCATGAATGCGCGTGGCAACGGTGTTTATGTCTGGAACGCGCCGGGTGCCGTGGTCGAGGATAACGACATACAATATGGCCGCGACGGGGTTTTCGTGAACTCCTCGAAGAAAAACGCGTTCCGAAACAACCTGTTCCGCGATCTTCGCTTTGCCGTGCATTATATGTATGCCGACAATTCCGAGGTCTCGGGCAATGTCTCGATCGGCAATGATTTGGGTTATGCGGTGATGTTCACCAAACGGGTGCGCGTCACGGACAACGTCTCGATCAATGACCGTGAACACGGGGTCATGTTGAACTATGCCAACCAGAGCGTGATCTCGGGCAATGTCGTGGTAGGTGCGCGGGAAAAATGCACTTTCCTCTACAACGCCAACAAGAACGAATTCACCAACAACTGGTTCGAGGGCTGCGGAATCGGTATCCATTTCACCGCCGGCTCTGACCGCAACCGGATCGTCGGCAATGCCTTTGTCGGCAATCGCACACAAGTCAAATACGTCTCGACCAAATGGGTCGAGTGGTCGGAGGATGGGCGCGGCAATTACTGGTCTGACTTCGCCGCCTATGATGTGGACGGAAACGGCATCGCCGATGCGCCTTACCGACCCAATGACAGTATGGACCATGTGCTGTGGACCCAGCCTTCGGCCAAGCTGCTGCTGGGCTCACCCGCGGTGCAGCTCGTGCGCTGGTCGCAATCGGCGTTCCCGGCATTACTGCCTGGCGGTGTGATGGACAGCCATCCGTTGATGACCGCCCCGAAACCCCTAGCAATCGAAAAGGTGCCGCATGAGTGACAAGGCCCTGACCATCCACCGTGTCAGCAAGGCACGAGGCAAGTTGCGGGTGCTGGACGACGTTGACCTGAGCCTCGCACCGGGCGAGCGCGTGGCGCTGCTGGGCCACAACGGCGCAGGCAAATCCACCTTGATCAAATGCATCCTCGGACTAACGCCATTCCAAAACGGCGCGATCCATGTAGGGACCGCGCATCCCGGCAGCGCAGACGCGCGCCGCGATACGGCCTACCTGCCCGAGGCGGTCTCGTTCCATCCGGCTTTGACCGGGCGCGAGCAGTTGACGCTGTTTGCACGGCTCTCAGGCGCTGCGGCGGAGGTGCCGGCGCTGTTGGACCGCGTCGGTTTGGCAGATGCGATGGATCGCCGGATCGGCGCCTATTCCAAAGGGATGCGACAGCGTCTGGGGCTGGCGCAGGTACTTCTGGGGCGGCCAAAACTGGCGCTCTTGGACGAGCCGACCAGCGGGCTCGACCCGATCTCGCGCCAGGATCTTTATGCCATCATTGATGAACTGGCAGGGCAGGGTACGGCGGTGCTGATTGCCAGCCACGCCCTGACCGAGGTCGAGGCTCGCACCGACCGGATCGCGATCCTGCGCAAGGGCGAGAAGGTGGCCGATGACACGCTGGCGAACCTGTCGGATCTGGCGGGGCTGCCGATCCGGCTACGGGTGCGTGCGCGCGAAAATCCCGAGGCGCTGGCTGCGCATCTGGGTGGCAATCGGGTCAACGGGGCCTCGGTCGAGTTGCTCTGCTCGCCTGCCGACAAGATGCAGGCCCTGCGCCGTATCGCGGCCATGGGCGAGGCGGTGGTCGACCTTGAAATGACGCCCCCCCGGCTCGAGGACCTCTATAGGCATTACGCGAAGGAGGCTTTGCAATGACCCGTTTCCTGGCCATAACAAGGGCCGAGCTACTGATCCTGCGTCGCAATCGCTGGCTGCTGGTGGCAACGCTTATCATGGTGCTGTTTGCGCTGGCCCTGACATTTGCGGGCAGTGCGCCCACCGGCACGCTCGGGGTCGACATGCTGACCGTCTCAGTCGCGTCGATGACCACGCTCTCGGTCTATCTTGCGCCGCTTCTGGCGCTGATGATCGCATTTGATGCCGTCGCAGGCGACGTGGATCGGGGCAGTCTGGCGCTTTTGCTGTCCTATCCAGCGGGCCGTGGCGAGATCCTGCTGGGCAAATTCACCGCTCATCTGGCGGCGCTGGCCTTTGCCATGACGGTCGGTTTCGGCACCGCCGGGGCGCTGGCCGCGTGGTTCGGCGGGGCCGGTCCCGAGAGCCTCATGGCGCTGTGCCGCCTCATCCTCACTTCAATCCTGCTGGGCGCCGTGTTTCTGGCGCTGGGATACCTGCTGTCTGCGTGTGCCGGGGGAAGCACCACGGCAGCGGGTATGTCGGCCGGGCTTTGGCTGATCTTTGTCGTCCTTTATGACCTTGGCCTTCTGGGCGCCGTGGTCATGGACCAAAGCGGGACCTTCACCCAGACCTTTTTTCCTTGGGTGATGGTGGCCAACCCGGCCGACGCATTTCGTCTTTGGAACATCGCCGCAACCGAGGGCGTGGCGATGGCCAGCGGTATGTCAGGGGCTGCGCAGGCGCTGCCGGTCTGGGCTGCACCTGCCTCGTTGCTGATCTGGCCGGTGCTGGCATTGCTGTTGGCGCGCGCCGCATTCCGGAGGGTTGAGCCATGAGATATTTGATCCTGATCGGGATGGTGGCGCTGGCGGGCTGCAAGGAGGAGCAGGCCGCTGCACCGCCACCGCCCGCTGATTTGACCGAAACCGCGCTCAGCTATTTCTGCCAGATGCATATATCCGAACATGGCGGGCCCAAGGGGCAGGTACACCTCAAGGGACACGAACAACCGCTGTTTTTCGCGCAGGTGCGCGACATGGTAGCTTATCTGAAAAGCCCTGAGCGCGAGGCCGACATCTCCGGCGCCTATGTCAGCGACATGGCAATGGCGCTAAGCTGGGAGGTGCCCGGCGCAGGCAATTGGGTTCCAGCCGATACGGCCGTCTATGTGGTCGGTGCGGGCGTCGCAGGCGGCATGGGGGCGCCCGAGATCGTGCCATTTGCTGACGCGGAAGGGGCGGAGGGTTTCATCACCACCTATGGCGGCAAGGCTGTGTCGCTGCAGGATATTCCCGATGAGGCTGCCATCGGTCCCGTCGATCTGGATCAGTCCCTGGAGACCCCGGCATGACTTATCTGACCCGCCGCCACTTCCTGACCATCTCTGCCAGCGCCGCAGCACTGCCCGGTTTCGCGGGTCCTTCGGTCTCGGCCCGTTGGCGGGGTGTGGCGCTTGGCGCGCCTGCCAGTATGCGGCTGGAGGGTCTCTCGCAGACCGAGGCCGACCCGATCTTTGCCAGTGTAGAGCGCGAGTTGCTACGATTGGAGAACATTTTCAGCCTCTATCGACCGGACTCGGAGATCAGACGGCTGAACGATGCCGGGCGGATCAATGCACCGTCCGTAGAGCTGCTTGAGGTTCTCAGTCTGTCGGCGTCGATACATCGTGCCAGCGGTGGAGCTTTTGATCCGACGGTTCAACCGCTCTGGACCGCGCTTGCCATGGGGCGGTCGCCCGAGGAAATCGCTGCTGCGCGGGCCAGGGTCGGGTGGCGGAATGTGGCGTTCGATTCCGGGCAGGTTGCGCTGCGGACCCCCGGCATGGCGCTGACACTGAATGGGATCGCACAGGGGATGGTGAGTGATCGCGTCCATGCGATGCTTGCCGAGCGAGGGTTGAAGCACCTGCTGATCGACATGGGCGAACTTGTTGCGCGCGGATCGCGGGGGGATGGCCAACCGTGGAAAGTGGGTGTCGCCGACCCCGCGGGCAAGCTGCGGCACAGCGTGCGCCTGAGCGACCGGGCACTCGCCACATCGGCCACGGGGGGCACTCTGCTGAACGACACAACTGGGCATATCCTGCATCCTGATGGCCGGGACGCGGAGCCAAAGCTGGTCGCGGTTTCGGCGCCGCGTGCCGTGGTCGCCGATGGGTTGTCCACCGCGCTGTGCCTGTGCGCGCCGGAACAGGTGACGCGTATCATTGGCCAGTTCCCGGGCGCGAGGCTTGAAGTCGTGGCCTGATACTCCGCACTGATTGCGCCTTACTCCGCTTCATCCATAAGCGCGCGGACCCAACGACCGGCTAGCCATGTGGCGGGCAGGCCCAACGGAATTGCCCAGAGCACAGACCGGACCGGGTCAATCGCCTGCCAGCCCAATGCGACGCCGATCAGGCCGAGCATGAACAGATTGATGGCAACCGCCGCCATCGCAAAAGGGTAAAGCAGCAGCGCCAGTTTCCAGACCGGCCAGCGGCCGTCCTCAGTGGCTGGTGCCTTCCGAGAATGTGATCTTGTTCCAGACATTGTATTTCCCCGAGGGTTTGCGCATCGGCAGACGGCGGAGTTCCTCCAGCGTTTGCGCATCATAGACGATAACTGCGCCCTCATCCTCCCAGACCGAAACAAGGGCATATTTGCCGTCGCGCGTGAACTCCACATGGGCCACAGTGGCACCGGGCACGGGACGCAGGGTTTGGACGATCTCAAGGCTCTGCTTGTCGATCACATGCATGGCGTCCTTGTTGGGGCCAAAGAAAACATCGGCCCAGAAATAGGGCGTATTCTCATGGCTGCGCAGAAAAAAACCCGGCCCCTCAGTCGGGATCGTGGTGATCCGCTGCCAGCTTTCGGTATCGATGATCGACAGCTTGCCTTCCTTCAGATGTGGCGTCGCCATTACCCGTGTGCCGTCGCGCATCCAACTGATGCCCGAGCCCAGATGCGGCATCCCCTGCAACGGCAACTCCGCAATTTCGCGGCCCACATTCAGGTTGACCACCACGCCCCTGACCCCGTCCCGCGCCGCGCCGATCAGATTGCGGTAGTCATCGTCGAAAAAGAAATCGTCCAGCGGCTCGCTCACCTCGATCCTGCGGCGGGCGAACAGGCCTTCGCTTGAGGGCAGAGCTTCAACCATGCCTTTCTCGTGCGAATGCACAAAACCTTCATAGACCGGGTCGGCATTCGGGTCGGTCGCCACTTCCCAGATCTCGGGCGCGTCTTTCAACGCAAGGATGAAGCTCTGCCGTTGCGGGGCCTGATAAACCGCTGACACGCGCGATGGCGTGTCATCCTTTGCCACCACATCCATGACACGGGCCACCGACAGGTCCTCGGTCGACAGCAGCGTCAGGCTCATCGGCAGGTAATTGGCGACGGCCAGCCATTTGCCGTCATGGCTGATGGCGATGTTGCGGCTGTTGAGGCCCGCACGCACGCGACCGACCTCGGCCAGTGACCACAGATCGTATTTCTGCACCCAACCGTCGCGCGACATGATGAACACGTAACGCCCGTCGGGGCTGAATTTCGGCCCGCCATGCACGGCAAAGGGCGTGGCGAAGCGGTCAAGCACCTCGAACGTGTCGCCATCCAGAACCGAGACATGGTGGTCGCCTGTTTCCACCACCAGCGTGATGTTCATCGGGTCGCTGTCCCAGAGCGGCGCGGAAGCCGACGCATAGTCGGTCGCCAGATCGCGGCTTGCAATGATCTCAGCCTCACCCCAGGGTGGGATGTAGGTTAGCGGTTCCTTGAGATAGGTGGTCAGCGCTTCAATTGACGCGGCCTCCAGCACATCATCAAAGGCAGGCATTTGCGTTGCGGAACGCCCGTCGCGGATCACCGCCGCCACCTTCGGTCCACGCATCCGGCGCAGGGTTTCGGGAATCAGGGCGGGGCCCAGCCCACCCAGCCGGTCTGCGCCATGGCAGGATGCACAATGTGCGGCGTAATCCGCAGCGGGGTCCGCCTGTGCCTCGACATGGGAAACGACCAGCGTGAGAGCCACCAGAGCCAACGCAAACCTTGCCGATCGCCTTGGGCTGTCAAAAGAACTGATGCGCCGGATCATGACGTTTTCCCCGGAATGGTTTGACTTCGAGCCGCTCGGCACTGGTGACACCGATCTCGGTATCGCTCAGGTAACAAGCCGGGTCCTCGGCCCAAGGATCGCCGGTCAGTTGCAGCGCACGAATGCGGGTGTTTCCTCCGCAGACATCTTGTAGCGAGCACGCCCCACAGCGGCCCTTCAGCGGGCGTGGCCGAGTGCGCAGCTGCGCCAGCATCGGATCATCGCCGGTCCAAAGCTGGGAAAACGGCGTGGTTTTGACGTTGCCCACGGTGTAGTCCGACCAATATGTGTCGGGATGGACGCGGCCCAGATTGTCGATATTGGCAACCCCCAGTCCTGAGGAATTGCCGCCCCAGGCTGCCAGATGTTTACGCAGATGCGCCACGTGGTCGGCATCGAAATTGCGTGCGACCCAGCCCAGGAAATACCCTGCATCGGCGTCATTGTTGCCTGTCACGATATCCAACGGCGCATCCCCGGACGCCGCCTCCCAGGCACGCTCTAGCAGCAGGTCCAGCGCGTGGCGGGTGCGTTTATGGGCGGCGTCCTCAGCCCGGTGCTTGTCACCACGCCCGGCATAGACCAGATGGCTGAGATAGAATTTATCGACCCCCTCGTCGTCGCAGAGTTTCAGCAGATCGGGCAGGTGGTGTTGTGTCCCTTCGGTCAGGCAGAAACGCAGGCCAACCTTGATGCCGCGCTTCTTACAGGCGCGCACGCCGCGCAGGGCGTTACCAAAGGCGCCCTCGACCCCCCTAAACCAATCATTGGTGGCGCCGATCCCGTCCAGTGAGATGCCGACATAGTCAAACCCGATCTCGGCGATCCGGTCGGCGGTCGCGCCATGGATTTTGGTGCCGTTGGTCGACAGCGCCAGCATCCTCACCAGTTGCCGCGCACGTGTTGCGATCTGAAACAGGTCCTTTCGGTCCAGCGGTTCGCCGCCCGACAGGATCAGGGCAGGGACCTTGAAGCGGCCGAGATCCTCGAGCGTGCCCATCGCCTGTTCATGGCTCAGCTCGCCGGGGAAATTCACATCCGCCGAAACGGTATAGCAATGGCGGCATTTCAGGTTGCAGCGGCGGGTGAGGTTCCAGATCACCACCGGTTTGACGGGACCCGATCCGCGCCGTTTGCGCACTGGGGTCGGATCGACAAGCTGGTGCATGTATTCTGTCAGTCGGAACATATCAGGTCCTTTCCTTCAGACGCAAACCGGTCTTTTTCAGGATGCGCGTGGAATAAAGGATGTCGCTGGATTGGCAGGCATCGCCAAGGATCACCGCGATCTGCGCGCGCTTCTCGGACACCTCGTCTCGGGATGCACCATGTACCATGGCAAACAGATTGTAGGGCCAGTCCGGCAGCGCGCGCGGGCGCTCATAGCAATGGGTAACGAAAGGCAGCGCGCCGATCTGTGCGCCTAGAGCGGCGATATGCGCGTCGTCGACGTCCCAGACGGTCATGCCATTGGCGACCATCCCCAACTTATAGTGGTTTGGTGCAGCAGCGATACGACGGATCACGCCGCTGGCCTTCAGCGCGGCGATCCGGTCGATCAGCGCAGCTTCGTCGATGTCGAGACCTTCGGCGACCTGCGCGAAGGGTGCGGGCACCAGAGGCAGCCCGTCTTGCAGCGCTTGGATGATCTGCCGGTCCGTGTTCGTGATACTCATGCCGCCACCCGGAATCCGATGAAGAATTCTTGCAGTTTCGGAAACCGGAGCACCTTCAGCCCGGTTTCCCGCTCAATCGCATCGGCTGTGGCACCGATCCCCTCAGGTGTCTCGGTGGCCAGCACGAACCACATGTTCAGGTGATGCGTGCGTTCATAATTATGCGCGACCTCTGGGTGCGCATTGACTTTGATCAGGACGGGTTCGAAGTCGTGCTCGGGCACCGCCAGGGCACAGAGGCAAAACGCGCCCCCCATGGCAGCGGCATCGAAAAACGGGCCGAACCGGGTGATCACACGATCACCTTTCAGACGGCTCAGGCGCGCCAGCAGATCGGCCTCGGTCAGGTTCAGATCGGCGGCAACCATAGCATAAGGGTTCGCGACCAGCGGCAGGTCATCCTGCATATGGTTCAGGATGCGGCGGTCGGTGTCGTCAAGTGGGGTCATGCGGCGGCCTCCTTCGGTTTGATCAGCGCGCCGGTCTGTTTGAAGCACCGGGTTGAAAACAGCACCTTGTGGGCGACGCCACGCAGCACTGGCAGGTCAGCAGCCCGGGCCAGCACCTCGCGCGCCTCGGGGCGCGATCTGGCATGGATCATGGAATAAAGACTGTAGGGCCAGACGCCCTCCACCGGGCGGCGCTCATAACACAGCGTCACACCCGGCACCCCGGCCAGCGCCGGTCCGGCTTGGTCGATCTGGGCTTCGGGCACCTGCCAGACGACCATCGCGTTCGAAGTCCATCCAAGCGCCCGGTGGCGCACGATCACGCCCAGCCGAGAGATGATACCCGCGCTGAGCAGAGTGCTTATCCGCCCCTTGACCTCCTCTGCATCCAAGCCAAGCTGGAGGGCCAGATCGTGGTAGGGGCGCGGGGTCAGGGACAGGCCGCTGCTCAGCTTTTGCAACAGGTCTCGGTCACCCTTTTGCAGGGCGTTCAGATCGACCGGGCGGGGTCCGGGCACAGCGCTGTGACCGGCGCCCATGCGGAAGCCCAGATCGACATTGAATGGCCGCAGCAACGGCAGGTTCAGCACCTGCAGCCCCGTGTCGCGGGAAATGCGATCCAGCGTACCCTGCACATGATCACGATCCGGCCCGGTGGCGACAAACCAGAGGTTCCAGTGATCCTCGCGCAGGTAATTGTGGTTGACGCCCGGTTCGACATCAATGCGGGCGGCAACTTCGTCGATCCGGTCTTCGGGAGCCGCGATGGCGGCCAATGTGCTAGCCGAGATGGTGCCCGGCGCGATGGTGCCGCCGACGCGGGTGATCCGTCCACTGGCCCGCATCTGACGCAGTCGGGCGATCACTTCACCCTCGGACAGGGTGAGCGCGCGGGCCAGTTCGGCAAAGGGTTGCTCGGTGATCGGAAACCCGCGCTGCCAATTATCCAAAAGTTGGCGATCGATGGGGTCGGTAACGTGTTGCATAGCTTATAGCCCCGTCTTGTGCGCACGCGCTGTAAAGAAGATGCCCGAGGGGCTTTCGGCGTCGATCTCGCGCAGCTTCTCGAAGCTCTGCGTATCGTAGACCATCACCTTGTTGGCATCGCGAACGCTGATCCAGACTTCATGCCCGCGCGGCGTGAATTCCATATGCAGCACGGCGGGGCCGGGTTGGAACTGGTGGATCACCTGTTTGCTGAGCGTATCGATCACCTGAATGGTGTCGTTCAGGGGATGAGCGAAATTGACCCAGACATGCCGCCCGTCAGGCCGTGCCATGGCAAAGACGGGCTGGCCATGGGTTTGGGTGCGTGCGGTTTCTTCCAGTGTTGTTGCGTCGATCCACAGCACTTCGTGGTGACCGATGGCGGGTAGCACAAATTCGCCGCCCGCATCGGCCCAACCCTCCAGATGGGGCATCTTGTAGACGGGCATCTCTTTCTGGCCGCGGCCATAACCGAGCAGTACGCGGATGGGTTGCGGGTCGTCAGACCAGAGGTCCAGCGCGGTCAACCCGTCCTCGCCAAACAGTCCGGTGATATAGGTGCGGCCATTGGCGGTGATCAGCGCGTCATAGGGGTTGCGGCCCATGTCAGAGATCTTGGTGATCTGGGGTTCTGGGCCCAAGAAATCGGCAATCCAGGTCTCGCCACTGTCCCAGATGGTGAAGACAAAGCGGCGGCCCGGCGCGTCGACCAGACCGATGGTTTTGCCGCCGGTGGGAATGTCTGCAACCATTTCCAGTGTGTCGGCATCAAAGACGCGCACGCCGCCGGGTTCGTAATTCGACACGGCCACCAGTTGACCGTCATCCGAGATCGCGCCGCCAATGGCGTTGCCCGACTGCACCACCCGGTCCGCGATCTGGCGGGTGACGATGTCGAGCTTGGTCAAACCGCCATCACGGCCAAAGACATAGGCAAAGCGCTGATCGGGAGAATAGACCAGTGAGGCATGGCTGAGATCGCCCAGCCCGTCGATCCGCGCCAGCGCGGCCCGGTCGGACTGGTCGACCAGCAATACCGAACCTGTCGCACGTTCAATCACCAGCCCCAGATCGCCAGTGGCGGTGGGCTGTGACTGCACCGGTAAGGCCAGCAGCGCTGCAATCAGGCAAAAGACAAGCTGTTTCATTGCTCAGGCTCCAACAGATAACGGGCGACCCATTCGGCCTCTTCCTCGCTCATCAGCGGACGCCAGCCGGGCATGGCGGTGTCGGGGATGCCGTCCAGTATGACGCTGCTGAGGGTCACCGGATCATAGTGCTGCAGGTTCTTCGCGCGCAGGTCCGGACCGAGACCTCCCTTGAGCGTCAGCCCGTGGCACGACCCGCAATCTTGATGCACCAGACGTTTCAAAGCGCCGGGATCTATCGTTTCGGCGGCAAAGGCCGAGCTTGCCACAAGCGCAACCATTGCGGCAGCAAGGCGGGAGCCTGATGCGATGCGCTGCGGGCAGACGCTTTCAGCCATGGGCCGTCACCTGTTCGACAAGATCGGCGACAGGATGACCTTCGCAAAGCGATACAACCTTGCCGATGATGAAAAGGGTGGGGGCTTTGAACCCCTTATCGCGCACATCCGCCGCGATCCGGTCGAGGCGCGAGACCAGCCTACGCTCGTCCGGTGTGGTGGCGCGGCTGACGGCAAGGACAGGAGTGGCGCCGGACAGGTTCTCGGTCATCAGACCCATGGCGATCTGGCCAATATTGGCCACGCCCATATAGACCACCAGCGTGGTGTCAGGATCGGCCAGCCGCTTCCAGTCGAGATCCAGCACATTGCCGGCCTGACGGTGCCCGGTTACATATTGCACCGAGGTCGCCAGCCCCCGATGGGTCAGCGGCACGCCGGTGACGCAGCTTGCGCCCTGCGCAGCGGTGATGCCGGGTGCGTAGGCCACCTTAATTCCGCATTCCGCCAGATACGCGGCCTCTTCCGAGCCACGCCCGAAAATCATCGGATCACCGCCCTTGAGCCGCGCGACGGTATGGCCCGCGCGCGCCTCGGAGACCAGAATGTCGTTGATCTGCTCTTGCGGCACCGGGTGGCACCTAGGGGATTTCCCGACCGCGATCATCCGGCAGCCGGGTGCGACCATGGCAAGAATCTCGGGGCTGACCAGCTTGTCGTAAACCACGACATCCGCGGCTTCGAGCATCCTGAGCGCCCTGAGCGTGATCAGGTCGGGGTCGCCCGGACCGGCACCGATCAGAAAGACTTTTCCGGGCTGGGTCATGGCGGGCTCCGTTTGGTGGGACAGGTGCTGGCGAGGATGAATTGGCGGGCGGGCCCAAAGGAACGAGAAATGGCCCGCCCGATGGGCTGCGTCAGTAAACGTCAGCCCGTGTGTTGTAGACGTTGAACTTGCCGGTCGGGGTCACAAGGCGCTCGTCCTTGATCACATGCTTCAGCTCAAGCGTCTTGTCGTCGATCACTACAATGGCACTGGTCAGGTCCTTGGCATTCCAGACCGAGAACCAGATCTCGTTGCCTTCTTGGTTGAACTCACCCTGCACCACACGGGGCTGCCCCTCGGTGATCCCGGCCCATTCCACGATCGGCAGAACGGTGTATTCCGGCTCCTCCTGGGTCAGTTCGTCGATCTTGAAGACCGCGATCGTCCCGGTGATCTCGGCATCGGGGTTCAGCGGAGCATCCACGTAGAGGTGGTTCGAGGTAGGGTGCGATTTCACGAACAGTGACCCGCCGCCCATGCTGTAAAGCGTCTGAACCACGGTCCAGGCCTGATCGGGGTGGCCTTCGGGATCGGTGCCAATCAGCGCCACCGTTTCGTCGCCCAGATGCGAGGTCACCCAAACCGGTCCATGGGTCGGGTGCGTGATGTTTGCACCACGGCCCGGATGCGGGGTTTCGCCGCCGGTTTCGATCAATGCGGTCAGCTTGCTGTCCTTGGTATCGACCACGGCCACTTTGCCACGGGCGTTTGCAGCAACTAGGAAGTAGCGCTTGGTACTGTCCAGCCCGCCATCATGCAAGAAGCGTTCAGCTTCGATCTCGGTCACTTTCAGGTTCTTGATATCCGAGTAATCGACCATCAGGATCTTGCCGGTTTCCTTCACGTTGACGATGAATTCCGGCTTGTAATGCGAACCGAGGATCGAGGCCACGCGCGGTTCAGGGTGATATTCCTGATCGTCATAGATCATCCCCCGGGTCGACTTGATCTTGAGCGGCTCCAACGTGTCGCCATCCATGATCACGTATTGCGGCGGCCAGTAGGACCCGGCAATCGCGTATTTGTCCTCGAAGCCTTCGAATTTCGATGTCTCAACTGAACGCGCCTCGGATCCGACCTTGATCTCGGCCACGGTTGCGGGTTCTTCCATCCACAGGTCGATCATGTTGACCCTGGCATCGCGCCCGATCACGAACAGATAGCGACCCGATGCGGAAATCCGGCTGATATGCACGGCATAACCGGTGTCGATCACGGCTTTGATTTCATAAGAAGCCCCGTCGATCAGCGCAATCTGACCCGCGTCGCGCAGCGTCACCGAGAAGAGGTTGTCGATATCAATATCGTTCATCTTCTCGCTAGGACGGTCCTCAGGCGGGATGACCAGCTGCCAGCTGTCACGCATCTCGGCCATGCCAAATTCCGGCGGCGAGGCCGGTTCCAGCAGGATGTAGCGCGCCATCAGATCGATCTGTTCTTCGCTCAAATCACCTGAAGTCCCCCAGTTGGGCATCCCGGCGGGCGAACCGTAGGTGATGAAATCGCGCAGGTATTCGAACCCGTTTTCGCGGGTCAGGTCGGTGGTCAGCGGTTTGCCGGTCGCCCCTTTGCGCAGCACGCCGTGGCAGCCAGCGCAGCGTTCGAAATAGATCTTATTCCCTATATTGTACTCTTCTTGCGTCATCACCGGATCGCCTTCCTTGCGGCCGGGAATCTCGAGATTTAACTCTCCGAGTGTGGTCATGCTTGGCTGATAAGAAGCCGTCGCGTCATCGCCATGATCTTGCTCTTGTGCGGAAACCATGGGTGCGGCCAGACCCAGCGCCAGGGAAGCGCTGGTCAGAAGCAATGTTCTGCGAATGGCTGTGGTCGTTCTCATAACGGTATCTCCGTCGGTGGCTGGTGAGGCCCCCTGAGTCTGTCAGCCGGGCGCGTGCCTCGCCTTGACTTAAGTTAAGGTCCCCCGGTCATTGCCCCGCTACCTCTGGACGGACGACAAGCGAGCAGATCCGCGCAGCTTTTGGCCAATGCGGACAGGAGTTAAGATATGGGTGCCGTGAACCGCCTGTTTTCCGAAGGATTCCGCGTGTTTTTTCTGGCGGCCGGGCTTTATGCCCTGTTCACCGGACTGGTCTGGGAACTGTTTCTGAGCGGGCTTGACGCGGGACCCGATCTGGGACCGCCACCGGTGATGTGGCATGCGCATGAGATGATTTTCGGCTATGCCAGCGCCGCGATTGGCGGGTTCTTTCTGACGGCGGTACCAAGCTGGACCAACGCGCAAGGCGCGCGTCAGGGATTCATCGCGCTTGCCGCGGGGCTATGGCTGGCGGGTCGTCTGGCCATCTGGTACGCCGCCGCCCTGCCGCCATTGCTGATCGCGGTGGTTGATCTGGCCTTCCTGCCGATTCTGTCGCTGAAAATTCTCACCCAGCTGCTGAAACGCCCCAAACCGCAGAACGTGATGTTTCTGCTATTTCTCGTCTATCTCTGGGTTGCGAACCTGCTGGTGCATCTGGAGTGGCTGGGCCTCGCTGATGACACTGCCGCTGCGGGTTTGCGCGGCGGGCTGATGACACTTTGTGCGCTAATCGCGGTCCTTGGCGGGCGCGTGACACCCGCCTTTACCCGCAATGCGATGAAACGGGCTGGGGTGCCAGAGTCAAGCTGGCCTCGCAGCCACAAAGTGGTCGAAAGACTGTCGCTTGTCTCTGCACTTGCCCTGCCGCCTTTGACCATGCTGCCCGCACCGGATTGGCTGCTTGGTTCGGTTGCCCTTCTGTTCGGTGGCGTGCAGGCGGTTCGCATCATGAGGTGGGGCGGAAATTGGTGCTGGAACCAACCGATCCTGTTGGCGTTGCATCTTGGCATGGCAATGCTGGCGCTTGGCATGATCCTGACGGGACTTGCCCGGTTCGGGATCGGCAATGAACTGGCCGGGCTACATGTTCTGGGCATTGGCTGCGTCGGGGGCATGACGCTTGCAGTTATGAGCCGTGCCGCGCTGGGTCATACAGGGCGCGCCCTGATCGCCCCGCGCCCGATGGCGGTGGGGTACGCACTGATCGCGCTGGCGGCTTTCACCAGATGGGCAGGGATCGAGTTGGATATGTTCTATTTGCCAGCACTTCTGGTGACGGGGGGGCTGTGGATTGCGGCCTTTGGCCTGTTCCTCTTTGCGCTCTGGCCAGCCCTGACCGGGCCGCCTGTGCGAATTCCTGCCCGGTAGCACATTGGGACGACAGGGGCGCCTGGTCAAAAAACAATTCGGTAACGCAATATTTCAAGCCCAAGACCTTAAGGTTTGTCAGTTTTGAATCACGCAGAGCCCAGTCACTCCTAAAGCTGATAATAAATCAGGCTAAGAGAAGGGTGCTTCTCATGGAGACCATAGATACAGCCGGATCGCTGCTTTCCGGCGTCATTGCCGCGTCATTGCTTAATGAGACCGTATTGATGCCATTCAGGTACGTCGTTGCCATCGGGTTTGCCGCTGTTTTGCTCTATCTCTGTTCGGCTTATGCGGCGTTTTCCGTCGACCGCTGTCCTCAGCACGGCGATCGAAGTCTGTGCGGCCCGGCGCGGATGTCGGATATTACGCTGACTCGATAATCGCTTTTTTGGATGCCTCAGATGTCTCGCTCAAGGGGCAGGATCGAGACAGCCCAGGCCGCCAGTAGCATCTCGACGGCGTCATCGAGAATTCTGCGGCCCTCTTCTTCGTCATGTTGCAGCGCCGTGACAATTGCCGCACTGCCAAGCGAGATGATCATCTGCAGCGCCCGGTTCGCCGCAGATGCGTTCCTTCGCGAAACAGATGCTTTGACGCCGCAAAAACGGCGTCCCCGTTGCGCTACGTGTCATTTGCATCGATTGTCTGCATTTCCTTGTCGGTCGCATAGCCCAGCCAGATATCGCTTGCGACTGGGTCTTTGCGGCCAAGATCGTAATACCGGTTCAAAAGCTTGACGGTGGTGTGCGACCACTCGATCAGAGACTTGGGCTGATCGCTCAGAATCTCCTGGTTCTTTCTAGTGTTGTCGTCGAGATAGGCGGTTGTCAATTCAGCAACGATGGCGCATTTGTTGGGGAAATACTGGTAGATCGACCCCATGGTAACACCGGCAATCTTAGCGATGTCCCTCATTTTCACCCGGCGGTGCCTTTTCCCTCGATCAGTTTCTTGGCAGCATTGAGTATCTGCTCGAACCGCTTCTGACTTCTTTTCTGAATGGGAGCCCGCACTGGTTCCCGTCGGGGTAATGATCGTGCCACGTCAAGCGCATGCTGTCGGGGCGTGCCTGTCACACCTCCTTTAGACCATTACGTGGCCCTGGCAATCCCGGCTGTCTCTTGCGCTGCTTCTGAAGGCGCAGCAACAGCAGCACGCCGATTATCGTCAGGTAGATCAGCGGCTCGATCTGGAATCCTTTGGCAAGCATCAAGTAATGCAACCCGCCCAGCACGACGCCCGCATAGACCAGCCGATGCACTGACCGCCATTTGGGTCCCAGACGGCGGACCGAGAAATTGTTGGAGGTCAGCGCCGGTGGCAGCAGCAGCAGAAAACCGGCCATGCCAACAGTGATATAGGGGCGTTTCACGATATCGGCCCAGATCTGTTGCGGGATCTGAACGTCGAGAACCAGCCAGACCAACAGGTGCATGGACAAGTAGGAAAAGGCCAGAACGCCGATGGCGCGACGGAATTTCATCAGGTTCAGACCCAGATAACGCCGCAGCGGCGTCACCGCGAGGCCCAGGATCAGCAATTGCAGCGCCGCCTCACCCAGCTTGTGCTCCAGCGCGCTGATCGGTTCGACCCCCAACCGCCCCGTCACACCCATCCAGAGCCAAACCATCGGCGGCAAAACGCCCGACAGGTAGATCGCCCAGACGGGCAGCTTTCTGAGATATGGATTCAGGCGGTCCAGCACGTTAGTAATTCTTGGCCAAATCCATGCCATCGTACAGGCTGGCCACCTCATCTTCATAGCCATTGAACATCAGCGTGGGTTGGCGTTTCGAAAACAGCCCGCCCCCGATCCGGCGCTCGCTGGCCTGCGACCAGCGCGGATGGTCCACCTTCGGGTTCACATTGCTGTAGAACCCGTATTCGCCCGGGATCAACGTACTCCAGCTTGTGGGCGGCTCATTGTCGGTGAGAGTGATGCGCACGATCGATTTGATCGACTTGAAGCCGTATTTCCAGGGCACGACCAGCCGCAGTGGCGCGCCGTTCTGGTTCGGGATCGGCTTGCCGTAAATCCCGGTCGCTATGATCGTCAGCGGGTGCATCGCCTCGTCCAAGCGCAGGCCTTCGCGATAGGGCCAGTCAATGGTGCGATAGGCGGTACCCGGCATCTCGGAGGGGCGCAGTAAGGTCTCGAATGCAACGTATTTTGCGCCGTCCTGAACCCCCGCCATGGCCAGCAGATCGGCCAGTTCGAAACCGTTCCAGGGCACGATCATTGACCATGCCTCGACACAACGGAAGCGGTAGATGCGCTCTTCGACCGTCATTTCGGACAGGATGTCCTGAAAGTTGTAATCCCCCGGCTTGTCGACCAGGCCGTCGATCTTGACACTCCAGGGATCGGTTTCCATCAAATGAGCGTACTTGGCCGGATCTTCCTTGCCGGTGCCAAATTCGTAGAAGTTGTTGTAGGTGGTGATCTCTTCCCAGCTATTGGGTTCCAACGTCTCGGCCGAAAGGGGATCAGCTGCCACTGCAAGGCCTGCCCCGGTAAGGCCTGCGATCACCTGGCGCCGGTTCAGATAGACATGCTCCGGCGTCACGTCCCCGTGGCTCAGGTCATTTTTCCAGCGATGCGCCATCAGTGTCTCCGTACCGGTTTGTTTCCTGTCACATAGCCATAGACCGCTAGAGGTAAAAGAAAACTGTTCTCACGATTGAGCGACGGAATTGTAACGTGGCGGGCGGCAATCGGCGAGAGTAGTGTTTGCACTGCAAATTCAGGTGGCTTTGCAGAATGGTCGCGTTAGGCTTGGGAGTGAGTCTCATGCCGCCTCGCAACCTCTGGTGGCTTCGGGTCACGGTGATCGCGGCCTCACATGCGCAGGAGAAACCCACAATGCACAGATATTCGTTGATCGCAGCTATGGTACCCGGACTTGCGCTGGCCAGCGCGCTACAGGCACAGGACCCCGCGCCCGAGGTCGGCTATGGGTGGGAAGAAAAGCACTCGGTCACCGGGCAGGAGTTCATGGTGTCTGCGGCAAACCCGCTGGCGGTGCAGGCAGGTTTTGACGTGCTTGCCGAAGGCGGCACAGCAGTCGACGCGATGATCGCCGTGCAGCTCATGCTTAATCTGGTCGAGCCGCAATCATCGGGCATCGGTGGCGGGGCGTTCATGCTGTATTGGGATGCCTCTACCGGATTGCTGAGCACGTTCGACGCCCGCGAAACCGCACCTGCCGCCGCCACGCCGGAGCGCTTTCTGGATGAGAATGGTGAGAAAATGCCGTTCAAACAGGCGATCTCGGGCGGGCAGGCAGTTGGCGTGCCAGGTATCCTGCGGCTGATGGAGGTGACCCATAATCTCTATGGCAAGCTGCCCTGGTCCGCGTTGTTCCAATCCACTATCGAGACCGCCGAGGCAGGCTTCGAAGTGTCTCCGCGCATGGCAAGCTCTTTGCAAAGCACTATTGATTTCGAAATGCCGCTGGATGCGCATCCGGGGGCGGATACCTATTTCTTCGACGAAGCGGGTGCGCCCCTGACCGAAGGCACGCTGCTGAAGAACCCTGAATTTGCCGAAACCCTGCGCATTCTGGCCGCTGAGGGCGCGGATGCGTTCTATTCCGGCCCTATCGCGGAGGATATCGTGGCTGCCGTTGCCGGGACCTCGAAGGTGGAAAACAACATCACCCTGCAGGACATGGCCGACTACCGGGTCAAGATCCGCCCGGCGGTCTGCGCGCCCTACCGCGCATATGATGTCTGCGGGATGGGGCCGCCCACGTCAGGCGGGCTAACGGTTGGACAAATCCTGGGGATACTCAACAAGTTCGACATCAAGGATATGGGCTGGTCGCCTGAATTTGTGCATCTCTATGCCGAGGCCGCCAAGCTCGCCTATGCCGATCGCGGGCTTTACATGGCCGATAGCGACTATGTCGATGTTCCCGTCAAGGGATTGCTGGACGCGGCCTATCTGGCTGAGCGGGCCAAACTAATCGACCAGATAAATGCCAGCGAAAAACGCGAGGCCGGTAACCCGCCCTATCAGGAAAGCGCGCTGGATCTGGCACCCTCCAAGAACCCCGGACGGCCCGGAACCAGTCATGTCGTGATCCGCGACGCCTATGGCAACGCGCTGTCGATGACAACGACGATCGAGACTTTTTTCGGGAGCCGGGTCTTTGCGCGCGGCTTCCTGCTGAACAATCAGTTGACCGATTTCGACCGCGCGCCAAAGGATGGCGACCGGCTGGTAGCAAACCGCGTCGAGGGTGGCAAGCGCCCGCGCAGTTCGATGGCCCCGACAATCGTGATGAAGGATGGCGCACCATACCTGCTGATCGGCTCACCCGGCGGTAGCCGGATCATCAACTATGTCGCCAAGACGATCATCGCCGTTCTGGATTGGGACATGGACCCCCAGGACGCCATCGAGACCGGACATTTCGTACATCGCAACACCGGCGCGGTTGACCTGGAAGAGGGTACAAGTGCGACTGGCTTTACTGAGGCGCTTGGTGGCAAGGGCCATGAGGTGAACCCGCGCGACCTCAATAGCGGGCTGCACGCGATCCTGATCAAGGATGGCAAATTGATCGGCGCAGCAGACCCGCGCCGCGAAGGTGTCGCGATGGGGCGCTGAAACGCTACCCGCCTAGCTTGGCGTGCACCTCGTCCAAATCGATCTCACCGGTCGGCATCTTGTTGGCCGGGTTCTCGAAATCGTATTTAAACAGATCGAAATCGCGTTTGTAGATTTCATAGACCATGTGCATCGAAAGGTCGTCGAAGTAGTCTTCGACCGGGTGCTGTCGCTTGGGCCCGTGCCCTTCGGATTCGTTGAACCTTGGTACCGCCTGCAGATCGACCTGATGCGGGGTGTCGATGGCATCAACGACCTGCTGCATGCCGTCATTGAATGCCTCGGTCCAGAAGATATGGTCGTACTGTCCGCCATTGCCAATGAAAGTCGAGACATGGCCCGACATGGCGGACCAATGAATGTCCGGGTCCATCGGCCGTCGCCAGCGGATCGTATCACGGGCGAATAGCAGAAAGCGACGAAAGCTTTCGATTTGGTCGAACTCCTGCTTGCCGTCGTCGCCACCGACCTCGACCCCGTATTTATAAACCAGCATCGGCACCATGTTGCCGCGATAGCGGCTGCCATTGCGTTGAATGCCGCAAATCTTGTCAAAAAACGAACTCAGAATGCGGGTATAGGGGTTGCGGACGCAGGTGAACGCATAAGATTTATGCGTCTGCACATTGTGGGCTATTTGCTGCTGGCTGGCCTCCAGAGCCCATTTGTGCAGGCCGGACTTCGCGTCGTGGATATCGCCATCGAAGAACCGCCCATGATCCGAAAAATACATGATCTGACCGATGGTCGAACAGGCGCATTTGGGCACCACGCGATAGACCACGCTTTCGCTTTCAGTCATCCAGGTTCCTGGAAAGCCCATCTGCCTTGCCTCCTGTCCCCGCTTCGTCATAATTGACCGCAGGCGTCTTGACCTTAAACCAAGCAAAAATATTCCGTTTGTTCAATCGGTCTTAGCGACGAATGAACCAAATGGCGGGCAGAAACAGGGGCTGATCGTTCAAAATGGCAAAAATCGCCTATATCCTTCTTTGTCACAAGGATCCCGATGCGATCATTTTGCAGGCTGAGCGGCTGACAGCGGCAGGTGACTATATGTCGATCCATTTCGACGCGCGCGCCAAGCCCGAGCATTTCCAGAAGATCCAAAAAGTTCTGCGCGACAACCCGAATGTCACCTTCGCCCGCAAGCGCATCAAATGTGGCTGGGGGGAATGGTCGCTGGTGCAGGCCTCACTTAACGCCGTCAAAGCCGCAGTCGAGGCGTTTCCCAGTGCGACGCATTTCTACATGTTGTCAGGCGATTGCATGGCGATCAAGACCGCCGAATATGCCCATGGCTTTTTGGATGAGCATGACAAGGATTTTGTCGAAAGCGTCGATTTCTTCGAAAGCTACTGGATCAAGACCGGCATGCGGGAAGAGCGGCTCATCTATCGCCACTATTTCAACGAACGCAAGCACAAGCATCTGTTCTATGCATCGTTCAACCTGCAAAAGAAGCTGGGAGTGATTCGACAGATCCCGGCAGACCTTCAGATGATGATTGGTAGTCAGTGGTGGTGCCTGCGGCGACGCACCATTGAGGCGATCCTGGACTTCACCCGTCAGCGCCGTGACGTGATGCGATTTTTCCGCACCACTTGGATCCCGGACGAGACGTTTTTCCAGACGCTCGTCCGCCATCTGATCCCGGAAGAAGAGATCGAAAGCCGCACGCTGACGTTTCTGATGTTTTCCGACTATGGCATGCCGGTCACCTTCTACAACGATCACTATGACCTGCTGCTGAGCCAGAATTTCCTGTTCGCGCGCAAGATCAGCCCCGAGGCGAAAGAGCTTAAGCTTCGCTTGGGCCGGCTCTATGCCACGCGCGGGGCTGATTTCCAGATTTCGAACGAGGGACGCAGTCTTTACAAGTTCTTGACCGGGCGCGGCCGTATCGGACGCCGGTTCGCGACGCGGTTCTGGGAGACCGAAAGCTCGCTGGGTCGCGAACGCGAGCTGATGATCGTAGTCTGCAAAAAGTGGCATGTGGCTAAGCGCCTGCTGGAGCAGATCCGCCAGGTCACCAACCTGCCCGCCATCGACTATCTCTTCGACGAAGAGGCCACCGCACTGCCCGATCTGGGCGGCATTCAGGCGACGCTTGGCAAACGCACCCGCCACCGCCGCGCATTGATGCGGATGCTGTTCGAGTTTTTTGACACCGACCGGCTTGTCGTCTGCATGGACCCTTCGAACATCGACCTTTTGAACGATTTCTATTCCGACCGCTCAAAGACGCGCATATTGGAGATCGAGTGCCAGTTCAGCGACAACTACCTGATCGGCCATGCCCGCCGGGTCGGTCTGGCGGGTGAGCGCACGTCGCATGCAACGCTGGAGCGACTGCTGCCCACTATCCGAAATGACTTGACCTATGAGGCCGACCAAATACGTGATGCAGGGTTTTCCCGCTATGTGCGTATTCGCGAAAGCGCGACAGCGGAAGAGAACGCAACCAAACTCGCGGAGTTTCTGTCTCTGCAGCAAGAACAGGCGCTGGGAATTGCACAGACCAAACATCTGTTCGCAGATTGAAGATAATCCCCGGAAGCGGACCGGCGGATCGGCACCATGAGTTTCCGTACGTCACTTTTTTCGCGTCTATCTTTCGCGCGTTTCTCGGATGTCCCGAATTCAAAAAAAGCGCATGAGTTGTGTAATTTCTCAACAAGAAATTCCAACAAAAGGATCCCATCAATTCGATTCTCTGGCGGCTCGGTTCAATCCGCGCTGGAAGCCGAAAATGGGTGCCATTGACGGGCACGACGTCGCGCTCATGTCGGCGCTGCTCGATTGGTACCAGCAACAACAACCGTTGAAGTAGGCTGCGCCGGTGGATTGTCGACGTCCGTAATGGCGATGTTGATTCAAAAGATCGGACCCGCGACTTTGCCCAGCTTCGATGTTGCTGAAAGGTTCTAGGCCGATCCCGAAAGCCGCTTGGCTTTCTTCTGGAAGAAGCGCTGCCGCACCTGGATGTTTCAGTACGGCTTTATTCTGTTCGCAATTGCCTGGATGTGGTCGACAAGATCAAGGAGCCAATCGATCTGTGCTTCATCGATGCCATGCACAACCATCCGTGGCCTTTGGCCGATACACTGGCGGTGCTGCCTTTGATGAAACCGGATGGGATAATTGTTCATCATGACCTGCAGATGTTTCATGGCAGCGATCTTTATGCCACGGGTCCAAAGGTTTTGCGCGATCAGGTGCCAAAGGACCTGTTGCTGAGCTTTGGTGATTTTGTCGACCGCAACGCACATGGTTCTCTGGTCACCCGGCAAATTAGCGACAATATCTACGCCATCCGAGTGTCCGAAGATCTGGGCGGCCTTGCCGAGACCTTGTCGCTGGGGTTCTGCATCGGTTGGGATGTGGATGAGCCAGGCAAATGGCTACCTCACCGATTCTCGTCGCGTTTGTGCAGCGTAAACGAACAAAAAAATATAGCCCCAGAACCCTTCGGCACTTCGAACTCGGGTTAGGTCGGTATCGACCGCAAGGCCCTGTTCCGGAACCTCAGCAGCCGCAGGCAACGCAGGAACCGCAATCCCCCCGGCATCTCTGCCTCGGCGTGTATTGCGCAAACTTCGCCGCTCGATCCAAGGCTAACATCAGCGCCCCGAGAACCACTTACGAAGACGCCCGCCCCGTTCGGAAAGGGCGTCACCCGCCGCGTAGAAGCTGTCTTCAACATCTTCCAGCATCGGGTCGATCCGGCGCTGGCGAAAGCGTCGCCAACGCACATAAAGCGCCCAGAGCAGGGCGAAGAAGACCGTCAGGAAGACAATGTTGAACCAGTTGACGGCCTTGTAGTCTGGCCCGTCGATCGGCCTGATCGACACCGCGTTGGGAAAGATCGACAGGAATTCGTTGCGCCAGCCATAATGGCGCATCAGCACCCATTTGGGATTGTCGGAGGTCGATTTCATATCCACTGCCTCGGCCTGCAGGTTCGAGGAATGCACCTTAAAATAGGGCGGCCAGCCCCAGCCGGTATCTTCGTTGCGATAGACCATGACCTTGCCATCCGCCTTGCGGGTCTGGATGAAGAACACGTCCCGGTTCGGCGTCGTTGTGTCGCTGCCCACATCGGCGCGCGACCAGAACAGGCTGTTCTCGCCGGGATCGATGCGCTTTTCATAGGTATCGGTGATCCGCACCACGTCATATTGCGGCAAGGTGTAATGCAGCACCGCCGCGACCGTGCCCCAGAAGAGAAGGATGAATGCCCATTTGACATAGACCATGGTGGGTCCTCACATGAAATTCGTTATATAGATCAGCAGCCCGATCAGCCCGAGCGGCACCACAAAGACCCCAAGAATAAGCTTGCGGCGGAATGAGGCATCATATCTCTTCAGACCCCGCCTCACAAAGGCATCCCTGTCGCCCGTCATGCCTTTTTCCTGCCACCGTGCCTCGAGCTTGCCGCGCCGCACATGCCGGGAATAGAGCGACAAGCAGACATAGACAACCGTCAGAACAACAAGCAGCGGAATCAGAAATCTCAACGCCGCGATCATTTTGGTACCCTTCGGCCGGTTCGGGGTTCGCTGGCAAATGTGGCAAATGGGTCGGCCAGTGTCGAGCAAACTGTTCCGGCCAAATGTCGCAACCCCGCCGATCTGGATCGTTCGGCAGGCAAAATTGGCCCTTTCACAGGCGCGCGGGCTCAACTAGCGTTGCGTCAACGATCCGCGATGCCGGATTCCAAAACCTTCGGAGACCCACTATGCTCGACACTGCCACCGATCTGAAATCGATGCTGAAAGACCCCTCGTTACTGGTCACGCAAGCCTATATCAACGGGCAATGGGTAGATGGCGCCAAGGGCACATTCGCGGTTTCCAACCCGGCGCGCGGGGATGTGATTGCAGAGGTTGCCGATCTGAGCCGGACACAGGTGGCGGACGCCATCGCCGCTGCGGAAGCCGCGCAAAAGGACTGGGCCAAACTGACAGGCAAGGAACGCGCGGTGATCCTGCGCCGCTGGTTCGAGTTGATGATCGAAAACGCCGATGACCTTGGCAAGATTCTGAGCGCCGAACAGGGCAAACCGCTGGCCGAGGCGGTGGGCGAGATCGGCTATGGTGCGTCCTTCATCGAGTTCTTCGGAGAAGAGGCAAAGCGGATCTATGGCGAGACGATCCCCGGACACCAGCGCGACAAGCGGATCATGTTGCTGAAACAGCCCATCGGCGTGGCGGCTTCGATCACACCGTGGAACTTTCCCAACGCAATGATCACCCGCAAGGCGGGCCCGGCGCTGGCGGCGGGCTGCGCCTTTGTTGCGCGCCCGGCCTCGGAAACCCCGCTATCGGCACTGGTGCTGGGCGTGCTGGCGGAACGTGCGGGTATTCCTGCGGGGGTGTTGAACATCGTTCCGTCATCCTCAGCCAGCGAGATCGGCAAGGAATTCTGCGAGAACCCAGTCGTGCGGAAACTGACCTTCACCGGTTCAACCGAAGTCGGCCGCATCCTGCTTCGGCAAGCTGCCGATCAGGTCATGAAATGCTCGATGGAATTGGGCGGCAACGCGCCGTTCATTGTTTTTGACGACGCTGATCTGGACGCCGCCGTCGAAGGCGCGATGCTGTGCAAGTTCCGCAACAATGGCCAGACATGTGTCTGCGCCAACCGGATCTATGTACAGGGCGGTGTCTATGATGCCTTTGCCGGCAAGCTGAAAGCGGCGGTCGAAAAGCTGAACGTGGGCGATGGCCTGACCGAAGGCGTCACCACCGGCCCGCTGATCAGCGATGAGGCGGTGACCAAGGTGCAGGAACACCTTGAGGATGTGACTGCCCATGGCGGGCAGGTTCTGACCGGCGGCCATCGGCATGCCCTGGGCGGCACGTTTTTCGAACCCACCGTGGTCACCGGCGTGACACAGGACATGAAGGTCGCGCAGGAGGAAACCTTCGGCCCGCTCGCGCCGCTATTCAAGTTTGAGGACGAGGACGAAGTGATCGAGATGGCCAATGACACGATCTTCGGCCTTGCCTCGTATTTCTATGCCAAGGATCTGAGCCGGGTCTACAAGGTGGCCGAAGCGCTGGAATATGGCATCGTCGGCGTCAATACCGGCATCATCTCGACCGAGGTTGGCCCCTTTGGCGGCGTCAAGCAATCGGGTCTGGGCCGCGAAGGCAGCCATCACGGCATCGAGGATTACCTGGAGATGAAATACATCTGCATGTCGGTTTAGCAGGAGGGCAGGCGGCGCGCACAGGTCTTTGGGCACGCCGCCCAGCCTATAGCCTCCTCAAGCTGGTCGTCGCCCCAAAAGAGCTCTGCGTCATCGGTAATGAAGCTTGGCGCGCCGAACAGGTCCAGAGATTGCGCCGTATTGGTGGACTTGCGCAGCCCGTCCTTAACGGCAGGGTCGGTCTGCGCGCGGTGGACGATTTGTGATCCGGGCTGGCCGAGGCTTTCCAGTAGGGCGGCCAGTGTTTCAGGATCGCTGATGCACGCCCCTTTCGCGAACTGCGCGGTATAGACCGAGCGGGTGAAATCGGGGCCCCAGGCGGCCTCCGCACCGATGGTGGCGATCCGTGCGGCAAGCAGGCCATTTTGCGGAAACGGATCAGGGCGGTGGACCCCCGGCAGCCCCTGAGCGGCAGCGCGACGTTCCAGATCGCGCCACATGTAACGACCCTTGGCTTCGTAAATGTTGAAGGGCGAGGTTGTCCACCCTTGAGCGAGGAAGATCGGGCCAAGCAGGAACGGGTGCCAGATCACGTCAATCCCGACGGCAGCGCAGCGCCCCTCGATCCGCATGGCGCTGAGATAGCTATAGGTAGAGGCGAATTCGTACCAGAAATGTAGACGGGGCATGGGCCGGTTCCTGTCTGGACAAAGGTGTTCTGGCGGCAGTGTGGCCATTCCGGGCCACAATGCCAACTGAAGCTGATGCGAGACGCGGCTTGGTCTATGCGACTACACTTGCGACGCCGTTCGCATATCATTTGATTTTGTGATTGAGCGTCACATTTCGGTCTTTCACCTGTACGCTGCTGCCCTTCTTGCTGCTTCTGTTCGTGGGAACCGTCTGCGGCGCGATGATCGTGGCCTATATGGGATTCATTATCATCAACGGGCCGGGGCATGAGCCCTGGAAAATCAACATCCATGCCGGGCTGGTATCCTGCCTGACGATCCAGGTGAACCGCAATTTCGCCGGGCGGATGGATGGAGGCCCAATGCCTTTCCGCCCGAGATCGCGGCGTCGGCGTTTGTGTTTTGCCTGTCCATGGCACATTCGCTGACCTATTCAGCTCTGCCGCTCTTTTGTGTGCAGAGGTCGGTCTGCCTGGCTATGCGCCAGGGACCGGCTCCAACCTGAAGACTTTTGTCGAGGCGTTCGCAATTTTTTCGGCGCCCTATTTGATCGCGCGGTTGGGATTGCGGAGAACGCTGTTGGCAGTGACGCTGCTGGCGATCGTCACCAATCAGGTGCTGGCCTCGGTCCGGAGCCATCCGCAGAGGCTGGCCGGTGCGGCGATGGAGGGGTCTTGATATGGGCTGTATGCCAGTCTTGCGATCAGTTTTTTGCAGTCCTTTGCTCCGAACCGGCCCGCGCGGGCGACCCCGCATTGCTGCGACACGCTGATAGTGACCGGGATTCTAGCAGGACCCGCCGCAGGTCTGATTGCCCGGGCTCATGACTTCCGCACCATGATTCTGGTTGCTTCGGGCGAGGCTTGTTTGGCGGCGATCGTTCTGGTGCTGGGCAGCCTGTCTCAGAACCACCACCGGTCAGCCTAGTGATCGCGTAAGTCAGATTATCGCAAAGCCGGGTGCACAAAAGTGGAAACCGAAACGGGGACAACCCGTTTCGGCACACCACGCCTTTGGGATAGCGTCAAAATCAAACACCGCATCGCGGCCAATAATCGTATCTGTCGCGCATGTTCATCACCGGGTCACTCACTGATCGAAAATCGATCTCCGGAGGCGCGGCCTGATGGAAATACCAGACCAACGCAGAAAATTGTCTTGCGCTTCGGTTGAATAGTTTCGGTCAATTACCCCCAAACTACAGCGGCGAATATCTTACCGCATAACCTCATTGAGCCATAAATCCGTGAGCACTTCTGTAATCCAGGCCACACAAGGCGAAAAAAACTTGTGCGGAAATCACGCGCAACCGCGCCGAAGCAAAAAAAGACCCCGCATGAACGGGGTCTTTTCAGGTTTCTGTCGGGATCAACCCGCCGCGTTCACCGCGCGTCTTGTCATGACGCCGACCAGATGCGCCCGGTATTCCTGCGAGCCATGCAGGTCGCTGATCATATTCAGATGGTTGATCCGCAGATCCATTAGCGCATCAGCGCGGAATTCCTTGCTCAGCGCCTCCTCGGCCTCGGTCCAGCGGAACACACCGTTGTTGGACGCGCCTGTGACGGCCACCCGGACGCCGCCGGGGAATTTCGCCACAAATACGCCGGTCAGGGCAAAGCGCGAGGCAGGCTGCAGGAACTTCTGGTAGCTCGCCGCCTCGGGTACGGGAAAGCTGACCGAGGTGATGATTTCATCCTCGTCCAGCGCGGTTTCGAACATGCCCTGGAAATAGTCGTCGGCCGCAATATTGCGCTTGTTGGTCGAGATCGACGCGCCTGAACCCAGCGTTGCCGACGGGTAGCAAGCCGCAGGATCGTTGTTGGCCAACGACCCGCCGATGGTGCCGCGATTGCGCACCGCAGGGTCACCGATCTGGCCGGCCAACGCCGCTAGCGCCGGATAGGCCGAGGCCGCCTCCGCCGCCACCTGTGCATGGGTGGTGGCCCCACCCACGGTGACGGTGCCGCCACTTGTTGAAACGCCCACCATCCCGTCGACACCGGTCAGGCTGACCAGCGTATCCGGCGAGGCCAGCCGCTGTTTCATCGTAGGCAGCAGGGTCTGCCCGCCACCAAGCGCCTGCGCGCCTTCACCCTGCAACGCCGCCGAAGCTTCTTCGACTGTCGAGGGTTTCACAAATTCAAAGTTATACATCTTGTCTTACCTTTCCAAAAAGCGTCGATCCGCCCTTCATCTGGCTATAAATACCCCGGGAGGGGTGGGGGGCTGGCCCCCACGTCGCTCCCTCCGATCACCCATGCATCGCTTTCCAGACGCGCGCCGGAGACACAGGCATGTCGATATGTTCCACCTTGTGCCCGGCCCGGTGCAGCGCATCGATCACCGCATTCACCACCGCAGGTGGCGACCCGATAGCCCCGGCCTCGCCGCAACCTTTCACGCCCAGCGGGTTGTGTGTGCAGGGGGTCTGGCAGGAATGGTCCACATTCATCATCGGCATGTCATCGGCGCGCGGCATGGTGTAGTCCATGAATGATCCGCTCAATAGCTGGCCATCCTCGTCATAAACACAGCTTTCCATCATCGCCTGTCCGATGCCCTGCGCCAGGCCGCCATGGACCTGACCTTCGACGATCATCGGATTGATGACATTGCCGAAATCATCGGCTGCGGTGAAGTTCAGCATGTCGACTTCGCCAGTCTCCGGGTCCACCTCTACCTCGCAGATATAGGCGCCCGAGGGGTAGGTGAAGTTGGCCGGATCGTAGAAGGCGCTTTCCTCAAGCCCCGGTTCGATCTCTTCCAGTGGGTAGTTATGCGGCACATAGGCCGCCAGCGTGACATCGGCCCAAGCCACCGACTTGTCGGTGCCCGCAACGCTGAACTGGCCATCCTTCAGCTCGATATCCGCCTCAGAAGCTTCCATCAGGTGCGAGGCGATCTTCTTGGCCTTGTTGATGATCTTCTCGGTCGCGCGCACCATGGCCGAGCCACCCACCGCGATGGAGCGGGACCCGTAGGTTCCCATGCCCATCGGCACTTTGGACGTGTCACCATGCACGATATCGATCTGGCTGGCATCGACACCAATCATCTCGGACACGACCTGGGCGAATGTGGTCTCATGCCCCTGACCGTGGCTGTGCGAGCCGGTGAAGACGCTGATCGAGCCGGTGGCGTTAACCCGCACGGTCGCGGATTCGTAGAGCCCCGCACGCGCGCCCAACTGGCCTACAAGGTTCGACGGCGCAATACCGCAGGCCTCGATATAATGGGCAATGCCGATACCGCGCAGCTTGCCACGCCCTTCGCTCTCAGCGCGGCGCGCTTCGAACCCGGCATAGTCGGAAACCTCCAGCGCCTTGTCCATCGTCGCGTCGTAATTCCCGGTGTCATAGGAGACCGCCACCGGCGTGTCATAGGGGAACTGGTCGGGCTGGATGAAGTTCTTGCGCCGCAACTCGACCGGATCCAAGCCCAGCTCGCGAGCGGCCTTGTCAATGACGCGTTCCAACTGGAAGGTCGCCTCGGGTCGGCCCGCGCCGCGATAGGCGTCCACCGGCACGGTGTTTGTGAAAACCGCCTTCACGTTCACATAGATCAGTGGCGTAGTGTAGTTGCCCGCCATCAGTGTGCCGTGCAGCCAGGTCGGAACCGAAGGTGCGAAGGTCGACAGATACGCGCCCATATTGGCGTAAGTATCGGTGCGAACTGCGGTGAACTTGTGGTTCTCGTCCATCGCCAGTTCAATCTTGGTCACGTGATCACGGCCATGGGCGTCCGAGATGAACGCCTCGGACCGTGAACAGGTCCACTTGACGGGGCGGTTCAGCACCTTGGCGGCGAAGGTCACGAACGCCTCTTCGGCATAGTGATAGATCTTGGCACCAAAGCCGCCGCCCACATCGGGGGCAACCACCCGCAGCTTGTGCTCGGGGATGGACAGCACGAAGGCGCCCATCAACAAGCGGATCACATGCGGGTTCTGGCTGGTGGTGTAGAGCGTATGCTCGTCACCCGCGCGGTTGTAGTCGCCGACGGCTACGCGAGGTTCCATCGGGTTGGCGATGAGGCGGTTGTTCACCAGTTCCAGTGTTGTGACATGCGCGGCGGATTTGATCGCCTCATCCACCGCCTCACGGTTTTCTTCAACAAACCCCCAATCATAGCAAAGGTTCGAAGTCAGATCGTCATGGACCTTGGTGGCCCCTTCGGCCACGGCAGCCTTCATGTCGATGACCGCTTCCAGCTCGTCGATATCAATCTCGACGGCCTCGGCGGCGTCGCGGGCCTGTTCCGGGGTTTCGGCCACCACTACCGCAATCGGGTCGCCCACATGGCGGACCTTGCCTTCGGCGAGGATCGGGTGCTTGGGTTCCTGCATAGGATCGCCATGCCGGTCGGTTACCTGCCAGCCGCAGGGAATGCCACCCGCTTCCGCAAAATCGGCAGATGTAAACACCTTGAGCACGCCGTCCATCGCTTCGGCGGCAGAGGCGTCGATGCTGTTGATCGTTCCGTGGGCCACATCCGAGCGGATGAACCAGGCATAGGTCTGACCATTGATGTTGATGTCGTCGGTATAGTTACCGGTTCCGGTCAGAAACCGGACGTCTTCGCGCCGCTTGGTGCTGGCGCCAATGCCACTGTCTTTCGGCATGAGATATCTCCTCCCTCTCTCCGGTTATTCGGCGGCCACGGCCGGTACGTCCTGACCGCTGGCGGCCAGAATGGCGCGGACGATATTGTGGTAGCCGGTACAGCGGCAGATATTGCCCTCGAGATAGTGCCGGATTTCTGCTTCGGTGGGTTTCGGATTTTCCTTGAGCAGGGCCGCGGCGCTCATCACCATACCTGGCGTGCAGAAGCCGCATTGCAGACCGTGATAGTCCTGAAAGGCCTGCTGGATCACGTTGAGCGTGCCATCTGCGTCAGCCTGCCCTTCGATCGTGTCGACCTGCGCACCGTCTGCCTCGAGTGCGAACATGGTGCAGCTCTTGACGGCTTTGCCGTCCACATGCACCACGCAGGCGCCGCATTGGCTGGTGTCGCAGCCCACATGGGTTCCGGTCAGCCCCAGCTCATCGCGCAGGAATGACGACAGCAATGTGCGCCCCTCTGCGTTGCCAGACCTGGGTTTCCCGTTGATCGTCATGGTCACCTTGGTCATATGATCCTTTCCTCCCTAACTGTCTTTCTTGCTGCTCAGAACACGCCCGAGCCAGCCCTTTTTCTTTTCTTCTCCAACGCCATCTTGGGGTGATTCACCACATTCGGCTACAGTTTCCTCTACGGGCCCTTCGACAGATTGCTGAAACCGTTCAAAAAACTGGTCCGCCATCTTCTTGGCAAACCCGTCGATGATCCGGCTGCCCAACTGCGCCAGCTTGCCGCCGACCTTGGCTTCGACATCATATTCCAAACGTGTTGCGCCATTTTCCACGTCGCTGAGTTTCACCTTGGCGCCACCTTTGGCGAAGCCCGCAGCGCCGCCCTTGCCCTCGCCGGTCAGCGTCAGGCTTTCACCCTCCACCACATCCGAGATGGTGACCGCGCCCTTGAACGTGGCCTTCACGGGGCCGACTTTCTGCACGACGACCGCCTCGAACCCTTCATCGGCGGAACCGGTCATTTCCTGGCAACCGGGCACGCAATCTTTCAAGGTTTCGGCGGAAAGCAAATTGGCCCAAACCTCGGGGCGAGGAGCGGCGATATCGCGGCTGTCGTTCAATTGCATGCGAAATACTCCAGTTTCTGGCTCAAACCTAAGCGCAAGGATCGGACAGGCATATGCGACCAAAGGCGCGGTTGCGCTGCGTGCGTCTCGGTCCGCAATAGGGTGGCCCGGCCCGGTCTGATCGCAGGTCTGCATTGCCGCTACGACCATTCGGCAAGTAAGATGTGGTGCGCTCCCTTGTTAGCACAAGAACCCGCCCGCGCGACAGAAAGAGAACCATGAGCAGTTTGACCGATCGTCTGTATTCTGACTTCAACACCGCCCTTATCGTGGATGACCACCCGCTCTTCTGCGACGCGCTATCGATGACGCTGAAGGCGTCAATCGGGATCACGCAGGTCTGGACAGCGCCGAATCTGGACAGCGCAGTGCAAGTCGTGACCCGAAATGGCTCGCCCGATGTGATCGTGTTGGACCTGAACCTGCCGGATGTGAACGGGCTGGAGGGGTTGGTGCGACTAAAGAATCTGGTCAAGGCGCCGGTGATTGTCGTATCCTCGATGGCCAATAACCGGGTGATTAGCTCGGCCATTCATGCGGGCGCGTCGGGCTTTGTGCCCAAACACAGTCAGCGCGATGTGTTTCAGGCCGCATTCCAGGCATTGTGCGACGGGCAGCGTTTTCTACCGCCGGGCCATGTGTTGCTAGACCGCGAAGAGGCCGGGTCGGATGATGCGATCTCGCGTCTGGCATCGCTGACCAAGCAGCAGGCGCGCATCCTGCAACTGATCTGCGAGGGCAAGCTGAACAAGCAGATCGCCTATGACCTGTCGATCGCAGAAACCACGGTCAAGGCGCATGTCACCGCAATCATGCGCAAGCTGGGGGTCCAGAGCCGGACTCAGGCCGTGCTTATCGCGAAGAGCACCAGTTCCGCCAAAATCTTGCAAGACCGCGCCTAGGCCGCGTACCATCCGCCCGCAAAATGGAGACGAGACCCGACCAGCCAGGTCCTTGGTCTTGCGCGGACGCTTGCGAGCGCCTCGGAAATCGTGCACTCAGCCTTTGCAGATGCCAGTAATCCCGACGCGGTTGATCATCTTGCGCGGGATCGCGCTGCAGGACACGGATGAGCGCCTAGGTGCGATGCTGTTGTACAAGCCATTTGATCCGGGAGCGCTAAAGGCGTATCTGGCAGGTCTGCCCGGTTGAGCACCGAAGCGCTCCGGGCCAGCAAGTGGAGGCAGCGATGAAGATCATCATAGACACCGATCCGGGCGTGGATGACGCCATGGCGATCTTTTACGCCCATGGCGCCCCCGATATCGAATTGGTGGGCTTGACCTCGGTTTTTGGCAATGTCTGGGTCGAACAGGCCACCCGCAACGCCAATTATCTGGTTGAGTTTCTGGGAGCGAATTGTCCGGTGGCGCAGGGCGCTGCCGCTCCCTACGAGATCACCGGATTCAAACCGTCGGCGCATGTGCATGGGCCCGAAGGGTTCGGCGACCATATCGACATCACCACCGCGCGCGCTCCGATCGACGAAAGCGCCGCCGAATTTCTGGTGCGCATGGCGCGGGAATATCCCGGTGAACTTAACGTTTGCGCCGTGTCTCCGCTGACAAATATCGCCGATGCAATTCGGCTCGATCCCGATTTTGCCGCAAATGTCGGGCGCATTGTCATCATGGGCGGGGCGGTGGACGTGCCCGGCAATATCCGTGGCCATGCCGAGGCCAATATCTTTCACGATCCCCATGCTGCTGCCGAAGTGTTTGCGTCCGGCGCCAAAATCACGCTGGTTGGTCTGGATGTGACCATGCAAACTCTCTGCCTGCGCGAGGATTTTGTGGCGCTTGCCCAGTCCGCGCCCAAAGCCGGGGGATTCCTACTGCAGATCAGCGAATTCTACCACAATTTTTATGAAACCGTGGTGGGTGAGACCGGTTGCGCCATGCATGACGCCACGGCGGTGATCGCAGCCACACATATGGCGTTGTTCACGACCGAACGCAGCGGTCTGACTGTCGATTTGACCGAAGCGGCCCTGGGCCAGACCGTCCGTTACCCGTCAAACCCGTCGGTTGACATCTGTCTGGGCATCGATGCCGATGCGGTAAAGGCGAGGTTCTTCGATGTTGTCGCAACGCTGGAATAGGGGTGACACGTGACCATTTACAACCTCGGCTCGATCAATATCGATCACCTCTATCTGGTCGATCACTTGCCCGCCCCGGGCGAGACCCTGTCGGCGCGTGACTACATCGTGAACATGGGCGGCAAGGGGCTGAACATGACCGTCGCCGCCCTGCGCGCAGGCGGAGACATCCGACATGTCGGCGCGATCGGTCGCGGTGACGCGCAGGTACGCGCGATGCTGGATAATCTGTGTGTCAAAGGCGAATTGATTGCCGAGGTTGAGACCAGCACCGGCCATGCGATTGTCTATGTGGATGCGGCGTCCGAAAACAGCATCGTGATCCATGGTGGCGCCAATCGTAGCTTTACCGAAGACATGCTGCGCACCGCTCTGGCCGGAGCGCTACCGGGCGACTGGCTACTTTTGCAAAACGAAACCAACGCCAATGATCTGGGGCTGAAGATTGCCCGCGAAAAGGGCATGAAGGTCGCGCTTGTGGCCGCACCTTTTGACGCCGAAACCCTGCCGGACCTGATCCAACAAGTGGATCTGGTGTCGATGAACGAGACCGAAACCGCGCAGTTCGAGACTGCCATAGGCGGGTCCTACCGCGATCTGACCACGCCCGATTTCCTGATCACCTATGGCAGCAAGGGGGCAGTCCACTGGTCGCAGGGCAAAAAGGTCTCAGTCCCGGCTTTTATGGTCGATCCGGTGGACACCACCGGGGCAGGGGACACGTTTTTCGGCATGTTTCTGGCACGCTACGCCGCTGGTGAGCCGGTGGCGCAGGCCATGCGTTTTGCCAGTGCGGGTGCGGCGCTCAAAGTGCAAAAAGCCGGCGCCGCGGCGGCCATCCCTGCCCAATGTGAGGTGACGGCATTTTTGAACGCAAGGGGCGATTAGACCCGGAACCCGTTGCTTGGCTCGATGCAACGTCGTGCGCTGCGGAACGTCCGTAGGGTAATGCCTCAAAAATGTCAGGGTGTCTGAAAGTATAATCTTCTCGAGTGATTGGAGAGGATATTCTGATAAAGATATCGAAGTTCAGCGACGCGCAGATCTCGGCGTTCCAAAAGCTTGCCGAGAGCGGCATCCCGGTCGCCGACCTGTACCGCCAACACGCAATGAGCTACGCGAGCATTTGTAAGGCCTAGCAACTGTGTTTAACTGGCGGGCTTCGCGTACCAACGTTGAACAGAAGCGAGGATGGCGTTTGCGAGGGCGACGAGCTAGCTATCAATTGCTAAGATGAGAAGTTCACAAGGTTTCCCGCATGCTTTGAGGCGTTTGGCTACAGGTTCCAGAATTGGATTGTGGCAAACAGCGGCGAGCGCAGCTTGATTCAGCACATGACGTAGTGCCCGTCTGCCTCTGGCGATTGCCCGCTTCACGTTGCTCTGTTGCAGGAGATACAGGGCAAAGCCAAAAACCATTAGTTCCAAAACCACAATCTGGGAACGAACAAATGCTCCGAAAATGATTGTTCCCTGTTTTTAAGTTCAGTGCTGCTCATAACGGTTCCTCTACTAACGGAATCCGCACAGAGTTATCTTTGGCAGCGGGGAGCTAGTAAGCCGTGGTCAGACGACCGCGCTGGCCTTTAGGCAGAAGCCCTGAATATACGCCGCGCCTCCCCGACCTTAGGGTCCGAGGAGGTATCGTTGCGGACGATACCAACCGCTGACGGCGGGTTTAGTACGCCACGGGACTGGCCATTTTGACAATCCTGAGCCCAGCCCAGATGTCTGAAAATCAAGAGTGCAATCGTCACCTGGCGAATTTGCTGAAGGCGATGATTTAAGTACTATAATTCTGTTCGAGGTGTGGGAAAGACTGGTGCCGCTGAAGGGACTCGAACCCCCGACCCCATCATTACGAATGACGTGCTCTACCATCTGAGCTACAGCGGCTTCTCGGACCTTACTATGGCCCTACTAGTTCTAATCCTGTGCCTCGAACCCTTTGGTTTCGCAAGTCATTCTCGCGGGGACCCGCTAATTACGAATGACGTGCTCCACCAGCTGAGCTATGCTGGCGATTTGGTATGCAAGCTGGGTGGACCCGGATACGCTTGCTGTGGCGCTGGTTACATCTGGGATGCCGGGATTACAAGTCAAATTGAACACGGCAAGGAGACCGACGTTTTAGATTCCAGAGTGAAAAACCGGCTCGCGGCGGGGCCGGTTTCACTTACTATCCGCCGAAATCGTCCAACATGATGTCTTCGCGCTCCACACCCAGTTCCAGTAGCATGTTTATGACCGACAGGTTCATAATCGGCGGGCCGCACATGTAGAATTCGCAATCCTCGGGCGCGGGGTGGTTCTTTAGGTATTCCTCGAACAGAACGTTGTGAATGAAGCCGGTATAGCCATCCCAGTCGTCACCTGGTTGTGGGTCGCTCAGCGCCACGTGCCATTCGAAATTCGGGTTTTCGGCGGCGAGCCCGTCGAAATCCTCGACAAAGAACATCTCGCGTTTGGAGCGCGCACCGTACCAAAAGCTGATCTTGCGCTTGGAGCTGAGCCGCTTGAGCTGGTCGAAGATATGGCTGCGCATCGGGGCCATGCCCGCGCCGCCGCCGATGAAGACCATTTCCTTCTCGGTGTCACGGGCGAAGAACTCACCAAACGGTCCCGAAATGGTAACCTTGTCGCCCGGTTTGAGGTTGAAGATATAAGACGACATCTGACCAGCCGGGATACCTTCGGAGCCGGGAGGCGGTGAGGCAACACGGACATTAAGCATGATCATTCCGCGTTCTTCGGGGTAGTTGGCCATGGAATAGGCGCGCTCGATCGGTTCAGTCACAGTGGATTTGTATTGCCACAGGTTGAACTTGTCCCAATCCTCGCGATACTCCTCCTCGACGTCAAAATCGGTGTAGGCCAACTGGTGCGCGGGTGCTTCGATCTGGATATAGCCGCCCGCGCGGAAATTCACGTCCTCGCCCTCGGGCAGGTCCAGGGTCAGCGCCTTGATGAAGGTGGCCACGTTTTCGTTCGAGCGGACCGTGCATTCCCACTTCTTGACGCCAAAGACCTCTTCGGGGACTTCAATATCCATGTCCTGCTTGACCGCGACCTGACAAGACAGACGGTCGCCGCAGGAGGCTTCGCGCTTGGTGATATGGCTTTCCTCGGTCGGCAGGATAGAACCGCCACCCGAGTGGATTTTCACACGGCATTGCGCGCAGGTGCCGCCGCCACCGCAGGCCGAAGGGACGAAGAGTTTCTGTTCCGCCAGCGTCTGCAGCAATTTGCCACCGGCGGGAACGGAAATGGTCTTCTCGCCATTGATAGTGATGTTGACATTGCCGGTCGAGACCAGCCGTGAGCGCGCGACCATGATGAGCATGACCAGCGCCAGAACGATCAGGGTGAAAAGGACGATGCCAAGCGTAAAGGTTTCCATCTGCCCGCCCCTTACAGTTTCACGCCCGAGAAGGACATGAAGGCCATTGCCATCAGACCTGCGGTGATGAAGGTGATGCCAAGGCCCTGCAGCCCGTCGGGAATGTCGGAATACTTCAGCTTTTCGCGTACGCCCGCCATAGCGGTGATCGCTAGCGCCCAGCCAAAGCCCGATGACAAGCCGTAGGTCGCCGCCTCGGCAAAGTTGTAATCGCGTTCCACCATGAACAGAGACCCGCCCAGGATGGCGCAGTTCACCGTGATCAGCGGCAGGAAGATCCCAAGCGCGTTGTAAAGCGGCGGAAAATATTTATCGAGGATCATCTCGAGGATCTGCACCATCGCCGCAATCACACCGATATAGGAAATCAGTCCGAGGAAGGTCAGGTCCACATCCGGGAAGCCCGCCCAGGCCAGCGCACCGGGTTTCAGCAGATAAGTCAGCAGCAGGTTGTTGGTGGGCACCGTGATGGCCTGCACGACCATTACCGAGATACCCAACCCGATCGCGGTCGAGATCTTCTTCGACACGGCAATGAAGGTACACATGCCAAGGAAGAAGCTGAGCGCGAGATTTTCAACAAAGATGGCCTTTACGGCCAGAGAGATGAGACCTTCCATCAGTGTGCCTCTGCCTGCTGGATCTTGTACTCACGGTCTTCGACCTGGTTCGGCTTCCAAGTCCGGAACCCCCAGATGATCAACCCAATGATAAAAAATGCCGATGGTGGCAACAGCAACATGCCGTTGGGCACGTACCAGCCGCCATTGTTAACCGTCTCAAGGATGGTGACCCCAAAGAGCGATCCCGCGCCGAACAATTCGCGGATGAAACCCACCAGCATCAGGATCAGGCCATAGCCCAGACCATTGCCCGCGCCGTCGATGAAGGACGCGACCGGCGGGTTCTTCATGGCAAAGGCCTCGGCCCGGCCCATCACGATGCAGTTGGTGATGATCAGGCCGACAAAGACCGATAGTGTTTTTGAGATCTCGAAGGCGTAGGCTTTGAGGATCTGGTCGACCAGGATCACCAGCGAAGCAATGATCACCATCTGCACGATGATCCGGATCGAGCCCGGTATGTGGTTGCGCAGGCAGGAGATGAAGAAGGAAGAGAACGAGGTCACGAAGATCACCGCCAGCGCCATCACCAGCGACACCTGCAGTGATGAGGTCACCGCCAACGCTGAACAAATGCCCAGCACCTGCAAGGTGATCGGGTTGTTGTCGACCAGCGGATCGACCAGAAGTTCCTTGCGTGTCTGTGACATCAGATCTCTCCTGCTTGCAGTCGTGCCAGGAAGGGGCCGTAACCCTCTTCACCCACCCAGAAGCGCACCAGGTTGTCTACACCCACCGAAGTCAGCGTGGCACCGGCAAGGGCGTCTACATAATAGTCCGGTCCGGCCGCGGGTTGCGACTTGGCGACGGTGATCTGCACCTCGCCAGCCTCGTCACGCAGCTTTTTGCCGTTCCACAGCGCTTTCCAGCGCGGGTTGTCCACCTCGGCGCCAAGGCCGGGGGTTTCGCCATGCTGGTAGAATTGCAGACCGAAAATGTCGTTGCCGTTCTTTTCAAGTGCTATGAAACCGTAAAGCGTGGACCAGAGGCCATAGCCCTGTACCGGTAAGATCACCTTGTCGAGCGACCCGTCATCTGCTTTCAGCAGATAAATCACCCGGTATTTGGCCTTGCGGCCAATACTGGCAGGGTCATTGTCCAGCGCCACGCTCAGTTCAGGGTCCGAGGCGGCGGCAACATCGTCGAAAGTTGCCGGGTCGAACTGGTCGGTAAACTCGCCCGTGGCCAGATCCAGCACCTGAGGCTCAAAGGCTGCGAAGGCTTCGGCGACATTCATGCCGGGTTCATAGACACCGGCGACTTGCAGAACGTTCAACTGCTTGTCGCGCAGCTTGTTGGCCTCTTGCACCGGGCGCAGCGACACGGCTGCTGCCGACACGATCATCGAGGCAAAGAGGCAAAGCGTCACAGCAACGAAAATAGTCTTCGGCACCGAATCTGCTGGCATCGCCAGGAAACGGCCGATCAGGCCCTTGGATTCAGGGTTCGGTGCATCAGACATGACGACGCGCCCTCCGCTTGATGTTGGCCTGTACGACGAAATAGTCGATCAGAGGTGCGAAGACGTTGCCGAACAGGATTGCTAGCATCATGCCTTCGGGGAACGCCGGGTTGACCACACGGATCAACACCACCATCACCCCGATCAGGGCGCCGTACCAGTAGCGGCCCACATTGGTGTGGCTGGCTGAGACCGGCTCGGTCACCATAAAGGCCAGGCCAAAGGCATATCCACCCAGCACGATGTGCCAGTACCATGGCATCGCAAACATGGGGTTGGTGTCTGAGCCGATGAGGTTCAAGAGCAACGACAGGCCGATCGTGCCTGCCAGACAGCCTACGATCAGCCGCCAGTTGGCGATCTTGGTGATCAGCAGGAAGGCCAGACCGAGCATGCAGGCCAGCGTTGAGGTTTCGCCCAGCGAGCCCTGAATGAAACCCAGGAACGCATCCATCCAAGTGATGCCCTGTGCGGCGAGTTCCTTGTAGCCATCGGCGGCCGAGACAGCGAGCGCGGTCGCGCCGGAAAAGCCGTCAACCGGCGTCCATACCGCGTCACCCGACATGTTCGCGGGATAGGCGAAATACAGAAACGCGCGGCCCGTCAGAGCCGGGTTGAGGAAGTTCTTGCCGGTGCCGCCAAACACCTCTTTGCCGATGACAACACCGAAGGAAATGCCCAGAGCCACCTGCCAGAGAGGCGCGGTGGCAGGCATGATAAGCGTGTAAAGCATGGACGTGACAAGGAAACCTTCGTTCACTTCGTGACCGCGCACGGTGGCAAAGATCACTTCCCAGATACCGCCAATGACTAGGGTGGTCAGGTAGATCGGTAAGAAATAGAGGAAACCGTGCGCCATGTTGGCAAAAATGCTGCCGGGGTTCAGCGAGATGCCGAACATCTGCAGCAGCGCGATCCGCCATCCGGTCGCGGCCTCGGGACCCATTGTGGCGATGGCCTGATTGGCCTGATAGCCGTTGTTGTAGAAGGCCATCAGGATACAGGGGATCGTTGCGATCACGACATAAGTCATGATCCGTTTCATATCGACGTAAGACCGCGCATGTGGTGCGGCCTTGGTCACCGTTTTGGGGGTGTAGATAAAGCTTTCCACCATCTCGTAGACAGGGAAGAGTTTCTCGTACTTGCCGCCTTTGGTGAAATTCGGCTCGATCCGGTCAAAGAAGCTGCGCAAACCCATTCGGCTCAGCCCTCCTTTTCAATCTTGGTCAGGCAGTCCCGCAGGGCCATCCCGTATTCATATTTCGCCGGGCAGGCAAACCCCACAAGGCCGAGGTCCTCTTCGTCCAGCTCCAGCGCGCCAAGCACCTGCGCGGTGTCGGTATCCATAACCAGCATCGCCCGCAGCAGCTGCGTCGGCAGGTAATCCTGCGGCATCAGCTCTTCGAAGGTGCCGGTGGGCACCATTGCACGGCGGCCCCCGTTGAGGTTGCTGGTCAGGCCGTAGACCTTCTTGGCAAAGGCCGAACCCAACACCGGCTGCACCGCGTATTTCGACGGCATTGGGCGGATCCAGCCCATCGGGATCTGGTCGGGGTCCTCGCGGATGAGCGTGATCTGACGCGCGAACCGACCCAGATAGGCCTCTGGGCCCTCGGCCTTGCGCCCGCTCAGGATCGAGCCCGAGATCACGCGGACCGGGTCGTCGCCTTTGATTTCATCCCGTGTCAGGTCGTCGGTCGATGCGCCCATGACAGTGCGGATCAGGCGCGGGCGTGCGGCCATCGGTCCCGAGAGCGCCACGACGACGCTTGGGTCCAGATGCCCGGTCAGCACCAGCCGACCAATGGCGATCACGTCTTGATAGCCTATGGTCCAGACGGCATCCTCGGCGCGCACCGGGTTGAGGAAGTGGATATGGGTTCCGGCCAGGCCAGAGGGGTGCGGGCCGGAAAACGAGGCGGCCTCGACACCAGGCAGATCGCCGCCCGGTACTGTGTCGCCTGTTTTGTGGCACAGATAGGTGGTGCCCTCAGTCAGCAGCGCGATCGCTTTCATGCCCGCCTCGAACGCCTGCGCTGCGTCCGCGATGACCAGGGCAGCATCACCGGCCAGCGGCTCGCTGTCCATCGCGGTGACGAAAATGGCCTGTGGTACGGTGCGCGGGATGGGCAGCTTGGAATAAGGCCGGGTGCGGAACGCGGTCCACAGGCCCGCCGCGCAGAGCTTTTCGGTCAGCCCCTCGGCGCTGTCGGCATTTCCGGTCGCGCTGAAACCAATACCGGTGTCATTGGCGTCGCCAACCTCGATCACCACGCTTTGCAGCACCCGTCGCGCGCCGCGGTTGATCGCCACGACCTTGCCGGTCACCGGGGCGACCATCATCGCCTGCGCCGCGTCCTTGTGACAGAAAAGCGGGGTGCCGCGTTGCACCTCGTCACCTTCCTCCACAAGCATCTTTGGTTTCAGGCCGATCGTGTCGCAGCCCAGAACGGCAACGCTCCGGTAGTCCGGCCCGGGGTGGATGGTCTGTTCGGGCGCCCCGTCCACCGGCAGGTTCAGCCCTTTTTTCAAATCGAATGTCCGCATTGGCTCGCTACGTTGTTGCACGCTCGACTCCGCAAGTGGTGCCTCCCTAACGGATGCCCGCCACAAAGCAAATACCTTCGCGCGGCAAAGTCGCAGCGCGGGTTGGGCTGCCTCTTATTGCGCTCGCGTCGGTATGGCAATCTGGTTGGGCAATAAAGCCGTGATTTCCTCTAATTTTTACTCCCGTTTCACCTGTCATCCGCATCCAGCGCCGCCCGGGCCAGCGAGTCTGCGCGTTTCAGATCACGTTTTCGAAATGCCTCATCCAACGCGTTCAGCCCGGACTCGGCTGCTTTCTTGTCGCCGCGCTGCGCCAGTCGCGCCAGTGCCGTGCGCGCGGGACGTACCGTGTCGGCATAAAGATGCGCGGCCTGCAAGCCGGTTTGAAGTGTCTTGGCGGCCACGTCCACTTGCGCAATCGCCGCTGGAAAATCCAGGCGGCGAGTAAGGCTGTCGGCCTCGCGCAGCAATCGCGTCACGCGCTTGATCTCGGGCTGCGCACATTTGTCTTGTTGGACCTGCCGCAGCTGATCGCGCTGCCGGAAGAGCTGTTTGAACGAGCTGGCATAACGGCCATTCTCCAGCACCGTCTGCGTCAGATCGATGCAGGCGGCGCGGCACTGGTTGAGCAGATGCAGCGCTTTGTTCTCATCGGGCAGCGCCTTGCGGGCATCTTTGGTCATCTCGACGATGCGCCGCAACTCGCGCTGAATCGGACCGCCGCTCTTGAGGTTTTGGAGTGCCTTGATATGGGCCAGAATCTGCACATGCGCGCGGGTGAATTCGGTCGCTTCTTCATCCGGCCGCAGCTTGGCCATTAGGTCCAGCCCACGGGTGCCCAACTGCAATTCCGTGCGGGCCTTGCGCATGGTCAACGCGGCACCGACCCAGTTTGCGCTTTTTGCAAAGTTGTCGGCATCATTCATCATCTCGCGCACGGCGGCGATCACTGGCCGCGCATTGCCGCCACCCGGAGCATGTGATTCCAGCCGCGCGATCTCTGCCTCGATCTCGTGCCGGACCTTGTTGCAATTGGCGGCGCGTCCGGCCTCCTGCATCATCGCCGCGTGGCGGGCCTCCTGCGCTTCGCAGGCGATAATGGCCTGGTCGAAATCGCCGCGCGCCTCGGCCGTCTGACGGCGTTTGTCGTCACTTTCGAGACGTTTCAGATAGTCTTCGACCGCCGCGGCACCATGGCCGCGCGCCTGGGTTCGGGTCTCGGCTAGACGGGCTGCAAAGCCCTTGGCCTCGCGCAGGTATTCGGTGACAGCGTCGACCTCACGGTCCAGTTTGCGTCCCAGCACCGCCTGCGCCGACAGGGTTGCGACCGCGTCGTCCTGTGCGCCTTGCGCAGCGGCTTTGCGCGCCGCGCTGACGGCAGCAGCGATTGGGCCGGTCAAATCCTTCAGCAATTGCCCGGCCCGGGGTGGCAGGGCGCGTACAGTACTCAAGCGGCCCTCGGCTTCGGACAGCAGAGAGTCATAGTCAGTCGCTGAGCCCCCGGAACCGCCACGGGCAGCAATTCCGAAACGTTGAAGAAAGCTCTGTTGGGTCTGTGTCAGCATCTGGTCGGGCCTCGGGTGGTGCTCTGCCGGGCAGTCTTTGGGCCAGTGTGGCGCGCAAATTCACAACCGCCAACACTTTTGTATGCGATGCACAGAATCCTACCTTCTGCAATTGTTGTTCCCAGACCACTTGCGAAATGTTCAAGATTTGAGTTTTTTAGGTCCATATATTTTTTAAGGCAGCGCGATGGCACGTTTTTGTTCTGATATATCTCGGAAAGCTACGATCCTTCTGGCCACCTCCATGACCGCGACCATGCTGCCTGTTACCTCGGCGCTGGCGCAATCGGCGTCCAATCTCGCACCGTCCACTTTCCAGCCCGAAGCGCTGCGGCCCTCAAGCGGACCCGTGACTGTTGCGCGCGATCCTGGCGCCTCGGCGCCGCCGGGATCCGAGAACCTGTTCGTGACCGTCGGCGACGTCGATCTGCAGGGCGCCTTGCCGCAGATGGCGCAAGCCAACGCCGCGTTTCGACAGTCATTGATCGGGCAGCAGATAGCCGTTGCCCGGATTTTCAGCGCCGTGCGGCGGCTGGAAACGGAATATGCCGAGGCAGGCTATGTACTGGCACGGGTGGTACTGCCACAGCAGACGCTGCGTGACGGCGGCACGCTCCGCATCGTTGTCGTCGACGGTTTCATCGAAAGCATCGATTCCAGCCGCGTGCCGGAGCCGGTGCGCAACCGTATAACCAGCCTGACCAATCCGCTGATCGGCAAACGCGGCATCCGGCTACGCGATATCGAGCGCGCGCTGTTGCTGGCGGGCGACACCTATGGCGTAAGGTTATCTTCGGCGCTGAAAACCGGGCAAGCGGATGGCGGCACGGTTCTGGTGCTGGACGGCGAATACAAGCGTCTCACAGGATCTTACGGGTTCGACAACCTGCTTGAAGATGATCTGGGCACCGTCAACCTCAATGTCGGTTTGGAGCTGAACAGTGCCCTCGGTCTGGGTGAGACATTTTATGGCCGGATCGGCGGCGCGGTGCAGGATTATTTCTCGAGCGATCCACGTTATCGTATCCTTGCGGCGGGTGCTGTGGTGCCGATCGGAACAAACGGCATGACCTTCAACATCGAAGGCACCGCCAGCCGGGCCAATCCCGACACCGATTTCCTGCCCACCACCAGCGAGTTCGATCGCCTGTCGTTCCGGCTATATTATCCGTGGATCAGATCGCGGGAAATCAACCTGACATCGCAGCTCATTCTGGACCGCACGCGGGACAAGCAGAATCTTGTCACTAACGCCGGTGAATTGCCGATTTATGACGACGATCTGAGCGTCTTGCGCGCAACGCTGGATGGCAGTTGGGCATTCCAGAACGGCGCGGCGCTGCAGGGTGGTGCGGTATTGTCGCGCGGGCTCGATGCCTTTGGTGCGCGCTCGGACCCGGAACCCGATGACACGCCACTGTCGCGGCAGGGGGCCAGCGCCGAGTTCACGAAACTGGTGGTCAGTGCACGCTATGACATGGCATTTAACACCAACTGGATCGTCGGACTGAGCGGGCGCGTACAAACAAGTTTTGGCGACCCGCTGGTCACTTCGGAGCAGATGAGCGTCGCAGGAACCGGTGAGATGTCGACCTTTGACGCAGGCACGCTGCAAGGGGATGACGGCTATGTGGTGCGCGCCGAGATCGGCCGTCAGAACCGCACGACGGTCGGTGGATTCCCGCTTCTGGTCAAACCTTACCTGTTCGGCGCCTATAGCCAACTTGGGCTGGAAGAGCCGACCGTTTTGGAACAAAGTACGACAAAAGCATCGTCATATGGCGTGGGGGTCGAGATTTTGACGCTGGAGGACGACTCCTTCAGTTCCGGCACCCTGCGGCTTGAGTTCGGTAGGGGAGAACGCGATGACATTGGCCCGGAAGGTAACCGCTTCGGTATCGTTGCAAGCCGTAGGTTCTAAGCGGCTGGTAGTACGGCTATGGCTGAGCGTGGCTCCGGCTGCGCTGCTGATCGCAGCGGCACCGCTACCCGCGCAGGAACTGCCCACCGGCGGGACGGTTGCTGCGGGCAATGCAACGATCGCAACGCCAGCGCCCGGTCAGATGACCATTAATCAGTCCAGCAATGCGGGCATCGTCAACTGGAACACCTTCTCGGTCGGTCAAGGAGGAAGGGTCGACATCACCCAGCCTTCGGCGCAGTCGGCGACGCTCAACCGGGTGACGGGGAATGCCACCAGCGCCATTCATGGCCAGATCAATGCCAATGGCCAGGTTTTTGTCGTCAATCCCAACGGCATCTTCATCGGGCCGAGTGGCAAGATCAACACCAGCGGTTTCGTGGCGTCGACGCTCGACATTCGCGACGACGATTTCATGGCGGGGCGTTACCGGTTCGAAGGCAATGGCGCGTCGGCGGGTGTGGAAAACGCAGGCCTGATCCAATCGGTGCCGGGCGGTTATGCGGCGCTTATTGGCGGCAAGGTCAAGAACTCAGGGGTCATTCGAGTACCTCTGGGTAAGGTCGGCCTAGGCGCGGGCGAGCAGGTGACACTGGATTTCACTGGCGACGGCTTCCTGCAGGTGGCGGTGCCCTCGAACGGCGACGATACGATGGACGCGCTGGTCGAGAACTCTGGCGTGATCGTGGCCAATGGCGGTCAGGTGCAGCTGCTGGCGGCCAGCGCGCGCGACGCTGCGCGCCAGGTGGTCAACATGTCGGGCGTGATCGAGGCGCGCTCGGTCAGTGGGCGCAATGGCGCTGTAGTGCTGGGCGGCAGCGGTGGCAGCGTCCGGGTGAGCGGGCGCATCGACACGTCTGCCAAGGTGGTGCTGGTCGAAACCTCGCCCAGACCAGTGGCGCGCCCGGTGCAGGGAGGAGACATCACCATTACCGGTGAGGCTGTCACGCTTGCCGGTGCCACATTGGACGCGAGCGGCGCAGGGGCCGGCGATGGCGGCTTGATCCGTGTTGGCGGTGATTTCGAGGGAAAGGGCGACCTGCAACGTGCGCTCACCATCTTCGTGGATGCAGCGACCCGGTTCAACGCCGATGGCGGCGAGTCCGGCTCGGGTGGTCGGATCGCGGTCTGGTCGGATGTTTTCACCGACTTCAATGGCACTATCTCGGCCCGCGGCGGCGATCTGGCTGGTGACGGCGGCTTTGTCGAGGTTTCGGGCAAGGATGACATGCGTTATCGTGGCCTGACCGACACCCGCGCGCCAAATGGTGCAACGGGTATGCTGCTGCTTGATCCCGGCAATATCACGGTGGGCAGCAATCCGGGTGATACGTTCGATCCGGCGACGATCGAGGCCAATCTGGACAGCACCGGATTCACGCTGGATACATCCGTTGACGGATCGGGTGCGCCGGGCAATATCACCATCAACGAGTCGATTTCCTGGTCGTCGGGCACCCTGTTCGAGCTGATCGCGGATAACGATATCGCGCTGAACGCCGCCATCACCACCAACACCGGCACCTTGTCGCTGGATGCCGCCGGAACAATCACCACCAGCGCGGATGGTGCGATCGATGTGAACACGTTCCTTCTGGAGGCGGGTGACTGGGTGCAGAACGGCGAGACCCTACCGGGTTTCGATGTAACGGATTTCCAACTCAACCCGAGCGACGGTAGTTTCCTGCGCGTCCTAGACGGTAACGGAAGCGAAGCCGACCCCTATCTATTAACTGATGTGTTCGGCTTGCAGGGGATGGACAGCGACAGCCTGCATGCCTCGCATTTCCGGCTGGCCAACGAGATCGACGCAACAGGAACCGTCAATTGGGGGTTTGGCGAAGGCGGCTTTTCCCCGATTTTCAGCTTCGACGGCTCACTTGACGGAGCCGGGCATGGGATCGATGGCCTGATGGTCATTGACGCCTCACAAGGCGGTTTGTTCGAGAATTTGAACGAAACGGCCCGGGTCTTCGATCTCGGCGTGACCAACGCCGAGATCAGCGGCTTCGAAGGCGGCGTACTGGCGACCAACAACGACGGCTCGATCGAGAATGTGATCGTTACCGGTACGGTAGACAGCTTTGACGGTCTGGCGGGCGGCATGGTTTCCTTCAATAGCGGCACCATCACCGATAGCACAGCCGATGTCAGCGTGAGCGGAAGCGTTGGTGAGGGCAGCGAAGGAGATGGTGCCGTTGGGGGCCTTGCCGGTTTCAACAGTGGAACCATCACGCGGTCTCATGCGATAGGTGACGTGCAGGGCACCGATTTCGGCTCTGGCCTGGCTGTCAATGCTGGCGGTCTAGTCGGGGTCAATTCGGGCACGATCCAAAGCTCTTACGCGACAGGTGACGTTAGCGCCGCGCAACAATTTTCCGGCGGTGGTACCGGGAATGGAGGCGGGCTTGTTGGTCTAAATCAGTCGCTTATAGAGCACAGTTATTCCAACGGAGCCGTTTCGGTCACCGATTTTACGACAAACAATCCAGGGGGGCTGATTGGCCTGACCTCGGGGGGCACGGTTACCGCCTCTTTCTGGGACACTGATTTGTCGGGACAATCCGCGAGCGACGGGGGCAGCGGGCTGACCACCGCAGAATTCCAGGACACGCAAGGGTTCTTTGATCTGACCAACCCACAGGGTTGGGATTACGTGAATGACTGGGCGCCGGGCACTGCGGGGCAGCACCCGCTGAACCTGACCACCAGCGCGGTCGTGTTTGTGCAACCCGACAATCTGACATCGGTGCAATACGGCGAAACGGAAACCGCGAGCGCGACCGGCACAATCTCGGGCGGGGCAGAAACCTATGTTTTTGGCCCCGACGGAGATGCGCTGGACACGTCCGGACTGCTTTCGGATTTGACCTTTGAACAGGTGACCGTAGGTGACACCAACTTCGTGCCGACAGATACGAGCCTGACCAGCGATATCGGGCTGTCCTACCAAGTCATCTCGCTAGTCGGAGACGCCACGATCACGCCGGCGCCGCTGACCGTCACGGCGAACGATCGGACTCGCACCTATGGCGACGAATTCACGCTCGGCACAACGGAATTTTCGCTGACCGGCGATCTGTTCTTCGAGGATTCGCTGGATTCGGTTCTGTTGACCAGCCTTGGCGAGCCCCAATTCGCAACTGTGGCAGACAGCCCATACGCAATCGATGCAAGCGGAGCGCAGGGCACCGGGCTGACGAATTATGACATTACCTATGAAAGTGGAGCGCTGACCATTGATCCCGCCGCTCTGACGGTGACAGCCGACGATCTGTCGCGGGTCTATGGCGACGGGTTCTCCTTCTCGGGAACCGAGTTCACGGTGTCTGGGTTGGTGAACCCCGCCGACTCGGTGAACTCCGTCACCCTGACTAGTGCGGGCGCAGAGACATTTGCTGACGCATCGGACACTCCCTATGCGATCACCCCCAGCGACGCGGCGGGTACTGGTGTCAGCAATTACGACATCACATATGTGGAGGGCAATCTGGATGTGGGGCGGGCCTCGCTGCAGATTGTCCCGAACGACGCGACCCGCGTATATGGCGATGACTTTGCCTTTACCGGGACCGAGTTCACCACGATCGGAGAGGTGCGCGATGGCGACATCACCGGGGTTGATCTGTCCAGCGAAGGTGCCGAGAAATTCGCACCGGTTCTGACCCTCGGCGATGGTGAGGACGGATCGCCATTTTATCTGATCTTTGCGGACAATGCCTCGGGCGGCGGTGCGGGGAATTACGATATCAGCTACGAGATCGGTTTCTTGGATGTTGACCCAGCGCAGCTGACAGTCACCGCAACCGACCAGTTCAAGCCCGATGGCGAGAGTTTCACGTTCACCGGCACCGAGTTTTCCACCACCGGTCTGGTCAACCCTGCGGACTCCGTTGATTCAGCGGCGCTGTCCAGTGACGGCGCGGCAGCAGATGCCAGTGTCGACGGGTCACCTTATGTCATCAACATCTCTGACGTATCCGGCACCGGGCTGGGAAATTATTCGATCACGCTGGAAAGCGGTGATTTCTTTGTTGTACCGCCGGGTGGTTTGACGCCACCGCCAATCCCGACGATCGAAGTGACGCCACCGGGTCAGATCAAGTTCAGAGGAGAGAGCGGCACCGACGATGATGACGGCGGCGGCAGCAGCGGAGGTACCGCGGTGAACCCGGTGGTGATCGCCGAAGGCACGTTGGAAACGGTCGAGGCCGCCTCGACCGAGTTTGAGGCGCAGGCCTCGGGTTGTGCCAGCGAAGACGTGTCCGACTATCTGGCATGCGTGGCCGATGCGATGGACGACTATGCCCAGGATCTGGATGCTATTGCGCAGAGCCTGCCGCCGGGACTGGAAAGCATCGGCGACATCATTAATGGTGCCAGCGCGGGCGTTCGCGCCGCCGGCGAAAAGGCGCAGACACGGTTGGCGCTGGCCACGACTGAAGCCGAACGCCAGCAGATCCGCCGCGAGGCGATACAAGAAGCTCGCGTAGCGATCCGCAGCGCTCAGACCGAGATTCGCAAGGCGATCACCCTGATCCGCGCCGAAGATCCCGAGCTTGTGAGTTTGCAAAGAGAGCAAGTAGAGACGATAGTAGCCGCCGTGGGCAGTGCCGAGATCGGTCTGTCCCGCGTGTTGGAACTTTGACGACTGGAAAAATAAAGAGTGCGATTGATCCGTTTGATCATGGCTTTTGGCCTGTTTTTTATGTGCGCCACGCAGGCATTTGCGGAACAGCGCGTGGCGTTAGTCATCGGAAATTCGGACTACGAGTCTGTAGGCGGGCTGGACAACCCGGTCAACGACGCCTCGGATCTGGCGATCGCGCTCGAGGGGTTGGGCTTCCGTGTGTTTCTGGGCACCAACCTGAACCGTGACGAAATGCTATCGCTGGCCGAATCCTATGGCGTGACGGCGGCCGATTCCGACGTGTCGCTGTTCTTTTATGCCGGGCACGGGTTTCAGGTCGGCGGGCAGAACTACCTGGTTCCGGTTGACGCACACCTGACATCGGGGGCCGACATTCCGGAACAGACTGTGGCGATGGGCGATATCGTCAGCCGGATGGAGCGGTCGGACGGGCTCAAACTGATCGTTCTGGATGCCTGCCGCGACAACCCTTTCGAAGAAACCACAGGCGAGGGCGGACTAGCGCGGATTGGCAGTGCGGCAGATTTCATGTTCGCCTACGCGACCCAGCCCGACAATGTGGCCTATGACGGAACTGGGCGAAACAGTTTTTTCACCGAAGCGCTGCTCAGCCATATCTACACGCCGGGACAGGACATCTCGGACCTGCTGATCTCAGTCCGCAAGGATGTGATCGCTGCCACCGGCGGTCGGCAGGTTCCATGGGACAACTCCTCGCTCACCCGTCAGTTCCGCTTCGACACCAGCCCGGTGACCGCGTCCGAGGAAACCCTGCTGTGGCAAGTCGCCGCCAGTGCGCAGGACCCGCAGCTGATGCAGCTTTACATGGACCGCTACCCTGAGGGTTCGCATGTGAGTGACGTGGTCGCGTTCTTGGACAATTCCGAACCGCAGACCCGCAAGCTGAACATCGACGATCAGGATGCGCAGGCCGACCGGTTGTGGAAACTGGCACAGCGCAGTCGGATGCGGCCCCTGCTGGAGTTCTATCTGGAACAATACCCCGATGGCGCAAATGCCCAGCAGGCCCGGCGGTTGGTGCAATCCATCCCGCGCCGCGAGGATACGACGCCCGGCGGCATGTGCGAGCGTCTGGCCACCCATCCCCGCGACAGCACGGCCAGCCTGACCGGTGTCCCGTTTTCGCGGCTCAAAGAGAATGCTATGACGGCGATCCAGGCCTGTGGTGCGGCGGCGGCGCAATCGCCCGATTTGCCGCATTACGTGGCGCTGCTGGCGCGGGCAACCATTGCGGCAGGTGATGTGGAGCGGGCGGTGACACTGTATCAGCGGGCCGCCGAGCGGGGCGATTTGCGCGCTATGGTCAGCCTCGCCCAGCTTTACGAAAGCGGCATGGGTGTCCCGCAGGATGTGGCACGCGCCGTTTCCTTGAATGAGGCGGCCGCAGAGGGCGGATCGCTGGACGCGATGATCAATCTCGCTGTGACCCTTTTCGAAGGTCAGAGCGTGCCCAAGGATGATGTCCGTGCGATCGAGCTGTTGCAGCGCGCTGCGCGCGAAGGCTCGGCCAAGGCCACGTTCAACCTCGGCGTGCTGGCGCAGGACGGTTTGGTCGGCACGCCCGAGGATGCGTTGGGCTATTTTCAGAAAGCCGCGCAGAATGGCGAGCATCAGGGCTATCTGGCCGCGGCCATTCTGCTGGATGAGGGCAGGGGCCTACGGCGCGATCCGGCGCGCGCGGCCGAAATGCTGTTGCGCGGAGCCGCCGAAGACAATGGCGCGGCCATTGCCCAGATGACCGAAGGCGCCGCAAACTGGTCGCGCGATACCATGATGGAAGTGCAGAAACGCCTGCAACAGGCCGGGTACTACAACAGCACCATTGATGGCCTGTCCGGTCCGGGGTTCGAGAATGCGCTCGACCTCTGGCGCAATGGCGGCTTTGTCGCCGACGTGTTGTAAGGGGGCGGATCGCCCCCTTGCGTTTCAGCGATACATCGGCGGGCGCGCATCGACCCAAGCACCGTCCTTGCTGCCCGAATCCGCTACCGCAAACACTGCCGCCATCGACCGCAATCCGTCCTCCGCACGCGGATAGTGATCCGCTGCCGGATCTATGGCGCGGCCTTCTTTGCGGGCGCGGATCGCCTCAGACAGATCGCTGTAGATATTGGCGAAGGCCAGAGGCATCCCCTCGGCATGCCCGATGGTGACGCGGGTGGTGCGGTCGGCCTCTGGCGACAGGTTCGCTTCGCCGCGCTCAATCGTCTGCAAGCGCCCATTCAGCGGCATGTAAAACAGCTGGTTGGGATGTTCCTGCGACCAGCGCAACCCACCGGTTTCGCCAAAGACCTGCAGCGTCAGACCATGCTGGCGACCAATGGCCACCGAAGAGGTCCAGAGTCGCCCGACCGCGCCATCCTCCATTCGGAAATTAACCATCGCGTCATCTTCCAACTCACGCGAGGCGATGCAGGACACGGTATCAGCGGACAAGCGATGGACCTCCTGTCCCGTCACGAAACTGGCCATGTGCAGCGCGTGGATGCCGCAATCGGCAAACTGCGCTGAGACACCGGCCTGCGCCGGGTCATATCGCCAGCGCACGCGCGGATTTTCGGCATCCCCGGCATCTGCGTGGTGGCCATGGGCGAACTCGGCCTTGACCAGCCGCACCTTGCCAAGATCACCGCGCGCGATCATCGCCTTCATGTGACGCACCAGCGAATAGCCGGAATAGCCGTAATTCACCGCGCAGATCGCGCCGGTGCGCTCGGTGGTACGCACGATGTCTTCACCTTCTTCGACCGTCATGGTCATCGGCTTTTCACAAAGCACGTTGAACCCGGCCTCAAGGAATGCCTTGGTGATCTCGAAATGGGTCGAGTTGGGCGTCGCTACGGTCACCAGATCGATCCGATCCGCGCGACCCCGCTCGCCGTCCAGCATCTCGCGCCAGTCGCCATAGGCGCGGTCGGCGGAAAGGCCAAGACGCTGGCCATAGGCGCGCCCCTCATCGGGACGATGATCCAGCGCACCAGCGGCGAAGTCGAAGGCACCGTCCAGCCCCGAACCCAGGCGGTGGGCCGGTCCGATCTGGCTGCCTTCACCGCCGCCGATCATGCCCCATTGCAGCTTTGCCATCTACCTGCTCCTTACCTGAAACCGATCGATTCAAGATACTCGCGATTGGCGCGGGCATCATCCATCGGCCGCACATCCATCGTCGGGTCGCAATCCTGTTCGACCGTGCACCAGCCGTTAAACCCGTTGTCTAGCAGCACTTGCCGAACGGCTGGGAAATCAACGTCGCCCTCGCCCAGATTGCAGAAGATACCCTGACCGCAAGCATCGTAGAAACCAGTGCGTTTCTCGATCACGTCAGCTTTAACAACCGGGTCTATATCCTTGAAATGCATATAGGAAATCCGGCTGGCATAGCGGCTCATGAAGGCCACAGGGTCAAAGCCTGCATAAGAGTGGTGGCCGGTGTCGAAACAGATTTTCAGCAGCTTTTCGTCCACCTCATCCAGCAGCCTTTCGAGCTCGGGCTCGAAATCCATGAAGCCCGCCGCATGGGCATGGATGCCCACGGTCAGCCCGTATTCCTCGGTCCCGATCCGCGCGGATTCCGCGATGCGGTCTCGATAAGCTGCCCATTCGGCGGCATCCATCTGCTCGGCCTCTTGCACCCGCCCGGCGGTGGGCGCGCGGCGTTCCGAGATAGAATCGATCAGCACCAGATGCTGCGCACCATGGGCCACGAGAGCTTTGCAGGTGCGGTGGGTGCCATCTAGCACATCCTCCCATTTCGCCGGATCGTGATAGGGGCGGAAGACAACGCCGCCAATCAGCTCCAGGTCATGCTGGGCCAATGCATCGGCGACCTGTGTCGGGTCTTCCGGCATGAAGCCGACAGGCCCCAGTTCGATGCCCTTGTATCCGGCCTCGGCGCATTCCTTCAGCACCGTTTGCCAGTGGGGATTACGCGGATCATCCGCAAATTCGACGCCCCATGAACAGGGTGCATTGCCAATTCTTATGCTCATATTGGTGCCTTTCGGATGCTCAGAGCGTTGCAACATCTTGCCAAGATCGCGTCTTGGACGAGGCCCAGGTCGCTTCGATGACATGGTTCACTGCCAGACCGTCCCGAAAGGTCGGAAAGACCGGTTGACCGGTTTCGATCGCCTTCAGGAAATCATGCGCCTCGATGATGATCTGATCCTGATAGCCGGTGCCGTGACCCGGCCCCTGACAGAAGGGCAGGTAATCGGGATGCGCAGGCCCGGTCAGGATCTTGCGGAAACCGCGTTCTGCCTCGGGCCCGTCGGCGCGGTAGAGCCAGATCGCGTTCTGATCTTCCTGATCGAAGCGGATGGAGCCTTTTGTACCAAATATTTCATAGGCATAGCCCATCTTGCGCCCTGTTGCGACGCGGCTGATATAAAGGTGTCCCATCACACCATTTTCGAACCGGCACATGATCTGCGCCTGATCGTCATTGGTCACGGCGCCGCCTGGGCGTTCGGCGTGGACAGTTTCAATATCGGCCATGACCGAGCGGATCGGACCAATCAGCGCCAGAGCGGCATTCAGGATATGCGGAGCCAGATCACCCATATTGCCGTTGGCGCGGCCTTCAGCACGCCAGGTGGCGGGAGCTTGCGGATCAGCATAGAAATCCTCGGTATGTTCCGCGCGGAACCAGGTAACATCACCGATTTCACCATCGGCGATCAACTTGCGGGCAAACTGGCTGGCCGGGGTGCGGATGTAATTATAGGCAACCATATTGGCGTGCCCACTGGCCTCGGCGGCGTCCACCATCGCCTGAGCCTCAGCCACCGAGGTGCCCATGGGTTTTTCACACATCACCGGCTTGCCGAGGGCAAATGCGGCTTCTGCGATTTCGCGGTGCAGGGTCTGCGGCGTGGCGATGATGATGGCATCGACCTTTGGGTCCTCAACCAGCACGCGCCAATCATGGGTAGCCCGTGCAAAACCGAAAGCGCGACGATAGCGCTCGGCGGAGTCGGGGCTGCTGGCGCTGATCATCTCGAGCCGGGGCCGCAGACGCGTCTCAAACACTGTCCCAACGGCGGCCATGGCAACCGAATGTGCCTTGCCCATATAGCCGCCACCAACGATGCCGATACCAATTTCTGCCATGGCCGTTCCCACCTTTGCGCAAATACAGTTTGCAACCGGTTGCAAAATTAGTATCCTCGGAATCGATCCTGCGCAAGTGGCATTCGACCGACTTGCTGCGCCCGCATCGTTTTGAGGGAACCAACAGATGAGCGACGATACGATCCGCCTGACCACCGCGCAGGCCATTATCCGCTGGCTGACAAACCAGTTCATCGAAATCGACGAGCAGGAATACCGTTTATGCGGCGGCGGCTTTGGTATTTTTGGCCATGGCAACGTGACCTGTCTGGGCGAGGCGCTGCACGGTGTTCAGGATGAACTGCCGCTCTATCGTGGCCAGAATGAACAAAGCATGGGATTCGCAGCCGCAGGCTATGCCAAGCAGTGGCTGCGGCAGCGCTTCATGTTCTGCACCGCCTCTGCCGGGCCGGGCACGACCAACCTGCTGACATCTGCCGCGCTGGCTCATGCCAACCGACTGCCGATGCTGATGCTGTGCGGCGACACCTTCCTGACCCGGCTGCCCGATCCGGTGCTGCAACAGTTGGAGCATTTCGGGAACCCGGCACTGGGTGTAAATGATGCCTTCAAGGCGGTCAGCCGGTATTGGGACCGGATCACGCATCCGGCGCAGGTGATCCAGTCGCTGCCCGCGGCGATTGCCACCATGCTGGATCCCGCCGATTGCGGCCCGGCATTTCTGGGGCTGCCGCAGGACGTGCAGGGCTGGACTTATGATTACCCGCAGGTCTTCTTCGAGAAGAAGGTCCACCGCATTCGCCGTCAGGCCCCGGATGAGGCGGAACTTGCCGCCGCTGTCCAATTGCTGAAAACCGCCGAACGCCCAATGATCATCGCGGGCGGCGGGGTGCAGTATTCCAAGGCAGTGGCAGAGCTGACATCCTTTGCCCAAACCCACCAGATCCCGGTGGTCGAAACCATCGCGGGACGCGCCAACATGCTGGACACTCATCCGCTGAATATTGGCCCCATAGGTGTGACCGGATCGGACAGCGCCAATGCCGTGGCAGAAGCAGCGGATGTGATTCTGGCTGTCGGCACACGGTTGCAGGATTTCACAACAGGCTCCTGGACGGCCTTCGCCAAAGACGCGCGTTTCATCTCTCTCAATGCCGCGCGCCATGACGCTGGCAAGCATATGTCGCTGCCTGTTGTGGGTGACGCGAAGCGCTCGCTCGACGCGTTGAAAAGCGCCATGTCGGGTTACAGCGCGCCGGGCAGTTGGACCAGTTTCGCGAAAGCCGAACGCAAGAACTGGGACGACTATGTCGCCGGGAACGTGGCCCTTGGGAACCGCCCCAACTCTTATTCGCAGGCCATCGGCGTGGTGAATGCGCTGTGCGATCCGCGTGACCGCGTGGTTGCGGCGGCGGGCGGGCTGCCAGCCGAGGTGACCGCCAACTGGCGCACGCTGGATATCGGCACGGTGGATGTAGAGTTTGGCTTCTCCTGTATGGGCTACGAGATCTCGGGTGCCTGGGGCGCGCGTATCGCACAATCCGAAACCGAGCCGGATCAGGACACTATCGTCTTCATCGGCGACGGGTCCTACATGATGATGAATTCCGACATCTATTCCTCGGTCCTCAGCCGCAAGAAACTGATCATACTGGTGCTGGACAATGGCGGGTTTGCGGTCATCAACAAGCTGCAGAACAACACCGGTAACGAAAGCTTCAACAACCTGCTTGCCGATTGCCCCACAGTGCCCGAGCCCTTCGGCGTCGATTTCGAGGCACATGCGGCGGCGATGGGAGCAATCGCAGAATCCGTCGCAAACCCGACCGAGCTGGGCGAGGCGTTCAAGCGCGCCAAGGCCAGCGACAAGACCCATGTGATCTACATGAAAGTCGACGCCTATGACGGCTGGACCGCCCAAGGCCATGCCTGGTGGGAGGTCGGCACGCCCCATGTCACCGACAGCGACAAGGTGCACGCCGCCCATGCGGACTGGGAAAGCAGCCGTTCCAAACAACGGCGGGGCGTATGATGAGCAATCTGCTGGAAGGCATCAAGGGCAACCGCTTTGCCGTGTTTGGGCGTGCCGGGATGGATATGTTCGCCGATCCGATCGGCACCAAAAGCGAGCATGCGGAGAGTTTTCGCGCCGATCTAGGCGGATCCTCGGCCAACATCTGCGCCGGTCTGGTCAAGCTTGGGTCGCAAGCGGCGCTGGTCACCTCGGTCTCGGATGATGCGGTGGGCCGGTTCTGCGTGAACCGGTTGCAGCATTACGGTGTCGATACGTGCTATGTCCGGGCGGTGGGCGGCGAGGCACGCTGCTCGTTGGCGGTCTATGAAAGCTGCATCGAAGATTTTCAGAACGTCATCTATCGCAATGGCGCGGCCGATTTTCAGGTGACCGAGGCGGATATGGATGCGGTGGATTACAGCGCCTTCACCGCGCTAATCACCGCAGGCACCGTCTTTGCCGCCGAGCCGTCGCGCGGGGCCACGTTCCGTGCGTTCGAAAACGCCCGCGCCGCCGGGCTGCCGGTGATCTTCGACATCGACTACCGACCCTATAGCTGGCCCTCACCAGACGTGGCTGCCGAGGTCCTGTCGCGCGCCGGCGAGGAAAGCGACCTGATCGTCGGCAATGACGAAGAGTTCGGCTTCATGGCCGGTGGCATCGAAAAGGGCCTGGACAAAGCCCGCGAACTGGCCGCACAATCGGGCCGGATCGTCATTTACAAAATGGGTGAAGAGGGCGCTGTAACCTTCTCTGGTGGCGAAGAAATCCGCACCGGCATCTACCCGGTCACCGCCGTCAAACCCAACGGAGCGGGCGACAGTTTCATGGCGGGTCTGTTGTCGTCCATGGCGGCGGGGTATTCCCTGCGCGACGCGGTGCTGCGCGGCTCTGCCTGTGCCTCTATCGTAGTGTCGCAACCCGGCTGCGCGCCGGCCATGCCCACCACGCCCCAGCTCGAAGACTTCATCGCATCCCATCCCGGCCCGTCCGAGGCCGCATAAGAGGATCAAGACATGCATATCCCTCCTTTTGACAACCAGAACAAACCCATCGTCGACACTGATGACGGGCTCGTGCCGCTGAATTATTTTAACATCGTCAAGCTCAAGAAGGGCGAAGCCTTCGAATATCAGGTGCCGGGATACGAGACCTGCATCGCGCCCGCCACCGGCAGTGTCGATGTCGAGGTAGAGGGGGTGTCCTTCCCCGCCCTGGGCAATCGCGGCGAGGATGTCTGGGATGGTGAGCCCGAAGGCGTCTATGTGCCGTCAGGCGCCAAGGCGCGGATCGTGTGCGTTTCAGAGGAGACCGAAACCTTCATCGCAGGTGCGAAATACGACAAGGTTCTGGACCCTTTCGATGTGCGCGAGCCCGACCTAGTGCAATATGGCAGCGACGACACCAAGACCCACCGCAAGATCAAGCATATCCTCGGCCAGAAACAGGCGGACAGGGTCGGGCGGCTGCTAGTCTCGGAACTGTTCACCGTGGGGCAGGGCGGCTGGTCGGGCTTCCCAAGCCACAAGCATGACACCAACCGCCTGCCCGATGAGACGCGCCACGACGAAACCTATAATTTCCGATTCAAGCCGAATTGGGGTTCTGGCCTGCAGATGCTGCAGCGCGAGGAAGGTAAATCAGGTGATGCCTATCACATCGTCGATGGCTCGACGATTTGCATCGACAAGGGCTATCACCCTTGCTCGGTATTACCAGGGTACGAGATGTATTACTTCACCATTCTGGGCGGTCTGACCCAGCGGTCACTGGTGCAGTATTTCCAGCCCACACATGCCTACCAGATCGAGACCATTCCGGGCATCAAGGACATGGTGGCGAAGTTCAAATGACACTCGCAACACTTTCAGAGGTGCTTCAACCGGCGCTGCGGCAGGGTTACGCGGTGGGCGGGTTGGTGACGCTCGGTTGGGAAGACATGTGCGCCTATGTGGCCGCTGCCGAGGCCGAAGGCGTGCCAGTGATCCTGCAGGCCGGGCCAAGCTGCCGCGCCCATACTCCGCTGCCGATCCTGGGCAAGATGTTCCGGCATCTGGCCGAGGAAACCTCTGTGCCCGTGGTTGCCCATCTCGATCATGGCTACACGATGGAGGAATGCCGCGAAGCGCTGGAAAGCGGTTTCACCTCGCTGATGTTCGACGGCTCACGCAAGCCCCTGGCGCAGAATATCGACGAAACAGCAGCAATTGCGGAAATGGCCCATGGCGCAGGCATTTCCTGCGAGGGCGAGATTGGATTTGTGGGCTATTCCGGCGGCGAATCCTCGGCCGGCACCGATCCGAGCGAGGCCGCACAATTCGCGCGCGAGACCGGGGTGGACGCCATGGCGATCTCGGTCGGCAATGTGCATCTGCAACAGGAAAGCTCCGCCGGTCTGGATGAGGCACGCATCCGCTCGATCGAGGCGGTGACGGCTGTGCCGCTGGTCATCCATGGCGGCTCGGGCGTGCCCGAGCCGCAGCGGCGGTCGCTGGCGCAGGGCTCGAAGATCTGCAAGTTCAATATCGGCACCGAACTGCGCATGGCCTTCGGTACAGCCATGCGCGACGCCGTGAACCGTGACCCAGACCGTTTCGACCGGGTACAGATCCTGTCTGAGACCCACGACCCACTAGTCGACGCCACCCGGACCGTCCTGCGCGCGTTTGGCGGCGCACGGCAATAGGCACTTTTTCCTTTCATCAGACGGTCTGAATTGCTACCTACACAAAAATATTTACTGTGTAGGTAAGTGAGGTAGACTTGGTTGACTCGTATCCCCTAGCGATCCAGACCACCTATCGTGATCTGCTTGACCGGCATTTGCGAAGGACCCGGCCTGATGTGCCGGGCAGCATCCTGATGGTGTCGAACAAGGGCGGGGCCTATTGGGTCGCGCGGCAGCGGGTCGGGCAGGGCGTCGTCGAGCACCGCATCGGTCCGGATACTGCAGAGATACGCAATAAAGCCGAGCGGCTGAAGGCCGAGAACGACAAAGCACAGGATTGGAACCGCGATGCGGGCGCGCTGGTGGCGCAGCTACGGGCGGCGCGGTTGCCGGTGCCAACGGCAGGGACCGGCAAGCTGATCAACGCATTGGAACGGGCAAGTTTTTTTGCAGAGGGTGGTGTGCTGGCGGGCACCCACGCCTTTGGGCTTTACGCATTGGAGCTTGGCGTGCGGCTGGAGGATGCGCTGGCACTGACCGAAGATGTGGACATCGCTGCTGCAAAATCCGTACGGGTGCTGGCGGATGAAACAGCCAGCCTGACCCGGGCGCTGGACATGATCGGCCTACGCCCCATTGCCGGACCGATGGAGCCGCACCCGGTGCGCTGGGAGACCGGTGACGGCGTGGTGCTGGATATCCTGACGCCAAAGCGCCGCGGCGGCGAAGCGGTGGTGCATCACGATGGTCTGGGTGTCTGGGCGCAGGCGCTGCCTTACCTAGATTATTTGCTGGCCGATCCCATCGCTGCAGTACTGCTCTATCGCGAAGGCGTTCTGGTGCGTATTCCCGCTCCGGAGCGCTATGCGGTGCATAAGCTGATCGTCGCATCGGCGCGCACGGGCACCCATCGCGCCAAGTCCGACAAGGATCTGCATCAGGCTGCCGCGCTGATCCGGGTTCTGGCCGAGGAGCGGCCTTACGAATTAGCCGCAGCCTATGAAATGGCGATGGACAACGGGCCGAAATGGCGCACGGCAATTGCGGCCTCGTTGCGCCGCCGGACTGATATCACTGCAATTTTAAACGGGCCGCACGACTGAGTTGTGCGAAAAGGTACATCAAAAGACCCTGAAACGAATTGATACCACTGGCCCACTGCGCCACAGTGTTGGCGCAGGCCAGAGAAGAACGCAGGTAATAGCCCCATGTCTGACAAGGACCCGTTTGCTGAACCGGATGATACGGACAAGACGGTGATCCGCCCGAATCCCGGCGGGCGGCGCTCTGCGCCTCAACAGCAACCACCCGCGCCTGGCTATCCCGACCCCAACATGGCCCCGCCCCAGCAGCCCTATCCACCCCAGCAACCGGGATACGCGCCCCAGCAGCAACCGCAGCAACCGGCCTATGGTGTGCCGCCTGCGCAGCCCTATCCTCCCCAGCAGCCACCGCAACAACCGCCCGGCGCCGAGGCATATGGGGTTCCGCCCGCACCGCAGCCGCAGGCCCCGCAAAGCCAGCCCGCGCCAGAGGCCGAAGCAGTGGTAATGACTGGTATGAACCGGCTCAGCGCCTGTGCGACACCGCTCTTCTCGTTGGTCAGCCGCATCCGTAATCGCGCCCAGCATATGGACCCCGACAAGCTGCGCGACAGTGTCGTGTCTGAAATCCGCGCCTTTGAAAACGCTGCCCTGCAGGCGGGCATACCGGCACAGACCGTCAAAATCGCCCGGTATGCGCTCTGTGCCACACTGGACGATGTTGTGCTGAACACGCCCTGGGGCGAGCAATCGGTCTGGGCCACGCAATCGCTTGTCGGCACTTTTCATCGCGAAACCGTGGGCGGTGACCGGTTCTACGACTTGCTGGCAAGATTGGAAAAAGACCCGGCAAACAACATAGAGTTGCTGGAGTTCGTTTATATGTGCCTGTCTCTTGGGTTTGAGGGACGGTTGCGAGTCGAGCAAGGCGGCAGCGACAAGCATCTGCAGATCCGGCAGGGTTTGGCACGGGTCATCCGGGCGCAGCGCGGCCCGATGGAGCGCGATCTGTCCCCTCATTGGGAAGGGGTCGACAAACCCTATCGCGCGCTTAGCATGTGGCGGCCGGTCTGGATCGCCGTCGCGGTCACGGCGCTGCTGCTGATCATGGAGTTTTCGGGGCTCTCCTATGCGCTTTCCACTCGGACCGAGAACCTGATCGGCCAGCTTTCGGTGATTGATGCCGGGCCGGTGGCCGAATTGCAGCGCCGCGCGCCGCCACCGCCACCGCAGCCGGTGCAGGAACAGCCACAGGTCGAAAAGGTGGTAGAATTCCTGAAGCCCGAGATCGACGAAGGGCTGGTTGAGGTGTTCCAGAAAGGCAATACGCTGATCATCCGGATCAAAGGGTCGGGCATGTTTGGCTCGGGTTCCGACAAATTGCAGGACAAGTATGAGGACCCGGTGCGCCGCGTGGCGGTTGCGTTGAACGATGAGCCGGGCAAGGTGATCGTCGCGGGCCATTCCGATAACGTCCCGATCCGCACCTCGCGTTTTCCGTCCAATCTGGCCCTCTCGCTCGCGCGAGCGAAATCGGTGATGAACCAGATGGCGAATTCGCTCAGTGATCCCGCCCGGCTCAGCGCCGAGGGCCGGGCCGATAACGACCCGATTGCTGATAACGCGACCCGAGAAGGCCGAGCCGCCAACCGGCGCATCGAAGTCCTGCTGGTGCAGGAGGAGACCTGATGTTCATCCGCAGATACCTGTTCCCACTGTTCCGATCGATCTATTTCGTCCTGTTCTTCACCGCCGCAGTCCTGGCCGGAGCGCTGTATTATTTCGGCCCGATGATCGGCGGCGAAGAGTGGCGTCCGTTTGACTCCCTTTGGTCGCGGCTAATCTGGTGTGGCGCAATCTTCGGGTTTTTCTTCGTGATCGCGATGATCGTCTTCTTCATCCGCCGTCGTCGCGACAAGAAGATGGAAGAAGAGATTACCGAAGCCGTCGTCGAAGAGCCCGACATGCTGGGCAGCGAACTGGACGAGTTGCGCGGCAAGCTGAAGCAGGCGATGGCCGCTTTGCGCAAATCTAAGAACGGGCGCAAGCACCTCAATGAACTGCCCTGGTATGTGATGATAGGCCCGCCCGGCGCTGGCAAAACCACCGCCATTGTCAATTCCGGGCTGCAGTTCCCGCTGGCCGGAGAAATGGGCAAAACCGCCATCGGCGGCGTCGGCGGCACCCGCAATTGTGACTGGTGGTTCACTGAAAACGCGGTGCTGATCGACACGGCGGGACGCTATACCACACAGGAAAGCGACGCCGAAACCGATAATGCGGCCTGGATCGGGTTCCTGAGCCTGCTCAAGAAATACCGCAAACGCCAGCCGATCAATGGCGCGATGATCGCCATTTCGCTCTCCGACCTGTCGCTGCAGGATGAGATCACCCAGAAGGAAAACGCCAAGGCGATCCGCCGCCGTCTGGAAGAGCTACGCGAGAAGCTGGGCGTGCGGTTCCCGATCTATGTCCTCTTTACCAAAGCCGATCTGATCGCCGGATTTGCCGAGTTTCACGACAATCTGGGCAAGGAAGACCGCGAACAAGTCTGGGGTTTTACTCTGCCGCTGGACAAGACGCGTGGCGAGGCCAGCCCTGTGGCTGCCTTTGACGAAGAGTTCGCGGGCATTCTGGCAAGGCTGAACTCTCAGGCGTTGGAACGGATGCAGACCGAGACCGACCCGCAGCGCCGTGCACTGATTGCCGGGTTCCCGGTGCAAGTGGCCAGCGTGCGCAAGACCGCACGCGAGTTTCTGTCCGAAGTGTTCAACGACAACCGCTACCAACACCGCCAGATGCTGCGAGGGGTCTATTTCACCTCGGGCACGCAGGAAGGCACGCCAATCGATCGGCTGATGCTGGGCATGGCCCGCACCTTTGGCATCGGGCGGCAGGCCATCGGGTCGGGGACAGGGACCGGACGGTCCTATTTCCTGACACGGCTCTTTGATCAGGTGATCTTTCGCGAGGCCGGTCTGGTCAGCGCCGATGACAAGGTCGAACGGCGCTACAAGATCACCAAATGGGTGTCGATTGCCGCGACAATCATCGCGGCACTTGGCATTGGCGGGCTGCTGGTGCGGTCCTTTATCGGCAATTCCGACCTGATCGCCGATGCGCAGGATCACATCGGCGCCTATCAGGCCGCCGCCGCCACCTTGCCACCCAGCCCGGTGGGCGACACCGATCTGGTGCCGGTGGTCGAGGCGCTGAACAATCTGCGCGACATGCCTGCCAACCCGGTCCTGTCTGACCCCAGCCCGGACCCGAAGCTGACCTATGGCCTCTACCAAGGTGAGGTGATCGGGACCCAAGCCTCACAAACCTACCGCGCCGCGCTGAACCAGCGCTTCCTGCCGCGTTTGCTGCTGCGGCTCGAAGAGCAGATGGCCGCCAACATCAACAACCCCGATGTGCTCTATGAAGCCCTCAAAGTGTACCTGATGCTCGGCCTGCAGGGGCCGATGAACCAGGATCTGGTCAAACAGTGGATGAACCTCGATTGGTCGGTCTCGTTCCCCGATGGGGGCAGGGCAGAGTTCCGGCAGGACCTGAACGACCATCTCGACGCGCTGCTGACCCAGCCGATGCAAGAAATTGCCCTGAACGGTCCGCTGGTCGAACAGGTGCAGGGCATCCTGTCGCAAATGCCGCTGGCGCAGCGGGTCTATAACGGGATCATCGCAAGTCAGGCGGCGCAGGCCTTGCCGGAATGGCGCATCACCGATGCTGGTGGTCCTGCTGTCAGCCGGGTCCTGGTCCGCTCGTCTGGTCGACCGCTGAACGACGGGATCGAGGGCATCTTTACCTATGACGGCTTCAACAACGTTTTCCTTGGCGAGGCTCTGGGTGTTGCCCGGCGGGTGCAGGGAGAAAGCTGGGTGCTAGGCCCACGCGGTGAGGCCGAGCAGACCGAGCAGGCACTTGCCGCGCTCAGCCGCGATGTGCTGGACCTCTATTACAACGATTATATCGCCCGCTACGATCAGGTGCTGGGCGATGTCGATATCATCCCGATGGAAAGCCTAAGCCATGCGGTTGAGGTGACCAACGTGCTTTCTGGTCCGACCTCGCCCATCGTCAACATCCTGAACGCCATCTCGGACGAGACCAAGCTGGCCGAGGATCGCTCGGTGCTGGGTAATTCCGAGGTCAGCGAAGGGCTGGGCACGGTTGCAGGCATCGAATTGCAAGCCAATACATCCGTCCAAACCCGTATCCTGCTGGAAGCGCTGGCGAAATCTGCATCAGCTCAGGGCGGTCCGCCACCCGCACCACCGGGCACCTATGTGCAGGACCGGTTCGAGTGGTTGCACAATCTGACCGCACGGCCCGAAGGCCAACCCTCGCAGTTGGATCAGTTGATGGGCAGCCTGACCGAGGTCTATCAGGAGCTGAACAAGATGTCGTTCAGCGGTGTCTCGGGCGGTGAATCCGGCGTGGCTCTGCAACGGTTCCAGCAAGAGGCCGGTCGCGTCGACGGGCCAATGGAACGCTGGGCCACGCAGGTCATCACAGGATCAAGCGGCATCACCAGCGACAGCACACGCGCCTCGATCAATGCGCGCTGGCAAGCTGACGTATTGCCCTTCTGCACTCAGGTACTGGACAATCGCTATCCGTTTAGCCGCCGATCGCGCGCCGATGTGGCGATGGGCGATTTCGCAAAGCTGTTCGGTCCCAGCGGGCTGATCGACGGCTTCTTCACCCAGACACTGGCCAAGCACGTGGATATGCGCACGCGGCCCTGGTCGTGGAAAACCGGCGTGAACCAGACCGATCTGGGGATCAGCCCGGCGGTGCTGCAACAGATGCAATATGCCGCCGAGATCAAAGAGGCGTTCTTTGCCAACGGACCACAGCCGCAAATCCAGTTTCAGATCATGCCCGAGGCGCTGGACCCCAAAGCAAAAAGCGTCAAGCTTGAGATCGATGGCCAGACGCTGGACTTTCGCCATCGCGGCGGGTTGCCGACACCGATGGCGATCAACTGGCCCGGTCCAGTCGGTGTGGCGCGGGTCAGTTTTGAACCAGCCAAGCGCAATATCGAAAGCGTTCTGAGCCGCGACGGTCCCTGGGCCTGGTTCCGTCTGCTGGACGCGGCAGAGGTGCGCCGCACCAATGTGTCGGACCGCAAGAAGGTGATCTTCAACGTGGGCGGGCGTATCGCTATCTTCCAGCTGCAATCCGGCTCGGTGCTCAACCCCTTTGCGCTTCCCGCGCTAAGCAAGTTCAGCTGCCCGAAGTCGTTCTGATGGATCACCCCGGTTTTGGCGCGTTTGGCAAGATGCCATCAGTGGGCGATTTCTTTCGGCTCAATGTCTCGGCCTCGTTCGTTCAGGTCTGGGACGAGTGGATTCAGCATGGGATGCTGGACGGGCAAAGCACCTCGGGCGAGACATGGGACGGGTTGTATATGTCCGCACCGATCTGGCGGTTCTGCCTGGCACCCGGTCTGGCAGGGCCGCAAAAGATGCTGGGTGTGCTGATGCCCTCTGTAGATCGCGTCGGGCGGCGGTTTCCATTGACACTAAGCGCGCCGGCCTCGGCCGAAGGCTCGGCCATTTTGGATCATTTCCGTGAGACAGAGCTTTATGTTCAGTTGGAAGATATGGCTCTCGCCGCATTGGAAGACGACATGACCCGCGACAAGCTTTCCGCTGCGTTGGAAGAGTTGCCAGCACCCCAGCGCCGCAACGATGCGCGTGTCAGACGGGCCGGTAGCACGCTGGTTCTGACCCAGGGCGAGGGGATTGGCGACATCCTGCCCGATCTGGCCGCCGGGCTGATGGCGGGCGAATATAGCGCGCCCAGCATCTGGAGCACCGAAATCTCCGGGGTGCCGCGCCTGATGATCTGCGAAGGTTTACCGTCGGGAGCAAACATGCAAGGTTTGTTCAACCTGACCGCTGCAATCTGGACCGAGGCAAGGCCCATATGAATTCACGACCCCGGGTCCGATACAGCGCCCGCAGCCATGTTGGCCTGGTGCGAAAGGTGAACGAGGACGCCGTTCTTGCCATGCTGGACGAGGGGCTCTGGCTGGTGTCTGACGGAATGGGCGGGCACGAGGCAGGTGACTACGCAAGCCGTCTGATCGCTGACATGACAGCCTCGATCCCGCCTGGTCTGCCACCGGCAGAGCGGCTGAATACGCTGCGCGACACCCTGAGCAAGGCGCATCATGTGATCCGGGCCGAGGCCGAAAAGCGCGGCGGCAAGACCATTGGCGCGACCGTGGTCAGCCTGATGCTGGCCAACGGGCATTTCGTCGGGCTGTGGGCCGGGGACAGCCGCATCTATTTGCTGCGTGACGGCAAGATCCAGATGCTGACCAGCGATCATTCCTTCGTCGCCGAACTTGTGCGCGAGGGGCAGATGACCTGGGACGAGGCCGAGCATCACCCGCAATCCAACGCAATCACCCGCGCCGTCGGCGTCGGGGACGATCTTGAGCTTGACAAGATCCGGGGTGAATTGCAGCAAGGCGACCGGTTCCTGCTGTGCTCAGACGGGCTAACCAAATACGCGACTTTCGCCATGCTAGAAAAGGCGTTGAAAGAGCTGCCGCTTGAAACTGTGTCCGACCGCCTGGTCCAGATGGCTTTGGATGGTGGCGGGGCCGACAATATCTCGGTCATCGTGATTGAGGTCGTCTGACACCTAACTGCTGCTCATCCCGACAAGCATCGCCCCAAGCGCCACGATATGGATCAACATGATGGCCCGGTCGTTCCACAAAACGCCTACGGCGAACCAACCCAGCACGCCTACCAGAAACAGATAGAGGTTTATCGGCGTCCACCCGAAGGCGGTGGCCGTGTACCCCATGATCTGAATGATCGAAGCCAGCCATTTGACCGTGAATGCGATACGTTCCCGTTGGGACGCGCTTGGGATTATAGCGTGTGGCATCAGTCACTTTCCTATGGATGTTTTGCCTCTCGACACGACAGATCTGATCCGTCCCGCCAGAATTGGGGGCGTAACACAGGCAGAGCGACATCGCGCTTTGGAATTGATGCTTCTTGACTGTAGGAATACTATTGCCCAATGGCGCACCTCCCCCCTCTCAACGCGTTGCGGGCCTTCGATGCGGCGGGTCGACACCTGAACTTCCGCGCAGCGGCGGATGAGTTGGGCGTGACGCAAAGTGCCGTGGCCCAGCATATTCGGCAGTTGGAGGTGCAACTGGGCCAGCCGCTGTTCGAACGGCAAACCAAGGGGGTGTCGCTGAGCCCCGCCGGGCGTGGCTATCATGCGCGCATCGCGGCGGCTTTTCACGAGCTGCGCGCAGCAACGGACGCGCTGCGCCCTGCGCCGGGAAAGGTCCTGATCAGCGTGACACCGAGTTTTGCGGCCAAGTGGCTGATCCCGAATCTTCCCGATTTTGCAGCACGCCATCCTGATATAGATCTGGAGATACTGGCAACCGAAAATATCTCTCGTTTTCATGGCGATGGCATAGACTTGGCGGTTCGCCAGGGTGAACCGCCCTTTGGTGCGGCGCTGGAGGCGATACGACTTTTCCGGCAAGAAATCATCGCTGTTGCTGCTCCGCTACTGGTGGCGGATCAGCCGCTGCCGCTCGATACCGATGTTCTGGCAATACTGCCCAAGCTGCATGATACCCATGATCATTGGCCGGGATTCCTGAAGGATCTGGGCACTGAAGATCAAAGCGGGCGCGGATTGCACCTGAGCCAGACCGCCTTGTCGATCGATGCCGCGCGGGCGGGGCAGGGGGTCGCCTTGGTCAGCCGGTTTCTTGTTGTCCACGATCTTGCTGCTGGGCAACTTTTGCAGCTCAGGCCAGAGGCACTGGCCGGAAAACAGGATTTCTATCTTCTGGCCACCCGCAGCAAAAGGCGGGACTCTGCGACCCAGGCCGTGATGGACTGGTTTTCCTCAAAGGCGGATACCGGGGGCTGATCAGCCAGAGAGGCATGTGCAGTAGTCGTCGTTTATTCAGCGACGGTCGTGAGGATCTTGCTATTGAGTGAGAGGATATTGGTGTCCTGACTGCGGCTGCGATCCCGTAGCGCCTCGGCATAGCCGGTGGCGGATTCCGTGGTCGGGCGCATGTCAGCAAAAAGCGGTTTGTCGGAACGGATGGCGATGACTTTGCTTTTGCCAAGCGCGCTGTCATCCACCATGAAGGCGATACCGCCGTTTTTTTCGCTTTCCTCCAGCGAATAGGCCACGCGGACAGATTTGATGCCCCTGTCACCCTTGCGTAGGTCTGCGATATCGTTGTCGGCGCGCGAAATATTGGGCAGCAGATGGAACACGTTGCCGGAGACGTCGATCACCGAAACAGACAGATACCCGTCCTGGATGTCACGGGGCAGGATCACGTCGATGATCGGGTTCTCACCAACTACAAAAGCGCCATCGGGCCGCCGCCACTCGTCTTCGCCACCCTTTCTGAAATCAATCCCGATCGGGCCCGGTGGCGCGGCAGGCAGAAAATTCTCGATGAGACACAGCGCCGGGTTCAGCACCTCCACATCGGCCTCCACGGGGCGGTCGCCCGCCACCGCCCCCAGCCCGGACTGCAGTGCCGCCAGCGTCGCCTCGGCTGCCAAGGTGCCAGAAAACTCAATCGGCGTGTCGGGGCCATACCCAGTAGCAGGCGGCCGGATCAAATCGAGCCGCCCACAATCGGCCATGCTGTCCAGAACCGTCTGCACCGAGGCGGAGGCCAGGAAAAGCGGTTCAAGCTCGATATCGATCTCGCCGGCTAGGCCACCCGGTAACCCGTCTGCAAAGGCCTGTATGACCTTGTCGTGCACCTGCCGGTCGGTTGTACCGCCGCTGATTTCGGCGCTGTTGCCGCTGACCGATAACCGCCAAGTATCCAGATCGGCCATCGTATCGACGATCGAAGTCACGCCCTGACCCCAACCAGGGGAAATTTCGCCCGAGGCCAGCGTCAGGTCGGCGGTGCCCTGTAGCAGCGTCATTTCGTCGGTCAACTCGGTGCGGACCTCCTCGGAGGGGGCAAAGCCAGTGGCGCGGGGCGGCAAGCCTTCGCGCTTTTCGACCACCAGCGTATAGGGCTGAACAACTGGATAGTTCGGCCCCAGGAAACTGTCGAAGACGCCACCGAAATAGCCGCCCGCGCCAAGGACCACCATGGACAGGAAAACACCCCCTGCGATCAGACCGCCGCGCCCGCCCTTTTCCTGCGTGACCGCAGGCCGGGCAGGGGGTGGGCTTGAGGGCGGTATGTTGGCAGGTGGGACTGATACCTCGTCACTTTCAGTCGAAGGGCTCAGCGGCACGATGACGGTGGCGTCATCCAGCACCGGATCATCCGCGACTGGCACCGGCCCGCCATTGGATAGGGCCTGCAAAACGGCAGTTGCGCTTTGGAAACGCTCGGCGGGGTCCGGGGCGGTCATCCGGTCGATGACGGATTTCAGCGGTTCGGGAACACCGTCGGTATCAAGTAGTTTTTTCTTGTTCTCCACCACTTCCATCGGGTTGCGGCCTGCCTGCGGAGACTCGCCCCGGAAATTGGCCAGCAGCAGCGCGCCCAGCGAATAGATATCGGTGCGGCTGTCGGTCTTGCCCGAAAGCTGTTCTGGGGCTGCATAGGCGTATTTTCCGGCAAATTCATTGCCCACAATGGTTTCGGCGCCCGGATTGGTATCCTTGGCAATGCCAAAGTCGATGATCACCGCCTGCGACGGATCACCATCGCGCAGGATGATGTTGTCGGGGCTCAGATCGCGGTGGACAATATTGCGCGCATGGGCCGCCTCCAGCCCCTCGCAGACCCGCTTGCAAACTGTCAGCAGCTGCTGGGGGGGCATCGGACCCTGTCTCAGCTTCTGATCCAGACCGGGACCATCGATAAAATCCATTACCAGATAGACATGACCTTCGGGCGTGCGGTTGTTTTCGGAATAGCGCACCACCGCATCATGACGGATCTCGCGAATCTCTTCTTCACGCGTCAGCAGAACCAGAAAATCTTCGTTGCTGGAAAACTCGGCCTTGAGAACCTTGAGCGCAGCCAGCCGCCCCGATATCTCGGAGCGGGCGCGATACACATCCGAGGTGCCGCCCCGCCCCAGAATGGCCTCGATCCGGTAGGTATTGTTGACCAGGTCTCCGGGTTGGAACAGGTCACCGGCGCGGGATTCGGTCATTCAAGCCTCGGAATTTCAAGCGTTCTGCAGTGACCCTATCAGCCAAGCGCCTGGAATTCGACCCGCCGATTTTCGTCCGCGCGCGGGTTGGCTGTGTTAAAGGGCTGGCTTTCACCCGCGCCGACCGCCTCGAGCCGAAACTCGTCGATACCGCAATCGCTTACAAGGTGACGTTTGACCTCTTTTGCGCGCAGCAGTGACAGGTTCTCGTTATAGGCTGCCGAACCGGAGCTATCGGTGTGACCGATAATCTGGAAAACGTTCACATCCACATCCTTCATAGCGCTGCACAGCGCGCTCAGCTTGGGCTTTTGGTCGTTACGCAGCGCTGCGCTGTCGAAATCAAAGCTGATCTGGATGTTGACCTGCTGATCTTTCGGGACCGCCGAGTATTCGGCCGGGGCAGTCGCAACGGTGGTTGCGGCGTCTTCCGAGGCGGGTTCCTGCTGGCCCGAAGGCACGATCACCAATCCACGCGTCTTCTGCTTGTTGAAGGCATCGGTGATCTCTTCGGCCGTCAATCCAGACCCATCCTGCGCAAGCGCTGTTTGAACCGAAACCACTGCAATCAGTGCAGGGGCACATAGCCGGGTTAGTGATTTGATCGCGCTCATATTTCTGGCTCCTTCGTCGCCGGTGACCATATCTTAGCTCGTCTTTGGGTGCAAACCTACTTCATGCTGTTCGCAACAAACAATGAACAAGGTCACATAAACCGTATCATTCCCTGCGCGACCCCGTGACAACTATCAGAGCGGATTCTAGAGTGCCCGCTGGTGATACAGAAACGAGGACAACTGGCATCATGCGCATCGTACCAGCGATCATTCTGGCCGTAGCGATCATTCTGGCCCCGATTCTGTGGTATGTCTTTCCGATCCTCGTCCCGCTTGAGGAAAACTTCGAAGGACCCGCAATCGATTCTGGTGCCCGGATTGAGATCGAAATGCTAAGCCAGCAGATCGAGCACCTGAACAACAAGATCGACCGTATGGCCAACGAGTTGAGCCAGGTCCAGATCGGCGGCGTGACGCTGTTGCAAGACTACGATGACGCCGCAGATTCCTTTGGCTATGACAGCTCGACTCCAAACGAGATCATTGATGCCTATGCGCAGGTTGTCCTGATTGCCGATCGCAACAATGTCAATGATGGCCTTCAGCTCGCGCGACCCTCGTTCCTGCGTGAAACCTTCGGACTGCCCCGCGAAGACCTGAGCAACGATTGCCAGTCGATGACCAACGAACGGCTGAAATCCAAGCTGGTGTTGGAGGAGGTCGGTCCGGTTCGGGTGCGGATGCTGAAGCCCGCGGTGGAATCTCTGCGCGATGTTTTTGACAATATCCAGCGCACCGACCCCGATCTCTATGCGCGCATCAACACGGCAGGCTCGCTCTGCGTCAGGTTCATTCGCGGCTCGACCACCTCGGCCTCGGCCCATGCGTACGGTCTGGCGGTCGATCTCAACATCGACGGTGTGCTGGATACACTGGGGGATGGCAAAACCCAGCTGGGCCTGACGATTCTTGCGGATTTCTTCCGGCAGGAGGGATGGGTCTGGGGCGCCGCCTGGGGCCGCGAGGATTCGATGCATTTCGAGGTGAGCCGTAACAAGATCGAAGAATGGCTCGATCAGGGTCTGCTATAATCTGAAGGCAAATGAGATTTCGCCTGCTATTGCGTTTTCACCAAAGGCGCATGAGGTTGCGGGTGAAGTCGACATTCTGGCTAACAACGCAGGCGGCCCTCCGACCGGCGACTTTCGCAACTGGGATGAAGAGAACTGGATGAATGCCTTGCGCTCAAATATGTTGACGCAAAATTTTCTGATCGAGTTGACCATTGACGGCATGATTGAGCGCAAGTTCGGTAGGGTTCTCAACATCGCATCCGTGGCGGTCAAGGCACCTTTTCGGTCGCTTGGCCTGTCAAATGGGCCGCATACCGGCTTGATCGGGTTTGTTGTGGGCGTGGCCCGCGACGTGGCGCAATACAACGTGACCATCAGCAACATCCTGCCGGGCCCCTTCGAGACGAATCGTCTTGAGGTGACGCTGTCCGGCATGGCAAAAAAGCTGGGTATCTCGAAGGAAGAGACGCAGGCCAAGCGTCTGGCCACCAACCCGGCACGGTGTTTTGGCAGGCCTGAGGAAATTGGCGCGGCGGTGGCTTTCCTGGCCAGCAACAAAGCCGGATTCATCACCGGTCAGAGCCTGTTGCTTGACGGCGGCACCTTCCCCGAAACCATGTAAGTGTACTACGATGACGTCTCATGCGTTTCAAATCGCTGAACGCTCGACCATTCCCGTAGTAGGCTCGGATGCCGTCTTTCCGGTCAATCGCGTGCTTTGCGTCGGGCGCAACTATGCCGCCCATGCGCGCGAGATGGGCGCGGACCCGACGCGGGAGCCGCCATTCTTTTTCACCAAGCCGGCGGATGCTATCCTGACGGGGACCGATCTGCAGTTGCCGTACCCTCCCAAAACAAACGATCCGCACCATGAGGTCGAGATGGTTGTCGGTCTGAAAGCCGGTGGGCTCGACATTCCGGCCGAAGAGGCGCTCAGGCATGTTTTTGGTGCCGCGTTGGGTAAAGCCGGCAGACCCTGGGATATGGGTAAAGGCTTTGATGGGTCGGCTGTGATCTGGCCAATGACGGAGTTTGACGGCTCCACACTGCCGCAATCCGGTCCCATCCAGTTAGATGTGAACGGCTCGCCCCGTCAATCGGGCGATCTGTCCGATATGATCTGGGGTATCGCGGAAACCATTTCGGCCTTGTCCGGTTTCCTGACCTTACGTGCTGGCGACATCATTTACACCGGGACCCCCGAGGGTGTCAGCGCGTCAATGACAGCCAAGTGTTCATTCACCATTCTTCGACGCGTTCCAGGTTCTTGCCGTCCCACAGCTCCAGTATGCGGTGCAGTCGGTTCTGCTGCTTGACCGCGTTTACAAAACTGGTTGTCGGAAAATGCGGCTATCGTTTCATGAAAATTGGCATCAACTTCATAGACCCAAAGCGCATTTGAACTATTGTTTCTTTCCGCCTGAAGCAAATCCATATGCACGTCACGCTGTTACGCCAGAATTCAGAAGTCGATCTTGAATGTCGAGGCCCCAGTCGCGGCGGGTTCCACGGATGACCGGAATTCATAGCTGGCAAGCCGGGACTTGATGCTGTCCAAGGTGGGAACGAAACTCCAACCCTGTCCGGTGTTCCGGATGATCAGCCCTTCATCTGCCATCCTGTTCAGCGCACTGATCAGGACTGGTCGTTTGACGTTGAGTTTCCGCTGAACATCGTTCTGGGTGTGCAAACCCGTGAGGAATCCATTGAACGGGTCAATGGCCTGTTCAACATCACCGTCACCGCATTTGACCAGAACGGCGATGTCGATTTCAAGGCTCTTGGCGAAAACGTCGAACGTGTGCTGGGTCAGGGTCTTGGCGGGCTGCCGATGGTATCGACGCCTTATGTCTACGCCTCCTGTGCCGGAGCCATCGGAAAACCACCCCCGACGGAAAGCGAATCAACTCCGATGTGTATGTCGCGAAAAAAACCATCTGGGGATGCCAATGCGGCGGTGATCCCCGGTGTGGCCTTTTGCCGGTCGCCCTATCTGCGTATCGCCAACGCACTTGATACCGATGATCTCAAAACCGCCTTTCGCGATTTTCTCCGCGCCTGCAACGCGCTAAGCTGAAAGAGCCCAGAATGACCCATGTTTTCCAGCTGTTTATCGACGGAGGCTGGATTGATGCGGACAGGCGTGAAACGCGCCCTGTGATCAATCCGGTCGACGGTTCTTTTATCGGCAATGATCCCTGCACCACGCCCGACGACCTGGACAGTGCCGCCCTGGCGGCGGGCCGGGCTTTTCTGGATTGTATTGCGCGGCCACCGGTTGAACGTCAGGCGCTGCTGCGCCGTGCAGGCCAGATCATAGCCAAGCTTGCCGAGGATATCGCCCGCATGAAGATGCGCGATCACGGCAATCCCCTGCGCGAAGCCCGTGATGCAGTTGACGGAATAGCCGAATTATTCGAGTGGTTCGGTGAGGAAGCCCGTCGCGTCTATTGCCGGACCATTCCGCCGCAGGATCAGGTGAGCACGCAAACTGCCTTGCGGATACTGGTCGGGACGGTGGTTGTGTTTTCGCCATGGAACTTTCCGATGGCGAGATCGCGGCGCATCTGGCCCCGGCGCTGGCGGCGATTGCCCCTGCCTGATGGTTTTATGTGCAAGAACCCAGCCCGAACTTATTGTTGTGGCGACCGCTTGCAATGCAATCACCCCGACCAGATTGGCGTCGAACCAGCTTCCCCAATTGTGTCGACCAGATTCGATTTCGGTACCGACGGCGCTTTGGTCCCGCGCCCGTCTTTGACACTTTGGTCTGATGCGGCATCAGTGTCCACAGCGACACCGGAGGCGTTCATTCTTTTTTAGAAATCAAGGCGCTTTTGGAATCCTGGACCCACAGAACGCTCACGGCAGGCGGACGCTGGCCCTGCAACGCAGCCGGCAGATGTCGAATGTGCAAGCGGGTCTTCGGCAAAAGAACTGGTCGTTCCAAAGTATGATGATTATGATCGTTACATGCACCGCCGCACTGAAAATCCAGACGATGTTGAAGAGGCCACGCCGAGCTCGATCTATGATCCCGAGCCAGTCGAGGATGAGGATCTGTGGTTTCTTCCACAGCCGCCCGAGGATGTCGCCCCCGGCGAGATGCCCTGGCCCGTGGCCGCCCGCGAGGCAGGTCTGGACGGGCGCACCTGGCAGGCGACCGAGGCTGCGCAATACCCGCTGCTTGTGGCCGCGGCGCAGGCGGTGGCGCGCTATGGCGAGCGGTTGCGGCACGCCGCACCGGGGGTGAACGAGCGCTTGGCGTTAATGACGGTTTCGGCGCTGCTGCGGGCCGAAGGCATTTGGCTGGGCCCCGACCAGATCGCGCTATACCGTGCGTTCCGGCTGAGCAGCGACGACATGGCCCGCGAACTTAGCCGCGCCGATTGGGCGGTGCGGCGGCTGATGACGGGGCCGCTGCCGCAGGATGGATTGCGGGAGTTTCTGGGCCGCGTTTCGGTGAGCGAACCGCATCCCGACGAGGACCGCCCCACCGGGCCGGAACTGGATTTGGCCGGGCAGGACTGGGCCGAGGGTCTGTTCAAAACCGGCCATCTTCTGACACGGGCCGCACAAGGCTTCGCCGCCTGGCGGCAACAGGCGCTGACACCGTATGACCAGATACTGGAGCCATCGGTCGCGGCGCTGCTGCTGGGTGCGGGCGACGAGGCGCCGTTCCTGCCCATGGCCGAAGGACACCGATTCGACCGTCATCTTGCGGCGCAGGGATCGGACGCGGCGGTGGCGCGGCTGATCACCTTCCTGAATGCAATCGAGGCCGGGGCGTTGCGCGCCGCGATGGAATTGGACCGGCTCGCAGCCTGGAGAAATCGGGCGGCCAAGGCAACGGCTGGGTTGTCGGGCCGCACCCCGCCGCTGCTAATCGCGGCACTCTTGCGCTATCCTTTGCTCTCGGCGGAACTGGCGGCTGAGGCAGCGGAGTGCTCGCGCCCCTCGGCTCGACGCAACCTGACACTGTTCCGCGAGATGGGCCTGACCCGCGAGGTTACAGGGCAGGAGCGCTACCGGTTCTGGGCGGCGCTGGTGTGAGCGCGCCGTCGCGGTGCTTTTGGTGACTTAGTGTCCGGACTCGTTTTTTGTTTCATAGCCAGAACATGACGGTTGCGGCGAGAGCGATGGCAGACAAGAACTCCTTTAGACACCTGTCGTATCGAGTTGCCACACGCCGCCAGTCCTTGAGCCTTCTGAACATGATCTCGATACGATTGCGCCGTTTATACCGGTGCTTGTCATACTTCACGGGTGTCTTGCGCTGCTTTCGACCGGGGATGCAGGCGCGTATCCCCTTGTCTTTCAACGCTTCTCTGAACCACTCTGCGTCGTAACCGCAATCTCCAAGCGGCCAGACCGGTCATCATCTGCGCGAAGATACCCTTGTCGCTCCATCGCTTCCAGAGATTGTAAAGAGTCTTATGGGGGCCGTATTCCTTGGGAGCATCTCGCTAGAGCAACCCATTGCGATTGATGAGATAATCCCACTCAACACACGCCGGTCATCGACGCGAGGCTTACCGTGGGATCTCGGGAATTACGGCTCAAGCCGCGCCATCTGCGCGTCCGTCAGCCAAAAAAGACTAGACATGTCACCGCTCCGTTTTCCAGCGGTGAATCACGACGCCCAACGGAAATCAAAGGGTCCTGAGCCAAGCTGCACCACCCGCCAACCCCAAGATGCCGCGTTTGCTTCAGGGTCTGCACTAAGCCCAAAGGCGACCTTGTCGGGCTGACAGAGCTGAAGTGCCGGGCTAAACTCCTCAAAACGGGGGTACACGAATGGATAGACGGCTTACCACGGTGCTAGTGGCGGATATTGTTGGCTACTCAGCACTGATGGATCGTAACCGCGAGGGCACGATTGCTTCGCTCAGATCATTCCGTGAAGATACACTACAGACGTTGCTTGCAGACCATGGCGGCAAGTTGATCAAAAGCATGGGAGACGGCTGGATTGTCGAGTTTAAGTCCACGTCAGATGCTGCAGATTGCGCGATTGCAATACAGTCAGCGCAGAAACCAGGCGGTTTCCGACTTCGAATTGGCATCCACACTGGCGAAGTTGTCACAGATGGTGACGACATTTTTGGAGATGGAATAAACATCGCCGCCCGGCTCGAAGCATTGGCCGAGCCGGATCAGGTTCTAATTTCAGACACCTCTCACAACAGCCTCGACCGCGGCGACGCAGCTTTATTTTATGGCGGCGAACAGACGGAGCTCAAGAACATCACACGCCGCATTGGCGTTTGGTGTTGGCCTAAGGGAACTTCTGCCAATTTGCAGACTACAACGGATGTCAGGCCGGGAATTGCGGTACTTCCATTCGACAACATGTCTGGTGATCCCGAGCAGGAGTTCTTCGCCGACGGCATAACGGAAGACATCGTCACAGAGCTCTCCCGTTTTCGTTGGCTGATGGTAGTGGCTCGAAACTCGTCTTTCACCTTCAAAGGCAAAAACACGGACATACGCGAAGTCGGTCGCGCTCTTGGGGCACGCTATGTTCTGGAGGGTTCAGTCAGGCGCGCAGGGCATCGGGTTCGCATTACAGGACAGCTGATTGACGCCGAGAGTGGCAGCCATCTCTGGGCAGATCGCTTTGACGGCGTGCTTGATGATATCTTCGATCTTCAAGACAAAGTCACATTGGAAGTCGTCACGGCGATTGAGCCGTCGCTGAGACACGCCGAAACCAACCGTGCGCGGGCGAAACCTACAGACGACCTGGAAGCCTATGAATTGTACCTTCGGGCACAATCGCATTTCCATTTGCTAACGGATCAAGACAACAGAGAGGCGATACGATTGACGACACTCGCATTGGATCGTGATGCTGAATATGCAGCCGCATCCGGACTGTTGGCTTGGCTGCACATTCAACGAATGGTTCAAGGTCTAGAACCTATTGGCGAGGGGCCGAAAGAAGCCGTAAAAGCAGCCGAGCGGGTCCTGCTAAGCGATCGCGCAGACGGGATAGCAATGGCGTATGCCGCGCATTCGATCTCAATGCTCGCGCGTGACTTGCAGCGTGCGCGGGTGGCTTTCAAACAAGCGCTCGAGGAAAACCCAAACGCGGCGACAGTTCACATGTTGGCATCTATCAACCTTGTTCTAATTGATCGTCCAGAAGAAGCGCTGAAACATGCAGTTCATTCTGTCAACCTTAGCCCACACGATCCACTGCGCCACGCTGCTTACATTGCTCAAGCGAGCGCACTATTTCATCTTGGACAATACACGGAAGCGGCTAAGGCCTGTCGAGATGCCTTGGCAGTACGGTCGAGCTTCGTCATGAGCCATCTCATGCTGATAGCTTCGCTGGGACAACTTGGCGACGATGATGCAGCTCGCAAGGCGGTAATGAACCTTCAGGCTTTGCGCCCGGAACTGAGTGCTGCCTCAGCGCAAACTCAAATGCCTATCTTCACTGTTCCATCCTGTGCAAACGACTGGCGCGAAGGATGGCTGAAAGCAGGGCTGTCGTAATGAGTGACGAATAAGATTTGTAATTAGCGTTAAACGTCAAAACCTGCCGTGTGTGCGGAACTAAACGAAATTGGAGCCATGGCAATAAAATGACTGCTTTGATGCGCCTTGGAGGCGCTCGTTTAGTGGACTTCTTAGCGTTCGCAGCGAACGGCAGGTTCGACGGACCGCAGCTCTTTCACTTCGGGGCTTGTCGCCTGCCTGGCCGTGTCGCCCGCCAGCCGCTTCTTGCCAGCCTCAAGGAATTCCTTCGACCAGGAATAGTACAAACTCGTCGCGATCCCCTCGCGCCAACAAAGCGCAGCAATGCTCTCCTCGCCACGCAGGCCCTCCAGCACAATGCGGATCTTCTCTTCCGCAGAATGATGCTTGCGCGTCTTGCGGCGGATGTCTTTGACGACCCGTTCGGCCGCCGGTTTGTCGGTTCCAACTTTCAGTCTCATCTTCACTCCTTGACGGTTCAGATGAGCCAGAAACCTTCCGTTATGCAAATACTCTAATCAGGCCCAAAGGTGCTGATCACGGACACTCAAGTTAGACACATTGCGCCGGTTTCCAGGTTGCAAAGAGGCTCACTGGCGTTCCGTTTGACGTAGACTTGAAGCGCTTGAACCATCGAAACATTAGTAAGCGCAAGAATCTTAAGGTGTTGAATTCAATGGGAAGCGAGTCTCAATAACTTGGTCCCATTAATTACGTACTCCGACATGGGGGAGGCTCAACAGAGCGAAGCATTATAATAATGATTATGGTAATTGGGATTGTTCTGTGTATTAACCGTGAGATGTATTGAGCGTCGTTTGACCCGGTTTATCAAGCGGTGGTGAGGTCGGATCGGGCTGCCACCAGCGGGTGTATGCCGACGTTCCATGAAGCGCGTAGCATTCTGGTTGCAATCTCGATGGTGCGTTGCCCTTCGGTATCTTCGAGATCGACAGCCTGGTTCACAGCCGCATTGGCGAAGCCAAAGAGCACGGTCAGCGTTTTCCTGAACTCCGCCAGTTTGTCATCGAGCACGAAGTGCCGCGCTGCTGCGTGGACCGTTTCGACATTTTCCAGCGTGTCATCGAATTCTGCGGACAGGACCGACTTGTCAATGGACGCACCGGACCAGATTTTCTTTAGAACCCGGTCGCCACGCAAGGTCTGATAGTAGCTCTGCATCAGGGTTTCCATCCTGTCTATGACCTCGTCCAGCGATCCCGGCGGCGTTCGGAATGCTTCTTTGAGGTTGCTACGTTGCTGGCTCAGATATTCCTCGCAGATCGCAGAGATCACTGCCCCGTTGTTGGGGAAATATTGGTACATTGAACTGATCGTGATACCGGCCTCTGCGGCTACATCGGTCATCTTCAGGTCGGTATATCCCTTGCGTGCGACAACGGTTTTCGCGGCCCGAAGGATTTGTTCGACACGCTTCTGAGCCCGCGCTTGGCGTGGGATTCTGACGGGTTCTTGGCGTTGTTTGGGCTTGGCGGTTCGCATGGCACACCTGACACAACTGAATTATTTCAGAAATAGGAGAGTAGTCTCATTTTGACAATAGGCGTCACAGATACGTGCCGCAGCAGCATTTATCTGGCAAGGAAAATCTCTTCGAGATCGGAGCGCTGGCTGTCGGGCCGCAGCCCGTCGGAATAGGCCTTTTGAAACCGCCCGGCACGACCAGGCCAAGCAGGCGCAGATCGTCACGTTCGCCCAAGGCGGCGATTGCGGCGATGTCACTCAGCCACTGCGACCGGATAAACGTGTCCAGCGTCCGGTCCACCATCTTGGAAAGGCGCAAATCCTGTTCCTGATAGCGCGGTTCCAGCCGCTTGCTGTGGATCAGCCAGATCGTGTTGGTCTTGTTCGCATATCCAAGATCGCGAAAGGTCTGTTTCACGGACAGGTCGGGCGGGTGGGCAAATATCTGTTGCGTCAGCGCGCTGTGCACATGCATCTCCCGCCGTACCTCGTGGCCACTGCTGACGAGGATCGGCACCGGGTCAAAAACCAGCGGTAACGAGGCCGAGGCGAGGATGACCGGGCGGACCAACTGATGCGCCTCGGATGTGCCCACGGATGCGATGGCACCGACATCTCAAAGAACCGGGTGTTCGGCGTCTATATTCGTGGTGCCGACAAACAAACGGCGGTCGCGCGCATTTTCCTGTGCGATATCGCTGATAAACTGATCGGTCAACTCGCGGTCGATTTTCTTTTTTAGCGGCGCGACACTGGCGATGGTCCGGCCCGAGATCAGCGCGTCCAGAATGCGCAACTATGCCACATCAGAAGTGTTGGTCTCGGTATAGAACTCGCGCAACGGCGGATCGTAGCCCGAGCCCAGAAAGGCCAAGGGCGCGATGATCGCATCGGTCGAGATGCCGGTGACCACATCGAATTCAGGCCGCTGGCCGCTGCGGGACCAGCCGTTCAGCACCCCTGCCCCACATCACGCCGGTTCCTGCACAGCTTCTACACGCTTGGCGTCGCGCGAAAAGACCACATAGTAAGAGATCGGTGCCGCGACCAGCGTCAGGATCGAGGCAAAGGCAAGGCCACCCATGATGGTCACGGCCATCGACTGGAGAAACTGCTCGGTCAGCAGCGGCAGCATGCCCAGAATGGTCGTCGTCGCCGCCAAGATCACCGGCCGCATCCGCGAGATCGAGGCCTCGATGATCGCTCTTGCAGCGGTTTTCCGGATTTGCGGACGAGATTGATCTCTTCCGCCCGGACGATGCCGTAACTGATCAGCATCCCCGGCAGGCTGAGCGGGCCCAGCCATGCGAGGAATCTGAATAGGAGATCGGTCAGCAGGAATCCGATCAGCACGCCATTGATCGGCATCGGCACCAGCAGCCAGTTGATAAGCGGATGGCGCAAAGCATTAACAGGAAGACCGAGATTAAAACCATCACCTGCAGCGACAAAAGCAACGGAACAATATGGTTTGTCTGGGTCTTGGTGGGATCCTCGAATTCACCACCCCATTCTATCGGGTAGCTCAGCGGCAACGGGATTGCCTCGACCGCTCCGCGGGTCGTCCTGTGCACCAACGCGGCAGTTGGGCCGACGGCGACATCACTGGACACAGTGATGGTCGACACCCGGTTGCGGCGGTGGACCAGAGTGTCCTGCATTTCGAAATCAAATCCGTGCGACAGCAGTGCCAGCGGCACGAACTGGTCGGCGGTGTCGGAGTAGATTAGCTGATCCAGCAGAACCGACGGATCATCGGAGTCAACCCGGAAGTAGATCAGCAGCAGCCGGTCACCGTCGCGCAAAACGCCGCTTGGGATACAATCCGTCGCAAGCGGAATCACTTCGGCCATATCGTTGCGGGTGATGTCTGCGGTGCGAGCGCGATACTCGGACAACAGCGGAACGATCGCCGACTCGCGCTCGCGCCAGTCGGTTTGTAGTCACGTCAGCTGATCCGAGCCCTGTGTCATCACGACCTTCGCCTCCTGGCTCAGGAGGCGCAGCTCATCGCGGTCGGGACCTGAGATGCGCAACTGGATCGGGTTTCAGTCGCCGGGACAAAAAAGCAGGCGCTTGGTCCTGAACTCACCCTCGGGCGGGCTTTCGCGGGCAAATTCCAGGGCGCGGGCGCTGAACGGGGCGAACTTCTCCGTCTCGTCCACGCGAACGATGATCTGGCCGTGGCTGATTTTGAGGTCCTCTGTGGGATAGGTCTGCATGAACCGGCTGGCACTTTCGCCCACAAAAGTGGTCATGGCCGCGACCTCGTCCTGTTCGGCCAGCCATGCCTCAATCAGCTTCATGTTTTCCGAGGTTTCTTGGATCTTGGTACCCTCCGCCAGATTATAGTGGATGAAGAAGAGCGGCGCGTTGGAGTTCAGAAAGAACTGCTGCTTGGGGCTGCCGAATGCCGCGAAGCAGACGACGGTAAGCGCCACGAGCGAGATGATCACCAGCCAGCGAAGCCGGATGGCAACCCTCAGAACCGATGCGAACATGTGGCACATGAGCCCGTCATAGGCATCGCTTTACCCCCCGGGCCGACCTTGAAGAAATAATGCCCCAACAGCGGCGTGACAGTCATCGCCAGAATTCAGGACAGCATCAGGGACAACCCCATCACCGCAAAGAGCGAGAACAGAAACTTACCGGTGTCGCACCTTGTTCACGGCACGGTTAGGCCTCTTCCACACGGCAAGAAACGGCGACGGCGTCACCTGTCAGGAATATTTCCGCTCCAACCCGTCATAGTGATCCTTGCGGACCACGTCCTGCCGCATCTGAAATCCAGCAAGAGGTCCGTCCTCAGTCATGATCCCGTCGGATTTCAACTGCGAGAGCGCGTTGACCATGCCATAAAGCGCACCTTGGAGTGCGACATTTGCATAAAGCACCAGCCCATAGCCCATCCGGTCAAGCGCGTCGAAATCAAGGATCGGGGTCTTCCCGCCGACAACCAGATTGACCAGTTGCGGCGTGCTCTGCAATCGGCGTGGGATCTCCCGGATTTCCTCCTCTGAGACCGGCGCTTCGACAAAGGTGATGTCCGCGCCATCCTCGATAAAGGCGGCGGCACGGTCCAGCGCTTCGTTCAACGACGCGGTCGCGCGGGCGTCGGTGCGGGCGACGATCAGCAGGTTCAGATCCTGACGCGCATCGACGGCGGATTTGATCCGGCGCCGCGCCTCCTCCAGCGGGACCACATCCTTGCCTGCGAAATGCCCGCAGCGCTTGGGGTTCACCTGATCTTCCAGCTGGATTGCGCTGGCCCCCGCTCGCTCCAGCATCCGCACTGTGTGATGTACGTTCAGCGCGTTGCCGAAACCGGTATCGGCATCCACTACGATGGGCAGATCGCTGGTATTTCGGATCGCCGCACAGTGCTGCGCGATGTCAGTGAGAGTTATGAAGCCCAGATCGGGCATGCCGTAGAACGTGTTGGTCACGCCCGCGCCCGAGATATAGATCGCTTCGAATCCCAGATCTTCGATCACCCGCGCCGCCAACGCATTTGCTGCGCCGGGCATGAGCACGGCCCTGCCGGTGTTCAGGCGTTCGCGAAAGGCCTTGTTGATCTCAAGTGTCAGCATCTTCCGTGTCCTTCGGCGCTTGGTTGAGGTTTCGCGTATCTAGCGGTTAGGCGTAGTGGGCATCAAGGCGGGTAGAAATCTGTTTCATCCGATAGAACGCTCAACCCGCCAGGGATTTGGCAAGACTTTCCAGCAGTGGCATCACGGCTTTGCGAGCGTCTTCGCCAAACCGGCTGGCCAGGCCTGAGACTGTCAGTGCCCCTTGCAACGCTCCGCAGCGGGAAAAAACCGGGGTAGAAACGGATGAGATATTGGGATTGGTCTCTCCGACCGACATTGCGGTTCCGGCAGAGTTGAAGGTGCTTGTATCGCCGACATCCTCGCCACTGAAATGGCGCAACACCATGCCTGAGGCCCCGGTAGAGAGCCGCAGACGCATTCCCTCTTCCACATGAAACCGTAGCAGGTTGGGCGAGTTTTCCCTGTAAAGACAGACCCGTTCATTGCCCGACCGCACGTAGAAAGACGCCGTCTCGCCGGTGGCATCGGCCAGCATCCGCAACGCGGGGGCCACATGTTCGCGCCTTGTGAAATCACGACGAAAGATCAGGCCCAGCCGCCAGACACTGGGTCCGACACTGAATACCCCATCACTGTCGCGCTGGATGAAGCCATATATTGCCATCGAATTTGTCAGTCGCAAGATTGTGCTTTTGTGCAGCCCGGTTTCCCCGGCCAGCTGCGTCAGCGTCATTTCGGGACATTGGGCCGAAAACGCACTCAGGATAGACATGGCCCGCTCGACGGATTCCGTTCTGGTGGCGCACATGAGTTCTCTCTGGTGAAACGCTGTGTGTCCGAACTTGCGGTACTGGCGCCGGATTGTCTAGCTCTGGCGCAGAACGACCGGAGGGTGAGACGTGCGATACTTTGATGTGCCAGGCACAGAATTTCAGGCGATCGACTATGTGCAGAGGTTGGGCCAGCGGCTGACCACCCTGCCCTATGCGCTGCGGGTTTTGTCGGAAAACGCTGCGCGCCATTCCGAGGGTGGCGCAGACGCAGGGCTAGTTGCCGAGCGCTCGGGTGATGCGGTGCCGTTCCGTCCGGCGCGTCTGCTGTTGCATGACATGCTGGGTATTCCGGCGCTGGTCGACATCATGGCGATGCGTGACAGGCTTGAGGCGCAAGGCAGTAACCCGGCAGAGGTCGACATGAGCTTGCCGGTCGATTTGGTGATCGACCATGCGATGACGATCAATCACTGGGCCGAGCGATTTGCGTTGGAAAAGAACATGGCGCGCGAGTTCGAGGTGAACCGCGAACGCTTCGCCTTTCTCAAGGCCTGTGAGGCACGGTTTCCTCGTTTGCGGGTAATCCCGCCCGGAGGCGGCATTTGCCACCAGGTCAATCTGGAGTTCCTGGGCCAGACAGTGCTGCCCTCGAACGAGAATGCGCGGGTGCTGATCCCGGATAGCTGCCTTGGCACCGACAGCCACACCACGATGATCAACGCGCTTGGTATCACCGGCTGGGGCATCGGCGGGTTGGAGGCTGAAGGGCTTCTCTTTGGCGAGACCACTGCCATGAACGTGCCCAAGGTTGTTGGACTAGAAGTGATTGGCGAACCCTCGCACGACATCACCGCAACGGATGTGGCGCTGGTCGTGGCCGAAAAACTGCGTACTTTGGGTGTGGTGGACACCTTTGTCGAAATGTTCGGACCCAGCTATGGGAGGCTGAGTGTCGCCGACCGCGCCACCATCGCCAATATGTCGCCGGAATATGGCTCGACCCAAGTGTTCTGCCCGGTCGACGCCAACACGATCCGCTATCAGCGAGAAACGGGGCGCAGCGCTGAAACCATCCGCAACACCGAATGCTATTGCAAGGCGCAGCAGATGTGGTCCGAGGGCACCGATGCCCGGATCGAATACGATCAGGTGGTGACGCTGGACCTGAGCGCCATTGGCCGGTCGGTCTCGGGTCCCTCCCGGCCGGAACAGCGGATCGATCTGGACAAGGCGACCAGAACACTTGCGCTGAAGAATGAGGTGGAAGAGGCCCGCCGGGTGGCGGTCAAAGGCACGGATCACGATATCGGCGATGGCGATGTGATCATCGCTGCCGTTACCAGCTGCACCAACACCGCCAACCCGCGCAACATGATCCTGGCCGGTCTTATCGCCCGCAATGCCGTAGCACGCGGCTTGAGCGTGAAACCGCACGTCAAAACGTCGCTCGCGCCCGGTTCGCGCGTTGTGGCGCAATATCTCAAGAATAGCGGGCTGCAGGAGGATCTCGACAAGCTGGGGTTCGAGGTCGCGGCCTTCTCTTGCTCGACCTGCAACGGCATGTCCGGCCCGCTGCGCCCCGAACATGAGGCGGCGATCCGGGATCACGATATAAATGGGGTCGCGGTGCTATCGGGTAATCGCAATTTCGCGGGCCGCATCCATCCGCTGGCCTCGCGCAACATGATCGCCTCGCCACCGCTGGTGGTGGCCTATGCGCTGATGGGCACGATCCTGCGGGATGTCTCGCAAGATGCGTTGGGTGTCGATCATAACGGCTCTCCCGTGACGCTGAGTGATCTTTGGCCCGCTGCCGAGGAAGTCGACGCGATTATCGGCACCTATGTGACGGCGGATGATTTCATCCACAATTTCAAGGCAATCGGGGATGTAAATGAACAATGGACCGCATTGCAAACGGGCACCGGCCGCTATGGCTGGGGCCCCAGCACCTATGTTAGTTTTCCGCCTTTCGTGAAGACCATTCAACCCGATCCCGGCGGTGTCACACTGCTGACTGGACTGCGCCCTCTGGTTATTTTGGGCGACTCGGTGACCACCGATCATATCTCGCCATCGGGCACGATCACGCCTGACTCCGAGGCGGGTCAATTCCTGATCGGCAAAGGCGTCGAACCGCGTGATTTCAACTCTTTTGGCACGCGTCGGGGCTGTTCGGATGTTATCATCCGATCAACCTTCGCCAATTACCGCCTGCGCAACGAAATGGTGCCGAGCAAGGAAGGGTCCTGGACCCGGATAGAACCCGAAGGTGAGGTCGCCACGGTGTTCGGCGCAATCCGGACCTATCTGGAACGCGGCCAACCCCTGCTGGTGATCGGCGGCAAGGACTATGGCTGCGGCTCGTCGCGCGACACGGCGGCCAAGGCTCCCTGGCTGGCCGGTATCCGCGCCGTGATTGCCGAAAGCTTCGAGCGTATCCACCGCTCGAACCTTGTGAACATGGGCATCGCGCCGCTTTGTTTCCCCGAGGGTGTAACGCGCGAGACGCTGCGCCTTGATGGGTCCGAGGTCTATGACATCACCCTCTCGGACGATCTGACCGGGGCCAGCCTGACCATCCACCGCAGGGATGGCAGCAGTGACACGACACCGCTCGACCTGCGGCTGTACAATGATCGCGAGCGCGAGATCTTTGCACATGGCGGCCTGCTGCCGATGGCGTTCCGTGCGTTTCTTGGCAAAAAGGCGGCGTGAGATGCGAAATCGGATCAGGGCTGCGTTCTATCGCGGTGGCACGTCGAAGGCAGTGGTGTTCAACGGCACCGATCTGCCTGCGGAGCGCGCTGTGCGCGACCGCATCTTTCTGCAGGTTCTGGGCAGCCCCGATCCCTATGGCAGGCAACTTGACGGCATGGGCGGCGGCATTTCTTCGCTGTCCAAGGTGGTGATTGTAGAGCGCTCGTCGCGTAAGGACGCGGATGTGGACTACACTTTCGTGCAGATTGCGGTGGATCAGCCGGTGGCCGATTATGGTTCGGCCTGCGGAAATATGACTTCCTGCGTGGGCCCCTTCGCGGTCGAGGAAGGGATGGTGCAGGCAGATGAGGATGGCGATGCTCTGGTGCGGATTTTCAACACCAATACCGGTCAGATCTATCACGTGCGGTTCCCGGTTCAGGGCGGTATGCCGGTCGAGCAAGGAGATTTCACGATTCCCGGTGTTTCAGGGTCCGGCGCGCGCGTAACGCTCGAATTTCTGCGCCCCGGCGGGGCGGCAACCGGCAGGCTGCTGCCGACGGGCAAGCCTTTGAATATCTTGCAGGTCGCCGGGCTGGGCGCGGTAGAGGCATCGCTGGTGGACGCGGCCAACCCGGTGGTTTTTGTGCGGGCCGCAGCGCTAGGTAAAACGGCTACCGAACTGCCACAAGCGCTTGATGCGGATGCCGATTACATGGCGCGGATGGAAGCCATCCGTCGCGAAGCTGCAGTGGCAATGGGCATGGCCGAAACCGTCACAGAGGCTTCGCTGTCCAATCCCAAGGTCGCCATCATCGGCGACCCACAGGCCTTTACAGCGCTGGATGGCTGCACCCATGGCGCAGACAGTCACGATCTTGGCGTGCGGTTGATCTCGATGGGCAATTCCCATCGCGCGATTACGCTCACCGGGGGCATGTGCACCGGTGTGGCTGCGCATATTCCCGGCACATTGGTCAATCGGATCGCCGGCACGTCACGGCCGTTGCGCATCGGCAACCCCTCCGGTGTTCTGCCAGTGATGGCGAAGGTCACGCAAGGCTCTGACGGCCCAGAAGCCATATCGGCCAGCACCTTCCGCACCCAACGTCGCATCATGGACGGTACAGTGTTTTTCAGCGCCGGGATCGACGCGGACGCCTGACACAGACAAGACCGCTTGAACACCCGATCTCGCAGGCATTAAGCCCATATGATGATTTGCTCATCTGCCGCCAATCTCCCCGCCTGCGCTTGGGTTCGGCTGGTCACCTTCCCATCTTCTTGTGATCACACAACAGAAGGTTGTCGCGCGACCGGGAAAGGAGATTCCGATATGAGACCGACCAGAAATTATCTGATAGCCCCGGCATTTGCGGTGGGGCTCGCCTTGCTGATGATTGGCGTGGCGCAACCGAGCTATGCAGCGACCGAAAGGTACCTGCCCGAAGGCAGCGTAACCGCGACGGAACTGATCCCGCCGCCGCCCGAGATGGACAGCGCAGCGTTTGACACCCGGATGGCAATTGTCGAATGGGAGCAGGTGACGCGCACGCCGGAGCAAGTCGAATTCGTGGAAACACCGCTCACCGTCGAGAGGTTCTGGCCCGTTCTCGTCTCGGACGTATTCACCGTCGATGCGGCGAGACTCAAGATCGTGATCGATCAGTCGATCGACGAGGTGCGCTCTGACTATGATGCGCTCAAATCGGTTTATAGCCTCCCCCGACCCTTCGTGGTGAACGATGCTGTGGAACCGATCGGTGACGTGCGCCCCGTCGCCTCCTACCCCAGCGGCCACTCTATCCGCGCGGTGATCTATGCCCGGCTCCTGTCCGAGGCTTTCCCCGAGCATGAGACTACCCTGATCGATCTGGCCGAACAGGTTGGCTATGGCCGTGTGAACGGAGGCCTGCACTACCCGATGGATGTCATCACCGGTCAGACCTTGGGCCATGCCAATGCGGATGTGATCATCGCCAACCCGGTGTTTCAGAAAGCGATTGCTCAGGTCCGTATCTCGTCCTGATCCGCACAAGATATCCAAACAAGAAAACCCCGCACCGGTTCCGGTGCGGGGTTTATATTGTCCATCCGATCAGTGATCAGGCGGTAGCGGTTTGTGCCTTCGCGATCTCTTTCTTGACCTTCAGCGCGTTGGCCGACAGTTCGTCGTCCTTTGCCTTGGCCAGGAACGCGTCCAGACCACCGCGGTGATCGACCGAGCGCAGGGCCGCAGCCGAGATCCGCAGCTTGACGCCACGGCCCAGAGTTTCCGACTGCAGGGTCACATCATTCAGGTTGGGCAGGAACCGGCGACGGGTTCTGTTTTTGGCGTGGCTGACATTGTTGCCAGTCATCGGGCCTTTTCCGGTCAGTTCGCAACGGCGCGACATGGGTTTCATCCTTCGTATCTGGCGGCAGTGGTTCCAACCCTGTGTCAGGCCCCTGCCAAATCATGAAGGGCGCGGCCCGAAGGCGCGCCCGAAAACTGGTTGGATGCGTGTAAGAGGAATCGCGGGAAGGGTCAAGACGGGTGGGCCGAAATCTTTGCCTCGATTTGTCATCCCAACACGGGCAAGGTCGGACATACGGACTGCAACATCGGTTTGTTGTTTTTCAGATGCCGCTCAACCAGTTGCCCTTGGGGTCGCCCGTGCGGGATGTACCGGGCCAGATCCGCGATATGGCTGATATCTGCCAGTTCCGGGAAAATGCCGAGGATCTCTTCGCGCACAGCACTGCCGAGTGATTTAAGCGCTTCGGGGCCAGTGAAAAGGCTCTCTGTGGGGGTGTTTTCGGCGTAGATTATCTGGTGCGCGTCGAAGAGCAGGTGAAAATACTCGACTGATTCTGCCGATGCATCCACGAAGACCCCCGGAAGGGCCGTCAGCTTGATCGCCGGAATCAGCACCTCGGATTCCCCGAACATGCGCTGAGCGATCCTGGAGCGAACCAGCATGCGATGTTGCCGGGACACCAGCAGATCACGGCGCGGCAATGCGCTGCCCATCGCGCCTGCCAGAATGCGGACAGGGCGCAAGTTGGGGCTCTCTGTCAGCGCCTTTGCGTCAAACCGACGGCGACCGATCCAGCGGATGGGTTGCAAGCCATTTCCAAGCGTCGATATCAGATCACCGACTCTGAGGTCTTGGATTTCAACCATTCCGTCTTGGGCCAGAATACGGGTGGATCGCGTCAGACATGGAACTGCCGACAGGTTTTCGAAAGTCGAATAGCGAACACTCTGCCCGGTCGGAAGCAGGAATGTCTCGGCGGGCACGGAATAGCTGCCTCCGACCAACACCGTGAAAGTCCCGAATGTGCTATCGGTGACCACTGTGCCAATAGGCAGCCCCAACGTGTCGATGCCTGCCCCGCCATTCAGGATGCCCGTGGCATCGGAATTCACAAATGTAAGCGAATCGTCCCCGGAACTGAGCTGAAGGTTCCCAACGCGCGCTTCCTGAACGCTGACGCTATCATTGTCCCCGCCAGCAAAGACTTGCTGGACATCCGAGCCGCCCGAAATCGTGATGGTATCCTCGCCGGTATTGCCGCTCACGCGCGCGACGACCGACCCGTCGATATCGAGCGTGTCTGAATCGGCACCGCCGACAATCCGTCCGGCAACAGTGCTGTCCGTAACCGAGATGGTGTCATCGCCGCTATTGCCGACAATATCGCCGGAAATGTTGCTGTCAGTGACAGTTACGGTGTCGTCACCGCCGCGCGCCCAGATGTTGTCGATCGATATCCCTTGCGGCGTTCCGTTCAGGGTCCCGTTATCATTGGTGACATCTACGAAGTCGGCGTTGCTTGTCCCGGTGATATTGGGCATGGTCATCCGTTCCCGCAAATCCGGTCTACACTGTGCCCCTACCGGATTTTCGACCTGGTTCAGCGCCGTGACAAAACGCAAACTTTAATTGCATTTGCCGTTACTATACAGAATCGAAGGCGCATTCTCTACCTGCGACGAATCCCGAGTGCAAAAGCAGTCAGGCTTGCGCGAGTTTTGTCAGCATCTGCTTTGCGGCGGTAGTGGGGCTGAGCGCGCCGCTGGCCACGCCGGAGCCCAGGCGTTCCAATTCGGCCTGTGCCTGCGATGTCTCCAGACGGGACAGCAGCGCGTGGCGGACCTCCTGCTCGAACCAGTAGCGCGCCTGATCGGCGCGGCGGCGGTCCCAGAACCCGTTTTCACGACGCCAGGTCACCAGAGATGTCATGTCTTCCCAGGCTTTGGTCAGTCCGGCCTCTTCCAATGCCGAAACCATCAGCGCTTTGGGATAGCCGTCAGGGTCCTGCGGGCGTTTGCGTAGCAGGCGCAGCGCGCCGGAGTAATCGGCGCAGGTGCGGGTGGCGGCCGGGCGCAGATCACCATCGGCCTTGTTGACGAGAATCAGGTCGGCCATCTCCATGATGCCGCGCTTGACACCTTGAAGTTCATCCCCGCCCGCAGGCGCGAGAAGCAACAGGAACAGGTCAGAGATCTCGGCCACGACAGTTTCCGACTGACCTACACCCACGGTTTCGATCAGCACCACGTCGAACCCTGCCGCCTCGCACAGGCTCACTGCCTCGCGAGTGCGGCGCGCCACGCCGCCCAGATGCGCTTGGCTGGGCGAGGGGCGGATAAAGGCGTTGGGGTCGCGCGACAGGCGGTCCATCCGGGTCTTGTCGCCCAGAATCGAGCCACCTGAGCGGGCCGAGCTGGGATCGACAGCCAGCACCGCCACCCGCAGCCCCTGTCCGGTCAGAAACATGCCGAAGCTTTCGATAAAGGTCGACTTGCCGACGCCCGGTGTGCCGGATAAGCCAATGCGGACCGCCTGACGGCCCGATTTGCGCAGCTGGTCCAGTAGCGAAGCGGCCTCGGCCCGGTGATCGGCGCGCTGGCTTTCGACCAGAGTGATGGCACGGGCCAGTGCCCGGCGCTCGCCCTTCAAGATCCTGTCTGACAAAGTATCGGTCGTCATGGCCCCGCCAATGCTGTTGTGGTGCCTTCATGCCGTGGGTATATCGCCTTTGTCCAGTACCGAACCGACAGGGATCAAAAGCGATGCGAATGATAGGGGTCGTCCTGCTTCTGTGCCTGCCGAGCCTTGCCTGTGCTCAGCAGACCGAAGGGCAATATGACGTGCGCGCGCTTGGCGCAAAGGTCGGTGATCTGGCACTGTCCGGCGTGGTCAAAGGCTCGCGCTATTCTGTCGCCTCGCGATTCGAGACGACCGGGCTGGTCAATGCGCTATCCGGCGTTTGGTTTCAGCTAAAATCCAACGGCCGCGTGCAGGGTGACACCTTCCAGCCGCGCAACTATATCGAAGAGATGGACACCGGCCGCCGCCAGTCAAAGGAACGGCTGACCTATTCCGGGGGCATTGCCCGCCGTGACGGTCCTGGCTCAGGGCGCAATTCCAAACACGCCGTTACAGATGCCGAACAAAAAGGCGCACTTGATCCGCTTTCGGCGCTTTTTGTGGTGATGCGCGATCAGCCGGCGCAGGGGCTGTGTAACCTGACGCAGCGCATCTTCGATGGCAAGCGCCTGACCGAACTGGCAATGACTCGCCGCACTGAGGCAGGGCCGCTGATCACCTGCCACGGCATCTTTCGCCGCGTTGGCGGCTATTCGCCCGAGGACCTGAAGCGAAAGCGCAATTTCGAATTCACCGTTACCTACGCCCCCGCAGGCGAGTTGATGCGGCTGGTTGAGGTCCGGTCAGATACCCTCTTCGGTCCCGCCACGATCATACGGCGCTAGACGCAGGCGCGGGGTTGGACGATAAGGCCCGGCATGACGAGACTGCCCATCGACGATGCCCTGCCCGATCTGCTGGATGCGCTGCGCCGGTCACGTCGGGCCGTGCTGCAAGCCCCGCCGGGCGCGGGCAAGACCACGCGGGTGCCCCTAGCCATGCTAGAGGATGGGCTGACCGAAGGGCGGATCATCATGCTCGAGCCGCGCCGTCTGGCCACCCGCGCCGCTGCCGAGCGGATGGCCGAGACCCTGGGCGAGCGGGTCGGCGAAACGGTAGGCTATCGCATCCGGGGCGAGGCGAAAACCGGCCCGCAAACCCGCATCGAAGTGGTGACCGAGGGCATCCTGACCCGGATGCTGCAATCCGACCCTGACCTGCCCGGTGTGGGTGCGGTGATCTTTGACGAATTCCACGAACGCTCGCTCAACGCCGATCTGGGCTTGGCGTTGTGCCTGGAGGTGACGGGTGCGCTGCGCGACGATCTGATCCTGCTGGCCATGTCCGCAACGCTGGATGCGGGGCCGGTGGCAGAGCTGATGCAGGCGCCGTTGGTCAGCTCTGAAGGGCGCAGCTATCCGGTCGATCTGCGCTGGCTGGACCGTCCGATTGGGAAAGACGCTGATCCACTGACGGCATTGACCGATCTTGTGTTCACAGCCGAGAAGGAAACCCGCAGCAGAGGCGGCAGTGTACTGGTCTTTCTGCCGGGTGAGGGCGAGATCCGGCGGCTGCAGTCCCGTCTGACCGACCGCCTGCCCAACGACTGCGCGGTGCATCCCCTGTTTGGTGCCCTGCCCTTTGCCGAGCAGCGCAAGGCTATCGCCACTGCAAACTCGGGGCGCAAGCTGGTTCTGGCCACATCCATAGCCGAAACCTCGCTGACCCTGCCGGATGTGCGCGCGGTAGTCGATATGGGTCGGGCGCGGCGGGCGCGGTTCGATCCGGGCTCGGGCATGTCGCGGTTGGTGACCGAACGGGTCACCCGCGCCGAAGCTACCCAGCGCGCAGGCCGTGCAGGGCGCGTGGCCGAGGGCGCGTGTTTCCGGATGTGGTCCAAAGGCGAAGAGGGCGCGCTGATGGCCTACCCTCCCGCCGAGATCGAAGCAACCGACCTGACCGGGCTGGCGCTGGAACTGGCGCTTTGGGGGGCAGCAGCGCAGGATTTGCCGTTTCTGACCGCCCCGCCCGAGCGCGCAATGCAGGAGGCGCGCGCGCTGCTAACGCTGTTGGGCGCGCTGGATGCGCACGGGCGGATCACTGAACACGGGCGGGCCCTGGCGCGGCTGCCGCTGCATCCGCGTCTTGGGCATATGTTACTCCGCGCCGGGCGCGATGCCGCGCCGCTGGCCGCCCTGATGGCGGATCGCGACATTCTGCGCGGCGCGCCGGTGGATCTGAGCCTACGGCTGGCAGCGCTGCGCGATCTACGGCGCTTCCGCCATGAGCGGCCCTATCAGGTAAATCCCAGCGCCGTGAGCCGGGTCAAGGAAGAAGCCCGGCGGTTGGTACGGCAGGCCCCGAAGGGGACCGAGGCTGTCAGCCCGGCAGTGATGGCTGCGCTGGCCTATCCCGACCGCATCGGGCAGCGCCGCCCGGGCGACGCGGCGCGCTTTGTTCTGAGCGGGGGCAAGGGCGCGGTACTGGATGCGGGTGATCCGCTGGTGCGCGCGCCTTACCTGATCGCCACCGACACCGACGGCAACCCGCGCGAAGCGCGCATCCGTCAGGCGATCCAAATCACCGAGCACGAGTTGCATGAGACCTTCGGTGCACAGATCGAATGGGTCGACAGCTGCTCCTGGTCCCGGCGTGAACGCCGCGTGATCGCGCGCAGGCAGGAACGGCTGGGCGCCATCACGCTGGAGGATCGTATTTGGAAAGAGGTCCCGCCCGATCTTGTGGCACAGGCGATGCTGGATGGCGTGCGCGATCTGGGCATGCGGCTGGAGGGTTCCGCAGCAAGGTTGGCCACCCGCGTGGAACTGGCCCGCACCGAAGGCGGTGATTTCCCCGATTTCTCGCTTTCGGGCCTGACCGATACCCTCGAAGACTGGTTGCTGCCGATGCTGGACGGCGTGCGCAACGCGCAGGACTGGCGAAGGTTCGACCTCTACCCTGCTCTGCAGGCCGTGCTCAGCTGGTCCCAGATGCAGGAATTGGACCGCCGCGTTCCGGGTCAGTTCTCCACCCCGCTGGGGCGCAAAGTGGCGATTGATTATGGGCCGGACGGCCCCGAGATCTCGGTCCGTCTGCAAGAGATGTTCGGCGTGACCCGCCATCCTGAAAGCGGCGGTGTGCCGCTGAAGGTCACGCTGCTGTCACCCGCACGGCGCCCGATCCAGATCACCCGTGATCTGCCGGGGTTCTGGGCGGGTTCTTATGCGGATGTACGTAAGGATATGCGTGCGCAATATCCCAAACATCCCTGGCCCGAGGACCCGACGCTGGCCGATCCTACCCTGCGCGCCAAACGCCGTCCATCGGGGCGCTAAGCGCAAATTAGGGCGGAAAATCGCCGCTTTTGGCACTATTTTTGTGATCATAATGCAAATTTTTAGGTTTATGGGGTCCGAATGCCCCCGGTTTTGTTGAAAAATCGCGCAAAATGGCCAAGTATCAGGGCTATAGCCGCGTGCATAAGCGGCACTGAAAGGTTCGGCAGGAATGTTTTTGGCGTTAAAGAGTACCTGGGAAGAGGTCGTGCGTCCCCTTCTCCTGCGACCGGAGGCGGTGCAGGTCGCTGCTCTTTGTGTGCGCGGTCGTGAGAAAAAACAGGAAGTTCTGATGATCACCAGCCGGGGGTCCGGCCGCTGGGTGGTGCCCAAGGGCTGGCCCATCGACGGCAAGACCGGCGCGGAAGCCGCAGTTCAGGAAGCCTGGGAAGAGGCGGGCGTTCTGGCCGAACAGGTGGATGAGGATCCGGTCGGCAGCTTTGACTACGGTAAGGGCCTGAAAGACGGCACAACGCAGCCGGTACGGGTGAGCGTCTATCGGGTCAGGGTCGACACCCTTGTCGATGAATTCCCCGAGGCGGGTCAGCGCGAACGGCGCTGGATGCCCCCCGGAGAGGCCGCAAATCTGGTGGCCGAGCCGAAACTGCAAGACCTGCTGCGCGCGCTCTGATCTTACCGATTGCCACATGTGATCTCCCTGAACCACAAGTCGTTCGGTCTTAGCCCGAGGGATGCGCTATACAGGTGGCATCATGAGTGACCACCCGGACGAAATCCGCTGGACCAAGCTGGATCGTGACCTGAGCCGCATCTCGCGCGCCGAGTTGGCCGCCTCGTACGCAGCGCGCCCACTGGTCGCGCTGGGCCTTTCGCTTGTCTTCATCGTGCTTGCCGGTCTCGCGGCGGCGCTGTTTTTTGGGCAGACTACCGGCGGGCTGGTGGTGATCGCGGCTGCGATCTTCGGCGCATATATGGCGATGAATATCGGCGCCAATGACGTGGCCAACAACATGGGCCCCGCGGTGGGCGCAAACGCGCTGAGTATGGGGACCGCGATCTGCATCGCTGCCCTGGCCGAAAGCGCCGGTGCGCTGCTGGCGGGAGGCGACGTGGTCGAAACCATCGCCAAGGATATCGTCGACCCCACCGCGATGCAGGACGCGCAGGTCTTTATCTGGGCGATGCTGGCGGCGCTGATCTCGTCGGCGCTGTGGGTTAATTTCGCCACGCTCATCCGGGCCCCTGTCTCGACCACTCATTCGGTAGTTGGCGGGGTCATGGGAGCAGGTGTCTCGGCTGCCGGGCTGACGGCGGTCAACTGGCCCATGATGGGCGCAATCGCGGCAAGCTGGGTCATTGCACCCTTGTTGGGCGGTTTCATCGCCGCCGCAATTCTGGCGCTGATCAAGGCCCGCATTCAGGATCAAGACGACAAGATAGCAGCCGCCCGGTTCTGGGTGCCCATTCTGGTTGCGGTAATGGCGGGGGCCTTTGTGGCTTATCTGGCGATAAAAGGCCTGCAGCGGGTCGTCAGGATCGAGCTGGTCACGGCACTGTTGGTTGGTCTGCTCGCCGGCGCGCTCACATGGTGGCTGACCGTGCCATGGGTCCGGCGCAGATCCGAGGGGATGGAGAACCGGGCCCGTTCACTCAAAAGCCTGTTTGGCCTGCCGCTGGTTGTCGCGGCCACGCTGTTGAGTTTCGCCCATGGCGCCAATGATGTTGCCAATGCGGTGGGGCCGGTGGCGGCCATTGTTCATAGCAGTCAGTTTGGTGCCTTTGCGGCACAGGTCCCGGTGCCCGGCTGGGTGATGGCGATCGGGGCCTTCGGGATCTCGTTCGGCCTGTTCCTGTTCGGGCCGCGACTTATTCGCATGGTGGGCACGCAGATTACCAAGCTGAACCCGATGCGGGCCTTCTGCGTCGCCTTGTCGACCGCCATCACCGTGCTGCTGGCCAGTTGGCAGGGCCTGCCGGTCAGTTCCACCCATATCGCGGTTGGCAGCGTGTTCGGTGTGGGGTTTTATCGCGAATGGCACAATCAATATCGTCAGCGCCGGACACCGAGCTTGCAGCGGATCGCTACAGAAGAACGTCGCCACCGCAAACTGGTGCGCCGGTCGCATTTCATGACCATCATCGCCGCCTGGGTGGTGACTGTGCCTGCCACAGCGCTGCTGTCGGCGGCTCTGTTCACTGGGCTTAGGGCGTTCATGTAGGTATGCAGGCTCAGGCGGCGCGAATGTCAACCGGCGTCAACGCCTGATCGGGCGCGCTGCGGATCAGCGCGGCCACAACGCCGCAAAGTGGAGTGGGTCGGCCATATCGCTGCCCCAGCGCGATGATCTCGCCTTGCAAAGTGTCGATCTCGGTCGCGCGGCCTGCCATCAGGTCATAAGCCATCGAAGTGCGCGCATGCGGGTCGATGGTCAGCATGCGTGCCGCGACCCGCGAAAACAGTGGGGTCGGCAGACGCAGCACATGTGGCAGCATCCAGGTGGCTAGCGGGGTAGTAGATTGCGTGGCGATACCGGCGGCTTTGAACACCGCCAGCGCCTCCTGCATTTGATCAGCCATCAGGCGGCGCCAGCTCCGGTCCAGCAACTGCTCCTGCAACGTCAGTCCCGACAAAGCGTTGAGCGCATTGTTGAGGTTGATCAGCAGTTTGCCCCATTGCACCGCCTCGATCCGGTCGCTTTCAGAGACTGCCAGATCCGGCACGTTCAGTATCTTACCCAGAGCGCCCTGTCCCGCTTCGATTACGATATCGCCCGACGTGGCTCGGTGATAGCTGCCCGCTTCTTTCGGCACGACGTTGAAGGGCACCATCCCGGCGCGGATATCGCGGTCTGGCAAGGCCGTGCGCAGGGTGTCGGCATTGGTGATCCCGTTCTGCCAGGACAGAACCGGCGCATCGGTTGGCGCATATGAGGCGATCTGCTGCGCGATCTCTGCAGTTGCAGTTGTCTTGACCGTCACGATCACCAGTTCGGCCTCGGCGAGACAGCCCGGGTCCTCGGAAATGGTAAGATCAGCGGCAGGAATATGAGCGGAAAGCCCCGAGAAATCGCTGATGGTTAGCCCGTTTTCCCGTACCGCATCCAGGATACGCGCCCGCCCCAGCAGCGTGACCTGATGTCCGCCGTGCGCAAGTAACCCGCCGGTGAAGCAGCCGATGGCACCTGCGCCCGCGATCACGATGCGCACCATCAGGAGGTCGGGCTTTCAAGTGAGGCGGCTTCGACCCGACGCATCGACATGCGGCGCGTTATGATCTGCCGTCGCACAAAGGCGATGAGGAACATAGCGGTCAGGATCAGCACGATGGTCGGCGCGGGCGCACTGTCGAGGAAGAAGCTGGCATAAGTGCCCATCAGCATCGCAGCCATACAGGCCAGAACCGAGACCCAGAGCATGGTCGAAAACTTGCGCACGATCAGAAAGGCAATTGCCCCCGGAGCGATCAACAGCCCGATGGCCAAGATCAGCCCCGCTGCTGACAGTGTCGCAACTATGGTCAGTGACAGCGCGCCCAGCAAGCCATAGTGCAACCAGTTCACCCAAAGCCCCGAGGCGCGCGCTTGTGCCGGATCGAAACTGTGCAGCAGCAGGTCCTTCCATTTCAGAACCAGCATCAGCGCCACGCCACCCGAGATAATCGCGGCTTGCCACAGTTCATGCGGCTCGACCCCCAGCATGTTGCCAAACAGGATATGATCGAGATGCGCATTGGTCGGAACGGAGACATACAGCACGATGCCCAGCCCGAACATACCGGAGAACACCACGCCCATCACCGTGTCCTGCTTCACCCGGCTGTTGCTGGAAAGATACCCGGTGGCCATGGCGCAGGTCATGCCCGCCGCAAAGGCCCCGACGATCAGAGGCAAGCCCAAGATGTAGGCCAGCACGATCCCCGGCAATACTGCATGGCTGACCGCATCGCCCATCAACGCCCAGCCCTTCATTACCAGGAAACACGACAGCAGCGCCGTGGGCACCGACACGATCATCGAGATCAGGAAAGCGTTCTGCATAAAGGCGAATTGGAAGGGTAGCAGCAGGGTGTCGAGATCCATCAGGCCACCGTCCGTTCCGGTTTGGGCGGCCGCCCCCGCCTTAGCGCTGCATTAGCCTTGCGCCGGGCTGCCAGAAGCCCGTGTTTGGGGGCAAAGACAAAGGCGGCGAGGAAGAGCAGGGTCTGCAGGCAAACGATGATGCCGCCTGTCGCACCGTCAAGGAAATAGCTGATATAGGCGCCGAGAAAGCTGGTTACCGACCCGATCAGGACCGAGGTCAGGATCAGTCGGGGAAACCGGTCGCAGAGTAGATAAGCCGTCGCTCCCGGTGTCACTACCATTGCAATCACAAGAAATGCGCCGACCGTTTGCATTGCGGCGACCACCGAGGCCGAGAGCAGCACAAAGAACACCGCTTTCAGAAGGCCGGGTCGCAGCCCGATGGCGCGGGCGTGGTTCTCGTCAAAGAAGGTGACCATCAGGTCTTTCCACTTCGCCAGCAGCACCGTCAGCGAGACAAAGCCGATGACCGCCAGTTGCAACGTGTCCTCGGGCGTGATGGCCAGAATATTGCCCATGGTAATGGTCTGGATCGAAATCGATATCGGGTTGATCGACACGATGAACAGGCCCAGCCCGAAGAACGACGTGAAGATCAACCCGATGATCACGTCCACTTTCAACCCCGACCGTTCGGACAGGAACAGCATCGCCCCTGCTGCCAGTCCTCCGGCCAGAAAAGCCCCGAGCGAAAATGGCAGCCCTAGAATGTAGGCCCCGGCCACTCCCGGCACCACCGAATGGGACAGTGCGTCACCGATCAGCGACCAGCCCTTGAGCATGAGGTAAGCCGACAGAAAGGCGCAGACCCCGCCGACCAGCGCCGACACCCACATTGCGTTTGTCATGTAATTGTAGCTGAACGGCTCGGCCAGGTGGTCGATCATTCCGTCGGCTCCGAGCGCTGGGTCTTGTCACCATATTGCACGAAGGGACGCTCATCATCCGACAGGATCGTGACCTGACGTGCATCCTCATCGTCATGCAGCGTGTCGCCGCCCAGTGTGAAGTGACGCAGCACCCCGCCAAAGGCCTTTTCAAGGTTTTCGCGGGTAAAAGTGGTCTCTGTCGGGCCGTAGCCCAGCACAGTGCCCTTCACTAGCACGGTTCGGTCGCAGAATTCGGGCACCGAGCCCAGGTTGTGGGTCGAGACCAGCATCACCCGGCCCTCATCCCGCAGCTCGCGCAGCAGCGCCACGATCTGATCCTCGGTTTTAACATCCACGCCGGTAAAGGGTTCGTCCAGCAGGATCACCTGCCCGTCCTGCGCCAAGGCGCGGGCCAGAAAGACCCGCTTGCGCTGGCCACCCGACAGCTCTCCGATCTGACGATGGCGGAACTCCTGCATGTTGACCCGGCGCAGGGCTTGGTCGACCGCAACGTTGTCGGCCTGTTTGGGCCGCCGCAGGAACCCCATATGGCCATACCGGCCCATCATGACCACGTCTTCGACCAGCACCGGAAAGGCCCAGTCCACCTCCTCCGATTGTGGAACATAAGCGACGAGGTTTTGGCCAAGCGCCTGTTTTACACCCATCCCGAGGATGCTGATCGCGCCCTGTGCCGCGGGTACAAACCCCATGATCGCCTTGAAAAGCGTCGACTTGCCCGCGCCGTTGACACCCACAAGCGCGGTGACGGTGCCGCGCGGAATCTCGAAACTGGCGTTCCACAGGGCGGTATGGCCGTTGCGATAGGTGACCGTCACATCCTGCGCGCTGATCCCGCCGCCTGACCCGCCGGATTCTGACTCGTCCCTGGCCAGGCTATGATCATCGCGCATTTGGTCATCCTTTTTGCCCAGCGGGCGTCAGTTTGTGGCTTCAGTCAGCCCCTGTGCCACGGTGCCGGAGGTAACTTTGAGCAGGTCCAGATAGGTCGGCACCGCGCCACCCGCTTCACTCAGCGAGTCGACATAAAGCTCGCCGCCATAGGCGACGCCTGTTTCGCGCGCCACCTGTTTGGCCGGGGCGGTGTTGACAGTGCTTTCACAGAACACCACCGGAATGTCATGTTCGCGCACCCCGTCGATTACGGCGCGGACCTGTCGAGGCGTGCCGACCTGATCGGCATTCATCGGCCAGAGATAGAGTTCCTCCATGCCGAAATCGCGGGCCAGATAGCTGAAGGCGCCTTCGCAGGTGACCAGCCAGCGGCGATCATGCGGAATCTCGGCGATGGCGTCGCGCAGCGGTTCGATCGTGGCCCGCAGCGCGTCCTTATAGGCGGCGGCATTGGTCGCGTAGACCTCGGCGTTCTTCGGGTCATGCTTAGAAAAAGCCTGTTCAATATTGTCAATATAGATCAGCGCATTATCCAGCCCCATCCAGGCATGCGGGTTTGGTTTGCCCTCGTAATTCCCCGATGCGATCGGGATCGGATCGATGCCCTCGGTCAACGTCACCGACGGCACATCATCCAAATTGGACAGGAATTGTTCGAACCACAACTCAAGGTTCATGCCATTCCAAAGGATCAGATCGGCATCCGAGGCCCGCACGATATCCTGCGGCGTTGGTTCATAGCCGTGGATTTCCGCGCCGGGCTTGGTGACCGAGACCACCTCGGCCGCCTCCCCCGCCACGTTCGCGGCCATGTCGGCTAGAACGGTGAATGTGGTCACCACTTTCATTTTGTCGTCTGCCTGCGCGCCAGTGGCTAAGGCAACGGCAAGCGCGGCGGCAGAGGAGGTCTTGAACAGGGTCGTCAGCATCCGTGTCTCCTTGCAGAGCAGATAAGTCGATCTTGCGTAAATGCAAATCACTCGCAACTGTCAACCCTTTTGCGACTTATTCTCAATAAAGGCGGTTGACCGCCCCCTTACCAAAGCCACCTGCCCCATACATGGCTATTTTGTGCAGACATAAGCCATCTCTACAACAAAAGGTTGCGCGACTCGCCTGCTTCACTCAAATTGACCCCAGGTAAGCTGCTTAATGCGACCTCATCAATTCGACACGTTTTGCAATGGGCCGACATCAGGAGGTCCCATGATAAAGATATTTTTGCTTGGCCAAATTTCGGTCACGGGAAAAGGGGGGCGCAGCGCCGATCTGTACACCCGCCGGGGGACCGAATTGTTCACGTTTCTGGTTCTGGAATCGGGCCGCACCTTTCACCGGGCCCGTCTGGCCGAACAGTTCTGGGGACATTTGCCCGAGAAACGCGGGCGAAAGGCGCTAAACACCGAGCTCTGGCGCATCACCGCCGCTTTGCGCGCCATCGGCATGGACGTCGCCACGTCGCTTGTCCGAACCCAGCACGAAGTTGGATACACCCGCCAGCCTGACCATGAGGTGGATGTGGATCACCTCAACCAGGCGGCTGATATCGTGGCGGCAGAAGACCCCGAGGCGGTGTCCGCCGCTGATCTTGAACGGATCGAGCGTGCCGTTGAGGCCTATCGCGGCGACCTGCTGGAATCGGTCTATTCCGACTGGTGCCTGCTTTGGCGCGAGAGCCTGCGCGCCAATTACACTGAAGCGTTGGAGTTCCTTTTGCATGCAGCGATGGGGCGGCAGGACTGGGCTTCCGGCCTCCGCCATGGCCGCGCATTGCTGGCGCTTGATCCGCTACTGGAACATGTGCATCGGGCGCTGATGCGCTGCCATTACCATGCCGGAAACCGTCCTCTGGCGCTGCGGCAGTACGCCCATTGCGAGCAGATTCTGCGCGAAGAACTGGGCGTCGCCCCGATGGACGAGACACGGCGGATTCAAGAAACCCTGCTGGCCGTTACACCGCGCCCCAGTCGCGCCGTGGAACAACGCGTGGTCGAGGCCCCGCCGCGTCAGGACGGCACCCGCCGCAGCCCGGCGCAGAAGGTTGATCTGGCGCTTTCAAATATCAACACCGCGCGCGGCTGGCTCGAAGATGTCAGCCAGCAGCTGCGCGGTGGACCCTCAAAACCTGCCTGATAGCAGGACCTGTTGCGCCGAGACACGCGGCATGAGCAGGACGGATGCAAGGGCGGCGCGCATGCCCGGTGCTCCGTCGCATCCGGTCGCGTCCGTTCCCAGCGGGCAGGGTATTAGCGGATGAGCTGAAAACACTCTCAGGGACCTCATGGCCAATCGGCAAACGGAAGCTTGCGCCATGTACGGGGCGTTCAACCTGCAGGATGGTCACGACCTTGCCTCGTTCGAGGTGGCGTCTGACCGGTTCAGCGAGCATCTTGTTCAGCAGGGCTTCGTGCACGCGTGGCAAATCTGGTTCCGTGCCTTTCACGACGGTTATGACGCCCGGTTCCCCGAGGTGTCGGTTCTGGTAGAAATGCGGTTTTACGATCTGCGGCATCGCTGGCCTGCTGGGATTATTTCGAAGCGGCGACCGAGTCGTTGAAAAGCCTGCATATTGCGGTGCACCTGCAGGTCGCCGATCCGAACTTTGCGCTGTTTCACGCGCTTCTGTAACGCCATTTCAAACATCGCAGCGCTGTCACATCGCCGGGTGTTCCCGCCGCGGCGAGACCGTCGTTTTCCCATAACCATTTGAATCTGCCTGATTGCCCCTGTGATAGCCCTGTGATCCTCTAGTGAGGATGCGGTGTCGCACCTTGTGCAGACTGGATTGGAAACCCTGCTCTGAACCCGAGTCGCACGTGTCCCATGCCCGCCACACCCAATCACATCGATTTGTCGTGATCTACCGGAGCGAACCCCGTGAGATCGCCGGTGCTGCCGAGGTCTGGCGCGGTTGGGTCGAACGTATCCCCAATCCCCGTCAGCGCGCCGAGGCCGGTCAGACCGAAGAGCGGCTCGGCTTTCACGAGCTGCAGGAGCTACCCGCACTCATCACCCGGCTGATGGACGAGGCCACCGCCCCCGACAGGAGAACCCGCCCATGAATATCTCTTCCTCTCCGTCCCGGCCCATGCCTGTCACGCCGCAGATCAGCTCGGGCGATCCGTCGGCGGCGATGCCCGTGATTGTCTCTCCCTCGCGCCAGGAATTGCGGCGCGCCGATCCGTCGCTCTCGTTTCAGGTCAGCGCGCCGGGGATGCGGTTTTTCGACGTGATCGTCGCCACTGGCCCGGCGCTGTTTGATCCGGCCGAGGCGCATCGCCGGACGCCGAAGAATTTTCGCTCATCCCGGCAGGATTTTCAGGGCCTGCCCATTGAGATCGAGACCGGCTTCTACATGCTGCCCCGCGCCTTTATCCGCGATGTCATCAGCCAGGAGCCGCGCCCGACCCGGCTGCATTATCTGGCGGTGGGCTATGCCGACGAAACGGCCACGGACGGGATTTACTCCCTACCTCCTGATCGGTTTGCCGAGGCTCCCTTTGTCAGTCTCGCCGGGGATCTGAGCGCGGCAAGCCTGAGTCACGTTCTGGGCATGGCGGTGCATCGACTGGGTTCGGTCGGGCCGTCCGGGCGGGTCATGGCGGTCGCCCCCGCCACCACGCAAACACCGCTGCCGCGCATGATTGGCGGGTTGCCGGTGCAGGCCCCAAACGGCCAGATGCAGATGCCCGTCGCCTCACCAGAACCGGGCAACGCGCCTCCGTCGGGTGTGATCAACGGTCCAAGCCCGGTCACGCCCGGTTCTGACGGTGGTGTCAGCAGCCCGACACCCGTTGCGCCGCAACCTGCCGGCGCACCACCTGTGCAAAACGGCCTACCCACGCAAAGCGCAACCCCCGTGACCGCAGATTCGACCCCACAGAAGAATGGCGCACCCGAAATGGTGCCTCCACAGCCACAGACTGACGATTTCATCGACGATGATTATGCCTATGGCACAGGTGCTGGCACACCCGCCATGTTCCGCGACTATGACGCAAACACGCCGGAGGAGGCCCCGCTGTCTCACTATGATGACGGTCTGGGTCCGATGAATGGGGCCAGCAAAGCGCCATCTGCAAATCGGCCCGCCGCCACGCCGATTCCTCCGCTGGACGACACGCCGCCGCCTCCGGCGCCTACGGACGGACCCCAGGAACCTCCAACTCCGGTTCAACCCGCCCCAGTCCCGATGCAACCAAACCCTTCTACCCCCGCGCCTACCGCAGGCGGTGAGGGTTGGCAAGACGCGCTGGTCCAGACGGTTCTGACTGAGGGCGTTGCAGGTCGCTACGAAGCGCTCAATCTTGACGGTGCGTTCCGAGGCCGTCTCGGTCAGACCCATCCCTATTACCAGCGCGCTCATGACGGATTGTCGCTGGGGCCGCATCAGGCCGGGCAGGACAGTGGCGAACTGGGCGAGTTGCTGACGCTGATGCAGGCTGCCGACCCGGCTGAGTTCGCCGCCACCTTCGGCCCCGCCGCCGATCAATTGATCGCAGCCACCACCGCCTCCGGCCCGTTGAGCGGCGATGCTCCTGACGGGCGCGGAGCGCGGGTGCAACAGGTCGAAGGCCGCGATATTTGGGAAGACCCCTGGGTCGACCGGTTTCGCAAGGCCGCACAGCATCCGCCCTTCCAGGCAGCTATGCGCGCCCAGATCATTGCACGGCGGCTGGAACCGATGTTGCCGGTAGCAGATGCGTTGGGCATCGCGAACCGGCGCGGTCAGGCGATGCTGTTGACGCTGGCGATCCTGAGCGGTGTGCCGCAAGCAATCACCCTGAGCCGTGCGGCGATCAACCCATTCGACACGCCCGCAAAACTGGCCGCAGCGCTGCAGGCGCTGGGGCATGACAGCCTGAACGCCTTTCAGACCGCGCAAGGCCTCACGCCCACAGAAACCGTTGATGACGCCAGCCATTTCGCGTTGTTGACCGAGCTGCGTGGGCTTGGCCCAGAGGCGCCCGTGCAAATGCCCGACCCGGAATCCACCCTCGATACGCTGGTCACCTCGCTGGGGCCGGGTCCGCAGGGCGATGCGCTGCTGAAACTGCGCGTAGCGCCTGCATTCCGCGACAACGGCGCCACAGCCGAACCGGGGGCAAGTCATGTATGACCCCCACCAGCAGGCGCAGACACCGCATCTGGACCGGCCCGCGATAGACACGATGCTGGCGCAGAGCAAGGCATGGCAAAATATGTCGCCCGCCGATCGCGACGACATGGCTCAGGCGATGTCAAAGGTCTTCGGCTATCTGGGGCAAAACCCGGCCAATGCGCCAGCCCGACAGTTGGCCCCCAATTTCAACCAAATGCGCAGCGGAGGAGGTGGCGCGCAGCCCCCCGCCCAGCAACCCGCACCCGCCGCCAGCCCGCCCGCGCCCGGTGGACCCGCAGGCGCGCAAGGCGGCAGCAACATCTTTCAGGACGCAGGCGACGCCACCCAGACCATGCTTGGCGCGATAGGTTTTCCGGATTTCTGCGCCTCGCTCATCCAGGGCACGTTCCAGGCCATTGTCGACAGTTCGATCCAGCAGATGGAGGCCTATTCCAACCTGTTGGCCGAGACCGCCAAGACCGTCGATGTGTTCATGGAGGACAATATCTCGGATGATATGGCCCGGGATCACCTGACCTCGAATTACGGCGACATCTTCCAGAAGGACATCACCTCGGGCCAGCCGCAGATGACGGTGAACACCCAAGCCGTCGGTGCAGGGCAATTGCCGAGCTTCCTCAAGGATCTGGGCTTCGACAGCCCGATGGATCTGGACCAGAACGCGGTCGAGCAGGTGGTCGTGCCCCAGACCCGCAAGACCCTGGCCGAGATGCGGCATCAGTCGCTGGCCACGATGGTGATGATGGGGATCAACCGCATTGTGGTCTCGGACGGAGAGATCAATGCCAAGTTGGTCTTCCACATCGACGCCAGCCAGAGCACCTCGCTCACCTTCTCCGATTACAAGCCGACCAACTGGTCGCTGGCGGGGCAATTGGGCTCGAATCAGTTCGCGGCAAGCGGTCTGCTGGTGAACACCACCAACATCAACGCCCAGTCCGAGATCAACATGAATGCCGATCTGACCGGTGAGGTGCGGGTCCGGTTCCGCTCGGATTACTTCCCGCTCGAACGCTTCGCCGACAGCGCCGCGATCCAGCTCATCAACCAGAACGCCCATGTGGCGACCCAGCCGCAACAGACCGAAGGCGCGGCTCCCGGTCAAGGCGGCGAAACCCCGCCGCAACCGGCTGCCCCCCTGCCGCCGCCGCCGCCCCTGCCGCCGATGGACAATAACGGAGGTGGCACATGATCCGCGCAACGCTCGCCCAGACCCTGACCGCGCTGGCCGATGGTGCGACGCCTGATCATCCCGGCCTGTCCGTGACCGAAGCCGAGATCGACCTGCCGCTGCTCGTGTCGCTGGAACGCGGGGCTGACGGCCCGGTCTTTGTCGCCCATCCGCCTTGGTCGGCCTTCCGGTCGGGTTTTGAGCCGATCGCGCATCGCGCGCGCATCACAATTCACGAGGCACCGCATGAGGCGCTGCCGGATACCGCAACCCCAGCCACCGGACCAGACGAGGCGACGTGATGTCCCCCGCCGGTGGCTATCCGATTGAGGAGTTTCTCGAGGCGATCACCGCCCAGCTCGATCAGACGCAGGATGCGCTGCGGCTCAAGGCCGTCAACCGCCCCCTGACCTTCGCCCTGAAGGATTTCAACGTCGATCTCAAGGTGTTCGTCGAGATGGATCAGGCTGGGCGGGTCACTTTCCGCCCCGCCGCCCCAAACGAAGAAGGAGCCAGCACGGTGAGCATCGGTTTCACCACCATAACGCGCCCGATGATCGAGGAGAACACGATCTCGATGGAGATGGCGAATGCTCCCACGTTGGACGAGCTGGGTCTGGCCCCCGATGAGCGGCGGCAATTGGCGCGCGTCGGTGTACGCAATGCCGCCCAACTGCGCAATCTGGAGCGCAATGCGGGCGACGAAGGCCTGTCGCGTCATTCCGGCATCAATCTGGGCCGCATCCGAGGCGCGCTCAACCTGGCGCGTCCTCGGTTGAGCGATGTGGTCGATCCTGAAACCGCGACACCAGAGACACCATTACCCGACGCAGCGGCGCCGGACCTGCCACCGCAACCGGTGAGCCAGCCTGCCCCCCCAACCAACGGCGCGTCCACGCCGAAGCCGGACCCGGCACCACCGCCACAACCGGGTGGCTTCTGGCCACCACGCGGCCCGCTCTCTCCAGCCGCACCGCAGCCCGAGCCGATCATTTCCACGCAAACGCCCGAACAATCCTCACCTCCTATTTCAAACCCGATCGCGGACCGGCTGCGACAGCACCGCCGCAAACTCGCGATCAAGCCGGATGCGCGCAATATCGAACTGCGCGGCACCAACCTGACCGATGGCGGTCGACTGCCGGTGGCGCGGCTGGACGGGCAGAACCTGAACCTGCTTGCGGCCAAGCCCTCGTCTGTTTCTTTCTCCCTGCCACAGGGTTGGGCCATGGGACCCGGTCGGTTGATCGTCGAGATGCCCGATGGCGAGATGGAGGATTTCGATCTTACTGGAGGGTCAGGCGCATGAGACGCAGCGGTCACCTCCAGCTCAAGCTGCGGCAAGGGGTCGAGACCCGCGCACCGGCCCATCTGGATGTGCTAGATGGCGCGCGGCGAGCGTCAGGATCGGCGGATGGTAGCGGTGATGTGGACCGCGCGATCCTGCGCCAGACCACCGGCATGCGCGCGCGCCGGGTGTTCCATGCAGGTGCCCATGTCAACCGGATCGGCCAGCGCGACGCCGATTACAACGATCTGGAAACCGGGCTTGGCCTGTCGCGGGTCCTGTGTATCGAACTGGCGGAACCGGAGCGTGCCGCTGACGTGGTCAAAGCGCTACGCGATGCTGATGCGGTGGATTGGGTCCGCGCGGAACCGCTCTCCACCGTACCGCCAATGGTCGAAGATCGCGACTACAGCACCGCCGACCCCCGCGCACCGTTCGATCATGTCGGGGCACTGGCAGCCCTTGCCGTCGAACCGGGATCCTCCGCCATCGCCGTTGCGGTGATCGATACCGGCGTGGCGCTGGAGCATGAAGAATTCAACGGTCGCCTCGTGGCAGGATATGACACGGTCGATCTGGGTATGGGCCAGATCACCGAGGGCATCTCGCTGGTCGGTGACAGCCTTGGCCGCGATTTCTGCGCCCGCGACGAGACCGGACATGGCAGCCATGTTGCGGGCATCATCGGCGCCCGGGGGCTCTCGATGACCCATGGCGTCGGCGGGGCATGCCGTATCGTGCCGGTGCGCGCGCTGGCCGCTGCGCGGGCGGGCGAAGGACCGGTCTTTGGCGTCGGCGGCCTCTCTGATATCGACGCCGCCATCAAGGCCGCCGTTGATCTGGGTGCCAAGGTGCTGAACATGAGTTTTGGCACCGCGCGTGATGATCTCGACCCGCTGGCACCCCCGCCCCATACCGATGCCATCGCCTATGCCACCGCCCGCAATGCCATTCCGGTCGCGGCAATGGGCAATTCCGGCCTGAATGAGGACTATTTCCCCGCCGCCCTGCCGCAATGTATCGCAGTGGGTTCCATGGCGCTTGATGGCCTGGTTTCTGACTTTTCGACACGCGGCCCGCATGTGGCGCTCTGCGCGCCGGGCGAGGCGGTCCATTCCACCAAGCTGCATGGCTATGGCCGCTCGACCGGGACCAGCCACGCAGCACCTTTCGTCTCAGGCGCCGCCGCCTTGCTGGCGGCGCGGGCGCGCAGGCGCGGTCACGACCTAACCACCGAAGAGGCGCGCCAGGCGCTGTGCTATTCCGCTGAAAACCATGGCCGCCAGCCGGATGAGGATACCGGCTGGGGCATGCTGAACATTCCCGCCGCGCTGGCGCGGCTCGACACCATTATTCCGGCATATGAGGAGGTAAGCCCATGAGCTTTATCGACACCGTCGGCGAGGACGGGCTCGCCATTCTGTCCCGCTATGTGATGCAAGGCGCGGCCACCGAGGCAGAGACCAAGGCGTTGGCCGAGATCGCCGAGGCTGCGTCCGGCCAAATGGACATCGACATGCTGGAAACTGTGACACTCCAGCTTCGCACCGCCCGCGAAGACCATGGCAGCCTGCAGGCTGCCGAGGCCGCCTCAGCCCTGGTCGCGCGCGCCATCTGCATGGCCAAGCTAGCCGATCCCAATGGCGAGGTCGAAAAGGACAGCGCCAACTGGCTATCGCGCAATGTCACCGCCGCTAGCGTGCATCAGGACCGAGTGCGCGGCATCTGGCGCGCCGCCGCCGGTCTGGGCGACGACCTCGACACGCAATTCTTCGAGCATGCGCTCGAATCCGCCCGTCTGGGCAAAACCATCCAGCCTGCGCCGCGGGCAGACACCCAAACCCCCGGCGACACGGGAACGGAGGATAAAATGTTCGACCCAACACCCATTCGGGACGAGATTCTCGAAAAACTGGCGTTCAACCCCGCTGGCCTGCCGCCCAGCTTGCGCGACAGCGCCAATCAGAAGATCTATGTCGACGCAGTGGTGACCTCGGTCGCGCTGCTGGGGCATGGTCCCAATGATGGTGATGACGCTGCGGTCTGGTCCGCCGCCACCGCGGCGCTGATGCTGCTGGACGGGCATTACAACCCGCAGGATTCGCGGTTCTTCGCCCATGCGCAAAAGGCGGTGGCCGAATTGTCGGGCAGTGCTGCGGAATCCGGTACCGTCGCGATCGACAGCCACAAGAGCGGTCAGGTGGATGATGATGGTAATGACCTCTTTATCCAGATGACCGCGCCCGATCCAAAACAGACCCAGCGTATCGGGTATTTCGTTCGGGCCTGGAAGATCATCCAGCGCAAGCTGGCCAAGGGTGATAAGGCGTTCTTTCAATCGCTCGCCGTGGCCACCCGCAAAGCGGTCGATACCTACTCCGAACATCTGGGTGACCTCACGCTGCTGACCCCCACCGTCGACGCTGCCTATAACGGCGATGTCGCCTCGGGCGGCTCAGGTGGCGGCGGGGGCGTTGCCAATGTCGACCTGCCGCCGCTTAACGATCCGGCAGGCTACAATGACGAGATCGAGCGCGAGAATATCCGCGCGGTATCGACCATCTATGTGGGTTACCAGCTTGAGTTCGCCATCAAGGCATGCGCCCGGATACTGGAGCTATTTGTGGCAGGACTGCTGCCGATTCCGGCCTCGGATGGTTCGGCGCGGGTGCTGGACAACCTCTACTGGGATCAGGACGATCTGCTGGACGAAGGCGCACGGCGCTCTATTTACGCCCGCGTTCTGGGCGCGCCGGGTGGTGAACTGGCCTTCGACATCCAACCCAATACCGAGTTCAACACGCTGCTGATGCGCTCGGTCTCGGCGGTGGCCGAATATGAGCGCCAGCGCAGTCTGGTCACTCAGTTCGACAATGCCGCACGCGGGCGCCGGTTCCAGCTGACCTCGGGCGAATTCGTGCGCAAGGCGGTCCGTGACTTTGCCGCCAATGTCTCGCTCCGGGGCTGGGCGGGCACCGCCTTTACCGCCGAACGGATGGCGCGTCAGATCAAGCAGGTGATGAAAGTGCTCGGCCTGCCCGCGGTGCGCACCGCCTTTGGTGTCACCACGCCCTGGCAGGTCATCGAACGGGTCAGCCAGCGCGAGTTCGGCATCACCGTGAACACCGTGCTGCACCGCACGCTTGCGGTGGAAACCCAAAGCATCATGTCGGTGATCGCCGAAAACCACACGGTCTGGTCGCAGGGTGCGGTAACGCCGCTCTTCTCCGACACGCAGGCCAATGAGGGCGATCTGAGCTATGCCGATTCTGTGCGGTTGGTCAACGCAGCGCAGCATTTCCGTGCGGTGACCGGCATCGGCGATGGTCTGATCGACGAGTATTCCGAACCGGTCGAAACCCATGCCGCACCCAGCCTGCCCGATCTCGGCGGCATGAGCGGAATGGGAGGAATGGGAGGCGGTGCAATGCCCCCGGTCGACATGACCGGCGTCAACGCGCTGCGCGATCTGGTCAATAGCGGGCAGACGCCCAGCCCTGACCAGATCCTGTCCATGCTGCCGCGGCTTTGATCCGGAGTACCAGCCTGAAGGGAGGGTCCGATGACCTATCACACCCGTGCCGCCGATGCCGCCAAGAACGTGTTGCACACCGCCGCGCAACGCCTGATGACCGCCGATCCCACTTCGGACCGGCAGGTCGCACGCGCGCTTGACCGCTCGCTGGATTGGTCGCTGGGCGATCCGTCGCTGGGCGCGCAGGCCGCGCGCAGCTTTGAACCCAGCTTTTCCGAAACCCAGTCCCGCGCGCTGGCCTTTCAGGTCACGCCGACCGGGCGCAGCATCAGCGCCGGAGATCAGCGCGAGATGACCAACGACACCGTGCGCTCGATGATCTACAGCCATTTCGGGCATGATCCGCTTCGCTGGTATGACCAACGCTCGGAACCCGCGCGGGCGCGTTATGGCGTCTCGGCCTCGGGGGGGGCGCATTACGCGCTTGGGGTCGATGGATCGGGCCTGCGCGAGGTGCAGGCAGCGTTTGAATGGGGCCCGCAGACGCTCGAGTTGCTGCCCGCGCCGGTGATGGCGCTGGCACAAACCGCGCTGACCGCCCTGCCCGGCTTGCGCCCCTTCGCGACCGTTATTCGCACCTCGGCGATGAGTGGTGGGCAGCAGGTGTCCTTCGACATCCCGGGCGAGACCTCGCTAGAGGCGTTCAAACCGCTGATGGAGGCGCTTGGCATGGGTCTCCGCCATGGCGGCTTTCAGACCCTGCTGGCTTTTGTGCTGGGCGCGCGGTTCAGCCTGCCTGAACGTGCGGCGACGCTGACCCTGCTCAACACACCCAAAGGCCCCGAAATGCGGGTGGACGTGAATATCGACGCGCTCCCCGACACGCCCGAGCAATTGTTGCCGCTCTTGCGTCTGCCGCTTACTGAGCGTCCCCAAAACCTGTCGGCGCTCGATAGCTGGATGACCGCTATGACGCCGGATGGCTATTACGGGCCGGGCTCGGTCACCGTGCTTTCGGTGCGTGTGCGCGCCGAAATGCCCGCGCGGCTGGCGCTGTTCCTGCGACCCATCGCGATGGAGACCGCCCCGGCGACAGTTCCAGAGGCACCTTCCCCGGTTCCCGCCCCGCCGCCGCCGGGCAATGGCGCGCCGGTTGCGGCGCAAGCCGGCTGGCCGCAGCCCCGGCTCAACTGACGGAGGCCCGCCATGATGCACCCCGCCCCCAACCCTCCGCCGCAGACCCCGGCAGGTCCGATGGACGACACGCTGAACCATGTGCGCCAGAACGTGCGCAACGTGCTGACACGCTCGGCCGCCTTCCGCGCGCTGCCGCAAGAGAAACAGCGCGAGGTGGCGCGCGATACGGTCAAGGTGGCCCGCTTCATCACCGATGCGGGTGGCGAGACCGCTGGCCTGCCAATGTCGGTCTTCATCGACAACCCGGTGGGCACTGCACCTGCGCAGGCGCTCGCTGAACCGCCCCGGCCTGGTGCGCCCAACCAAGGCCAGCAACCGTTCACTGGCGCGGGTGTCGATTTCCAGAACGCAGCGACCAAGAATGCTGGAACCGATCTTGCCAGCGTCATCGATGCCGTTGATTTCCCGCAATTCTGCGCCTCGCTCATCGAGGGTGTCTTCAACGCCATCGTGCAGACCTCGATCCAGCAGATGGAGGCCTATGCCACCATGGTCGCCAATGTCTCGAAATCGGTCGACCAGTACATGCAGGACAATGTCTCGCAGGAACAGGCGATGGACCAGATGGTCTCGGGCAATTCCGACCTGTTCGAACAGGACTGGAGTGGAGACGCCCCCAGCATCGCGCCGCGCTCGGACGCCAATGAGGACCAGATGGGCGGATTTCTGCAAAGCCTCGGCCTGCCCTTCGATCTTGATCCCGGCGACGAAGAGGTAATGCAACAACAGGTTGTGCCTGCGGTGCGCAAAAATATGGCTATGGATCGGCAGAAGCTGCTGGCCACCATGGTGCTGATGGGCATCAACCGGATCGTCGTTACAGATGGCAAAATCCAGGCAAGCTGCGTGTTCTCGATCGATGCCAGGGACGTGCTGCGTCGCAATCAGGAAATCGATACAAGCTTTGAGCAGACCTACAACAAACGCCACAACAAGAAGAAGCGCGATGGCTGGTGGATCTTTGCCAAGAACCGGGAATCGGAACGCACACGGCTGAACGTCAAGACCGATATCGACACCAATCAGACTGATGAAAGCGAAAGCAAGTCAACGCTCAAGGCCAAACTGACCGGCAATGTCGATCTACGCTTCAAGTCCGATTACTTCCCGTTGGAAAACATGATGGACATGCTGGGTACCAACCAGACGGTGATCACCCAGGTCGCGCAGCAACCAACGCCGCAGCAGCAACAGCAGGTCGGTGCGGCCATTCCGCTGCCACCCGCCCCGCCGCTGCCCCCGCCACCCTCTGGCGTCGGAGGCTGAGCCATGCCCGACCCCGCCGCCACGCTCTCGCGCTCGCTGGACCATGTGGCCAGCTTGCTCCACCGTGCGCGTCCGGGGTTTCCGGCGACGGTGGCGATGGGGCTGGGCGGCGATCCGCTTTTCATTGATCTGCCTGAGTATCGCGGCGGTCTGGGTGGCCAGATCAGCGCCGAGGCGCTGCAGGTGGTGGCCGCGCTTTATTTCTCCGCCGAGATCGAAGGCACCTATTTGATGAGCGTGGCCGAGGAACTGGCCGCCAACCGCTTTACCCTGAATTTGACCGACCGCGAGGCGGCGGAGCGGCTGGAAATTCTGGCTGATGCAATGCAGCAGGGCTGGGTGGGCCGCGATCTGCGCAACCAGATCTTCGCACGGGTTTTTGGTGTGGGTTATGCCGACGCCAATCTGGGCGACACGGCGGTGAACCGCGAATTTGAGCCACAACTGGCGCGGTTCTGCATCGCACTCTTGCGTGCTGCGCAGTCGCTGGGGGGCTATAGCCCTTCGACCGGGACCGCAATGCGCGCCGGAGTGGCGGCGCAGTCGCTGCTGGGGGCGCTCAGCGGCCGGATGCAGGGCAATACGCTGATCGTGGCCGAGCGGCTGTCGCAGCAATTGCGGGTGTCGCTGGATGCGCTCAACCACCGGGGGCTGGCGACGCTGTTCCGGGGTGCGAATGCCTGGGACGTGGTGCGCAACGTGCTGGGGCAGGATACGCCCGATCTGGCCGGTCACATCAACCGCGCCCAGACCGGGCTGCGTCTGATCAGCTGGATGGCCGATTACCTGCCCGCCCTGCGCAGCGCCGATAGCCGCGCGATTGCCACCGCCATTTCCAGCGAACCGCAGGCCGCCGGTTGGGCGGAGCTCTGGCTGACCGCCGCCGGGATCGACCCGGCTCCGCAGCCGACCCACCAGAGCGCGCCGGGGTGGTTGCAATGACCCGCTTCAACAGCCTGCCCGCCCCCTATGACCGCGCGCCTTCGCCCGAGGGTATCCGACCGGGTGCCGAGACCGTGTCGCTGGTACAGACCCAGATCGACGCACTGCTGAACCGCACGCCCAGCTTTTATGCGCTCAGCGCCAAGGACCGCGACCGGATGCGTGGGCAGTTGACCAATATCAGCGCCTATACCGCCGAATTGGCGCGCGACGCGTGGGCGCAGACCCAGCGGCTGGGCCAGACTCCTCTGGTGCGGCATGAACGCACCTACCGCCCGGTACCAGAGGACCAACCCATCGCCCGCACCCAGACCGCCCGCGCCAACCTGCAGACGGCGGCCACGGGCCGCGTCGCTGACATCACCCAGTCCACCTTGCGAGCAATCGCCTTTCCGACCTTCGTGGCGGACCTGATCAACGGTACGTTTGACGCCATCATCGGAGCCACGATCAAACAGATGCAGGCCTTCATGGAACTGGTCGAGAATGTCTCGAAATCCGTGGCCGAGTTTACCCGTGAAAACATCACCGACAATCAGGCGCGGGATTTTCTGGTGCAGTCCTATCCGGACCTGATGCAGATCGACACCTCCGAGGAAACCCCCCGCGTAGGCCTGACCGAAGCAGGCGAAGAGGCCGATAGCGGCGCGCTGGAGGGGATGCAGGGTCGTCTGGGCTTGCCTGACCCGGTCGCATCGCTGGATGATGAGACGATCGAAGAACAACTGGTGCCTGCCGCAAGGCGCAGGTTAGCGGAATCACGTCTGCAAATGCTCAGTTCCATGGTGATGCTGGGCCTGCAGCGCATCGTCATCCGGCACGGCAGGCTTCGCGCCACGATGGGGTTCCATATCGACGCCAGCGACCGGGCCCATGCGGAAGAGGCGTCGAGCTTTGATTTCAGCCACCAGAACTCGGTGCAGGGCATGTTCTATGTGGCGTTTTCGGCGCGCACCTCGGTGGCCTATGTCAGCTCGCAGCAATCCGACAGCGACAGTGCTATCAATGTGCAGGCCGACCTGACCGGTGAGGTCGATCTGACATTCGAGACCGATTACCTGCCACTCAACCGGCTGGCTCGCGCGGAAAGCATCGAACGCATTCGCGGCAACACCCCCAATCCCGAGGCCAACCACCCGATAAACGCCGCCGCCGGGATGACCCAGCGCAGCGCCAGCGGACCATCGGCGTCGCAGGTCGTTGCGGACCGGATGCAAGCCCACGCCCAGGAACCCGCCCCCACCATCGCCGATGGTCTGATCGACGCCGCAGGCCAGGCCGGGCGCGCCGCAACCGGAGCGGTTGGCAGCGCCGTCGGCGGCGCGGTCGAGGGTGCAGGCGCCACCGTGACCGAGGGAGGCGGCGGATGACCGACATGACCCAGCTTCAGGACACAAACCCGCTGCCCGGCCCGTTCGGGCAGAACACCGGGCCCGAGATGACGACCTCTCCGGCGGTGCAGGCGCTGGCCGCAGGCCAGGTCAAGGCGCTGCTGGAATCCGCGCCCGCCTTTTATCAACTGCCCACGGAGGCCCGATCCAGAATGCGCGACGATCTGGAACGGATCACCGCCTATACCGCCACTCTGATCGAGGATGACTGGACCCAGTCCATGAAACTCGACCAGACCCCGGTGGTACGCGAACAGCGGGTGGTGGACGGCACCATGACTTCATCCGCCCCGGCGCGTGCGCAGGCCGAAGGGTTCCAGCCCAATCAGGAAGGCGGGTTCACCCCAGTCGCCGCCTCGAACGTGGCCCGGATCACCGAAGACACGCTGAATGCCATCGCCTTCCCCACCTTTGTCGCGGACTTGATCAAGGGAACGTTCCAGGCGATCGTGGACAGCTCGATCCAGCAGATGGAGGCTTATGCCGAACTGCTCTCGAATGTCGCCAAGACTGTGCAACAATTCGAGGCCGACAACATCACCGACAACAACGCGCGCGACTGGCTGGCCGGGGCCTATCCGCAGGTGATCCGGCTGGATACCTCGTCCGGGCAGCCCCGTCTGGTGCCGCAAGAGGGCGCGGACGACGCGGCGCAACCGAATTTCCAGGGCGACCTGAACCTCGGCGAAGAGGTCACCAGCGTCGACGAGGAAAGTATCGAGACCCTTTTGGTACCCGCCGCGCGCCGCAAGATCGCGCAATCGCGGCAGCAGACGCTGGCCACGATGGTGCTGATGGGCATGAATCGCATCGTCATCACCCGCGGCCGGATCAAGGCCGCGATGGGCTTCCGCATCGACACAACCGATACGTCGCGCGCGGAATCGGCGCAGAAATTCGACACCAAGACCGAGGCCAAAGCCAGCTATGGCTGGTTCCTCTCTCCGGTCAAAGCGTCGATGAAGACCACGGTCAGCTATGTCTCAAGCTCAAAGAAATCGTCCGAATCCGAGATCGACGTCTCGGCTGATCTGACCGGCGAAGTCGATCTGCGGTTCAAGTCTGACTACTTCCCGCTGGAACGGTTCGCCGACACCGCCGTGATTGCGCAGATCCAGCAAAACACCCCGAACCCGGGCGCAAACAAGCCCATCACCGGCGCACCCGGAGGGCAGCAACAGCAATGACCCTCTGCGCCGGACAAAACCTTCAATTCCCGATCCCAGAAAGGACATGCCATGGCCATGCCGCTTGATTACGCCCGCGCCCGCCCCTTTGCCGCCGTCGATCCGATCATCGATGCCACCAACCCGTGGGATGCGATCCGGCAGATCGCCAGCTTTGCCGTTCGCCATCAGAATTTCCGCGTCGGCGTGCAGAACACCGGCTATTTCCCGTTCTCGGCGATCTGCAAACTGGTGATGACCTACCCGTCTGGCACCTATGGCGGCACAGGGTTCTACATCGCGCCGGACCTGATCCTGACCGCTGGTCACAACCTTTATGACACCGCCCCTGGCAGCTCGACGATTGAAGAGGCAACATCGGTGTCGATCCGCCCCGGACAACAGAGCAATTCCAACATTCCGCACCGTTTCAGCGTGCAGCGGCAGGACTGGACGATCCACCCGACATGGCAGAGTTCCGGCGCGACGGATCGCAGTCATGACATGGCGGTGATCCGCGTCACCCAAGGCCCGCCCAATGGCGAGCACTTCAAGCTGATCGACCACTCGCCTGCAGGCGACGCGCCCATCGCGGTCTGCGGCTATGGCGGGCAGGATGTGGCCAGCGACCGCCAGCATCTAGATATCGACCGGGTGCGCCGCCTGAGCGCGGGTGGCGAGATCGTCGAGTACAATCTGCAGACCCGCAAGGGCAATTCCGGCTCGCCAGTCTTCGCCCATTTCAACAATGACAGCTCCGGTGGCGATCTGCCTGAGGCTATCCCAGTCATGGGTGTGCACGTGGCGCGTGGGCGCAGCGGTGACAGCCATCACAATCGCGGCGTACTGTTGACGCCGGACAAGATCGACTGGGCGCGCGGTGGCGGCATTATGTCGGTGGCGCAGAGCTTGTCACGCCCCATCGCGGTCGGAGGGCTGCCGCTAATGACGCGCTCGCGCGCCTCGGTGGGTGGCCTGCCGCTGATGCCAGCACAGCCGATGCCGGTGGCAATGCCCGCCCCGGCCCCCGCGATGCCGCAGGAACCTGCAGGCGGCGCAGGCCCAACCCGTAAGGAGGTTCCGGTCAGCGCCCAGAGCTATTATGCCAGCCCCTTCGCGCGCAGCTTCATCGTCACCAATACCAGTCGGGGCATGAGCGTCTCGCGCCGCACCTTCGGCCATGACACCCACGACATCTCGGGCACCACGGTGCTGGAGGTTTCGGTGCCGAACATGCCCGATGGCGGTTCGGTACGCTGGAACATTCCCGATGCCGATGACCGCACCCGCGTGCTGTTCGAGGCTGGATCAGGAACCGCGCAGAGCGCCGGTGGAACCCGCGTCACACTGCGCTCGCTGGCGCCCGGCGTGGCACACGTAGATTGCATGGTCAAGGATGCCTCGGGTACCACGATCGAATCCAACAAATATCTGGTCAGTTCGCCGCATTTTGTGAAGATCGTCTTTGACGCAAATGTTGACACCTTCTTTGACGGTCTCGGCTTGCGCAGCCGCCGCGCCGCACTGATTGACGAGATGCGCGAAGTGATGCAGCTGCTGTATGAAGACACAAATATCCGTGTGATCTTCCCCGGTGAAAGTCTGCCCGCGCATCTGGTGGTGGGCGCCAATGCGGGCTTCCCGGGCGGAGAGGCGGTAGCTCCCTCGGTCTCGATCGCCAATATCACGGCGCAAGTGGGTGCCAACGACCCCGAGGAATCGCACGATACCGGCACGCCGACCGCGTTCGACACCAGCACGCTGGGGCGCAACCATCAGCCCGGCGATCTGCCTGCGCCGCTGAACCTGCACAATGTGGCCTCGGTCCTGCTGGGCCATATGCGGGTGATCGACGAGGTCGAAACCGTCGAGGATACGCTCGCCGGTGGCAGCCAAAGCTCGGCCAATCTGGATCTGGCGGCACAGATGTATGGCCGGCTTCTGGGTGAGACGACCTCGCATGAGGTCGGGCATTTCCCGCATGGCAGCTTCATTGTGCATGGTGGCTCGCTGATGGAAAGCGGCAGCGACCGCAGCTTTGCCGAACGCACCGGCATGGCGCCCGGCGCAGGCGGGGCGATCCTGGCCGATAATGGCCGCAACAACATCAACCGCCTGAGTGCCGCCAATCGCCGCGCCATCGAGAATATCCTGCCGATCGATCCGCCGCTCGATATCGCCGAAGAGCGCTCGCGCGGGCGCGTCGGCAGCTTTAGCATGGGCCGTGCGTTCTCGGGCAACACCGTGCATCTGCCCGGTGCCACGGTGCTGGAGGGCTGGCAGGCCGAGGTGCTGATCTTTGCCATCGAAAACGCCATCCGCGCCACGGCGGGCGCGATCAACCCAGCCACCTACCTAGCGGCGGCCTTCGTTGATTTCGACATGATCCTGACGATCTGCGACAGGCTGGATGTCACCATCGGCTTTGGCGGTGCGGTTGGCGCCGGTCTGGGCGAAGGCGGCACTGCCGGGGCGGGCATCGTCTTTGCACCTGGCCGCCGGATCGGCTTTTACGGTGCGCTGTCCGAGGTCAGGGGCTGGGTCGCGTCGGCCGGTGTGAACGGCCAGTTCACCGTGGTCCGGGGTGGCCCGGAAAACTTCGGTGGCACCAGCTATACCTATGGAGTCACCGTCGAAACCATCGGCTGGCTTGACGACGGGCTTGTGGGCATGCCGGTTGGTGCGCATGTAATCACCAACACACAGGACCAACCCATCGGCGTGACATTCGAAATCGGTCTCAGCGCCGGGGTGCCCACACTGTCCCTGATCGAGGCCACCGCCCAGAACGTGCATACACGCACCACGATCGCCACCCAGCAGGGACTGGTCCGGCCCTATTCCATGGGGGCGCCCGATCCCAATGGCGACATGAAAGCTGCGGCCATTGCCGAAGCGATCCACAAGGGGGCAACACCAGAGGCGGCAGCGCGCTTTGTCGATCAGCTTTTTTCCTAGCGGCTTCGCCCGCGCCGGTGGCGGGTCAGGGCCGCGCCCTGACCGTCGCCGGTGATGGTGCCGAGGCCGGTCCGGGTGGAAACCTCGTGGTACTGGACGAGACCCGCAGCTTTGCCGCACCCGAAGGTCATTTTCAGATACCGCGCATTGAAAGCAGCGAAGAGGTGTTCGAGGTCGATATCCCCGAGGGGCTGCAGCTGAGCCTGATCGATCTGGCGACGCCCGAGGCCTCACTGGCTGCCGGAGCCGAACTGGAGGCGCGACCGGAGCGCGGTGCAACCGGGCGGCTGCGGCTGGTGGTGCGCTGGTCACACCCGGTGCCTGCGGGCAGTGTCCAATTCCGGCTGCGGGTTCACGCCTCACCCGATGGCACCCCGCCGCCGGTGGTCACGCCGCTGACCGAACCCGGCTCGCACAACCGGATGCGTGCCCTGATCGAACAGGACGCTCCGGTCGATCTGGCCATTGACGGTCCTGTTGCCGAAGCCTTCCGCACCCAGATCATCGAACGCGGTGGACAGTTCATCGGGGCCGAGACCCAAAGCCGTCATGCCGGTCCAGTCTCTCTTGCCTTGACTGGCGGGGAGATCGTGCTCATCGTGATCGGGGTCTTGGCCGCCATCTGTATCGTGGTCGGTTTCACCACATTCGGCGCGGTGCTGATTATCGCGATGCAGAAGGGCTACAATATCGAGAATGCGGGTTACAACGTGGCCGTCGGAGAAGGCGCCAGCCGGCAGGAGCACGAAATGGTGTTCAACATCCGAAAACCCGAGTGACAATGCTTGAGAATGCAAAATAACCGACGCATTGAATTGCGTCGGACTTATGATTAAACGATTTAGCCAGGTCTTTAGATCAACAAATCAACTTCATAGTTATACAAAAACAACAATTCCACACTTCCTTGCGCGTCACCAGCTGAGGTGAGCAATGTGCCTCTATCGGTCTCGGTGGCCACGACCTCATTTGTGCCTACGAATTCAATCTCATCCACCCCGACCTTGAAGCAAAGCAAGATGTCATCGCCGAAATCGCCCTCGAAGACAAAGCTGTTGCGACCACGCCCACCATTCAGCAGATCGTCGCCCGCGCCGCCTTCGATCACGTCGCGACCCGGCCCGGCAAAGATGAAATCGTCACCGTCGCCGCCCAGGATGGTATCCCTGCCCCGGCCACCGCTGAGCGTATCATGCCCGTCGCCGCCCTCGATCAGGTCACGCCCGCGACCGCCCGGTATCACGTCGTTGCCATCCTGGCCGAACAGCTGGTCGCGCCCGTTGAACCCGATGATCACATCACTACGCCCGGTGCCTTCGATCATATCCTTGCCTCTGCCACCCAACAGAAACTCGCCGGGATCGTTGGGGTCTTCGATCAGAAAGCTGGCCACGACCGGGTCGTGATCCGAGGCGAAATCGGTGAAGTCGGTGTTCACGTGAACCACGTCCACCTCGACCCCATCCAGCAGCCGGTCGGTGACAAAGATGTGGTCAAGTGCCTGGCTGTTACCCTGGAAGTTGAAACTATAGGCCTCATCCCCCTCAAGCTGGGTGATCAGGTTGGTCAGCACCTTTTTATCACCGACACCGGGCAGGTCCTCGGCCAGTTCGTCGGTGAACTCGAAGGTGTTGAGATCGCCCAGAACCGTCACCCGCGCATCCGGGTCAGAGGCCAGCAACCCGTCAACCACTTCGTTCAACGCCAGCGACTGTGCCGCGCGTTCGTCCTCGCCCGCCTGTACGAAGGGCTGTGGTCCGCCAAAGATCGGGGTCGAGCCGAAGCGGGACGAGAAGTGGTTGTTGATCAGCGTCACCTCCTGCCCATTGAACTCGAACACGCCCAGCAGCGGATCGCGGCTGCCCTCGAAGGCGTCCGGGTTGGTCACGCCAAGCCCGGCCAGCACATCGGATTCCAGCGTGACGAACTCTTTCGCTTCAACTCGGTCAGGATTGTAGAGGAAAGCGTTGCGGATATTGCCGCCCGGCACACCGCCATTTTCGCCATCCTCATCCACCACGGCGCTGTCAAATTCATAGCGCGGCCCCCCCCGCCGCCTCAATCGCGTCAACGATTGCCAGCAGCGTTTCCTCGGCGCTCAGCGTGCCGTCATCGGCAACGCCACTGTCATCCTGCACCTCTTGCAGCGCAAGGATGTCGGGCGCGCCCAGATTGTTCACGATTTGCTCGGCCAGTTGCACGATCTGGTCGGCATCGCCATCCGCCTCGGCAGCGGTCACGTTGACGATGTTGTAGGTGGCTACGGTCAGCCGGTCGTCACCACCTTCGATGGCGGTCACCTCGGCCGTGTTGGCGGTGAGTGTTTCGACCTCGAAAGCTTCGGTCACCTTGACCTCGAAATTGCCAAAGCCGTAATCCACAACACCGGTGATATCCGATAGGTTGTCACCCAGGTTGATGGCGGGTCTGTCACAGCCTTCGGGCAGCAGATCGCTGTCATACTGGATCTGGATGCGCTCGGGGTTCACATCGCCGGTTCCATCGGCATCGGCGTTGATGTTCAGCCCACCGCGATCGTTCAAACCGCCGCCAGGCGAAGTGACACCCGCACCGTCATCGGCGGCAACCCAGGTCTCGCTAAACCGGTTGGTGGCGGAAATGGCGGTGGGATTGTCGATGGTAACCCGCATCCCCTCAAGGCTTTCGTAGAAATCGATGCCGTCGGTCTCGGGGTTGAAGGTCCCCGGCTCCTCCTGCAGGTTCACCGGCAATTCGTTGTCCGAGATCACCACCTCGGTCGGCGGGGTCCGACCCACCGCGCCCAGAATGATTGCCGCAGGCAGGGCGTTGCCGCTGCTGGTCACCTCTATCTCTACATCGGAAAGCTGCGTGGTCGACAGGTTGCCGCTGTCGGTGCCACCCGGAGTGAACTCGCTGACCACGCCGCGCAAATCAACTGTGTCGCCGACCGATACCAGATCACTCGCACCGTTGCCGGTGAAGACAAAGATCGCGTCCGATGTCGCGTCGTCACCGTCGCCTTCGGGATCCTGCACATAGAAGCCCGAGCGATCCACCGCCGTGACAATGCCCGAGGTGCGGACCACCTGCCCTACATGTTCGGAGACATGCCCGACACCCTGAATTTCGGGAATGGTCAAATCGCTGACGTCCAGAAAGGCCAGCGACTCCGAGTTGTTTAGAATTTGCGGTGTGTTGGTCATTAGTAAGCTCCCAAAGAACTGTTGGTCAGGGTATCGAACCGGCAACGTGCGGTCAGAAACACTCCGGGCTAGAACCGGGCGCATCCAGAACGGTCGCTAATTTCGTTGCCCCGCCCTCGCTGGCCTGGCTACCCGAAAGAGGTCAAGGGGTTTGTGCTGGCACTATTACGGTTTTGTGCAACTCCGAGGGAGTTATTCGGAATGCCACTGTCCGCTTGGCGCGTATTTCAAGCGCGAAGCACCGGGGCTCCTGTCTGGCCACCGCCGCGGGCCCAAATCGGGTACGCTGGAGCGCGGTGATCTGTAAATGATTATGCGGAATCAGGCGCCTCTGGCAGCGTGTAAGCAGTGCCAAAATCCATCGGCACAGATTCGCCACTGGCCGCGCACGTAGCGCCTGAAATACGCTGATCGGGCCGAATCGTGTTATGATTGTATTCATACTGGCACCAATTTGTGTTGGCATAAATTTTTATATTTTCGTTTTTTCAATTGGTTAAGGGGTTCATTGTGGCTGATTCAGACCGACTTTCCCGTTCCATCTCCGTTTCCGTGCCGGATGCAGAACCGCAGGCAGAAGAGGCCTTGAAATTCTCGGCTTCGGGTGATGCGGTCACCGCCGTCATCTCTGACAAACGCAGCGAGCAGGACCGCTTGCGCGCGCTCAGACGTGGCGAAGGGATCGAACTTTCGCCAGATGCCGTCGCTGAACTTGTCGAGCGCCGCAGCCTTGGCATGACGGCGGTGTTCCGACAGCTTGGCACCTTCAAGAAGGACCTGGGCGAGGCCGGGTTCTTTGCCGGTTTTCCCGCCACGCTTGCGACCAAGCTGCGCGGAGAGATCCTGAACCCCGACGGCTCACCCGCCGAGCGGCTGATCATCGAGGCGCTGCGCCCAGAATTTGGCACTAACGAAGGCATGGGCAGCTTTTCGTGGCCAGTCCCCAAGACAGTGACCGACCGGCGCGGGCGGTTTTCGCTGGCCCTGCCGGGTCTGCGGGCGCCGCAGAACGGGCTGCGCCTGCGGTTGCGCGGGCAGAATGCTAGCCTGACACATGCCGTGTCGCGGGTGGATGCCATCGACGGCCAGTTGGGTCTGGTGGTGCTGGAGCGTACCCTGACCCCGTTGGCCCGCTCGGTGGTGGGGGAGCTGACGGACCTCTTCCCCGTTGATTCCGAGGATGCGGACGAGAATATCGAGGATTTCCAGTCGAACCAGCCGCCGCTGGTGCTGGGCGAGGGCGATTGCGCCTCGGAATACCGGACCGAGGGTGGCACTGTCTCGCGCCGGCGCTACTCGGTGCTCTACCGTCTGACCGATCCGCTGGTGGGGCCTGCCAACCTGACCCGCGACCGGGTGGTCGGCGGCGTCACTTTTCCCACCACGGTGCCCGGCAGCGCGTTCGTGCGGGCGGGCATCAGCGCGTCCAACGTCCTGAGCGCCTTGCAGAACGGCGGCGGCGACTGGAACTTTCGCGACCGGGTGCCGATTGAAGAGCCGATAGATGTCGAGGATTTCTTCGAGGATCTCGAGGCCCGCCCGACGAACGTGCCCAAGGCTTCCAGCCTGTCGCTGGGCTATGTCGCCAAGATGCGCTCCACGGCGGTGCATGCCGGGCTGTCGCTAGGGCGTCTGATCTATTCGCTGCCGCTTGCACCGGGCGAGGAGCAGCGCATCGTGGTCTCCGAACAGCGCGAGACGCTCAGCGTGCGCGAACGCGAAAGCCTGAGCTTCAGCGAACAACAGGAATTCGAGGAAAGCCGTGATACCTCGTTCGATTCCACCTTCAACACCGCACTGAGCGAGTTGATCCAGGGATCGTCCCGCTTCAACACCAATAACAGTTCAAGCTCCAAGGGCTTTTCGGGCGGCGTCGGCGGAGGCATTGGCGGATTCATCGGTGGTCTGTTCGGCGGTATCGCAGGCGGCGCAGGTTGGACCCGTGGTTCGGCCAGTTCCAGTTCCAGCGGCTCATCTTCGGCCTCGCAGAACACCTCGCGCTCGTTCCTGTCGGAAACCCACGAGGCATTCTCGTCCTCGCTGGAACGCTCGGCCTCGGTCAAGCGCCGGTCCAGCCGGACAAGCGTGCGCACCGCCACCGCAACCGACCGGCGCCGGGCATCGACCAAGTTTGTAGCCAACCGCAACCATTGCCATGCCATGACCATGCAATGGTTTGAGGTGTTGCGCGATTTCTCGATCGAGACGCGGATCGAGGGCGTGCAATTGGTCTGTTTTGTGCCGATGCAACTGATCGCCTTCCGGCGAGTGCCGCAGCCCGAAGCGCTGCCGCCAGCAGTCAACCGCGCGTTCCTGCTGCATCGCTACGCCACCGTGCTGCGGCATGCCGCAACCCTGCGTAAGGAATTCGGCAGCCGCCGCAGACGCCGCAGCGCGCTGCGCCTGCTGGAAGAGTTCGCCGCCGATCCCTTTGCCCAACCGCAGAACAATGTGGGCACAGCGCAGGACATCGTAAAGTTCGCGGCACGTGGCGTCTTCATGCCCAATGACGATATCTCGGCGGCGATCATCACCAAGGATGGCGACCGGATCGGTCCGGTGCCGCTGGTGGGCGCCCCCGTGGATATCGACGATTTCTACGAAAAACCGGCCAAGAACCGCGAGAACCTGCTGGTGCGGTTGGCCGATACCCGCCGCAACACCGTGCGCACCACGACCTATGAGGGCAGCGTTGCCCTGCCCCGTTCGGTCGAACATGCCGATATCGCGCGGGTGGAGCTCTATCGCCGCACCGGGCGTTTCGCCTATTCTTTCTTTACTGGGGGAGACGTGATCACCCTGCCCGGTCTGCTGGGTGATCTGAGTGATGGCATCCTCGGCAACGACGATCCGGGCCGCGCGCTGCGCGATATCGAGCGCAGCCTGAACACCTCGCTCAGCGGGGGTGAGTTCGACGACCAGATCGGCGCGCCGCTGGTCACCCGGTTCAGCGCCACGATAAATGACGGGCAGGCGGATGAGGCCACGGTGCTGGATGATGGCAGCGTGCAATCCCTGCCGCCCCGGCTGCCTTACGCGGTGGCGGCGGTAAATGATGTGCTCAGCCGTCGCGACCTGCGCCGGATCGAAGAGATGTACCAGCATGTGGTGTCCAACACCGTGTCCTATTCGCGCTCGATCTGGGAAAGCATGACCGACGAGGAACGCGCGATCCTGCTGGAGCGTTTTACAATCGGCGTGCCCGAAGGCGGGCTCGAGGACGCATCCTCGGAAATCCCGTTGCTCAGCGCGGTGTCGAACCGGGTGCTGGGGTTCTACGGCAACTCGATGATCATGCCATTCCACATTCCGGCGGACCTGTCGGACCGGATTGAGCTGACCACCGGCGATATCCAGGACAGTCTGATGCGCTTCCACCGCGAGGATTTCCGCCCGCCGCGCCGCTCGATCTCATTGCCCACACGTGGGCTGCTGGGTGAGGCCGTTCTGGGCCGATGCAATTCCTGCGAGATGATCGATCACCGCCGGTTCTGGAACTGGCAGGATTCACCGACGCCGCCGCCCGTGGGCGACGCGCCGGTCCTGCCCTCGGATGACAGTTCGATCTTCGGCACCCGCGCGCCCAGCGATCTGGCCACGAACCAGCCGACGAACGCTCTGACCATCGCGGGTGGTGATATCGGCACTGGCAGTACGATCCCGTCCTCGCCGCTGGCCGAGATTCTCAAGGCCGCGCCCGATCTGGCCCGTGCGGGCACCGATCTGACCGGGCTTGAGGCGCTGCAGAAACAGCTTCAGGCCGAAACCCAGTCGGTGCAGGCGGGCCGTGACAAGGCGGTCGATTCCGCCACCGACCTGACCAAGGATCTGGTCGGCAAGGCCACCGAATTGGCGGGCAAGGCCAAAGATCTGGCCGCCGCAAAGGCGCTGGCGCAGGACAAGGAGGTGAAGGACAAGAAAGCCGCCGACAAATCCAAACTCGCGGAGTTTACGAAATTCGGGGAAAATGCCGGAAATATCAGCGCGCTGGTGGGCGCGCAGGACGAAGACAAGCGGCGTGATTTCTTCGCCGGATTCTTCTCGGACTTCCCCGGCGGCGCAGACGCACTGAAGGACCCAAGCAATGCGAACATCCTGTCAAATATCTTTGGTGCTTTCGACAAGGTCAACACCGAAGCGCCCGACGGGTCGAACCGGAAGCTGGGCAGCGCGGCTGCGCTGGACTTCCTGAACAGTCTTGGCGGCTGAGCGAGTAGAGGAGAAGTTGTTATGAGTGATACAAGTACAAACCTGCCCGAAGAAACGTCGATCGACGAGGATGTCGCACAGGCGATCATCTCTATCCTGGAAACCACTAATTCCCCGGCGATCCAGCGCGCGCGCGAGGTCATCGCGCACCGTTTGGCGATCTCTGGCGATGTTGCACCCTCGCGCATCCCGCCGCCACGCAACATCACCGAGGTGGGCGGATATCTCAACCTGCTGACCGAATATGACGAGGTCGAGCAGCGCTCGCGCATGATTGCCGCGGCCCTAGGAATCGCCGGGCCGCAGATAAATCTGCCGCAACCCGGCGCCCTGCCACCACTCAGCTTCGTCACCCGCGCGCAAGTCCGGCCCGTGGGGCCGCAACAGGCCAGTTTCCCTCTTGATTTCAGCCTGCGCAGTGATTTCATCGAGGCCTTCGACACCGCACTGGTCGGTATCGCCGCGCGAGGGGGCGCGATGCCGGTGCAGAGCGCACTGCGCAATCTGCCCCTTGCGGGCGGCATGGCGCCTGCCGACGGGCCAGCGCAGATTGACCTGATCGGGCGGCTGTTGCGGCTGGCGCCCACGGCGGCGCTACGTGACCCGGCAGTTGATCCGCTATCGATCACACGCCCCGATGCGGGCGGTGCGTTTCAGGTGATGGCGCGGGTGATAGACCCGGCCGCGACCGATGCAGGCACCATCCCTGCCGAGGACTGGGCCAGCTGGCAATGCGACGCCGCCCAATGTTCCGAGGTCACCAGCAATGATGCGCGCTTCGACCTGACACCGATCCTGAATGCGGCGGGCTGGCATCAACCTTCGGCACTCAGCAATCCGACCACCGTCACCGATGCGGGCAACTGGAGCGTCTGGCACAACATCACCGGGCTTGTTCCCGGCGAAACCCGTTTTGGCGACGAGTTGAACCTACTCTACCCCGCCGAGGCGATCCTGACCTCTCCTGTTTTTGCGCAGCTCGACTTCGTCTGGACCGGAAGCGAATTTGCTACCCCCTGATCCGTTCCCCCCCGGATCTGCCACTCCGCACGCCGCAGCGCCTGATTGGCGCTGCGGCGGTCAGTTTCGCCTCTGCGCGCAAATCTCTTTTGCCGCTTGCGAACTCATCAAACCCGTCACAGAGTGCTAAAAAACTGACGGCGGAATCCGGAAGGCCGGTGGGCCGCTCAAGGAGGCCCACTCATGGCCCATCACGACCATTCCGCCACGGCGCATCACCATCATCACCACGCTGCCAACGAGAAAAAGGTTGCGCTGGCAGCGGTCCTGACCGGGCTCTTCATGGTTGTGGAACTGGTGGGCGGGCTGATCTCGGGCTCGCTGGCGCTGATCGCGGATGCCGGGCACATGCTGACCGATTTCGGCGCGATGATCCTGGCCTGGACCGCGTTCCGTCTGGCCCGCCGCCCCGCCGACTGGAAACGCACCTATGGGTTCGACCGATTTTCGGTTCTGGCGGCTTTTGTGAACGGACTGGCGCTGTTCCTGATCGCGATCTGGATCACCTGGGAGGCCTGGGGTCGCCTCTCAGACCCTGCCCCGGTCATGGGCAAGGTGATGATGTGGGTAGCGCTGGCCGGGCTGGTAGTGAATATCGGGGTCTTCATCATTCTGACGCGCGGCAGCGGCGATAACCTCAACATCCGCGCCGCTGTACTGCACGTGATTGGCGATCTGCTTGGCTCGGTCGCGGCGCTGATCGCCTCAATCGTGATCATCTATACCGGCTGGACCCCGATCGACCCGATCCTGTCGGTTTTTGTGGCGCTGATCATTCTGCGCGCCGCCTGGTCGGTGGTGCGGGACAGCGCCCATATCCTGCTCGAGGGCGCACCGACGGGGTTCGACCGCGACACGGTGACCCAACAATTACAAGACCAGGTGCCAGGCGTTGCCAAAGTCGGGCATTTCCACGCCTGGTCGATCACCCAAGAACGTAGCATGGCGACGCTGGAGCTAACGGTTGATCCCGCCATCGACGCGCAATACGTCAAAACGCAGGTCAAGATCTGGCTGAACGAACAGCACGGGATCGGCCATGTGACGGTCGAGCTGTGCCGCTGACCACAATCACCCGCCCAGATGGGTTTCCAGCATTAGGATCCAGGCGATCGTGATCCCTGTCGAAACCAGTCCGATGGGCAGCACATCCTTCATGAACTGGGTGAAGGTGACTTCTTCGGCGCCCATTCGGTCGGCCATCTGCAACACGATCACGTTGCTTGCCGCGCTGATGATGAAGACATTGCCCGCCAGCGTCGATACGCCCGCCAGCATCATCAGGTTGGGCACCTCGAACGAGGGCAGCAGCTTCAGATACATGTCCACCAGCGGTACGTTCGAAAAGACCTGACTGCCGAAAAAGCTGATCCCGGCGGTAACCATGGGCTCGTTCATGTGTTGGCGCTCTTCGCCCAGCATCGACTGCAATGAGCCTGAATCCAGCAATGCGCCGGTGACGATGAACATTGACACGAAGAACACCAGCGTCGGCCAGTCGAGCCGCAAAAAAGTCCGCACCCGCGCGCCGTCAAACAGATAAACCGGCAGGCAGGCGATGGCCGCTGCCACGCCCAGCGGATAGCCAATATCGGACCCGGTCGCGGCCAGCACACTTTCCACCGTCACCAGCACTACCAGAACAGCAATCGCCAACAGGACCGGCCATTGCGTGCCCTCTTGCCCTTCAATCTCTTCGGTGCCTGCCTCGGGCGTGGTCACCACCATACGCCATGACAGCCACAGCGCGCTGCCACCCAGGCAGATCAGCGTGGGCACGATCAGCCAGATCAGAAAGGTGACCATGGGGGCCGGAACCTCGCCGCTGGCCGCGATCAGCAAGTTCTGAGGATTGCCGATCGGGGTCGCCATGCTGCCGACGGTGACCGCCACACAGAGGGCCACCAGAAATGTGCGCTGATCCGCACCGGTCTGATGCGCCAGCATCAGTGCAATCGGGGTGCCGATGATGGCGGCTGCGTCGTTGGTCAGGACGGCGGCGACTAGCGCAAAAAGCAACATGAAGGCGACCAGCGACACGCCGGGCGTCCTCCACCCCACCATCCACCCGGCGATCCGGTGCGAGATACCGTTTTCGTAAAGCGCCCGCCCGATGGAAAACACCGAAAAGAGATAGAGCATCACATTCCAGTCAATCGCCTTGAGTGCGGCCTGCGGTGTGATTGTCATACTCACCAGCAGCACCACGGCCCCCGCTGTCATCACATGCCAGATCTTCAGGAACGATGGCAGCCATTCGCGAATGGCGATCAGAGTGAAGACGGCGATTGAAACCCCAAGGCTGAATGACATGGGCATTCTCCGGTATTGGTTGCGTGGTCTACGGGAAGCGCGGCTTGTCAGGTCTCCGAACGAGAGGGATCGGCCATATCACGGCGGGCATGCTGGGCGGTTTCCGGCATCAGGAACGCAAAGATGAGCGCACCCAGAACGGCCACGCCCGCAAGGAAATAAAACGCCATGTCATAACTGGCGATCTGCACGATCTCTTCGGCGATCAGGTTGCTGGCCGAGGCTCCGACGCCCACCAGAGTCGCCAGCGCGCCCTGTGCCACGTTGAATCGCCCCGTGCCCTTTGTGACATCCGAGACGATCAGCAGGAATAGCACCGCAAAGATTCCATTGGCCACGCCGTCCAGCGACTGAATCGCGACCAGCGATACCGAATTGTCGGTCAGCGTATAAAGCAATGCGCGGATCGGCAGGATCGAGAATGCGATCAGGAACAGCGGTTTGCGACCCCAACTATCGGCGGTCTTGCCGCAGAGAATGGCCATGGCGATCATGATGAACTGAGCCGAGATGATGCAGGCCGACGTAAACGCAATGCCCGATTTAGTATCACCGCCGCTGGCCACTTTCTGGCTCACCAGCGGCAGCATACTGGCATTGGCAAAATGAAACAGGATGATCGAAGCACCAAAGATGATCAGGCGTTTCTCGCTGAGGATGGTGGTAAAGCCGCTGGGTTGTTCCTGGCCCTTGCTGTCTTCGGCGACACCTCCGCGCGCGGCCTCATGGTCGATCTGTGAGGGTTTGATCAGCGTCGTGCAAAAAATCATTCCGACACACATGGCCGAGATCAGAATGAAGACTCCATCAACAAATCCCGCAAGCGCTAGTCCGGCAGCTATGGCTGCTGCCACTACGTTGCCGGCATGGTTCCAGGCCTGATTGGCGCTGGTCTGCCGGGTGAACGCCTCGCGCCCGACAACCCCCAGCGTGATTGCGGCGATCAGCGGGCCAAGGAAGGCAAGCGCAACACCCATTGTCGCCTGCGCGCCATAGATTGCATATTGCGAATCCGTGACCACCAGCATCAGCGCGGCAACCCCAACGGCAGAGATGCAGGCCACCATCAACCCGAGTTTTGCGCTGGTCCAGTCGATCAACGCCCCGGCGGGCGTCTGTGCCAGCACCGTCACGATGGACCCGAGCGCCAGCGCAAAGCCGATGCTTTGCGGCGACCAGTGCAGCTGCGCCAGCAGATAGATTGCTAGGTAAGGCCCGAACCCTGCCGTGACATCGCCAGCGAAAAAGTTGATTCCCAGCAAGGGTCGGCTGAGCGGGGCGGGAGCGCCCTGCCCCATACCCGTCTGCGTATCGCTGGTCACCGTATTCTCATGCGCACTAAAAGCGCCTCCGGTTGGACGGGTTCCCGCGCGGCGCATGGGATGCGCTACAGGTGCCCTCTTGCAGGCACTTTGGCCTGCAATGGGTCAATGAACAACCGCGTTTGCGCACGGAAAGCGCGAATGCGACTTGTCTGCACATCCCTCAGAGCGAACAGACGAGCCTGGCGTGGACTGAGTTTCAGACCGGTCAGGCCTGATCCTCAAGGATCAGATCGCTGGCCTTTTCGCCGATCATGATCGCCGGAGCATTGGTGTTGCCGCTGACGATCTCGGGCATGATCGAACAATCGGCCACACGCAATCCGCGAATGCCGTGGACCCGCAGCCGCGCATCCACCACCGTGTTCGGTCCCTGCCCCATCTTGCAGGTGCCAGTGGGGTGATAGATTGACGACGAGTTGCTGCGCGCCCAGTCCAGCGTGCCCTCGTAATCGTCGAGTTCCAGCTCCTTGGTTGGGCGAAACTCTTCCGAGATCTTGGACTTCAGCGGTGCTTCGCGCGCGATGGACCGGGCGATCTTGACCCCTTCGACAATGGTCCGGCAATCCAGATCGGTCGCCAGGTAGTTTGGGTGAATTTTCGGATAGGTTTGTGGGTCAGGACCATCCAGCACAATCTCGCCCCGGCTTTCGGGCCGTAGTTGGCAAACTGACATGGTGAAGGCGGAAAATGGATGCACCCCTTCGCCGGGGCTGTCAGCGGACCAGGGCTGCACATGGAACTGGATGTCGGGCGTATCCACATGCAGGCCGGTTTTCATGAACCCGACAGCAAGGCTTGCGGCCATGGTCATCGGCCCTGCCCGAAACAGCGCGTATTTCATCGCGATCTTGGCCTGATTGATCAGGCTGCGCACCTCGTCGTTGAGGGTCGGTTCATTGCATTTGAACACCAACCGCGCCTGCAGGTGGTCCTGCATGTTCTTGCCCACCGCCGGCAGATCGGCCACAACGTCGATGCCGTTCTCCTTCAGCTGCGCGGCATCACCAATGCCCGACAGCATCAGGATCTGTGGCGAGTTGATCGCACCAGAGGACAGCACGATCTCGCGCTTTGCCGTCACTTCACATTCCTGCCCTGACTTGTCGAGGTAACGGACGCCGGTAGCGCACCCCCCTTGGATGACGACGCGCTGAACCAATGCATTGGTGATGATCTGAAGGTTCGGGCGCTTACGGGCCGGGTTCAGAAACGCCACCGCCGAACTGCAGCGACGACCGTTGCGGGTGGTCAGCTGAAAATAGCCCACACCCTCTTGCGTGGCGCCATTGTAGTCCGAGTTGAACGGATAGCCCGCCGTTTGCGCCGCTGCGACCCAGGCGTCGCAGATCGGCCGCTGCAGGCGCATGTTCGACACTGACAACTCACCGTCCGTACCGTGAAATTCATCAGCGCCGCGCTCCTGATTCTCGGATCGTTTGAACAGCGGCAGGACATCTTCCCAGCCCCAGCCCTCATTGCCCATCTGACGCCAGCGGTCGTAATCCTCTTTCTGGCCGCGCACATAGAGCAACCCGTTCAGCGAGGATGACCCGCCCAACACTTTGCCGCGCGGCCAGTCGATTGCTCGACCGTTCAGCCCCTCATCCTTTTCGGTCCGGTAGCACCAGTCCACCGAAGGGTTGTGCATGGTTTTGAAATACCCGACCGGAACGTGAATCCACGGGTTCCAGTCGCGCGGGCCCGCCTCCAGCAGAATCACACGATTTGCCGGATCCTTGCTCAGACGATTCGCCAGGACGCAACCAGCGGAGCCCCCTCCAACCACGATGTAATCAGCTTGTTGTGTCTGCATTTTTTGGCCCTCCGCCAGATCGGAACTGGTCTCGTGCAAGTTTTCCTTGCGTCACCATCTTTAATATACTAAAAATGATACCACAAGTCTCAATAATGAGAATTCTGTACCACGGGAGGAAGAATCCATGAAAGTAGCTGACAAGCTCAGCAGAATATCGCGGCGGGACCTATTTAAGCTGTCAGGACAGTATGGCCTGTCTTCGACCCTGCTCGCTGCCGGGTCTCTGGGCGGGATCGCATCATTGCCATCGCTCGCTGCCGCTGCCGAGTCGACTTATGAAAAGCGATTCGCGAAAGAGGCCAAGCACACATTGAAATTCGGCGCATCTGGGTTTAATGCGCGCAACCTTCTGATCGAACGCGCCGGCGCGTTGGAATTTGCCCGCGATCTGGAATCGCGCACTGATGGTGAGATTAGGGTCGAATTCATTGGTGACAACCAGATTTGTGGCCAGTTGTCCTGTGTGGAAAAAACACAGAACGGCATCGTCGACATCTATGCTGCATCGACCCAGAACTCGGCCGGTGGCGCGCCATATCTGAACGTTCTCGACTATGCCTATGTGTTCCCGGGTCGGGCCTCGCAGTATCACTTCCTGTATAGCCCGGAATCGAACGCGATCCTGCGTGAACCGCTGGAGAAGCGTCACGGTCTGAAATTCCTGTTCAGCCATTGCGAATTGCGCGGGCTGCAGATGGGTCAGTCTTTTGCCGACAAACCCACGGTCACCAAGCTTGAAGAACTCTTCGGCACCAAGAACCGTGTGACGGGCACGCAGCTGGGCCGGATCGCGATGCAGCTGCTGCAACTGAACCCGGTTCCGGTGGCGTGGGAAGAAACGCTGGACGGCCTCAAGACCGGTCTTATCGATGGCGCGGAGACATGGGCGTCTGCAGTGGCCTATGCCAACATGGCGCCGGTCGTGACGCAGTCGGTCGACCTGAAGTTCTTTTGCGGGACCGAACACACCTCGATGTCGGCCAAGGTGTTCGATAGCCTGGATGGGCACCTGCAGGATGCGGTTCTGGAATCCTCCTATCTGGCTCAAGTTCACGTGCAGGCGGCAAACGAGGCCGCGCTGGTCAAGACGGTCGGTTTCTCGGATCCGCAACTGCCGGACACGATCTTTGCCGAAAATGATGTACGCAACGCGTTCCTTTCGGACGAGCAGATCAAGCTGGCCGAGGAAATGTGCTCGCCCGAATATCAGCCCGAGCCATGGGAACAGTGGCGCGAGCGGATCAACAAGTGGGCCGGCGGCATCGATACCTATACCGAGCTGCATCGCATCGCCCGCGAAGTGCCTGCCGACATGAAGCCAGAAAATGTCGAACCGCGCCGTTGGTGGAAAGCCTAAACATTCAAGTCAGGCGGCGGGTTCGTCCCGCCGCCGATTAAATACCGCACACTCACACATACGCTAACGTCGGTCTCAGGGAGGAGACAGATCATGACGACTATTGTCAGCGATATCTCGGAGATCTTCAGCGCGGTTCTATCCAATGACGCGTGGATGATCAGTGAATCACTCAAGACCAACGCGGCTTGGGTGGTCGGCGCGTTTGCCACATTATTGGGTGGGGCGTTCTTTTTATTGCTCTACAAGTATATTCCCTGGGTCGAGCGAAACCTGGAATCAACCGTGATGGTGTCGACCTACCTGCTGATAGGCGTCATCATCTTTGTTGAGGTATTCCGACGGTTTATCCTGAATGTACAGGCGCCATGGTCGACGACCCTGCCGCCTTTCCTGTTCCTGATCATGACTTGGGCTGGATGTGCCTATAACGTCAAACTCAGGACCCATCTGGCCTTCGCCGAGTTTCGCACCAACATGCCTAGGACGCTGCAATTTCTGTGCCTGTCCCTGGATGCGGTGCTGTGGATCGGGTTTTCATGGATCGTTGTCGTCACCTCGACACAGGTTGCAGCGAATTCGGCGGCAAATTTCCAGATCCTGCTGGGCACCGACAACGTGCTGCAATGGTGGTTCCTCGTCTCGGTGCCGCTCAGCTTCATCCTGATCGCGGCGCGGTCAATGGAGAATTGGCTCACTGATCTGAATAACCTGAAGACGGGCGCACCACTGATCGCTCCAGTCGCCATCGGCGCGGATTGAGGAGAAGACCATGACTGATGGAAACTGGGTTACATTGATTTCGCTAGCGGTCACCTTCCTGTTCATGCTGGGTGTGCCGGTCTTTCTGGTGATCGGATATTGGGTGATCGGGATGAGCTTTGTGCTCGGCCTGCCGCTGATCAACACAGGCTCTGCCCTTGCGGATGTGTTCACCGACGGGTTCGCCCTGTTGGCAATGCCGCTCTTCATTCTGACCGGTGACCTGATCAACCGCTCAGGGATCGCCCGCAGGCTCAGCGATTTCGCCTATTCCTGTCTCGGCTGGCTGCGAGGTGGTCTGGCCATGGCCAGCCTGGGAGCCTGCGGTCTGTTCGCGGCGATCTCGGGCTCGAACTCGGCCACAACGGCCACCATCGGGTCGATGCTGCATCCCGAGATGGTCAAAGGCGGCTACGATGAACGCTTTTCGGCGGCGACCGCCGCTGCGGGTGGCACGGTCGGGATCATCATCCCACCCTCGATCATCTTCATCGTCTATGGTTTCCTGTTGAACCTGCCCATTTCCGAGCTCTTCGTGGCGGGCATCATCCCCGGTGCGTTGATGGTGGGCGGCATGATGCTGGTGGCTTTCGTGATCTGTACTCGCAATGGCTGGGGTCATCTGATCCGGCTGCAATTTGGGCGCGTGTTCAAGACCGCGGTCGGCGCCTGGCTGGGTTTCTTCGCCATCGGGCTGGTGCTCTGGGGTATCTATACCGGCAAGTTCTCTCCAACCGAGGCGGCCGGTGTCACCGTGGGCTTCTGCATCATCGTGGGTTTTTTCAGCCTGCCGATCTACAAGCTGATGGGCTCTCCTTCGGAGGATCGCGATTTCAGTGAGCGCAGCATCACGGAATACCTGGTAGTCAAGGGCTTCGGTCCGCTGGAGTTGCCCTCGATCACCATGCGTTCTGCACAGATCGCGGGCATTCTTGCACCGCTGATCGCAGTCTCGGTGGTGATGCAGCAGATCCTATCGGTTCTGGGTGCTCAGCAGTTCATCGGTGATTTCGTCCGCAGCATGGGCGGCTACTACGCGGTGCTGTTCACCTCAATGGCGATCGTGTTTGTCGCGGGCATGGTGCTGGAAAGCCTGCCGGTAACGATCATCCTCGCCCCTATTCTGGCGCCCATCGCGCATTCCGTGGGGGTCGAGCCGGTGCAGTTCGGAGTGATCTTCCTGGTTGGCGCGTCGATCGGCTTTATCACGCCGCCTTATGGCCTGAACCTCTATGTCGCATCGGGGGTGACGGGCGTTCCTTATTTCCGCCTGTTGCGCTACACGATTCCCTATCTGTTCGCCCTTCTGTCGGTCTGGATCATCGTGGCGCTGGTACCTGCCCTATCGACGATCCTGATCCCGTCGGGCTAAGACGAGGTATGTGACATAAACAAGTGGATGGTATTTTGGATACTGGCGATAAAGAAGCGGCAATTCCCACCAACCTGCGACTGCTGATGGCGCTTGAAGCCATGGCCGAGGCGGGGGTTCCCGTAACACCGACCGAGGTGAATCAGCGCCTCGGCCTGCCAAAGCCCACGATCCACCGGCTCTTTACCACGCTGGAACAAGAGGGCTTCATCCAACGCGAAATCGACGGCCGGGGGTATTCCCCCGGCCTTCGTTTGCGCAAGATGTCCACCGGCATCCTGTCGTCGCTGCGGATCAGGACCGCGCGACTGGCCATTCTCAACCAGTTGGCCGATGAAATCGGCGAGACCTGCAACATCGCGATCCCCGACCGCGATGCGATGGTCTATCTCGACCGGGTCGAGACCAAATGGCCGCTGCGCATCCAGCTTCCGGTGGGCACGCGTGTGCCGTTCTATTGCACTGCCAGCGGCAAGATGTATCTCAGCAGCCTCGACCGCAGGCATCTGCGCAGTTATGCCATGTCCGCCGATCTCGAGCCCAGAACCGCGACGACCCAGTCGGACCCTGAAGCACTGATCGCCGAAGCCATTGAGATCCGCGACCGGGGCTATTCCACTGACAATGGCGAGTTCATGGAGGGCATGATCGCCATCGCCGTGCCTATCCATGAAGGAAATGGCAGACTGGTCTCGACATTGTCTTTCCACGCACCGGAACCAAGGCTCAGCCTGACCGATGCCGTCGCGCATGTCGAAAAGCTGAAAGCGGCGGCGGTGAAGCTGACCAGCCTGCTTGCGGAAGATTGATTAATTTGTTCTGTCCGATCAATTGCCTAACCGAACATGTCGGCGGTGATGGCGTCATACCAGCTTTCGGATTCCTCGAATGTTGACTTGCGGATGCTGATGGTCTCGCCTGTCTGGCTGATGAAGCCGTCCACGCGGGAGATCTTTTCCTCGGTCGGCTCATAGGACGCGCCCACCTTCACCCCGTCATTTTCGGCAATTAGGGACCAGCATGTATTGGCGTATTTGGCCGGGTAAACCCGTGATCCTGTCAATGCACCACGAACCGCGTTGGCGCACACCTTGGCTTGCGAGTTGGCCGAAAAGCCTGATTTTGGCATATCGCCCTGCTGGCTAGCATCACCCAGTACATAGATATCGGGATCGGCTTTCGAGGACATGTCTGTCGCGCTGACCGGGGCCCAGTTGCCATCGGTCACGCCCGCCAATTCCGCGATCCGCCCCGCCTTCATCGCCGGGATCACGTTGCAGGCGTCAACTTTGGTCTCTTCGCCGTCAATTATCAGCACCATGCGGTCGGGATCGACCGAGACCACGCCGCCCCCGAAATCTTCACCGATCCAGTCGATCATGCCGGGATAGTGATTGGCCCAACCCTCCTCGAACAATGCCATTTTCGAGAATTTGGGTTTTGGATCGGCGATGATGATCTTGGCGGCAGGATTCGACGCTTTCAGAACATGAGCCACCATCGAGACCCTCTCATACGGCCCCGGCGGGCAACGATACGGGTTCGGCGGGGCGACCATGGCATAGATGCCGCCTTCGGGCATCGCCGCAATCTGCGCCTTGAGCAGTTCCGATTGCGATCCCGCTTTGTAGGCATGAGGCATCTTGTTTTGAGCGGAGACATCCCAGCCTGTTACCGAACCCTCAACGAAATCAATGCCCGGTGCGAGGATCAACTTGTCAAAGGGCAGTACGGCCCCACCCGCGAGGGTGACGGTCTTGGCCGCGCCATCCACGCCCACCGCCCAGTCATGAACCACGTTGATCCCATGATTGGCAGCAAGTGTGCCATAGGTGTGGCCGATATCGTCGATCGTCCTAAAGCCGCCCAGATAGAGATTGGAAAAGAAGCAGCTGAAATAGGTGCGCGATGGCTCGACCAATGTCACGTCAATCGCGCCGTCACTGTCTTTGGCAATGTAGCGCGCCGCCGTTGCACCGCCTGCGCCGCCGCCGATCACCAGAACCCGTGGTTTTCCGCTGCCCTCGGCCAGCACATATGGCGCTGACAGTGCGCCTGTCGCAGCCGCGCTCGCGCCCAGAAAAGTTCTGCGATTCAGTGCCATGCTGTTTCCTCCCGCATAGTCCCCCTCAGTCGAGGGTATTGAAATAGGCGGCCAGCGCCGCGATTTCTTCTGCGCTCAGGCGCCCCGCCAGCATTTGCATAATGGGATGCACCCGCCGGTTCTGTTTATAGGCGTGCAGGGCCACCACGATATCCTCGGTGTCGCGGCCTGCGATCCTGGGAATGCCGCCCCCTGCATTTCGTGCGCTGTGGCAAGTCACACATTCCCCCGACAGGTATTCACCCCAGGCGACATCGCCCTCGATTGCTAGGATCTCCGGCGGCACCTCCGGTGCGTCCTCTGCCAACGCCATGGAAATCGGCAAGGCAACCGCAACAGCTATGATGGCAAATCCCTGTCTGGACATCCCCGTTCCACAGCAAACCTGCGCCCACTGTCCCCAATTAGCTGCGCGATCTGAACCCACACCTTGGTCGCGCTCCCTCAGATCACCGAGATGGCCCGGCTGTCGGTATAGATCGCGCCATCATCGTCATGCCAAGCAAAGGAAAAAACTCCGGGTCCCGGCACGCGGGCCTGAAACTCGAAAAACGGATTGGTCGAGATGCCGGGCCCGATCTCAAGATCGACAACGGTCTCACCCTCGAATGTGCAATGAAACCGATGAATGATGGCGCGCGGGATCGGGGCGCCCTGCGCATCCAGCCGCTGTCCGGATTCCATCCGATGCGTGATCAGTGTTTTGATCGTGACAACCTCGCCTGCCCGAACCTCCTTGGGCAGTTTGACCCGTGTTTTCACGCCAGCCGCCATGTTCACCTCCTCTGATCAGGCGCAGCCGCCGACAACAACCGATACTGCCCGCGCGACCTGTCCGACGGACCCGTCCGGCTTGCGAGCCAACACCAGAACATCCTGGGTCTGGGCCAAACGCATCCGGGTGGACAGTTTCTGCGACCCTGCCAGCGGCCCAAAGCGCACTTTCAGAACCGCCAGGACCGGGTTGCCCGGCGCGATCAGCATGGCCTCTTCGGCTTGGGGTGCATCGATTGCAACCGGCACTCGGTAGCCATCCTCTGCCACATCCGGCAAGATCAGCGACACGCCGCCCTCTGCAATCGGTGTGCCATCGGTAAAGGCAGCAATGACCTTGTCCAACGTCGCATCCTGCTGCACAGCAAGAAGCTGTTGCGCGCGCGCTGGTACGGTCAGAGCAACCAGTGCCCCGACACTCACCCGCATCGCATCGCGTCGCCGCATTGTGATGGCCGTTCCTCCGATACCGGGATCCTCCGATCTTCGCTCTTGGCCACAGTCTAACCGGCCCCTTGCAAGAGCAAGGCATAACAAATCGGTGAATGTCCGTATACTTAAGTCGCGGCCTCGTCACGCGCTGCGCGGTTGAGAAACCGGGGCCAAGCGGGCAAGCTGACCGAAATCTGGATACTCCGGTGGAGCAAATCGTGCCTGACACGCAAACTGCGGACGAGACAAAACAGGGCCTTACGGTGTGTGATCTGAGCTTTCGCTACGGGTCCAAGACGGCACTGGACGCGATCTCGTTCGAGGTGGCACCGGGCCGGTTCTGCGCGCTGCTCGGGCCAAATGGGGCGGGCAAATCCACGCTGGTGGCGCTGCTGACCCATCTTCTTGTTGCGCCTGAGGGTGATATTCGCATCGCCGGGCATGACCTGCGCCAGCATCCCAGACGCGCGCTGGCTGATCTTGGTGTGGTATTTCAGCAGCCGACGCTCGACCTGAGCCTAACAGTGCGACAGAACATGGCCTATTTCGCGGCCTTGCATGGCCTGCCGCGTCGGCAGACACAGGCACGCATCGATGCCGCGCTTGACCGGTTGGGCATGGGTGAACGGGCAGGCGAAAAGGTCAGGGCATTGAATGGCGGGCATCGAAGGCGGATGGAACTGGCCCGCGCGCTGCTGCATGAGCCCAAGGTTCTGCTGCTGGACGAGCCCACCGTTGGGCTTGATGCCGCTGCCCGCCAGTCGATCACCGACCATGTGCATGATCTGGCCAATCAGGGGCTCTGTGTGCTCTGGGCGACCCATCTGACCGACGAAGTCCGCGACGCCGATCAAATGCTTGTCCTGCATCGTGGCCAGATCCTGGCCACAGGTCAAACCGGCGATCTTCGGGGCGATAGGACCCTGTCTGACTGGTTCCTCACGCAAACCGAGGTGCCCACATGAACGGGTTCTGGGGTGCCGCCCGCGCGATCATGGGTCGCGAGTTTCTGCGCTTCATTCATCAGCGCGAGCGGTTTATCGCGGCCCTTGTGCGACCGATGGTGTGGCTGCTGATCTTTGCCGCAGGTTTTCGCGCCGCACTTGGCCTGTCGATCATCCCGCCCTACCAGACCTACATTACTTACGAGACCTATATCGTGCCGGGCCTTTGCGCGATGGTGTTGCTGTTCAACGGCATGCAAAGTTCGCTCAGCCTTGTCTATGACCGCGAGATGGGCTCGATGCGCCTGCTGCTGACCAGCCCATTTCCGCGCTGGTGGCTGCTCTTTTGCCGCTTGTTGGGCTCAACTGCGATCTCGATCCTGCAGGTCTATACCTTTCTGGCGTTGGCGGGGTTCTTCGGCATCACCATGCCGCCGCTTGGCTATGTGACGGTGCTGCCCGGGCTGGTCCTGGGCGGGCTGATGCTGGGCGCATTAGGCCTGGTTTTATCGAGCTTCATCAAGCAGTTGGAGAACTTCGCGGGCGTGATGAACTTTGTCATCTTCCCGATGTTCTTTCTGTCCTCGGCGCTTTACCCACTATGGAAAATGGCTGAAAGCTCGCCGCTCCTGCGCGATATCTGCGCGCTGAACCCGTTCACCCATGTGGTCGAGCTGATCCGTTTCCTGCTTTATCTGCAGATCAACTGGATCGCGCTTTTATGGGTCGTGATCTGGACAATCCTTCTCTGTGCCGCCGCCGTCTGGGGCTATGATCCCGCACGCGGGTTGATGAAGCGGAAGACCTGAGCGCGATGAAGGGCGATGGTTCAGAAACACCCAGGCGTACCGTTTCGCTGAAAGTCCGGCTGGGGCTCGGCGCGGTGGTCCTGGGTTTTGGGACGCTGCTTATCGCCGCCATTCTCTATCTTGGCATGCAGACCGTCGCCAGCCGGTTGGAGACTGCTCTGGCCTCTGAAACACGGATGGCGCGATATGCGGCCCTGTCGACGCAGGCAGCGACATTTCTGGTTATCGCAACCGAGTCGATACAAACCGACCAGCCACCAGACATCCGCACCGATCGACTGGCCTCCATCAGTGACCGGATACGCGCCACGTTCGGGCGGCTACGCGAGGATGTTGAACATGCCGTTGCGGCAGTCAGAACGCTCGGCCTCGACGAGCAGTCCCGATATGGCACGCAATCTCTGGGTCTGGCGCGGATGGAGGCTTTGCTGGACAATACCCTGCGCGGGCTTGCCAGCGATGAGACTGACCGCGCGCGCCTGCGGGCCCATATTGATGCCTTTGCTTCGGGCTTCGATCCGCTGCTCAGCCAGGCGGTCAATACCGAAATGCTGTTCCGCAACACGATCCTGTCGGGGATCGAAGAGCTGCGCCGCACACTGACTTGGGCTGCGCTGGGATTTGCTGGCTTGGCGGTTCTGACCACCAGCTGGTTCTATTTCGGCTTGATCCGCCCGCAATTCAGGCGGCTGGACCGACTGCACGACGCAGCCCTTCAGATCGGACAGGCCGATTTTGCAATCGCGCTGCCAACATCACGGAACGATGAGATCGGGCGGCTGTATCATGAAACAAACCGCATGGCGGGGGCGCTGTTGGACCGGCAGTCACAAGTAGAGGCAGAGTGGGCGCGATTGAACGAAACTATCGCGCAACGCACCGAGGAGCTGCGCGCTGCCAATAAGACGCTTGCCGAGATTGATGAAAACCGCCGCCGCTTCTTTGCCGATGTTAGCCACGAACTGCGCACACCGCTCACGGTGATCATGATGGAAGCGCAGATCGGTCGGCAGGACGCCCAGAACGCCTCGGACGCGTTTGCCACTATCGAGAGCAGCGCCGCCAAACTGAACCGACGGATCGACGACCTGCTCCGGGTGGCGAGATCTGATAGCGGGCAATTGGCACTGGAACCCGAGACCGTGGCGCTGCATGATCTGATCCGTGTAGTTACCGAAGAGGTGCAGGCCGAGGTCGACAATGCGGGCATGCGGCTGACAGTTGAGGACATTCCCAATATCACAATGCACTGCGACCCCAACTGGATCCGGCAGGTTCTGGCCAGTCTGATCCGAAATGCAATTCGCCATGCACGCGATGGCGTCGAGATCGCCCTGACCGCGCAGCGAAGCGAAGGCATAGTTGAGATATCGCTCACCGATAATGGCCCCGGTATTCCAGCCACCGATCAGGGCCCGATCTTTGACCGTTTTGTTCAAGGCGGTGGCGGAAATACCCAAGGCTTTGGCGTCGGACTTGCGCTGACTCGCTGGGTGATCGAGGCACATGAGGGCCAAATCACGCTGACCAGCCCGGTGCCGCGTGCCCTGGCTTTGGGCCGCGCAGCCGGGACAAATGTCGCCCTTCGCTTCCCCATTGCAGAGGCCTAGAGTGCGGATATGACAGCCCGGTTGCTAATCATCGATGACGACCCAAAGATCACCTCGGCGCTGGTGCGGGGCCTGACGCTGCATGGCTACTCGGCCGAGGCGGAAAACCGGGCAGACAAGGCGCTGGAACGGTTGCGACGTGAAGAATTTGCCGGAGCCATCGTGGATGTGATGCTGGGGGCCGATAGCGGGATTGAACTGGTCAGGGCGGCGCGGGCCAGTGGTGTTGTGCTGCCCATCCTTATGCTCTCGGCGCTCTCTGATGTGCATGATCGCGCCGCAGGATTGGAGGCGGGTGCAGACGACTATGTCGTCAAACCCTTCAGTTTCGACGAGCTGGTCGCGCGGCTGAGGGTGCAAGAACAGCGCGCCCTAACACAGCGGCCCGAACCGGCGCGCCTTGTGACGGAGTCCAGAACCGTCAGCACGGGCGATGTTAGCGTCACGCTCACCGAACGGGAGTTTGCGTTGTTGGCGCTCTTGACCAGCAAAGCCGGGCAACCAATCCCTAGAGGCGATATCTTTGACACGCTCTGGCTGGGCGAGGGCTCAAGTAACGAAAATGTTGTCGATGTCTATATCGGTTACCTGCGCAAGAAGCTCTCAGCAGACGATTTCGGGTTTGAAATCAAAACGCTGCGCAACAAGGGATTCTACCTTGAAGGCCGCGCCCCGGTTCACGACGCCGACTGAATGTAGACCAAAGTCTAAGCCGCTCTTATAAATTAAGATTCGCGTGAACACCCGATAGCTGCCAGTCTGATCGAGAAATTTATGTCAGTCAGGAGGAAACACAAATGGCATGGACTAAGCCGGTAATCCGCGAAATCGAGTGCGGAATGGAAATCAACATGTATGGCCCCGACAGCGACGAAGAGCGCGAAGGTCTGATCTGATCGCAGTTTCGGCGCCAAGTCTGACATGACCTTGCGCGCACGCATCCTTGGGGCCGCCGCCGGTGGTGGATTGCCCCAATGGAATTGCGGTTGCGACAATTGCAAATTGGCGCGCAGCGGAAAAATTCCGTCTCAGACGCAGTCTTCTCTGGCGGTATCCGCGGACGGCCTGAGCTGGGCCGTCTTGAACGCGTCTCCGGATATTCGTGTCCAATTGTCGGATGCCCCATCTCTCTTTCCATCTGGTCTGCGAGAACTTCCCCTGTCCTCGGTTCTTGTCACCAATGGTGATATCGACCATGTGGCGGGGCTGTTGACGCTCAGAGAGATGCAGGCCTTCAAGCTGTTCGCGACAGCAGGCATCCATGAGGTGCTGGCCCAGAACCCGATTTTCGAAGCTTTGAACAGTACGGTTGTAGATCGGGTCTCAATTGCTCTTGACCAGCCGTTTGAGTTGGTGCCCGGTCTGACCGCAACCCTGTTTCCGGTTCCGGGCAAAGTTCCGCTTTATCTGGAAGGCGAGACCGTGCAGACCGATATGATCGGCGAACAGACGGTCGGTGTGGCGCTGCAATCACTGGACAGTGTTGCCTACTACATCCCCGGATGTGCCGCTCTGACGCCGCACTTGCGGGACCGTCTTGAGGGGGCGGAACTGCTCTTTTTCGACGGCACGCTCTGGACAGATGACGAGATGGTACGCGCCGGGTTGAGCCAGAAGACCGGTAAGCGAATGGGTCATATGTCGATGGACGGCCCTGACGGATCAATCGCCGCCTTTGCGGATATCGATATCGCGCGGAAGGTCTTTGTTCACATGAACAACACCAACCCAGTCCTGCGACCCGACAGCGACGAAGGAGCACGGGCGCGTGACGCCGGATGGACCATCGGGCAGGACGGAATGGAGATCACGCTATGACCCAAGCCCAGCCTCTGAGCCGTGACGCATTCGAGGCCCTGCTGCGCCAGATCGGCGCAGAACGCTATCACGACCTGCACCCGTTCCATCACCGGCTGCATGGCGGCGGTTGCACACCTAACGAGGTCCGCGCCTGGGTCATCAATCGCTATTACTATCAACACTCCATCCCGATGAAGGACGCGGCCTTCATGTCACGGGTCGAAGACCCGGCGCTGCGCCGTCAGTGGCGCTCGCGCATCGAAGATCACGACGGCACCGCCGAAAACGAGGGTGGCATCCGGCGTTGGCTGCGTCTGGCCGAGGCGGTGGGTCTTGATCCCGACTATGTCGCCTCCTGCGAAGGCGTGCTGCCGGCGACAAAATTCGCCGTCGACGCCTATGTCCGCTTTGTGCGGGAAAAGACCCTGCTCGAAGCGGTGGCCGCCTCGCTGACCGAACTTTTTGCCCCCAAGATCCACGCCAACCGCATCGAAGGCTTGCTGCAGCATTACGACTTCGCCGATGACAGCTCGCTTTCCTATTTCAGGACCCGATTGAAAGAAGCGCCCAAGGACGTGGCCTTTGGATTGGCCTGGGTGCTGGACCATGCCGACACCACCGAGAAACAGGAGGCCGCCGCAAAGGCGCTGATCTTCAAGACCGATATTCTTTGGTCACAGCTCGATGCGCTTTGGGGGGCCTATGTGGAACCCGCGCGAATCCCGCCGGGTGCATGGCAGCCGGGGACCGGGTTGCTAATGAGGCAGGCCTCGTGATGCTGGTGCAAGAGGTTCCCGCCCTGCCCCGTGGCGTGAGGTTGCATTACGACAAGGTGCGCGAGAAATGGGTCCTGCTGGCGCCGGAACGCGCCGTGACGCTTGACCAGATCGGGCATGCGATCCTAAGTGAAGTGGACGGCGCGCGCAGTTTTGGCCAGATCACCCGCGCCCTCTCCGAGAAATTTGAAGCCCCTGCCGACCAGATCGCTGAGGACAGCTCCGGCTTCCTTGATGCCCTGCGCAACCGGCGGTTTCTGGACGTGACTACATGACGGAAGTTGCCCCTCCGATTGCGATGCTGGCCGAGCTGACCCATCGCTGTCCTCTATCCTGCCCTTACTGTTCCAACCCGATTGAAATGGCCCGCCAAGACGCCGAGTTGGACACAGATACATGGGTCCGTGTGTTCTACGAGGCCGCAGCGCTAGGGGTCTTGCAACTGCATTTGTCGGGAGGAGAACCTGCCGCGCGCCGCGATCTTGTGGCGCTGGTTCAGGCGGCGAGGGATGCCGAACTCTATACCAATCTGATTACCTCCGCCATTGGTCTGACCGAACGAAGACTAGCTGAGCTGGACGCGGCGGGGCTCGATCACGTGCAACTGTCCTTGCAGGGGACGGATGCTGAAATGGCCGACCGCGTAGGCGGCTATCGCGGCGGCTTCAAACGCAAGATGCAGACGGTTGAATGGATCAACCGGATCGGCTTTCCGCTGACCCTGAATTTCGTGCTGCACCGCCACAACGCTCATCAATTGGAGCGCGCGTTGGAGATGGCGCTGGAGATGGGCGCGCGGCGGATCGAAGTGGCAACCGTGCAATTCCACGGTTGGGCGTTAAAAAACCGCGACGCGCTGATGCCGACCCGCGCGCAGGCCCGCGAGGTTACCCGACAGGTCGAGGCCGCCCGCAAGACCCACAAGGGCACGCTGGTCATCGACTATGTTCCGGCGGATTATCACGACGACTATCCCAAACGCTGCATGGGCGGCTGGGGCACGACCGGGTTGAACGTGACCCCGGACGGGCAGGTTCTGCCGTGTCACGCAGCGCAATCCATCCCGCATCTGCGCTTTGATCGGGTGCAGGACAAACCTCTGGCCGAGATTTGGCATAGCAGCTCGGCCTTCAACGCCTATCGCGGTACCGACTGGATGGCTGAACCGTGCCGCAGTTGCGAGCGCAAAACGGTGGATTTCGGCGGTTGCCGGTGTCAGGCAATGGCGATCGTGGGCGATCCCAGCGCGACCGACCCGGTCTGCATCAAATCCCCACACCACAAGGCGCTACAGGCGCAGGCCGATGACCATGCTGCCCAAGGCGATGCTCCCTTTGTTCACCGAACCGCACCAGGCGCGGCGCGCGAACCCGCAGAATAAAACCCTACCCCAGAACCGCGCCCTCCGGTCCTGCGTTCAGACAGAGAATCCGGTCCGCCAGCCGCTCGGCCTCGGCTTGGGCATGGGTCACAAACAGTGTGGCCGGGCGGTGCCGCGCGATCAGGTTTTCGGTCAGAGACAGCATGGATTCAGCCGTGCCCTTGTCGAGCGAGACGAAGGGCTCATCCATGATCAGCAGCTCTGGCTGCCCCGCAAAGGCGCGTGCCAGTGACAACCGGCGTTGCTGGCCAAGCGAAAGCTGACCGGGAAAAAGCGCCTCTTTCCCCGCCAGTCCGACCCGGTCGAGCGCGGCGAGGGCGTCGCTCCGGCTGAGATTGGGATGAACGAGCAATAGATTGTCGAGCGTGGCGCGCCAGGGCAGCAGCGTGGGTTCCTGAAACACGATAGCCTGCCGGTCAGGTCGCGCGATCTGCCCTTCATACTCTGGGTCGATTCCGGCAATTAGACGCAGCAGCGTTGTTTTGCCAATCCCCGACGGGCCGACAAGCGCCACGGTCTCACCTGCGGCGATCTCAAACGCAACGTGGCCCAGTACTGGCGTCTGGCCAAACCGCTTGGCATGTATGTCCACGCTGATCATGCACGCCTCCATCGGCGCGCATGACGTTCCCAGGGCTGCAGGATCAACCACTCGATCAGCAACATCACGCAGATGAACGACAAGGCGTAGACCAGCACCATCGCGACATCAAAGAGCTGGAAATAGAGGTGTATCTGAAATCCAACGCCCGAGGATCGCCCGAGGAACTCGACCACCAGAACGATCTTCCAGATCAACGACAGACCGGATCGTGAAGCCGCAGCGATGAACGGGGCCAGTTGCGGCGCTATCACATGGCGCGCCCGCACCCACGAGGACAGCCGATAGACCTTTGCCATCGCATCCAGATCCGGGTCCAGTGCCCTGCCACCTTCGCGCAGGATGGTGGCCACATTGGGCACCTTGTTGAGGGTAACAGCGGTGATCGCCGCAGCTTCGGTCAACCCGATCCAGAGATAACAAAGCACGATCAGCACAAGCGCGGGCAGGTTTAGAAAGACCACTAGCCAGGGATCGAGCCATTGATTCACCCGCTCCGACCGGCCCATGGCCAGACCGGTCAGGGTGCCAAGCGTCATGGCAAGGACAAAGGCCCAGGCCACGCGGATCAGCGTCGCGCCCAGATTGTGCTGCAACTCGCCCGAGGCCAATTCCTGTCCGAACCTTGGGACAAGGTCCCAGGGCGGCGGCAGGATTTGCGCATCATCTGTCAGCAGCGCGGCAACAATCCAGAGTGACAGCAATCCCGCGATCGACAAGACAGGCGTGAGGCGCGAGTCCTGCATGCGCCCCTATTCCACGGTCGCAAACAGGCCCGTTGGCACAGATGTCGCGTCACCCACAAGATCGGGACCTCCCAATTCGGCCATCAGCGCCAGCATCTTGTCCGCAGCTGCCTGATCCACCGGTCCGCGTGACGGGATGCCCGCGATCCAGTCCGAGCGCAGTTGTTCGAACTGCGCATCAGTCTTGGCGTTCATCCGGGGGCGGATGGCCTCCCATGCCTCTGGTGAGTTGGCCAGCAACTCCTTGGCCTCGCGGCTGGCGTCAAAAAAGCTCTGGGCGAGGTCGGGATGATCGTTCAGGAAAATGTCCTTGAAGTAATAGCCCAATAGCGGAGTCTCCGCGTCCAGCCCAAGCGCGGCGCCCGCTTGCTCGACCGAGATCAGCTCCTTCATACCCGAGGCTTTCATCTTGGCCAGAAAGTGCCAGAAATTGATCGCCCCGGCATATTCGCCACCTTGCGCCGATTTGAAGATCAGTGGTGGCGCGCCAAAGACCTGTTCGGTGTCGGCCTTCAGATCCATTCCATATTCCTGCGCCGCATAGGCCCGTAGGATCAGCCAGGACTTGTCCAGCGGTCCGCCCGCAATGCCGATCTTGCCGCCGGCAAGGTCCCGCAGGTTGGTCGCGGGGCTGTCGCCGGGCACCACTACCCCACCAACCGCCTTGGAATAAGGGATGAATACATAGCCTTTGCCCGCCGATCTCTGCCGTGCGACCCAGATCCAGTCAGCCACGGCCATGTCGGCCTCACCACCCTCGACCGCAATACGGGTCGCACCATTATCGGCAAACGGTTGAACCTCAAGCGTGAAGCCGTGTTTTTTGTCCAGCCCGTTTTCGATGATCGTCGCCAGTTCCCAATTCACCGTCCCGATCTTCAGAACGGCGGCGCGGATCACCGGGTCACTTTGCCCGGCCACTGCCCCGGCCCAAAAGGCCAGAGCGGTGCAAAGGGCGATGAAGGTTTTCATAATGTCGACCCTGTTTCAGATTGCGCTTACTCTGCCCGTCGGCTCACCTCGTTGAGGTCCTTGTCCAGCTTGATGTCGAACTGATCGCCGCCCTTGCAGATGACATCATCCAGATCATAGCCACCCTCTTCGATCTCGATGTCATCGGGGTCCATCTGGCATTCGATCGAGGCAAGATAGGCCTCGATCTTGCCAACGGTTTCCGCATCCGGGCCGTCGCTTGCCAGAGTCGGAGACCCAACAAGGGCGGCAGTTGCCAGAACAATGATCTTTTTCATGATCTTCCCTTTCGTCATTGAATGCTGATGGTCACGCTTTGCGACGCGCCGGTTGAACCCGGAATGCGGATCTCATGGCGGCCGGGCTTGATCGCGATGAAGGATAGTTCCGCCACGCCGGCCTTGTCGAACTCGATACTGTCCACGGCCATTGGGCGAATTTCGATCTTGTTGATGACGATCTCGTTCATCCAGATCGCGCGGAAAAACGACGGGCCTTCAATGGCCAGTTCGGCCGAGCCGTCTGCCGTGATCTCAAGCTTGTAGTAGGCGCCTGACTCCAGCACCGCGTCTTCGCCCAGCGGCTGGCCCGAGGCCAGCGTCAGCTTGATCGACTCACCGCGGTTGCATTTGGCCAGCAGCCCGGCAAAGCCCAGATCGTCGCAAAGCGGCGCTGCTGCCACCGGTCCGCCAAGCATTGCGGCCAGCGCCGCGATCAACAGTCTCTTCATCGCTCTCTCTCCCGGTATATCATTCAATGGTCACCACGCCCCACGGCTGCTGGCCCACCTGCACCGATCTGATCGCCTTTTCGGCCGCCACATCGATCACGGTAATGTCGTTGGAATTGCCGTTAGTCGTCAGCAGGTATTTCTCATCCGGCGTGAAATCGAGCTGCCAGACCCGTTGCCCGACGAGGATATAGTCCAGCACCTCAAGGCTTTGCGCATCCACCACCGCTACCCGATTGGCCGGACCCAAAGCCACGAAAAGCCGCTTGCCGTCCGAGGTCACCTTGGCGCCCACGGGCTGCAGCCACTCAGGCTGCACGCCCGGCACCTCAAAGCTGATCTTACCTGCGACCGTGGGGGCGCCCGCATCGTCGATATCCATCGCTGTAACTGTGCCACCAATCTCGGACGTCACGAACAGACGCGAGCCGTCGGCGGTGTATTGGGCATAGCGGGGGCGCTGGTCGACCAGCACATTGTGTTTAATTTCGTAATCCTCGGTCGAGATGAAATGCGCCATATTTGTCGTCTCGGACGTGTTGACCACAAACTTCGCATCGGGGCTGATGCCCATACCCTCAGGCTCAACGCCCACCGGCACTTCGGCCAGAATTGTGCGGGTTTCGGTATCGGTTACCGTGACCAGATTGTCGTCTTCATTGGCGATGTATAGCCGATTGCCGGAGGGTTCGATCACGAACAACTCGGGGTCGGGACCCGAGGGTAGGCTGGGTAGTTCCTCATAAGTCGAGGTGTCAAAGACCTTCACGATATTGTCGTCAGAGGCGCAGACATAGAGCTTGGTTCCATCCGGGCTGACGGTGATCCCGCGCGGTCGGTTGCCACCGGGAAACTCGGTGATCACCTCCCATGTATCGGTATCGACTACGGTGATTGTGTTGCCGCGCTCGTTCGAGACAAAGGCTTTGCCCGCAAAGACCGGGCCAGTGATCAGCGCGGCCAGAGCGGAGGACAGGAACAGGAATTTCATACGCATCTCCACTTATTCAAAAGCCGTGCATTGGGACTCCGGGCGATCAAGGCCCATCGTGTCCAGCGGCGAAACTTGGTGCAGGAACCCTTCCTGGGGGCTGACGCTGACCGTGATCATCCCATCATAGAGCAGGATCGGTTGGCGCAACTGCCCGTTCCAGTCGCGAAAAGTCACCTTCTGGCCCTTGAAAGCCGCCAGTTCGAACGCATCCGACAGGGTGTAATCGCGCACGCCCTCGGGCTCGGCGGTGTTGGCGCGGATGACCGCCTCGCCGATCACGCGCAGGGCCAGCCAGACGTCGTAGTCTTCGGGCTGCACATAGCGCCCGGTCAGTTCCTCAAAGCGCGTCTGGTACTGCGTCGCGCCCCAGGCCTCATGCGCGCCGTGAAACGAGATGGGGCGCAGACCGCCTGCCCCCATGACCGGGCGCGGATCCCACAGGTGATAGGACAGGTAGCGGGCGAAGTAATCGCTTTCATCAGCGGCAATCACGACGTCGTGGTCGTCGGCATCCTGAGTATCCAGCGGCAATTGACGCTGCACCAGTACGTGACCTGAATCGGTCCGCCGCGATCCGCCGGTATCCTCAAACGTGCGGTCTTCGGTGATTTCTGCGCCAAACTTGGTGGCCGCCCGCCGGAACGCATCGGCCAGCGCGACATCATCAGGGTTCGATCCTGCGACCAAAAACCAGTCGCCCCATTTCTTCCAGACCGCAAACTGCGCCACAGCATCAGCATTCATTGCTCGCGACGGGGTGACATGCAGCAGATTGCGCCGGCATTGATCGTCGCGCAGCGCTATCTCGGGGGCCTGCGCGTTGAAGACCAACGCACCGACCTCGGCCGCTTTGTCCGACAGCCGCAACAGATCCTCGGCATTTGACAAAACAACGATCAACCGGGTGCCATCCGCCAATATCCGCTCCAGCGCCACGTCTGCCTCTTCCGGTGGCACGGCGATATGGGTGGTCTCGTATGTGTGGCCAAGAAAGCTGCCGGTGGTGCCATTGTCCTCATCTGCCAGCATCGCCCCGGCAAAGCCAAGATCCGCCGGTCGCAAGTCATAGCGCGAGATCGGCAGCAGTGTCGGGTAGTCGATCCGAAGCACAGCGGCTTTGACGTCGATTGCGGCGGCAGCGGCAACTGACGCACACCAAAACAGAACCGCAAAAAGCGGCATCAGGCGGTTGTGCACTATCTCCTCCCGTAGCCCGCTCGGAGGTTTGCGGGCTCTTCTTTCATGAGCGAAAGGCGCTCTGAAACGGAACCTATACTTTTGGCCGTGTTGTAAATGGAAGCGTAGCAGCTTCATGATTAAGCTCGATTCTTATTTTTTAAGAATGTGCTTATGCAACTGATCTTGCTTCTGTTTCTCGCGGCACCACTGGTCATCCGGACAAAGTGGCCTATCGGCGCGCCTATGCAAGTCATGGCGTCAGCCACCGTTCGAGCGGCCCAATCATCTTCAGGGAGGAGATAGAATGAAACGACGGACATTCCTTTCAGTGACCGGGCTTGCCCTGATCCCTGCAATAAGCTGGGCGCACGGACCCACCCGGCAAAAGGTCACCCTGACGACCGAGGTCGCGGCCAGCCCCGAAGAGGTCTGGGAGGGGATCGGAAACTTTCAGGACATGTCCTGGCACCCGGCGGTGTTTGCGACCAATGGCGAGGGCGGCAACGAGATCGATGCGACGCGGATTCTGACGCTCGGGCAGGAGGGCGGGCCCATCATTGCCGAAATCCTCTACAAACATAGCCCCGAGAAGATGAGCTATTCCTATCGCATCACCGAGGTTGCAGTCGAGGTACTGCCGGTGACGAACTATTCCTCGCACCTGACGGTCAAGCCCCGCGACGGTGGTGGCTCGATCATCGAATGGCGCGGGGCGTTTTATCGCGGCTATCCCAACAATGAACCGCCAGAGAACCTGAATGACGAAGCCGCGGTTGCGGCTGTTACCGGCGTCTACCAGGCCGGCCTGGATGCGCTTGCGGATCGATTTGGTGCGGCCGGTTCCTGACACCGCGCTTGGCTTGCTGATGTGTCTCGCACCGGTTTCGGTTGCGGGAGACATCGCTTTTGTGACCTGCCAAAACAGCGATGAGTTGAGCGTGATCGACCTTGAACGCGCCGCCGAGGTAGATCGCATCGCCCTGCCCGGCCAACCTGCCGGTGTGGCGGTTGGTGCAGCGGGAGATGTCTTTACCGTCTCGCCCGGCAGCAAGACGATCCGCCGCCTGTCGACGCAATCGCATGAGGTCCTTGCTGAGACCCAACTTGATGGCGGACCAACCGGGATCGCGCTGGACCCGCCGCACGGGCGGCTCTTTGTGTCGGACTGGTACAATGCCCGGCTCTGGGTTCTGGGCAGTGAAACGCTTGAGGTTCTCGGTGAGGTGCCGACGGGTGCCGCCCCTGCGGGTATTGCGATATCGGACGACGGGCGTTTTGTGGCATCCGCCGACAAGGATGCCGATCAGGTTTCGGTCTTTGACGCCACAACCTTTGAGCCGCTGCGCCAAATCACGGTCGGAACCCGCCCCTTTGGCCTGAACTTTGCCCCGGATGGTTTGCTCTTTGTGGGCAATGTGGGCAGCAACGATGTCAGCGTCCTGGATGTGGCAACGGGCAAGACCCGCGCCACGATCCCGGTCGGTGAACGTCCCTATGGGGTGGGTTTTGCGGCAGGGCGCGCCTTTGTGACCGATCAATATGCCAACACAGTAAGCGTCATTGATCTGGAGACGCTGACCCGTGAAGCAACCATAGGCGTGGGCGAATACCCCGAAGGCATCGATGTGACGCTCGACGGGCAATCGGTCGTGGTGGCCAACTGGTTCGACAACTCCGTCAGCGTGATAGACCCAAATGGGCTGTCTGTGCTAAACACGATAAACACCTGCGATGGGCCCAGGGCCTTTGGCAGGTTTCTTCTGGGAGGAGGAAATCAATGATAAAAACGGGCCTTATCGCCGCGATATTATGTGTCACGGCACTGCCTGTCATCGCCTCGAACGACGCCTGGGACAATATCCGAACCCAGCTTTTCGGGGATCGGGCGATGTTGAACGGGGAGGACGTGATAGCCATCGACGCGCCCTATCGGACGCCGGACGATGCGCGCGCAGAACTTGCCGCCCAGATCATTGCGCCCAGGGGCCTCCGGGTCGGCAAAGTCACGCTGGTGCTGGATGAAAACCCGATGCCGGTTTCGGCGGTGTTCGAGCTGGATGAGCCGCAGGTCAGTTTCTATTTCGACGTGACGATGCGGGTGAACGGCCCAACGCCGATGCATGTGATTGCCGAAACCACTGATGGGCGGCTTTGGGTGTCCGAGGCCTTTGTCAAAACCTCGGGCCTTGGCGCGTGTTCCGCCCCTCCGGGCGGCGACCCCGAGATGGCGCTGGCCTCACTGGGACAGATGGATGTTGAAATGGTCGGCAGCGCTCCAGCGCTCAGCACGATGGGCAAATTGTCGAACCTGACGGCACGGGCGAACAAGATGGATGTGGACATCTCGCACCCCTCGCATTCAGGCATGCAGATGGATCAGATCTCGCTGCTGTTCATCCCGATGCGCTATGTCGAGTCGGTGGATATCGATCTGGATGGTGCTGGCTATATCGAGATGACCGGCTCGATCTCGCTGTCAGAAAACCCGCGGGTCGGCATCTCGGTACCCAGCCGGTCGCAATCGGTAGATGTCACGATGACCGATACAGACGGAACGGTCAGCCATCTGCACAAGAAACTCGCCGGATTTTGAGCACGGGGCGGCTTAGCCGCCTTGAACCGGCTGTGGCTCTTGCGGTTTGACGCGCTCAAGCGGGTAGTCCCAGAGCGCCCAGCCATCGGTGCCTTCGGGAAACCAATAGACGCTTGTATAGCCCCATTCGATGGCGCGCCGGGCAGCGTTCCAACTCATCCAGCAATCTTCAAGGCAGAAAAACACCACAGCACGGCTTGTATCACCCTGCGTTGCCGACTCAAGACCGCGCTGGAAATATGCGGCCGTGACATCGGCAATCGCCCCATAGCCTACATTGGGCAGCCAGATCGCACCGGGAATGCTGTTGCGCGGTTTGTCGCGCCAGATCGTGCCTTCTGGAAGATTGGCGGGTTTGGGCGCCTGCGGCAGCACGTCGATGAAGTCCGCGCTGCCCTCCTGCCATAGCTCATGCGCCTCTTCGGGGCCGACCGTGGTGCCCCCGGTCAGCCCGTCGGGCACCGGCGCGCGATAATGGTCCATGCGGTAATCGGGGGGTTCCTGCACGGTCTGGGCCAGCACGGGTAAGGTGATCAGCATTGAGGCCACGAAGGCCCGGATCATTGCGTCGGTTCCAGCACCTCTGTGCCCAGATCATTGACCAGCGGCACACCCGCTTCAAAGAGCAGCGCGTTGATATCATCCTGATTGCGCCGGATCAGCGAGTTCAGTTTGCGCTGCCAGACCTTTTCACCCTGCCGCACACCCATCGTGATGCGAAAAAACAGGCGCGGCGGTAGTTCTTCATTGATCAGAGTGGTCACTTTCATTTCCGGGTAGTCAGCCTTCACAAGCGGCCCGCCGAGCGGCCCCCAGAGGATCGCGGCATCAATCTCGCCCGATTGCAGATCATTCAGCATGTCAACTGCCGGGCTTTCGACGCGCCGATCTACGACCAGGTTATAGGGTTTGGCCTTTCCGATCAGACCGTTGCGCGCCATATGTGCTGCGGGTGGCGTACCCGCCACGATCCCGATGCGCCGGTCCTTTAGCGCGGGATCCGACAAGGAATCCACGCCCGTCAGATCGCCATCTTCCTTCACGATCAGCGCATAGGCCGAGGTGTAGTAATGGTTTGTGTTCTGAACCAGTTCATGGCCCTGAGCATATCCCATAACGATGTCACAGCGCTTGGCCATCAGAGTGTTGCGGATGAAACCGGTGGCCTGCGGGAACCAGACATACTGGACTGGCAGGTCCAGCTCTGCGGCGATCAGTTCGGCCAGCTTGTTCTCATATCCGGTCCCGTCCCTGGTCGAGACCGGATCATTCGCCGGATCTGCGCACACGCGCAGCGCGTTTTGGGACACAAGATCAGAGGTTTGTGCACGACCGGCCTCTGGCAGGAAACCCCCGGCCAGAAATCCAATCAGCGCAAGAAAGGCTTTAGCCCATGCAGGCATCTTCATCCTCGCGGATCACATCCGACTTGGCTTCTTTCTTCGGCGGTCGGCCGCGTGGGATCGCCTCGGAGCCATGTGCCTTCAGATAGACGTAGATATCGTCGAGATAACACATCACGTTGGGGTTCTCGCCAAATCCCGGCATCACCGATTGCTCTGACGCGCTGACCTTCTCGCGGCCATTAGTCACGACATCGACGAAATCGTAATAGTCCATGTCGACGGCGGAATTCTTCAACGCCGGCGCGTAAGACGAGCCCTCGCCATCAGGCCCGTGACAGACATGACATTCCGCATGATAGCGACGGAAGCCCGAAAAGGTCAGCCAGTCGACCGTCCCATCCTCGGCGATGTTGTAGGTCGGAACGTCGTCGTCAGTGAAATAGCGGCCATCCTCGGAATAGGCGGCGGTCAGATTGTCTGCCGACGCTATGAAGGGAAGGCCAGCCAAAAGGCCAATTGCGAAAAGGCTTACTGGGTAGTTCATGAATGTCTCACCTGGTTGCGGATTGTCTGGCGCGACCCGAAGGCCGCGCCAGACTGTGTCATCAGTTCGGCAGTGCGAACACGGTCAACTGACCACCCAGAGCGGTGTAGTCGCTGAGCGCGGCATAACCGCCCACGGCGCCCAGACCGTCATTGGGGTTGGTCAATCCAGCCGCCAGACCAATCCCGGCCCAGCCACCGACACCCGACAGGATACCGATATACTGCTTTCCGCCCTGTTCATACGTCATCACGTTGCCGATGATGCCCGAAGGCGTCTTGAACTTATAGAGCTCCTCACCGGTTTCTGCATGCACGGCCTTCAGATAGCCTTCAAGCGTGCCGTAGAACACCACGTCACCAGCCGTCGCCAGAGCACCGGACCAGACCGAGAACTGCTCGGGCAGCGACCATTTGATCGAACCGTCAGTGTTGTCCCAGGCGATGAAGTTGCCCATGCCGCCATGGCTGCCCGGCGCCGGGTACATCGCCAGCGTCGCACCCACATAGGGCTGACCAGCGGTGTAGGACACGCGGAACGGCTCATAGTCCATGCAGACATGGTTGGTCGGCACATACATCAGCTGCGTTTTCGGCGAATAGGCCGCAGGCTGCTGGTCTTTGGTGCCCAGAGCCGCCGGGCAGATTCCGGTCGAGTTCACGTCCTCGCCATTCTGCTCGGTCGAGTACTGTGCGACCACTGCTGGACGACCATAGGTTTCGCTGTTGGGATCCATGTCGACGCCCGTGGTCCAGTTGACCACCGGATCGAACTTCTCTGCCACCAGCAGCTCACCAGTGACACGGTCCATGGTATAGCCCAGACCGTTCCGGTCGAAATGGGTCAGCAGCTTGCGCTCTGTGCCATCAATTTCCTGCTCCGTCAGGATCATTTCATTGATGCCGTCATAGTCCCATTCGTCATGTGGCGTCATCTGGTAGAACCATTTGGCCACACCAGTATCGATGTCACGCGCCATTACGGTCATGGACCAGCGATTGTCGCCAGGTCGCTGAGCGGGGTTCCAGGTCGACGGGTTCCCGGTGCCATAGTACATCAGGTTTTCGTCCAGATCAGCGGAATACCAGCCCCATGTGGTGCCGCCACCGATCTTCCACTGGTCGCCTTCCCAAGTATTGGTCCCGGAATCCGCGCCAACCGGTTTGCCCAGATGTGTGGTGTTTTCCGGATCAACCAGAATGTCCGAATCCGGACCCATGGAATAGGCGCGCCAGACTTGCTCGCCTGAGTTCATATCATAGGCTGTCACCGACCCGCGCACACCAAACTCACCACCCGAGATACCGACGATGATCTTGTCCTTGACCGGTAACACAGTGGCTGTGTTGGTCTCACCGATTGCCGGGTCACCGTTTTGTGCTTCCCAAGCAACATCGCCTGTCTTGGCGTCGAGCGCCACAACCTTGGTATCCGCCTGATGCAGGAATATCTTGCCTTCCGCGTAAGCCACACCGCGGTTGACGGTGTCACAGCACATGACCGGGATCACATCCGGGTCCTGCTTGGGCTCGTATTTCCAGACGATCTTGCCGTCATTCGCCAGATCCAGCGCATAGACGATGTTGGGGAATGGCGTATGCACATACATCATGTCGCCAATCACCAGCGGCGAGCCTTCATGCCCGCGCAGTACGCCGGTCGAGAAGGTCCAAGCCACCTGCAGATCGCCAACGTTATCTGCGTTGATCTGATCAAGCTGGGAATAGCGCTGGTTCTTGTAGTCACCCGTCTGGATTGCCCATTGTTTCGGGTTGTCCATCTGGGAAACAAGGTCGTCATTCGCGAAGGCCATACCGGCGACACAAACGGCGATCCCGGAAGTCAAAAGCGATAGCTTTCTCATTCGTTCTCCTCCCTTGAGTGCGGCATGAAAGCCGCTGTGATACACCTGACCCGTGATCAGGTCCGGTGTCCTTGCATGTCCGCCCGCTTTGTCTCTCCTTAGACCGGACGAACAATTTGGTGTCTTACGATCCCTCGTTCTCGAAGGTCGCAAGATATGCGATCACGTTCACACGCTCATCTTCCTTGCGCAGACCGGCAAAGGACATCTTGGTGCCCTTTGCGTAGTCGCGTGGCTTGGTCAGGAACGCCGCCAGTTCCTCGGGAGTCCAGACCAAGCCCCCATCGGACAGCGCAACCAGCGTGTCGGAATAGCTGAAACCGTCGACCGTGCCGACCTGGCGGCCCACGATCCCGTTCAGGACCGGCCCCACCTTGTTCTCGGCGCCCTCACCTACCGCATGGCAGGCTTTGCATTTGCGAAACACTTTTTCGCCCTTGGCCGTATCCCCGGGGACATCACCCTCGGCGGTTGCGATCACCGGCAGGGCCATCAGGCATATGGTCGAAATAACAGTTCTGAGCACGTTTGATTTTTCCTTGCTGTCTTGATTAGCTGAGTCGCGCGGCGTGCCAGGCCACATGGTCGCGCGCGAAGGTATTCACGAAGAAATAGGAATGGTCATATCCCCGCTGGATGCGCACCTGACCAGGTTGACGGCGTTTGGCCATCATATCGGCCAGAGCCTCTGGTTTGAGAAGATCCAGAAACTGGTCGCTCGCACCTTGATCCACCAGCAATTCCCCTTTCCAGCCATGTTCCTCAAGCAACAGCGTCGCATCATGCTCGACCCAGGCGCTTTCATCATCGCCCAGATAAGAGCTGAGCTGCTTGCGACCCCAATCGGATTGAGTAGGATGGGCGATCGGCGCAAAGGCCGACAGGGAATCGAACAGGTCGGAATTGCGGATTGCTATGGTGATCGCACCATGCCCGCCCATGGAATGGCCGGTGATACCATGGCGGTCCTGAACCGACAGGTTGTCCACTACGATCGAGCGCAGCTCGTTCACCACATAATCATACATGCGGAAGTTCGACCGCCAGGGATCGCGAGTGGCATTCACATAAAACCCGGCCCCTTGTCCCAGATCATAGGCTTCGTCATCGGCCACACCAGCGCCGCGCGGCGAGGTGTCGGGGAAGACAACCGCCAGACCGTGTTCGGCGGCATGTTCCTGAAACCCGCCCTTGGTCATCGCGTTTTCATGGGTGCAGGTCAGACCGGACAGGTACCATAGGACCGGCACCGGTCCGTTGGCGGCTTGCGGCGGCAGGTAGGTGGCAAAAGTCATCTCGCAGTTGCAGATTTGCGAATCGTGCGTAAAGACGGTCTGGGTTCCCCCAAAACACCGGTTTTCCGCGACGACCTTGAGATCCATGTTCAGTACTCCACCACCGCACGAATCGATTTGCCCTCGTGCATCAGGTCGAACCCGTGATTGATCTGGTCCAATGTCAACTTGTGGGTGATCATCGGATCGATCTCGATCTTGCCGTCCATGTACCAGTCGACGACCATCGGAACGTCGGTCCGCCCACGCGCACCGCCAAAGGCCGTGCCGCGCCAGCTACGCCCGGTAACCAGTTGGAAGGGGCGCGTCGATATTTCCGCCCCTGCTGGGGCAACACCGATGATGATGCTCTCGCCCCAGCCTTTGTGGGCACATTCCAGAGCAGTGCGCATGACGCTCACATTGCCGGTGGCATCAAAGGTGTAATCCGCGCCGCCGCCGGTCAACTCGACCAGATGCGCGACCATGTCGCCTTCAACCTTTGACGGGTTCACGAAATCGGTCATGCCGAACCGTGTTGCCATCTCGGCCTTGTTGTCATTCAAATCGACGCCGACGATCTGATCAGCCCCGGCCAGACGCAGCCCCTGAATCACATTCAGCCCGATGCCGCCAAGCCCGAACACTACGCCGCGCGAGCCAATCTCGACCTTGGCAGTGTTGATCACGGCGCCGATGCCGGTGGTGACGCCACAGCCGATATAGCAGACCTTGTCAAAAGGCGCGTCCTTGCGGATCTTGGCCAGCGCGATTTCCGGCACAACCGTGTGGTTGGCGAAGGTCGAGCAGCCCATATAGTGGTAGATCGGTGTGCCATCGAGCATCTTGAACCGGGTAGTTCCATCCGGCAGAAGCCCCGCACCCTGCGTCGCCCGCACCTTCTGGCACAGGTTGGTCTTGGGGTTCAGGCAATACTCGCATTCGCGACATTCGGGGGTGTAGAGCGGGATCACATGGTCACCAACCGAAAGGCTGGTCACCCCCTCGCCGACCTCGACAACAACACCGGCACCTTCGTGCCCCAGAATTGATGGGAAAATGCCTTCGGGATCCGCACCTGAGCGTGTGAACTCGTCAGTATGGCACAGCCCTGTCGCCTTGATCTCGACCAGAACCTCCCCTTCCTTGGGACCTTCAAGTTCAACCTCCATGACTTCCAGAGGTTGGCCCGCTGCCACAGCAACCGCCGCGCGTGTTCTCATATTCGACTTTCCTCCATTGCGCCGACCTCAGGCAGAAGCCGGGCTTTTACCGGAGTATGGAGGGGGGTCTGTGTTCGGAACAATTGAGACAATGGTGTGTATTGGGGCGAATAGACTTGGTGCGTCCCGTTCGACATAGTGAGACGCGTGGAGGAGTTGCCAATGTCGATCACCAACCCGTTTGCCTTTGCGCTTGCGCTGACCTCCGTGGCGGCATCTGTTCATGCGGCGGATTTTTCCGACCCGACCTGGCCCTGCGTGCAACGCAAAGTGGAGCAGCTCTCGCTGGGTTTGATGTGGCCACATCCGGTGGATACCACCCGCGTCGAGGATAATGACGCCTTGGGTCTTGAGGTGGCCGAACTTGCCGATGCTCTGGCGCTGCGGCGGGTCGAGTTGGATGATCTGCGCCCGCAGGTCGCGGCATTTGCGGACCGGCACAATGGTGATCCCATCGTGCTTGGGCTGGTCTTCGATCGCGTCTTCACCGGATTGTCCAAGCGCCGCACGAGAATAATCTCCGGGATCGGCGAGTTTTCACTGGGCCAGATCGGCCTGGCCGAACAGATCGACCGGGTTCGCGGTGAAATGGATGCGGCGCTCGCTGCCGAACCGCCAGATTACGACAAGGTCGACCAGCTGGAAGAACAGTTGGACTGGGACCAACTGATCTATTCCGACCGCCAGCGCTCGATCACCTATCTGTGCGAAACGCCGCAGATCATCGAACGCCGCCTGTTTGCCATCGCCCAGATGCTGCAAGAGGTGGTTCAGGATCAGGGCTGACCGCCCCGCCTGCGCCCAAGGTCTGAATTGTGACGCCTGCCCGCGGGGTCTATCCTTGCGGCTAAAGGGCCTGGGGGAGGGATCCTATGAGATCGATGTGGACCGCGCTTCTGGTGATGACATTGTCACTTGTGCCGGTGTTGGTGCAGGCGCAATCAGTGATGAGCGGCGTCGACATGTCACTGCCCAAGATGACCGAGGCGCAGATGACACGCGCCGAGGTGAAAATCCGGCTTGAAGCCGCGACAGAGGGCGCACCCGCAGATTTCACCCGGGTCTGGCTGAACGGTCTCGACCTTTCGGGGCTTGATTTTTCCGACGCGATCCTGCGCGCGGCTTCTCTGAACGGTGCCAACCTGTCGGGATCGACTTTCGATGGCGCGACGCTGAGCCAGGCCTGGATGATCGGTGCGGATCTGAGGGGCGCGTCACTGGTCGGATCTGAACTATTCCAGACCCAGCTCGGCCGTGCCAACTTGAGTGGTGCCGATTTCACGGATGCCAGAACCGCCGCCGACTTCACCAAGGCCGACCTGACCGGGGCGATCTTTCGCGGAGCGGATTTTTCCGCCGATATGCGCAACCAGTCGATGGGACTGATGCGCGGCGTGCTGACCTCGGCGCGCGGGACAGGTGTGGATTTCACTGGTGCGCAGATGTCGCGGGCTGATCTGGAATTTGCCAAGCTACCGGGTGCTAATTTCTCCGATGCTGATCTGTCGATGGCCACGCTGGGCGGCGCGGACCTGTCGGATGCGGAATTTGCAGGCGCGAACTTTAAGGATGCCGATCTGACATCGACCCGCCTGACGGGTGCGCGTGGGACCGATCAGACCAACTTGGATGCAGCCAAGAACCTCGACCGTGCCTTTCGTTAAGGACCTACGCTTCTAGCGCGTTGATCATTTCCACTCGTCTGGCATGGCGGCCGCCCTCAAAGCGGGTGTTCAGAAACGCATCCACGATATCCAGCGCGAGCCCTTCGCCCACCACGCGCGCGCCCAAGGACATCATGTTCGCGTCATTGTGCAGGCGGATCATGCGGGCTGAAAACGTGTCGAGGCAGACGCCGCACCTGGTGCCCTTTACCTTGTTTGCCGCCATCATGATGCCCTGACCGGTGCCACACAGGATGATGCCGAACCGGCAATCACCCGAAGCGACCTGTCGAGCCGCCGCTTCACCGTGCACGGGATAATGTGTGCTTTCCGGCGTTGTTGGCCCGATATCGACCACATCCCATCCCTGTCCCGCGATATGGTCTGCGATGGCCCGGCGGAGCGCAATGGCGGCATGATCGCTCGAGAGAACGATGCGGTTGTTGTCTGTCATGAAAAGGTCGTCCTGTTGCCAAGGAAATTTGTCGGTTTGGTCGTTTTGGATCATGTAATTCCGGCCTCGTCAATTTGCCCGTCATCAAATATCGGTAAAGACTGGTGAAACCTCTTGGCGAACCCGAGAGACAAGGATTGCGCCCCACGTCACTGGCTATTCCCACTCCAATTCGGTGAAAGCCACCGTCGCATTGCGCGGGTTATAGGCCTCGAACAGCTCCCAGTGTTCGGCCTCGCCTTCGGCGATCACCTCGACCGCGTCACCCAGCCTTGCGCCTGCATCAATGGCCTTCCTCGTATCTTGTTCGAGTACATCGAGATAGCGCTGCTGATCCGCCGCACCTCCGGGCCAGTCCAAAACCGGACCTCCATGACCGGGCACGACCTGTTTTGCCTCAATTTCCGCCATATCGGTCAGCACCGCTTGCCAGCCCAGCAACTTTCCATCCAGCGCGGGCGTGTGCCGATGAAACACCAAATCACCGGCAAAGAGCGTGCCCGAGCCGCGATCCAGTACGGTCAGATCATTGCCCGTATGTGCCGTTGGCCAAGCCCGCAGCTCCAGCATACGCCCACCAAGGTCGATCTGATGCGTGCTGTCGACCGCCAATTCAACCGGCACCGGCCCGACGCCCACCAACTCCTCCGACCCGATCAAAGTACCAAGGCTTTCGATATAATTGCCCATCCGGTCCACAAGAGCGCGTGTCAGGCCCGCGTGGCTCACGACCCGCGCCCCCGACGCCGCCAGAGGCGCCGTGCCGAACACATGATCGGGATGCATATGGGTGAGGATCACATGGCTGACTGGTTTGTCCGTTTGCGCCCGGATCGCCCGCCATATGCCCTCGCCCATCCAGGGCGCGCTGCCGGTGTCGATTACCGCCACACTGTCCGCTCCGATCACAAAACCGATGTTTGAGGTATCGCCGCGATTGGTCCGGTCCGGTTCTGCGATCTGGCCCAAATGGACAAAGACGCCCGGTGCGATCTCGTGAAATGTCAGACTGTCGCCAACCGGCCTGCAAACCGGCCCCTCCCGGACCATCAAACCCTCCGCCACATCAGGCGGTTTTGCGGTCAGCATCTCCTGACACAAGACCTCGGTCGCGGCCTCGTAGCCCGGCAGAAGCTGGTCGCGGCAGGGCCCGTCAGACAGGGTCAGACACACGGTTACAAAGGCTTCGAACATGGCGGCACCTCCGCCCCGAACTGTGCCACACGGTTTTGTGTAGACCACGCAGCCTTTAGTCGGAGTATATTTTTATGAGCTTTTATGCCATAAGACGCGGCACCGGTTGCCGGAGGAGACAACATGGCCTCACATTTCGTATGTGCATCTGCGATCGTTTCGATGCTGTCGCTGCCCGTTTTTGCGGGCGAGAGCGTCGAAAACCCGATGACCGCAAGCGAAACCTGGAAGGACCTGCAGTATGATGTCGTCGGGGAGGCCCAGATCGGTGCCGCCGACGCGCTTTTGTCGATGGATGCGCCCTATCGCGCCCATGACGCCGCCACCGTTCCGGTTGTGCTAAAACAGCTTGATCCCGACGCACGGATCACCGCCGCAACGGTGGTAATCGACGAAAATCCGGCACCCATCGCGGGAGTCTTCACCTTTTCACCGGCCATGGGTCAGCTGGATTTCGAGATGCGCGTGCGAGTGAACCAGTATTCCAACGTGCGGGTCATCGCGGAAACGCCAGACGGGCTGCATATGACCGGACGGTTTGTCAAAGCATCGGGCGGCTGTTCGGCGCCGGCCACCAAGGACCCCGAAGCGGCGCTGGCCTCGATGGGCAAGATGAAGCTGCGAATGTTCGGCGAGGCAGCACAGATTTCGACACCCCGCCGCGAGGCGCAGATCATGATCCGTCACCCGAACTACTCGGGCCTACAGCGCGATCAGATCACGCAGTTGTTCATCCCGGCGCATTTCATCGATCACCTCGAGGTTTGGCAGGGCGAGGAATTGCTCTTCACCATGGATGGCGGCATCTCGATCTCGGAAAACCCGGCCTTCCGGTTTTCCTATGATGACAACGGCACGACGACGCTGACGGTCAAGGCCACCGATACCGAAGGCAATAGCTTTGAGACCGAACTGCCAAAAGCCGCTTCTGGTTGAGGACTGTTGGAAAGCCGGTAAGCTATAAAGCCACACGGCGCTCTGGGCGCAGATTTTCTTGGGTCAGAAACAGACGACCTCGGCTTCGGCTTGCGCGCGGCGCAGTTTTGCTACCAGGTTTTCGGCCATGGCCGCGCTTTTGAAAAACGACATGCGCTCGCCGCCGACGCGCCGCATCGACAGCACTGTTTCGGCCTGCACATAGGTTTCATAGGGCAGAATGGACGCGATCAGATCGATCGAGCAGGAACACCTGTCCAGCACTTCGCGAGTCTGACCGTTGGTCACCATGCAGGCAAAGACATAATCGGCCCGCGCTGCAGTCGGATAATCGTTCAGCCGGTCGGCAACGCTCTGCGCGATGCCCGCTGCGGGCAGGCAGATGATCAGAAGCGCTGCAGCGGCAACCCGCATCATTGCGCGCCCTCCAGCCGGTCGAACACCATTTCCGATCGGTAGACAGCCTCGCCGCCAGACTTGGGCTGTGCCTCGGCCACCAGTTTCAGATACCACCCTGGCACGCCTTCCGAGACAGTCACGCTCAGCACCAAATCACCAAACCCGCGCATGCGGTCGCGGTTCGGGTCTCCTTCAAACGGGCGCAGCCGGACGGTTTGAGTGGTTACAGCCTCACCATCAATGATCGCCTCGCCAGTTTCCACCTCGGCGGGCTGAATCAGCGCGTCTTTCACGCGATTGCGGATGTAGAACGGGCTGCCACCCGCCGATTCCGCCATGTCTCGTACAGCGCTTTCGTAAAAGACCATGATCATCGGATTGCCAACGCTGGCAGGGAACATGCCCATGGAGCGGTGTTTCTGATCCTGACGAAACTCCAGATGCGCCATTTCGGAGGCCGCATCTCCGAATGTCAGTGCGATCTGCCCCGTATCACGCTCAGCCGCTTCGGGTTTGAGTTGGTTTGAGACCGTCCGCAGGTAGATCAGCGCCGAGTCGCGATCCACGCTGTCGAGCGTTCCGTCGCGAAACAGAAGATCATATGTTTCCTCGCCATCCATCGATGCAGAAAACGCCAGCCCGGCGCTCAACAAGACAGATAACAGCCCGGCCAGCAGCGTTTTGATCATTTTGGTCCTCCGTGGCAGAAGCTTATGGCGTCAGGCGGTCCTGTCACCGCCGACTTTTGTCGGTATCGCAGACTCCGCACGGCGTGTGGGGGGGCGCCAGCGGATTTTCCAGTCGATCAAGGGCCGCAAGCGCGACAGTTTCACCGGCTTGGTCATCACCGAGATATCCTGCCGCAGCGCGGATGCGCGCAAGCTGTCGCTGCGGTTGGCCGTGATCAGGATGGCCGGAACATGAGATTGCGTTATGCCCCTGATCCGGGTGATTGCTGCAATCCCGGTGTCGGCATTGTCAAGCTGGTAATCCGCAAGGATGATATCGGGCGGCATGCCAATATCGGTGATAAATCGCACGGCTTCATCAGTCGATTGCGCGGCCAGAACGCTGGCCCCGCATTGTTCCAGCCATCGCGTGGTGCCAAACAGCACATCCTCGTCATTTTCGATGACCAGCACGATATGATCAAGCGACATGTCCTCGGACTGCGGTAGCAGCTCGACCGGTTCAGGAGCACTGCGATCTGCGGCGCCCCGATCCATCTCGATGCTGAAGACCGACCCCACACCGGGTTTTGAACGCACCGACAGTTTATGTCCCAGCAGCCGGCAGGCTCGGTCGACAACCGAAAGGCCCAGCCCCATGCCCGAGCCAAATGGCACGTTATCAGCACGGGTAAATTCCTCGAACACGCGGGCCTGATCCTTACGCGCGATGCCGATCCCGGTGTCCCAGACCTGAAGGACAATCTTGTCGCCGCGCTTGCGGCAGCCCACCAGAACTCGGCCACCCGGGTCAGTGTACTGAATGGCATTCACCACCAGGTTTTGGATCGACCGCAGAAGATAGACCGGATCGGAATGCACGAACTCTTCGCAGGGCACCATGTCGAGTCGCACGTTCTTTTGTTCCGCAACCAGCGCCTGATCACCATGGATGCCCGCCATTACCGAGGCAAGGCTGACACTTCTGGGTGAAACGGTGTCGGGCTCAGCGCTTTCGAGTCGCGAGATGTCGAGCAGCGAATGCAGCAATTGCTCGGCCGAACCAAATGCACCGTCCAGACGCTCCATCATCAGATAGAGGTCGGTTTTGCGGCTGGTCTCTTTCAGCGTCGAAATCAGCAGTTTGGCGGCATTGATCGGCTGTAACAGGTCATGGCTGGCCGCGGCAAGGAAACGAGTTTTCGACGAAACCGCCGCCTCGGCGCGTTCCTTGGCCACGCGCAACGCCTCTTCTACCTGAGCCTTTTCCTCGTATTCACGGATCAGCTTTTCATTGGCCCGCGTCAGTTCGGCGGTGCGTTCCATAACCCGGTTTTCGAGCATCTCGGTCGTGCGCGCCTCTAGCGTGACATCCTTGAGTTCGACCAGAAAGCCACCATCGGGCAATTGGTTGGCATGAACATCCAGAACCCGGTCTGCGCCATCGCGCACCCGCTTGCGTAACCAGCCCCGGCTTTCAAGCTCACGCTGCCAGGTACCCACCTTCAATTCGTCATCCGCCTTGATAAGCCCACGCGCGCGCATCAGGTCCAGCAACTGCTGGACCGGCATCCCCGATTGCAACATCGCACTGGACAGCCCCAAAACCTCGCGGAACCGCGCATTGTGCATCATCACCTCAGCCTCAGCGGAAAAGGTGCAGATGCCAGAACTCATGTTCTGGAACACCGCCTGCAGGTAGTCTTCCTGACGGTCGATCAGGGTTTCTTTCTCGTCGCGGTTGCGCCGGACGACTGAGGTGATCTCGGTGAGCAGAATGACCACATTGTCATGCGAAGTGGACTGTGCGCTCATCTGATACCAGCGATCATTGCGCAGCTCGATGACCACACTAGTGATCATCCCGTTGTCGCGGCTGCGGTCCAAGGCTTGGGCCACCTGCGACATGCTGAGATCCGACGAAGCAAAATGCGCGCTGCCATAAACCAGCGTAAAAAACCGAACCATGCCAAGCCCCGGCATGACCTTGTCGGATATGTCGGGCAGCAACGCCTGAAACAGATCGTTGCACAGGTTCAGCTGGCCATCGGTGAACAGGGCAAACCCCTCTTCCATCGACGACAAAGCTTCGACAAGACTTTTACGGGTACGCTCGCGTTCGTAGCGGGCGCTTTCCAGCTCGGTTGTGGCGCGTTCCAGATCTCGGCTTTGCGCCATGACCTGCTGCTGAAGCTCGATAGCGGATTGAAACGCCCGAAAGGCCGAGGGTCCCACGTCTTTTTGTCTGTTGGCGCGGCGCATCAGCGCGTCGATGATCTTGGCCTGTTTGGCGACTTGCAGGTCGAGCGGGTCGTTGGGGTTCAGCATCATCAGGTCAGGACCCTGGTTTCGGGTTCAAAAAAAGCGACACCCACGAATGTCTGATTCATATGCACGCCGGATTGCTGTTCGCCATAGGTGTTGAACCCCAGAACCCGCCGGGCCTGCAATATATCTGAGACCTTGCTGCTCAGCTGGTTCTGCTCGATCTCGAGTTTGCGCAGGACGCAATCGAAGCCAAGGATAAAATCTGGCGCCCTGCCAACCCTATCGCGCACATCCAGACCGGTATCCAACGTTTCAAGGATCTCTTTGCCGCGCCCAAGTGTCAGGATCAGACCATCGTCGATTGCCGCCAGAAATGACAGCGCATGCCCTTCGGTCGCATCCCGGATCGCACGCACATAGTAGTTGAGGTTGTGCCGCAGCAGCATTGGATTTTCGGCAAAGACCTGCGGTGACAGCGCGTCGACCGGGCAGCCTACCAACCGCGCATATTCCAGTGCGGCAGGCGCGCCGTTGATCTCATAGACCAGCCGCTCGTCAGGGTCGGCATCGGTGATGATTAGCGGCGAGCCAACCGGCAGAAAATGGTCAAAACCCACGCCCTGAAATTGCAGGTTCGTTTCGATCAACAACAAGACCGCCGCATTGGTATGCGCCTGTCCTTTGTGCAGCACAAAGGTTTTTTCGAACTCCAGACCGTCGCCCGCCGAACCGCCAAAGATCGGCAGATCATCCAACACGGTTTCCAGCGTCGAGACCAGCACGTCCTCTTGTTTCGACAAGCCGTCCGAGAACATCAGCGCCAGCCGGTTCCAACCTGCCGTGTGGCGGAATTTCTCGGTTTGCCGCTGCGCCTGTGTCGCGATCTCAGTCGTGTTCAGCGGGTTGAGATCCTTGAACAGGATCGAGGAACAGCGGAAGTTTGCCTTTGGAAACCCCATCAACAACAGCGCATCGGCCTCATAGCCGTTTGCGGTAATCTGCCCTGCGGTTGTGCAGCCAAAAACCGGCACGCCCCCTAACCTTTCGCCAAGCTCACGCATGACTTCGTCCAGATCAAGCGTGTGCGGAATGAAGGCCAGCACAAAACACGCCGCGTCCGGATCAAGATCGGCGCAGGCCTCGCGGATGGCGGCCTTAGACTCCGACGCCGAAGACCGGCCAACGCGAATGAAAAAGGGTCCGTGGTCCAGGTCTCGCATCATCCACCTTCAATGCTGTAGAAACGCGCGTGCCTCCGGTTCGTTGCCGGTCTGGCGCGCCATCACGGAATCAACCAGCACCGCCGCCTGGGTGCGGTTGCGTACCCCCAGCCGGCGCAGCAAGGCAGTGATATGCGCCTTGACCGTGGCCTCGGCCAGCGACAGCTCATAAGCTATCTGCTTGTTGGGCTTGCCCACGCAGATCAGCTTGAGGATGCGGGTCTGCTGCGGTGTCAGGTTAGACAATTCCGGGCTGGATTGGAACGCGCAGCTATCCCGCGCCGGCACTTCGTCTAGCTGGCGGTATTCCTGTGGCACATAGCCCCGCCCTGCCGCAATCTCACTGATCGCGTGTTTCAGCGTGTTGGCGGACGCGTCCTTGGGCAGAAACCCCATCGCGCCGTTTTCGATCAGCGACTGCACCAACTCGCCCGAGGCCAGCGATGAGATCACAAGCACCCGCGCAGAGGGCCTTCGTTTTCTCAACTCCTGAAAGCCCGAAATGCCCGTCACGTCGGGCAGTTTCAGATCGAACATGATCAGGTCCGGATCAAATCCGCCCTCAAGCACTTCGAAGGTTTCCTGTAGCGTCCGCGCGCGTTGAATACCGCAGCCATCGAAGCTGAGTTCAATTGCGGCGGCAAGCGCGTCGCTGTAGAGCGGATGGTCGTCGACGATCAAGACATTGGACACAGGGCCCGCTGCCTGGGGGTAGCCTATCGTCTGCATTGGTTCTCCTCCCAAAGAGAAGGTAACGAAAGTGTAAATCAATTCAACTGTTTCGGCCTGCGACTCACCTTCAAATCCGCGATTACACCACTGCAATACCTACTTTGGGTGTAGAAACGACCTCTCCCGGTCTCAATACTGGTGCGGTCCGCTGGGATGTTCACTGTTGTGCGTGGCTGAACGCAGAAAACGGCGGGTGAATAAAGTCAGATCAGGCGCCGATGCGGCCGGATCAAAGAAGGCGTGGTCAAAGTCTCGCACCATCTGCACGCGTTCTTGCAACATTCCATCGCGCCGGAGCAGCGCGACAGCCACCCTGCGCGTTTCCGCAGCCCTGCCGGAGCGCGCCAGTCGACTCATTCGACGCGCGAGGGGATCGAAAATCGGAAACCTTTGCAACGCGCGCAGCCCGATCACGCGGCGCCCTGACAAACCCAATACAATGCCCGAAACAAAGATCAACAAAGCAACAACGGCAACAGGCCAGCCCGGCAAGCGTGCGGGCAGTACCGACGTTGATGGCGGAACGGCGGCGCGGTCTCCGGTCACGGACCCATAGGCGACACGTTGCGCCGATATCGTGACCTCGCGCATTTCGCGACCCACCGTGTCGAAGTAATCGAAACTCAACGGCTCAACGATGGTGGATGTGTCGTTGGAGGGACGAATGGTCCAGCGCCAGAACGCGTAGGTCACCGGCCCTTCGGGCGTCAATTCCACCAGACGCTTTTCGGGGTGCGGAAAGACCATGGCTGAAGGCGAGGCCAGATCGGGCATGGGTGGTAACATCTCGGGCGTCACACCCAGGGCTTCGATCCGAACCACCCGTAGCACGCCTTCACCCGGCACTAACTGGTCGGGCGCGTTCGACCATTGATCCGACACTTTTAGATTGCGCACCGGGAACCACCAGCCTTGCGATTGCGGCGCGGGGGCAACTTCGATGCTGAGCGGTTCGGACTGGATCTGATGTTCGAACCAGTCATCGCCTTCATCGGTCAATGTAAGTTTATGGGTGAACGGGCCAATGGTCAGTGTTCCCGACCGCACCGGGTAGATTGCCATGCGCCGGGTGAAGACCTTGAAATTGCGGCCACCGATCCGCTCTTCGCTCCAGCTATCGGGACCCAGCTGCGCCCAGCTGAAACCGTCGAAATCAGGCTGGAGCAGGTCCTCGCGCGTGATGTGACGCCGATAGACGCCCCGGATCGTCAGCAGGATCATCTCGCGCGTGAACGGCGTGCCGATATCCTCGTCGACCGAGATGCTCAACGACAACTCAGATGGCAACACGGTGCGCGACTGCGCCAGGGCAAAAGCAGGCCAGAACAGGCAGATCAGCAGCATCCACCTCATTCCGCACCCTCCGGTTCTGGCGGCGACAGGCCCAGCTTGACGCGGCGTTTATGTTCCTGCGCAATGCGCGCGGCCATGAACTCACCCGGAACATCCGACAGCTGGTTGAGCCAGCGCTCATCCGCCACCATGAACTTGTCGTCGAAAATGCGCCGCACCCCCAACTGCCCCCGGCTGTCCAGCTCGGCCAGACCTAGCATTGTGTTGGCATTGGTGACCTCGCTGCCCGTACCCGCAGCGCGCGCATCCCCGCGTGCGATGAAACTGTCCGCCTGCGGGCCCTCCTTGCGTTCCGGAAAAAGCCCCAAAGCTTCGGGGTCAATCTGCAAGCCGGCATAATAGGCGGCCACCACGTCGAAATTGGCTTGGGCATCCGGATCACCGCGTGTGATTGCAAGATCATAGACCTCCAGCGCCGCGGCGTATCGGCCGCTCCGCGCTTCGGCGTTGCCGAGATTGTAGAGCGCACCAGCCGCCTCAAACGCTTCTGCCGCGTCTTGAAAGTCACCAGCGCGATAAAGCGCCGCGCCCTGCCAACCGGGGTCATCGAAAATCAGCGCGGCAAGGTCGTGCATACCCAGCGCCATGACGACGCGGCCAAAAGGCGCCGTGTTGCCTATCGTGGCCGCCAAGGCCAGTAGAGCGACGGACAAGACCGCAAGCCACCTCATGCAGTCTCCCTCCGAAACAGCAAGAGCAGTGGAAACAGCGCCAGCACCAGCAGGTACCGCCCCATGTCGCGCCAGAACAGCACAGGATAATCGGCCTGTTCCAGCCGCATTCGCGCATCGCTGGTCAGCCAGTCTCGCAACGCATCGGTTTGCTCAAGCGTGAATACCACGCCGCCGCCGACGCTGGCATGTGTCTCCATCCCGGCTGCGGCATCGCCCAGCGACACAAGCGACAGCCTCGCGCCCGCCTCCGCCAAAGCTGCCGCTTCCTGCAACGAGGCAGGCCCCAGGCCCGCCCCGTCGGAAAAGAGTACGACATCGCCTGCCAGCACATCGGCTTCGCGTATCAACTGACCAGCCAGCGCCAAGGCGCGTTCCGGGCGCGAGCCTTTGTCGGGGATCGTCTGCGAGTTGATCAGGGAAAAGGTCTGACCCACCTGCCGGTGATCGGTGGTCATGTCGGTCGCGACATAGGCGTCGCCCGCATAGACGATGATGCCGCCGGGCCGCGCGCCGAGGGCGCTGACGCCAAAGCGGCCCATGGTCAGCATTTGCGGCCAGCGACGGTTATCGGTGACGCTGCTTGACGCATCCACCACGAACAGAACCCCGTCCAGGTTGCGAAAGGATTGTGCATCACGACGCTCGATCGCCGGACCAGCCAGCGCCAAAATAAAGATCGCCACTGCTACAAGTAGCGCGATCAGCGGCTTGCGGTTGGCGCTGCTATCGATCCGCCCAAGCGCGACCATAGCCCGCATTAACACCGGGTTTGCGGCCCGGTCCCATTCACCAAACCCACCGCTACGAGACCATAGCCACCAGCCGAAACCGCCCAGTACCGGTAAAAGCAGCAGCCAGAGCGGCCGCAACAGAGTGATGTCGTGGATACTCACGCCGCCTCCCTCCACAATGCGAAGCATCCCAGCACAACGGCCAGCGCGGCAGGCCAGGGCCAGAAATCGCGATAGATCTCGGCGGCCAGCCCGTCACTGTCGGTGGCCTCCAGCCGATCCAGCGCCTCGGCCACGGCGACCAGATCGTCGGTGGTTTTCACGCGAAAGCTCTCGCCGCCCGAAACCTGCGCAATTGCGCGCAATGTCGTGGCATCCACAACCCCACGCTCACCCGCTTCGGCACTGTCCAGATCTTTCGGCCCCAGAGCGATCGTATGCACCCGCACGCCCATCGCAGCGGCAAGTTCCGCCACCCCGCGCGGATTGGTGGCGCCGGCATTGTTGACCCCATCCGATAGCAGGATGACCACGCGCGACGCGGCTTCGCTGTCAGCCAATCGCTTCAGCGCCAGCCCCAACCCGTCCGAGATATTGGTGGCACGGCCGGAAATGCCGATGCTGGCCTCTTCGATGCGTCGCGCGACCGCTTCGATGTCAAAGGTGAACGGGGTTGCGAAATAGGCCTCGGAGCCGAAGACAATCAGCGCCACCCTGTCACCGCCCCGGCGTCGGGCAAAATCCGCACCCACGGTGGTCACCGCGTCAAGCCGGGTGACCTGGCGGTCATCGAGATAAAAATCGTCCCGCACCATTGAGCCCGACAGATCCAGCGCGATGGCCAGATCGCGGCCCGACACCTTGAGCGCGCTTACCGGTTCCAGATCGCGCGGGCCCGACAACGCCACAAGCGTCAATGCCCAGATCATCCAGAGCAGCGCCTGCCGCAGCGGGATTTGCCGTGCACCCACCTGCGCGCGGCCCGCCTGTAGCATCGCGCCGCCGATGTGATCGGGTACCAGAAGGGCGCGCCCCGAGACCGGTTGCGGGTTGAGCAGCCGCGCGACCAGCAAGGGCAATGGCAGCGCCAGCAACACCCAGGGTTCGGCCAGCTCAAACAAGATGCGCGACCTCCGCCTCCAGTACCTTCAGGTCGAGCCCCCCCTCACGCCGGTAGAGATCGCCCCGGATCGCGGCATATCGCTCTGGCGCATGGATCCGCATAAGGTGCAGCAGCGCGACCCGCCGTTCGGCCTCGGGTTTGTCAGCGAGCGCCGCCATCCGGTCAGTCGGCCCCGGCTCTTGCGCAACCGCGCGGCGATTGCTGAGCAGGCGCAAAAACCCAACAACCAGCACCGCGCCTAGCCCTGCCAGCCCGGCGGCAACGGCCAGTTCGGCGACCATTCCGCCCGGAGCATCGGGCGGCAATCGGATGTCTCGCAAGCTGGCCAGCATCGCCGTCTCGGAAAGCGCGGTGTCTTTCATGCTGCCAGCCTCGTGGGAAAGGAGGCCGAAATTCGGCGGGCGGTCTCTTCAACGCGGTCACTGGCATTCAGAACCAAAGCCGCGCGTTCAGCAACCTGCTGGTACATGCACTCCTCTTCCGCCTCGGCCCGCGCCAGATAAACCCGCTTCTGACGGCCATCTGACAGCCGGATGGGATACCAACCGCGCGGCATTTCGTGAGTCTTTGACTCGGTCATCAGAACCAGCCGCGGGCTGCGGCGATGGGCCAGACGATCCAGCCTGTCGGACAGATCGGGACCGGGGGCGTCGAACCCCGACGCAATGATTATCTCGGCACCGGTGGGGGCCAAGCGTTCTGCGCGGGTCAGCGCCTGGTCCAGTGTCAGAGCATCCTCTCGTCCGGCCAGAACAGCCTCAAATCCGTTGCGATGGGCCTGAACCAGCCCGCCGATCACGTCCAACATACCGCGCGTGCGTCCGCGTGGCGGCACGATCACCGGGGCATCCGGCGTGATCGCCAGCAGCGCCACGCGCCCACCGCTTTCCACCAGATGCCAGCCGATCATCACTAGCGCCTCGGCGGCGGCGACGGACAGAAACGCCCGGCGCAGACCCCAGAACATCGACGCCCGGAAATCCGCGACCAGCAGGCTGACCCGGTCTCGTTCCTCCTGAAACTGCCGCACATGCAGCCGCCCGGTGCGGGCGGTGGTGCCACGATCCAGATGGCGGATATCATCACCCGCCACATATTCGCGCACATCGACAACCTCGATCCCTTGCCCGCGCCGCCGCGTGACGAAGCCGCCCGGCAAGGCGGCCATGGGTGGCGCGGCATAAGAAGACAACGCCACGCGACGCAGGGCGATCAACGGACCCGAGGTCAGGCTGACACCCGCATCTGTCAGCGCTTCGCTCACAGCGGCTCGACCGATTTGAGGATATCGGCGACCACTTCGCGCGGTTTGCGCCCATCCGCCACCGCCCGCCAAGTCAGCACCATCCGATGCGCCAGAGCGTCTGGAGCAACTGCTACAACATCCTCGGGCAGGGCAAAGTCGCGCCCGCGCAAATACGCGCGCGCCCGTGCCGCCGAAGCCAGCGCTAGCGAACCACGGGGCGAGACCGCATGTTCTACGTCCCCAGCCAGATCGCCCTCGCGCGTGGCGGTCACCAGCCGTACGATGTAGTCCCGCAATTCCGGCGCCAGATGCACCGCCCGCACCTGCGCCCTCGCGCTGTCGAGATCCGCCAGCGTCATCTGCCGGGCGATGGGCGCGCCACCCTCGGTCTCCGCAATTACCAGATCCAGGATCTGGCGTTCGGTTTCGGGGTTGGGCAGGCGCAGGACCACATGCAGCAGGAACCGGTCAAGCTGCGCTTCGGGCAGCGGAAAGGTACCGTCATGTTCGATCGGGTTCTGCGTGGCCACCACCAGGAACGGATCGGGCAGCCTATGAGTCTCGTTGCCGACGGTCACCTGATGCTCGGCCATCGCCTCAAGCAGGGCCGACTGCACCTTTGGCGGCGCGCGGTTGATCTCGTCGACCAGAACCAGATTGTGAAAGACCGGGCCCGGCACGAACTCGAACGTGCCATCCTTCGGATGGTAAACCGGCGTGCCGGTTAGGTCCGATGGCATCAGATCAGGCGTGCACTGAATACGCGCGAAACTGCCCTCGACCGCATTTGACAGCCATTTGACCGCCCGCGTCTTTGCCAGGCCGGGCGGCCCCTCGACCAGAAGATGCCCCCCCTCGAGCAAGGCGATCAACAAGCATTCCACCAAATGCTCATGCCCAACCAGACCTTGCGACAGATAGGCAGATAAGTCCCCCATACCGCTTGGCGGGGTGTCGGGTCTGGTGTCCATATCGCCTCCCTGCGGCCTCGTCAGACCATCTTTTCAAGGATCAGGCTAACCGGACTCTTCGCCCTGTCAAACACAGCTTAAGGTATTACCCTGAACCCGCTGCCTAGGTGCATCCACCATCCAGGATCGCGGCAAAGCGGGGATCAGCCAGGGTTTCATCCGCCAGCGCGCGTAAACGGTCATAATGGACATCGATATAATCGATAAACCCCGGATCAACGGTCTGATCCACCGGGGCTCGCCCCACCGCGTGCATCATGAAGACATCAAAGGCGCACAGGCCACCGGGGTTCGATTGCAGCAGCGCGCGCATGAAGGCGTGTGACTCCCACGGAAACCTTTGCATGTTCACAGGCGTCTCCTGCAGTTTCGAAAGAAAACCGGCCCGCCGATCGTAGAGCAAGATATCCATGCCGAAGGTGAAGGTCTGAAACAACTCTTCGATCAGGATGGATTTGTAGAACGCCGCCTCCAGCCCGTCCGGCCGCGCATGCGCCGGCTGTTTGACCATGATATGGGTGCCTTGCCCGCGCCGACCGAAAAAGGTCTGTGCCATGGCGGGAGACGACGCGATATAGCCGCGTCCCGAGGGCAGCCCAAGCTGGTGCACTTCGTTCAGCCATTGCAGATCTGATGACAGCGCCCGGTTCGGCGGATGCCCGGAATAAAGCCGCAGAATTACGGTCCGCCCCGAGCCGCAATCCCGTGCAGAGGGACCGGCATAGCGCACAGGCGCGGGATATCCGAAACTGTGATGCAACAAGGCCCGGAATGTATCGAGCACAGCCTGGGATTGCGGATGCGGCCTTTCGCCCACCAGGCAGAGCGATGCGCCGGCCAGATCGCGCCCGTTGATATGCACCGGGATCGCCATATCGCGACCCACCATCGTGACCCGCAATTTATAGTTCCAACCGAGCCGGGCAAGATCCAGATAGGTGCCTTTGTCGGCCTGCACAGCGCTTGCCAGAATAAGGTTGGTAAGTAGTAGGGTGATGATCCGCCGCATGCAAAATCTCCTGCCATGAGACTCTACAGCGCCGATACCAAAGCGTCTACTTACGCGCAGGTCTTGAACTGAAATCGGACTGCCTTGGGTCCTTGGGACCATGGCTCTTTTGCCGGTGTTTCCCGTTCAGCCGCGCAGGATGGATGTTCCGGCGTATTTTGCGGTTTCGCCCAGCGTTTCCTCGATGCGGATCAGTTGGTTGTACTTGGCCAGCCGGTCGGAGCGCGCCAGTGAGCCGGTCTTGATCTGACCGCAATTGGTCGCCACCGCCAGATCGGCGATGGTGGCATCCTCGGTCTCGCCCGAACGGTGGCTCATCACATTGGTCATGCCGGCCCGGTGCGCCATGTCCACGGCCCGCAAGGTCTCGCTCAGCGTGCCGATCTGGTTCACCTTCACCAGCATCGAATTGGCGCAACCCCGTTCGATCCCCATCGCCAGACGCTCGGGGTTGGTCACGAACAGATCATCGCCCACAAGCTGCACACGATCGCCCAAAGATTCGGTTAACGCCGCCCAGCCGTCCCAGTCATCCTCGGACATGCCGTCCTCGATCGAGATGATCGGATAGTCGTTCACCAGCGCCTCGAGATAGGCGGCATTCTCCGCCGGGCTCAGGGTTTTGCCTTCGCCGGAAAGGATATATTTACCATCGCGGAAATATTCTGTCGCGGCGCAGTCCAATGCGAGGTAGATATCTTCACCGGGCCGATAGCCGGCCGTCTCGATCGACTTCAGAATGAAGTCCAGCGCGTCGCGGGTGCTAGAGAGATTGGGCGCAAAGCCGCCCTCATCGCCGATCCCGGTGGCCAGACCCGCCGCCGAAAGCTCTTTTTTTAGCGTGTGGAACACTTCGGACCCCATGCGCACCGCGTCGCGGATACTGTCCGCCGCGACCGGCATGATCATGAATTCCTGGATGTCGATCGGGTTGTCGGCATGTTCACCGCCATTGATGATGTTCATCATCGGCACCGGCAGCATCCGCGCCTGGGTGCCACCCACATAACGATAGAGCGGCTGGGTGGTGAAATCGGCCGCTGCCTTGGCCACGGCCAGGCTGACGCCGAGGATCGCATTGGCGCCCAGACGCGCCTTGTTGGGCGTGCCGTCCAGCTCGATCATCGTGGCGTCGAGGGCCTCCTGCTCGGTGGCATCAAAGCCGACCAGCGCCTCGGCGATCTCGCCATTGACGGCGGCCACCGCCTCCAGCACGCCCTTGCCCAGATAGCGCGCTGCGTCGCCATCGCGCTTCTCGACCGCCTCATAGGCCCCGGTCGAGGCCCCCGACGGCACCGCAGCCCGACCCATCGTGCCATCCTCGAGCACAACATCAACCTCAACCGTCGGATTGCCCCGGCTGTCCAATACCTCACGACCAAAGATGTCGATTATCGTGCTCATGACCCTGCCCTCAGATCAGCTTGCCCATGGCGACGGCGGTGTCCGCCATCCGCATGGAAAAGCCCCATTCATTGTCGTACCAGCTGAGCACGCGGCACATATTGCCGTCCATCACCTTGGTCTGATCGGTCGCAAAAATCGACGAATGCGGGTCATGGTTGAAATCCATCGAGACCAGCTTTTCGTCGGTCACGCCCAGAATGCCTTTCAACGGCCCGCTCGCCGCAGCGGAGATCGCGGCGTTGATTTCTTCGGCGCTGGTGTCGCGGTCCGCCTCGAAGGTCAGATCGACCACAGAGACATTCGGTGTTGGCACTCGGATTGCCACGCCGTCCAGCTTGCCGTTCAGTTCCGGCAGGACCAGCCCCACCGCCTTGGCCGCCCCGGTCGAGGTCGGGATCATGTTCATCGCCGCCGCGCGGGCGCGGTAGAGGTCCTTGTGCAGCGTATCCAGCGTCGGCTGATCGCCGGTGTAAGAGTGGATCGTAGTCATGAACCCGCGCTTGATGCCGACCGTGTCATTGAGAACCTTGGCTACAGGCGACAGGCAGTTGGTAGTGCAGGAGGCATTCGAGACAACCAGATCAGAACCGGTCAGCGAGCCGTCGTTCACTCCGTAAACGATTGTCTTGTCCGCATCCTTGCCGGGGGCAGAGATCAACACCCGCTTCGCGCCGGTCGAAAGATGCGCTTGGCAGGCTTCTTTCGAAGTGAAGATACCGGTGCATTCCAGTACCACATCCACATGGTCCCAAGGCAGATCGGCAGGATTACGGATGGCGGTCACTTCAATTGGGCCGCGGCCTGCGTCGATTGTGGTCTCGGTTGTGGTGACTTCGGAGGGGAAACGACCATGCACCGAATCGTAGCGCAGCAAATGCGCGTTGGTTTCGACCGGGCCCAAATCGTTGATGGCCACAACCTCGATATCGGTGCGCCCGGATTCAATGATCCCACGCAGCACATTGCGGCCAATCCGGCCAAATCCGTTGATTGCTACTGTTACGGCCACGGTTTTCTCCTCAGACCCTGAATGACGTCGAAATACTGATGTTGGATCGGCGACGCATCACAATGGCCAGAGCACCCTGACCGCGCCGCATGTGTTAGCGGTAACAAGCACAGGTTCTAACCGATTGTCAAGCAAATGCCGGCAAAGCGATGGCGGGTGAGTTCGTAGGCCCGAGGCTTGATTGAGACTGGTCTCAGGCGGTAAAGCCCGGCATAGTCGGGTTATGTCAATTCACCCATAGCGCGCCAGAAAATGTCACGTCGCCACTACAATCTACCCCCTTTCGCCACGCTGTCGGCCTTTGAGGCCGCCGCAAGGCATCAGAGCTTCAAAGATGCCGCGCAAGAGCTTTCAGTGACCCCAGGCGCAGTCAGTCACCAGATCAAGGCGCTGGAGCGCGAACTGGGCCTTGCCCTGTTTCAGCGTCGCCATCGCGGGGTTGAGTTGACCGAGGCCGGTCGAGACCTATTCCAAGGGCTGTCGACCTCGTTCAACCGGATGTCGCAGAGTCTTCAGGCGTTGCGCGACCGGTCCGAGGACAAGGTGGTAACCATCGGTTCGACTTCTGCCGTGGCAACACTGTGGTTGTCGCAGGCTGTTTTGAGGTTTTGGCGTGAGCAGCCTGATGTGAACGTAAACCAGATCGTACGGGATCGACCTTTTGACAACCCAAACGACCTCGATCTGTTTATCTGGTATGGTCCGTATCGTCACTCCGAGGTCAACCGAACAGTGCTTTATCGCGACCGGCTGATCCCGGTGGCGCAGCCGGAACTGGCGGCCTCTCTGCACGGCGCTGACCTTGCCACGCTGGCCAGCCAGCGGCTGATACACATGACCTCTGACAACACCAGCTGGACCGAATGGGGTGACTGGTTCCGGCAATTGGGTTACGACGGGCCCATCAATCCGGGCATAAAGGTGAACAACTACGCCATCGCGCTGCAGGCCGCACAGGATGGGGCTGGGCTGGCGCTGGGATGGGAGCGCCTGATCGCCCCACTGTTGAGCGGCGGCGCCTTGGTGGCAATCACACCGCATATGCTGCGCGCGCCACACCGGTTTTACATCCACGGCAAGCGGAATGCCGATCTTTCGGCCAGTGCGATGCAGTTGCGCGACTGGATCATCCGGGAAATCCGCACGGGTTCGCATGATTTGAATTCATCTGAAACGCAACTTTTCTGAGGTTGTGAGACGCTACCAAACCGCGTTCAATTCCGCTCCGACACCCAACTGCGGAGGACGCCAGATGAACAAACCGACACAGCTTGCCCCGGTCATGGCATCAGTGAATACCGCCAATGGCCTGCCCAACGCGCATTATGTCGACCCCGAGGTCTTCGCCGAAGAGCGCGCCGCCGTCCTGTTCGGAAACTGGGCCGGGGTTGGATTTGGCAAGGATATCCCGGAAACCGGCGATGCGAAGCCTATCGACTTTCTCGGCATGCCGCTGCTGCTGGTGCGCGACAAAGATGGCGAGGTCGGCGTGTTCCAGAATACCTGCCGTCACCGGGGCATGATCTTGGTGGATGCGCCAAAGAAGATCACAGGCGCGATCCGCTGCCCTTATCATAGCTGGTGCTACGATCTGAAAGGCCGTCTGCGCGCCACGCCGCATGTGGGCGGGCCGGGCCAGAACCGGCATGAGGATGTGAAGCTGGACGAGCTGGGGCTGGTGCGCATCCGGTCCCACGTCTGGAAGGACGTGATCTTCGTCAATATCGACGGCACGGCGCCCGCGTTCGAGGTGGCCCATGCCGACCTGCTGGAACGCTGGGCCGAGTTCGAACAGCCGCTCCATGCGGGCGGCGGCTCTTCGTCCTTCAAGCTTGAGGTCGCCACCAACTGGAAGCTCGCGGTCGAGAATTACTGCGAAAGCTACCACCTGCCCTGGGTGCATCCCGGCCTCAACAGCTATTCCCGGCTGGAGGACCACTACAATATCCAGAAACCCGGCGCCTATTCCGGGCAAGGCACACTGGTTTACCGGCAGCTCAAGAGTGAGGATGGCGCGGTCTTTCCTGATTTTGCCGGGCTCAGCGACAAATGGGATGAGGGCGCGGAGTATATCGCGGTCTATCCCAACGTGTTGCTAGGTGTGCAGCGCGACCATGCCTTTGCGATCGTTCTGGAACCGGTCGGCTGTGAACGCACCGTCGAGCATGTGGAGCTTTACTATGCCCGGTCCAGTACGGGCACGCCCGAGCTGGACGCGCTACGCGAGGCCAATGCGCAGCAATGGCGCGGTGTCTTCGAAGAGGACGTCTTTGTCGTCGAAGGCATGCAGCGGGGTCGCCACGGCATGTTGTTCGATGGCGGCCGGTTCTCGCCGGTGATGGATGGGCCGACGCATAACTTCCACCATTGGGTGGCAAGTCAGGTCGCGGGGCGACGGACCACAACGTGAGTGACTCAGAACTGGATCAGCAATTGCTGCAGGCCCATGCTGAGGGTGACAAAGCGGCGCTGGTGCGGCTCTATACTCGGGCGGCAGATCGCAGCGAAACAGGCGGTGATCTGGATGCCGCCTGTTTCTACCTGACCCATGCCTTTGTTTTCGCGCTGGAAATAGGCGCACCCGAAGCGCGGGAACTGAATGCGCGTTTGGTCGAGAAAGGCCGTGCGCACCTGTTGGAGCCCTGAGCCGTCAGGCGAAATTCACCGCGACCGAGCCGAAGGGGCCAAAATCCGAATGGATGCGCGCGCCGGTCGGGCACTCGATAGGACGGATGAAGCTGCCCGACAGAATGATCTGCCCCGGCTCGATGCTTTGGCCGTATTGTGCCATGCGGCGCGCCAGCCAAACGACGCTTTCCACCGGATCGTTCAGCACCCCTGCGCCCAGCCCAGTCTCTTCGATCTCATCGTTGCGGAAGGTTAACGCGCCGACCCAGCGCAGGTCGAAATCATCGACGCCATGCCGTTCCGCGCCCAGTACAACACCGGCATTGGCGGCGTTATCGCTGATCGTGTCGAAGACATTGCGCGCCCGGCCGCTCTCAGGGTCAGCGCGTAGGATCCTTGTATCTAGGATTTCGATGGCCGGGGACACATAATCGGTCGCCGCGCGAATATCCTCCGCCGCCACATCCCCGCCCACGGGGGATTTCATCACAAAGGCAATCTCGGTCTCGATCCGGGGCTGGATAAAGCGGCCCTGCGGCACGGTTGCCCCGGTCTTGAATGCCATATCGTCAAACAGAATGCCGCTATCTGGAATGTCGATCTTCAGTGCCGATTGCATCGCCTTCGAGGTCAACCCGATCTTCCACCCGATCACCCGGCGGCCCTGCGCCAGCTTATGCGCCATCAGTGCGGTCTGCACCGCATAGGCGTCATCCATGTCGATTTCGGGATGGCGCAAGCTCAGCAGCCCGATCTGTTGGCCGGTCTCTTCGGCACGCAGCAGGTCGGCGGCGGCCTGTGCATGGTTTTCGGGCGTCATGCCTCGTCCTCCACCCCGTTTCGCAGGATGCCGATCCCCTCGACCTCAACCTCGACCACATCACCCGGCACCAGATAGCGCGGCGGGTCGAACCGCGCGCCAGCACCAGTGGGGGTGCCGGTGATGATGATGTCGCCGGGTTCAAGCGTGGTGAAGGTCGAGATATAAGCGATCTCTTCGCGGATCGGGAACATCATCCGGTCGAGCGTATCCTCCTGCCGCACTTCGCCATTTACCCGCGTAGTGAGGCGCGCTGCGTCCAGTTGTGCGGCATCGGCGAAGGGCACCAGCCACGGCCCGATTGCCCCCGAGCGGTCCCAGTTCTTGCCCTGCGTGACATTGAATTTCGCATGTCGCACCCAGTCGCGAATGGTCCCTTCGTTGCAGAGCGTCAGCGCCGCGATGTGGTCATAGGCTTCGTCTGCCGCGATCCGGCGACCCCCTTTGCCGATCACCACCGCCACTTCGCCTTCGTAATCCAGCGTGTGGTTCTCGGGCGGGCGAATCAGCGGCTGGCCATGTCCGGTAAAGGACGAGGCGAAGCGGGGGAACAGCGACATGTATTTTGGCAGCGCGCTGCCATCCTTGTATTCGGCATTGCGGTCGGGAAAATTGACGCCCACGCAGATGATCTTGCCCGGGTTCGGCACCGGGATCTGATAGGTGACATCCCGATGCGTGACCGCCCCACCCTGCGCCGCCTCTGCCAGCACAGCCAAGCCCTGCCCCGCGATCACATCGCGCAGGGTCGGCCAGTGCGGAAACTGAGGGCTGAGCGCGATCATGCCCGCATCAGTCACCGCGCCGTAAAACGTCCCGCCCTCGGCGGAATAGGTGGCAAACCTCATGCGATCTCCTTCCAGACCTCGTCGATGACCTGCGCCGCCATCATAACATCCTCACGCGTGCAGTCGAACTGGCCGACCGAGACGCGGATGATCCTGCGCCCCTCATGCAAGCCTTGTGTCAGGTAAATCCGCCCATCATCGTTGAGCGCATCGACCAGCCTCTGTTGCGTCGCGTCATCACCAGGGCAGCGAAAGGAAAACAGGCTGAGGATCGGTTCGGTCACGATCTCGAATCCTTCCAGCACCCGAATGCGTTCGCAAAGCTCACCCGCCCAGGTGACATGGTTGCGAACACGCCCGCGCAGCCCATCGACGCCATAAGCACGCAGCAGGAACCAGATTTTCAGCGCCCGAAACCGGCGGCCCAGCGGGATGGTCCATTCAGAGTAATTGGTGACCTCAGCGCCGGAGGTTTTCAGATATTCCGGCTCGATCTTCAGCGTGTTGAGCTGCGCCTGCGGATCGCGCAGGAACTGGACCGAACAATCGAACTGCGCGCCTAGCCATTTATGCGGGTTGAAGACGATACTGTCGAACCCATCCACATCCGCCCAGAAATCATCGCGGAATTCCGGACAGATCATTGCCGCCCCGGCCCAGGCGGCATCCAGATGGGTATAGAGATCCTCGTCCCGCGCTACCTGCAGCACCGGGCCAAGCACATCACTTGCCCCGATCCCCGTCGCGCCGGTCACCGCGATGATTCCCGCCGGGATATGCCCCGCCGCGCGGTCGGTGGCGATGGCACGGCGCATCGTCTCTACGTCTACGCCATGACGTGGCCCTGAAGTGCCGATCTTGACCAGATTGTCCTGCCCGATCCCCGCCACCCAACAGGCCCGGTCGATTGAGGAGTGGACCTGATCGGAGCAGTAGATCCGCAAGGCCCCCTGCCCTGACAGCCCCTCGCGATTGCCGCGCCAGCCAGTGGCGCGCTCGCGCATGGTCAGAACCGCCGACAGCGTGGCCGACGAGGCACTGTCCTGAATGACGCCGCTATAACTCTCGGCTAGGCCAAGCGCCTGGCGCAGCCAGTCGACCATAACGCCCTCGACCTCGGTCGCGGCAGGAGAGGTCTGCCATAGCATGCATTGCGCCGCGATCGTTGTGACCAGCATCTCGGCCAGCATCGAGGGTGGCGCGGCATTGGCGGGGAAATAGGCAAAGAACCGGGGATGCTGCCAATGGGTGATGCCGGGCATCACGATCCGCTCGAAATCCGCCATGATGGCGTCCATTGCCTCAGCGCTTTCAGGCGGCTCGGCGGGCAATTGTGCCGCGATCTCACCGGGTGCGGTTTGGGCCCGCACCGGACGATCGCGCAGGGTCTTGTGATAGTCCGCCGCCCAGTCCGAGATATGCTTACCCCAATGGGCGAAGTCATCCCACTCCATATTCTCTCCTACGGTGCGATGATCGGGCTGGCATCCAGCTCGGGCTCGTTCACTTGAACGCCGACAAACGCAGTGCCATGTTCAAACCAGCTACGCGGTGCGGGTGCGCCCCAGAGCGTTTGCCGCTGAGGGTCCTTCAAGTCCCATTTGATCGGCTCGTGATCGGGATCGACGGTCTGGTAATCCGAGCTGTAGATTTCAATCCGGTGCCCGTCGGGATCGAGGATATAGAGAAAGAAGGCGTTGGAAATCCCATGCCGACCCGGCCCGCGTTCGATATTGCCGACATAGCCGGTGGTCGACATTACATCGAGCAGGTCGATGATATGCAGTGGATTGGCCACCCAGAAGGCCACGTGATGCATCCGCGGCCCCGTACCATTGGTGAAAGCCATATCATGCACCCCGCCCTTGCGGTGCAACCAGGCGGCCCAGAGACGGCTGGTCTCTTCATCCTCGGTGAACTCGGTCACTCGAAAGCCGAAATCGCTGTAGAAGGCGACGCTGTCATCCACATTGGTCGAAAAACAGTTGAAGTGATCGATCCGCAGCGGGCGCACCCCGTGATACCGCCCATACTCCTGATGGATGGGCGTCAGCCGGTCCATCCGGTGATAGAACTCCAGCGGGATGCCCATATTGTCCGAGGTCAGCAGCGTGCGGCCCTGATAGGGGCGCTGTACCCATTCAGTGGGTCGGCCTTTAGCCCGGAAATACGCATCGGCGCGGTCCAGATCGTCCTCGTCGAAGGTCTTGAACCCCATCACTTCGACCGTGCCGGGCTGGTCGGATTTCTGCAGGATCACCGAATGATGCCCGCGTTCCTCTAGCGCACGCAGGTAGATGTGGTTGTCATCCTCATCACTCACCTGCAGCCCGAACATATCAACATAGAAGGCGCGCGAGGCGGCCAAGTCCCTGACATTCAGGCACACATGGCTGAGGCGAATGGTGTTGAAATCGGGATAGAGATTGGGGGCGGGAACGGGCATGAGGTCTCTCCTTTACGCACCCAGACGCGGGATCTTGTGGGCACCGGTCGCGAAACCGATATGTTTCTGCTCCATGTAGAACTCGAAGGACCAGTCGCCGCCATCGCGCCCGATCCCACTGGATTTGACGCCGCCGAATGGCGTCGGCAGGTGGCGGACATTCTCGGAGTTTACCCAGATCATTCCCGCTTCCAGGCGGTCGGTAACGCGCAAAGCGCGGGTCAGGTCACTGGTCCAGACATAGCCGGTAAGCCCATAGGGCGTGTGATTGGCAAGCTGCAAAGCCTCTTCCTCGGTGGCAAACGTGATCGAGGTCAGGACCGGGCCAAAGATTTCCTCACGCGCGATGCGCATGTCGTTGTTGGCAGCGGTGAAGAGCGTCGGGCGCACGAAATAGCCCGAATCTCCGACCGTCTCACCCCCGGCGGCGATGGTGGCACCGTCCTGACGCGCGATGTCGAAATACGAAGTAACCTTGTTGAAATGCTCTTCGCTGATCAGCGGCCCGATCTCGGTCGCCGGGTCCAGCGGATGGCCGACCCTGATATTGTTCACCCGCTCGACCAGCTTGGCCTCGAATTCAGCGCGAATCGTGTCCTGCACCAACAACCGCGAGGAGGAGGTGCAGCGTTCGCCATTGACCGAGTAGATCATGAAGATCACCGCGTCCAACGCCCGATCCAGATCGGCATCGTCGAACACGATCACCGGGTTCTTGCCGCCCAGTTCCAAATGGTTGCGCTTGAGCGTATCGGCTCCCTGTTTGGTGATGAGGCTTCCAGTCCGGCTTTCACCCACAAAGGCAATCGCGCGGATCAACGGATGCTCACACAGCGCGCGGCCCGCATCCTCGCCAAATCCGTTCACCATGTTCAGAACGCCGGGCGGCAGCCCCGCCTCTTCAGCGATTTCGACCAGCAGTCGCGCTGTGAGCGGACTGGCCTCAGCCGGTTTGTGGACAACCGTGCAGCCCGCAGCCAGCGCTGGCGCGATCTTCCAAGTGCTCAGCATGAACGGCGTGTTCCAAGGCGTGATTACCCCGACCGGGCCGATCGGGACGCGGGTCGTGACATTCATCAATGTGGGCGATTTCAGGTGCTGCCCGTCGCGTGCCTGCACCACCTGATCGGCGAAATACCGGAAATTTTCAGCCCCACGTAGCGCCGCTTTGGACATGAAGCGCAGCGCCTGGCCGGTGTCCCAGCACTCGCACAGCGCGATTTCCTCGGCCCGCGCCTCGATGCCCGCCGCCACGTTGAGCAGGATCTTGCGCCGCTCGGTCGCGGGCTTGTCGCGCCAATCGGCAAAGGCGCCCGCCGCCGCCTGCGCCGCCGCGTCGATATCAGCAGCGTCTCCGCGCGCCACGTCACAGATCACGCTCTTGTCGACTGGTGAGATCGTCTGGAACACCCCAGCCGAACCGGCCCGGTCCTGCCCGGCGATGCGGTGCCGGATACCCTCGGTACGGAACCGGGTCAAGAAGCCGCCAAGTCCTTCGATATTCTGGGTCAGCGCTGTCATTGGGGGTCTCCAAGGTGATCGCGGATCGTGCCGGTTTTGGGCGACAGCTCAGGGTCAATGTCCCGCATCTCCAGCGACAGGGCCAGCGAATGCTGCGCCATGTAGGGTTTGAGAAATTCCTCCGCCGCGCGGAACAGCGCGTTCGCCGCCGCCTTGCGTACCGACATCGTGCGACCTGCGCGCAAACGGACCGAAATGTCGACAAAGCCATGTTTTTGATCGCCATCGGCAATGGCAAAATGATCGGCTCGCAAGGCGCGGACGCGCAGCCCGGCCAATGGAAACGCCTCGATACGCTCAGCGGCCTGCCGCAGATTTGCGCAAAGCCCAGAGATATCGACGCGATTCTCCAGATTTGCCGAATACTCGATCGACAGATGCGGCATTACTTTCTCTCCGACTCAATTAGTTATCATGTTAATTAAAATATGGCAAAAAGTCAACCGACCGGAGCGCCGATCTGGCGATCAGATCAGATATGGTGGCGAAACCTGAACTGGCTCTGGCTGCGATAGAGCGCATCAGGGGTCAGAATTGCAGTAGGAAAGCCTGGCTGATTCATCGCATCCGGCCAAAGCTGCGGCTCCAGCGCGACACCTGCAAAACGCCCATAGGGTCGGCCCTGCAAACCTGGCCGGTCGGGCTCGTTGAACTGGCTGTTGGTATAGACCTGCAGGCCGGGTTCCGTGGTGCCCAGCGTCATGCTCAAAGCCCCGCCGGGCGCGGTCAGCTGCGCCACCTCGCGCAGCGGAACCTGCTGTGCAGACAGGCATAAATTGTGATCATAGGGATGCGTGCCGACCTTCCGGGGCTGGCGGAAGTCGAATGGGGTTCCAGCAACGTCGCGCTTTTCGCCGGTGGGGATCAGATCGGCATCAACGGGCAGATACCGTTCGGCCTGAATGGTCAGGTCATGGGTGCTGATGTTGCCGCTGTCACCCAAGGCAAAATAGCCGTGCGGCGCGAACCCGCAGGGTGTGTTTTGATCGGTCTGTGCCTTGATTGTAATCTCAAGCGTGGCGTCGGGACGGATCGCATAAGTCACCGTCACTGACAAATTGCCGGGAAAGCCCATATGGCAGTCGGGCATCTGCAAAGCCAGCGTCACTCCGTCATCGGTCTGCTCGGTTATCATCCAAAGCATCTTGTCACTGCCCTGACCGCCGCCATGCAAGCAATGACGACCAAGGAAATTCCGGTCGGCCTGATGCCAGCGCCCACCCGCGCGAAACCGTCCCTGCGCGATCCGGTTGGCAAAGCGCCCGACAATGGCGCCGAAATAGGCACCGCTCTGCAGGTAGCCGTCAAGTGAGGGCCAACCCAGCACGAGAGGATGCGCAACACCGTCCAGCCGCAGGTCCTGTAGGGTCGCCCCATAGGTCAGCACATGCGCGCGCAACCCGTCGCGGGCGATGGTTGCGCGCTGCACCTGCTGGCCGTCGGGCAGCGATCCGAAGGGTGTGTTCCGCGCAGGGCTCATTCGCCGTAGGGAATCCAGACGTTTTTTACTTCGGTTGCGTGCCGCAGATATTCCTGGCCTTCGCTCTGAGCTGGGTCCATCCAGTCGATGGCCTTACCGTAATTCACCCAGGTCCGTTTTAGGTTGGCAGCCGCCGCGTGTTCCACCATCGTCGAGCCTTCAGCAGTGCCTTGGTACCAGACACCATCCACACCATAGTGATCGGCCAGGGTCTTGGTCAGCTCGTCGCGATCTCCGGTCACGATATTGACCACCCCACCCGGCAGGTCCGAAGTGTCGAAAACCTGATAGAGATCGGTGGCCGCAAGCGGATGCACCGGCGAGGGAACCGCCACGACAGTGTTGCCCATTGCAATCGCCGGGGCGACCAGCGACACGAATCCCAGCAAGGGTGCGTCATCAGGGCAGGCAATGCCTATCACACCAACCGGTTCCTTCATCGCCACGGTCACGCCGCGCACCGGCACCGAATGCACTTGCCCGTCATACTTGTCAGCCCAGGCTGCATAAGTGAACAACCGGTTGACGGCAGCGTCGACTTCTTGCGTGGCGGATTTGACCGTGACGCCGGTCATTGCGCTCAGACGGGTCTGAAACTCTTCCGCCCGCGCGGCGAGGTTTTCGGCGATATAATAGAGAATCTGCGCCTTGTTGTGCCCCGAGGCCTTGGCCCAGCCGCCCGACGCCACAGACGCTGCCTCAACCGCGTTGCGGATATCCTTGCGGGTGCCCATACCCACATGGCTGATCAGCTTGCCCTTGGGGGAGGTCACCGGCGTGCTATAGCCGCTGTCGGGCCGGGCCTGCTTGCCGCCGACATACATCTTGGCAGTGCGGTCGATCCCCTCGCTGCCGCCTTCGCTAAGCGCGTGGGGTTTGACCAGGGCGGCATCCTTGAGCGATTTCAGGTAGCTCGGTTTGACATATTCATACAGCCCCTCGCGCCCGCCCTCGCGCCCGAACCCGCTTTCGCGATAGCCGCCAAAACCTGCGGCTGCGTCGAACTGGTTGGTGCAATTGACCCAGATCACACCCGCCTTGATCTGTGGCGCGATCCCAAGGGCGAGGTTGATATTCTCGGTCCAGACACTCGCGGCGAGCCCGTAGCGGCTGTTGTTGGCCAGCTGCACCGCCTCGGCGGGCGTTCGGAAATTCATCGAGACCAGAACCGGCCCAAATATCTCTTCCTGCGCCAGCGTATCGCCCGCCTCGATCCCGGTCAGCAAGGTCGGCGCGTAATAGCAGCCATTCTCAGGCAACACGGTTTCGCTGCGGAACGCGGTTGCGCCTTCGGCCACGCCCTGTTCGACCATCTGGGTGATCTGCTTGTGTTGGACCGGATCAACGATGCAACCCACGTCGATGGACTTGTCCAGCGGGTCGCCCACGCGCAGGCTCTGCATCCGCAACCGCAGCCGGTCGTGAAAGGCTTCTGCGATGCTCTCCTGCACCAGCAGACGCGACCCGGCGCAGCAGACCTGCCCCTGATTGAACCAGATCGCATCCACGATCCCCTCGATCGCGCTGTCGATATCGGCGTCGTCGAAAACGATAAAGGGGGATTTGCCACCTAGCTCCAGCGTCAGCTTCTTGCCGGTCCCGGCGGTCTGTTCGCGCAGAATGCGGCCCACCCGGGTCGAACCGGTAAAGGCCACCTTGGCCACGTCCTTGTGTTCGGCAATCATCGCGCCGACGGGCCCGTGGCCAGTGACGATGTTCACCACACCCTCGGGCAAACCTGCCTCGATACAGATCTCTGCAAAGAGCAGCGCTGTGAGCGAGGTGTATTCCGCTGGTTTAAGCACCACGGCATTGCCCATCGCTAACGCCGGAGCGATCTTCCACGCCAGCATCAGGAAGGGGAAGTTCCACGGGATCACTTGTCCGGCAACGCCGATCGGCTCATACCCTTGCATCTCGCTTTCCATCAGCTGCGCCCAACCCGCGTGATGGTAGAAATGGCGCGCGGCCAGCGGGATATCCGCATCGCGGCTTTCGCGGATCGGTTTGCCATTGTCGAGGCTTTCCAGCACCGCAAACAGACGTGCGTGTTTCTGGATCAGCCGCGCCAGCGCATAGAGGTGCCGGGCCCGCCCGGCCCCGCCAAGCGCGGCCCAGCTTTTCTGCGCCTTCGAGGCGGCCTTCACGGCAGCGTCCACATCCTTGGCGGTGGCCTCGGTCAGTGCGGCAAGCACCTCGCCATTTGCGGGGTTCACGCTGTCGAAACACTCCTTGCCGGGCTTGGTGAAGGCACCATTCACGAACAGGCCGAAGGTACGGTCATGGCGGTCGAGCCAGGCCTGCGCCTCGGACGTGCTTTCGGGGGCGGTGCCGTATTCCATGGTCTTGAAGATCTCTGAAACTGTCATATCAGTCATCCTAGCTGATGCCGTGGCGGAACGTGGCCGAGTAGCGGCCCGTCACGAAATGTTCGAGTTGGCGTTCGATGTCGCCCAGAAGGCTGGAGGCCCCGAAGCGGAACAGGTCCGGTTCCAGCCAGTCATTGCCGCGCTCTTCCTTCATCATCGACATGTAGACCAGCGCATCCTTGGCCTTCGAAATACCGCCCGCTGGTTTGAAGCCGATCTTGTATCCGGTGTGCGCCTCATATTCGCGGGTGGTGCGCACCATGGTCAGGCTGACCGGGAGCGTTGCGTTGACGCTTTCCTTGCCGGTCGACGTCTTTATGAAATCGGCCCCCGCCATCATGCAGACATGGGACGCGCGCGCCACATTGCGCAGGGTGCCCAGATTGCCGGTCGAGATGATCGCCTTCACATGCGCCTCGCCACAGGCCTCGCGATATGCGCGCATCTCGTCATAGAGTGCCTGCCAATCGCCGGTCAACACATGTCGGCGCGAGATAACGATGTCGATCTCGGATGCACCCGCCTTGACCGATTCCTCGATTTCCTGCACCCGCAGGTGAAAGGGGCTAAGCGCGTCGGGAAACCCGGTCGAGACGGCGGCGACCGGGATGCCTGTCCCCTCCAGCGCCTCGACCGCCGTGCTGATCATGTCGTGATAGACGCAGACAGCACCCGTGGTGATGTTGAGCTCTTCAACCCCCAGCGCCTCGACAAGATCGTGGCGCAGCGGACGTTTGGCCTTGGCACACAGGCGGCGGACCTTGCCACGCGTGTCGTCGCCATTGAGCGTGGTCAGATCCATCAGTGTGATCGCACGCAGCAGCCAGGCGGCCTGATAGTCCTTTTTGACGCTGCGCCGCGCACCCAGAGATCCGGCGCGGCGTTCCACCGCCGAGGTGTTGACCTGAACCGAGGACACCCAGTCGAGGTCCAGCGGAATACCGGGATTGCGCGGGAACCGCGCGGGGTGGGCGGCGACCGGCAGTTGGTCGGCCGTTTGGGTGATGTCTTTTGTGGAAACAGTCACTGTTTCTCTCCTAGCAGGGGCAGCATGCTGGTGCCATGCGGGGTCGTGGGCACGCCCAGATAATCGGCGATTGTGGCACCGATATCTGCAAAGGGGCGCACGCCCAGACCGGCAGGGTCCAGCGTTTTCGATTTGATGAGAACCGGCACCTGTTCCCTCGTGTGGTCGGTACCGGCCCAGGTGGGGTCATTGCCGTGATCGGCGGTGATGATAAGCAGGTCGCCCGGGGCCATCCTGGCAAACAGTTCGGGCAGGCGCGCGTCGAAGTCTTCCAGCGCCTTGGCATAGCCCAGTGGGTCGCGGGCATGGCCAAACTCGGTATCGAAATCGACAAAGTTGGCGAACATCAATCCGCCTTCTTGCAGGTCGTCCATCGCGGTGAGCGTCAGGTCAAAAAGCGCCATGTTGCCATGGGCCTTACGGGTCTCGGTGATGCCGCGGCCGGCATAGATGTCGCTGATCTTGCCCATGGCCATCACCTGCCGCCCTGCGGCGATCAGGGTGTCGAGTATCGTGTCCTCACCTGGCGGCATGGTGAAATCGCGGCGGTTTCCGGTGCGTTTGAAATCCTGCGCCGTTCCACCGACGAAGGGCCGTGCGATCACTCGGCCCACGCGGTAGTCGTCGCAGATTGCACGCGCGGTGCGGCAGAGTTCATAGAGCCGGTCGAGACCAAAGCTGCCCTCATGTGCGGCGATCTGCAGCACGGAATCGGCTGAAGTGTAGACAATGGGCTTGCCGGTGCGGATATGCTCTTCGCCCAGTTCGCGCAGGACCGGCATGCCGGAGGCGTGTTTGTTGCCGAGGATACCGGGCAGGTCGCCTTGCGCAATCAGCGCGTCGAGCAGCGCTTGAGGAAACGAGCTTTCCAGCGCTTCAAAGACATGCGGCGGCTCCATCACCGGCAGGCCGGTGATTTCCCAATGGCCCGAAGGCGTGTCCTTGCCCCGCCCCACCTCGCGGCCTACCGCCCAAGTTGCGTTCGGTCGCGGCTGCAGATCAGTCCAGGCATTGTCGCTGGAATGGACCAGCGCCTGAAACAGACCCATATCGGCAAGATTCGGCACGGCCAGCCCAGCCTCGCCCCGCGCATCGAGTATATGGCCAACGGTATTCGACCCTGCGTCGCCAAACGCAGACGCATCCGGCGCGCCGCCAATGCCGACGGAATCTATCACGATAAGCAAAGCGCGGGTCATGTGGTGCCTCCAAAGCCAACGGGGGCCTCGGACAGGACAGCGCGGGCTAGGTGTTCGTCCAGAACGATCTCATGGATCAGCCCCGAACGCAGCACCCCCAGCACCGCTTGTGTCTTGCGCAGCCCCGCAGCCATGCCCAGCACGCGGCGACCCGCCAGTTCCTGCCCGCGCATACCCACGGTCTTGCGGCCAAGCTCGGTTTCGACGATCCGGCCGTTGATGTCATAAAAACTGCCCGCGATATCGCCCACCACGCCAGCATCACGCAGGTCGTCCAGTTCCTGCGCGCTGATCTCCTGTGTGCGGGCCAGGTTGCTTTCCGCATCGATCGAGCCGATGCCGACCACAAAAATGTCGGATTGCCGGGCCAGCTCCATCAACTCCTGCACGCTCTGATAGGACTGGAAGCTTTCGCGTTCCGCGACCGAAGAGGCCAGATAAGGCACCGGCAGGAAATAGGCCTCGCCTCCGGTCTTGCGCTGCATCCGCATCACCACATCCAGCGGGTTGGCCGAAAGCTTGCGCAAGAGGCTGCCGGTGATCGAGACGATTTTCAGATCGGCCCGCTGAGCCGTGTGCATCGCGGCCACGGCAGCACTCATGGTTTCGCCCATGCCGACGCCGATCTGCATGATCGCCTTTTTTTCAAGCAGTTGCGACAGGTAGTGCCCGGCGGCTTCGCCAACGCTCTGCAGCAGCGCCTCATGGTCGTCACGGCCCGACATGCCTGCGGATGCCACCGTGCAACGGGCCAGGCCGAAGGTTTGTTTCAGGCGGTTTTCCAGATCCAGCAGCTCTTCCGAACCGCCCTCGATCCGGATTGTCACATAGCCCCGTTCCAGCGCGTGGTTGATCAGCCGGTGCACCTTGGATTGTGACATCTCAAGCTCGCGAGCGATTTGCGACTGCGTCTGCCCGGCGACAAAGGACATCCATGCCGTCTTGGTCGACAGGTATCTGAGATTGTCGGTGCTCTTTTTCATCTCACGACTCTGCAGTCCGAGGCTGATCCCGCAGGGATCAGCGTTCTTTGGAGTAGGGTTCGCCACCGGCCAGCGGCGGCACGGCGCGGCCCACGAGGCCTGCCAGAATCACCACAGTCAGGATATAAGGCAGCGCATCCATAAACTGGACCGGGATCACGAAATTGCCAATCTCGATATTCTGGTAGCGCAGCGCTACAGCCTGCAGCACGCCGAACAGCAGACAGGTCCACATGGCGGGCCAGGGCTTCCACTTGGCAAAGATTAATGCGGCCAGCGCAATAAAGCCACGCCCGGCGGTCATGTCCTTGACGAACCCGGCCTGCAGCGCGGTGGCCAGATAGGCACCCGCCAGTCCGCACAGCACGCCGCAGATGATCACGGCCATATAACGCAGGCGCGTAACCGAAATACCGGCGGTGTCAACGGCGGCGGGGTTTTCACCCACCGCGCGCAGGCGCAGACCGAAGCGAGTGCGATACAGAACCCACCAGGTCAGCGGCACAACCAGCACCGCGATATAGACCAACAGGAATTGGCCCGAAATCAGCTCGAAATAGATCGGACCCAAAACTGGCACATTTTTCAGCGTTTCGGCCAAGGGCAGCGTCACTGACTCGAACCGACCGGCCCCGGTCAACGAAGGCGTGCGACCGCCCTGTTCAAACCAGTGCTGGGCCACCAGCACGGTCACGCCGGCCGCAAGGAAGTTGATCGCCACTCCCGAGATCAGCTGGTTGCCCCGGAAAGTAATCGAGGCTAGACCGTGGATCAGCGCCAGCGCCACCGACGCGGCGATACCTGCCAGCAGTCCGACCCAGACAGAGCCGGACATGTAGGCGATGGCAGCCGAAAAGAACGCCGCGACCAGCATCTTGCCCTCGAGGCCGATGTCAATGACGCCCGCGCGCTCCGAGAACAGCCCCGCGAGGCAGGCCAGCAACAACGGCGTAGCCAGACGCACAGAGGAATCGAGCACTTGAAGAAGGGTCAGGAAATCCATCACGAGTTCCCCCTGCGCATCATGGCAAAGAGCGATTCGAGCGGCATTCGGACCATGTTGTCCAATGCTCCGGTGAACATGATGACCAGCGCCTGAATGACGACGATCAGCTCGCGCGGAATATCGGTCCAGAGCGCCAGTTCCGCGCCGCCCTGATAGAGGAACCCAAACAGAAGCGCCGCCAGCAGCACGCCGAACGGGTGGTTGCGGCCCATCAGCGCCACGGCGATGCCGATGAATCCGGCCCCTTCGACCGAGTTCAGAACCAGCCGTTCGGCCTCGCCCATAGTGGTGTTGATCGACATCAGTCCGGCCAGCGCGCCCGAGATCAGCATCGCGATCACGACGATGCGCTTCGGGTGGATGCCCGCATAGTTCGCCGCCGTTTCCGACTGACCGAAACTGCGGATCTCGTAGCCCAGCTTGGTGCGCCAGATCAGCAGCCAGACCAGCACGCAGGCAAGCAGCGCAAGGAAGAAGGTCACATTCGCGGGCGCCCCCCTGAACATCGGCGTCTCGGCAGTCGAGAACAGGGCCTGGAAGGTGGGCAGATTGGTCGCGTCGGGGAACGGGCCCGAGGCGGGGTCCATTGCGCCTGTCGGGCGCAGCAGGTTGACCAGCACATAGTTCAGCAATGCGGCGGCGATAAAGTTGAACATGATCGTGGTGATCACGATATGGCTGCCACGTTCGGCTTGCAGATAGGCTGGGATAAAGGCCCACAGCGCCCCGAACAGCCCCGCCGCGACCGTCGCCCCTATCAGGGCGATCGACCAATGCGGCCAAGGGATGTAGAGGCAGACCAGCGCAACGCCGAGGCCCGCGACGATCGCCTGTCCCTCACCGCCGATATTGAAGAGCCGCGCGTGAAAGGCAACGGCAACCGCAAGGCCGGTGAAGATGAAATTGGTGGCGTAATAGAGCGTATAGCCCCAGCCCGCCGAGCGCATCAGCGAGCCCTCGACCATCAGCTTGAACGCGGCGATCGGGTTTTCACCGATGGCCAGCACGACCAGCGCCGACAGTAAGCCCGCCAGAAGCAGGCTGATCAATGGGATCAGGACGACATCCGCCCAATGTGGCAAGGTCCTCATGCGGCGTCCTCCCCTGTGACACCCGCCATCAGCAGGCCCAGTTCGCGTTCATCGGTGGCGGCGGCGTCGCGCTCGCCCATGATATGGCCGTCGAACATCACCGCGACCCGGTCGGCCAGCGACAGGATCTCTTCCAGTTCGACACTGACCAACAGTATTGCCTTGCCCTGATCGCGCAGTGCCACGATCTGCTGGTGGATGAATTCGATGGCGCCGATATCGACGCCCCGCGTCGGTTGGCCGATCATCAGCAGATCGGGGTTCCGCTCGATCTCACGGGCCAGCACGATTTTCTGCTGGTTGCCGCCGGAAAAACTTTTGGCGGCCAAGCGCGGATTGGGTGGGCGCACGTCGAAACGTCCCATCATCTGGTGGGCTTCCTCCAGAATAGCGGCGTTCTTCATAAACGGCCCGGAGGTCCAGCGCTCATCATGGTGGTAGCCGAAGACCGCGTTTTCCCAGGCGCTGAAATTCATGATCAGCGCCTCGCGGTGACGGTCTTCGGGCACATGGGCGATGTGCATGGCGCGTCGCGCCCGCCCGTCAGAACCCGCGCCCGACAGCGGCAGATCCTCGCCGTTCAGCCGTACGGTGCCTTCGCCTGGGCGCATGCCGCCCAGAACCTCAAGCAGTTCCGACTGGCCGTTGCCCGCCACCCCGGCGATGCCCACGATCTCTCCGGCGCGCACGGTCAGGTCGATTCCCTTGACTCGCTCGACACCGCTGCCATCGACAACCCGCAGGCCTTCCACCTCGAGGATGGGCTTGCCCGGCTTGGCGGGGGTCTTGTCGACCCGCAGCAAAACCTTGCGGCCTACCATCAACTCGGCCAGATGCTCGGGACTGGTTTCAGAAGTCTTGACGGTTGCGGTCATCTCGCCGCGCCGCATCACGCTGACCGTGTCGGTATATTCCATGATCTCGCGCAGTTTATGCGTAATCAGGATAATGGTTTTGCCCTCTGACCGCAGGCGGTCGAGGATGCGGAATAGCTGATCTGCCTCAGAGGGCGTCAGCACGCCGGTGGGCTCGTCGAGGATCAGGATTTGTGCCTGCCTGTAAAGCGCCTTGAGGATCTCCACCCGCTGCTGGTGGCCAACGCTTAGGTTCTCGGTGACCGCATCGGGATCGACATTCAGTTCATATTCCCTGGCCAGATGCTCCAGCTCGCCCCTTGCCTTGGCAAGCGACGGGCGCAGCAAACTCCCTTCTTCGGCGCCCAGCACGATGTTTTCCAGCACGGTGAAGTTCTCGACCAGCTTGAAATGCTGGAACACCATGCCGATGCCAGCGGCGATGGCGGCCTGGCTGTCGGGGATGTCGGTTTTGGTGCCGTTGATCCAGACCTCGCCCTTGTCGGCCTTGTAGAAGCCGTAAAGGATGCTCATCAGAGTGGATTTGCCAGCGCCGTTTTCGCCGATGATTCCGTGGATCGAACCGGGCCGAACCGAGATCGAGATATCCTTGTTGGCCTGAACCGGCCCAAAGGCCTTGGAAATACCCTTAAGCTCGATGGCGGGGGGCTTTGTGTCACTGGCTGCCATGTCAGATACAGCCCTTCCGCGTTGCGATCACTGTCATAATGTCCTCACTGTTGCCCCGTGGACTCCATTATGACTGGCATTCCTACGTCGCACGACGATTCGGCGCAATGAATTTTAATTCATCATCGGCATATTTCTTCATTTTGCACGAAATTACCGACCACTCGCCCGTCATGAAGGCTGTTTCAGACGCAGTACAGCCGGATTTAAGCGCTAACGCTTCTTTTGACCCGGCAAGGCTGATAGGACATGGTTTGCGGAACAGAACACCTACAGGCGGATATGAATGACGGACGATCTGGCAAAGGTTGAAAAGCGCAACTTCCCGATCATCACTGGTCAGAGCACGGTGGCACAGGTGGCCTGGACCATGGCCAGCCCATCTATCGTACTGACCTTTTTGGCGGTGGCGCTGGACCTGCCGGTGCTGTTTGTCGGCGCGCTGGTAACCATCCGGCAGGTGGCGGGCACGTTGACAGATATCTTTTTGTACGATCCGATATCGCGCATCAGGAACCGCAAGCTGGCCCTGTCGCTGACTGATATCGCGCTGGGGGTCTGTTTTGTGCTGGCCATCGCGGCGGCGCTGCTTGGGACGCCGCCGGTGATCATGGTGGTCTTTGCGGTGGTGATTTTCGTTCTTGGCCTGATCGACGAAAGCCAGACCTTGCTGCTGACCGATTTCATCAGCGACAACCTGCAATCCCGGTCACGGATGCGGATGAAATACGCCCAACTGGCCCTTGGCGGTGGCATTGCCATTGCGCTGACCCTGACCGCCCATGAAATGACCAAAGAGATGCCCCCGCTGCACCGGCATTCAATTGTGATTACCATCGCGATCCTGTGCTTCATGGTGGCCGGTTTCGTAACTCTAGCTGTGCGTGACACAGGTGCCAGCATCAAACACGGCACCGCCCCGACCCGGTCACCCATCGCGGCGCTGAAGGATTACATCCTCAATGCCTTTGACATGCTGAAACACCCTTGGTTCCGCAAATACATGAGCATCCGGCTGCTCTATGTCGTAACCATCCTGTCGGTGCCTTTCTTTGCGCTGATCTCGGCCGAGACCCACAAGCATTCCGACAAGGGGCTGACCGCGCTGATCGTTTCAACGGCGGCGGGCGCGGTGGTGTCGGGCCCCCTCTGGCGGACGCTGAACAACCGGTCGCACCGCACGGTCATGGTCTCGAGCTGCCTGTTGGTGGCAGTGACGGGGATGGTTTTGGTGGGTGCGCATTTTCTGCATCTGGACAACAACGTGCATCTTCATGCGGTGTCGATGTTCGTCATCACCGTGGCAGTGAATGGGCTGGTGACGGTGCGGGGCCTCTATTACATGGACCTCGCACCGAAAGAGGAACGGGTGCGCGGCGTGGCCGTATCGCGCAGCCTGAGCCGGCTGACCGCGATCGTGGTCTCTGCCTCGCTGGCGGCGATCGCGCATCTTCATGAGACCGTCTGGGCACTGGTGATGATCGTCGGTTTTTCGATCCTGTCGGCGCTGTTCAGCTATATCGTCGCAAAGCCCGAACCGTCGGCGCAGCCCACCTCGGCCTGAGACCCAGGGCCCATTCAGATACGGGTCCCGTCCTCGCGCGAAAAGAAGTGCGCAGCGTCAGGGTTGATGCCCACCGGGATGGAGCCGTTTCGGGCCTCGTGGTCCCTTTTCACGCTGACCGAAAACGCCTGCCCGCCCAACATACCATGCCGCAGGTGCTGCACATCGGGCGAGGTCAGGAGGTTGAAAATTCGGTAGTCGCCTTGTTTCCCTCATCTGACTTGCCTGCCATCGCAAACAGCGCCGCACCGCCGATAAAGGTCTGCTTGTGGTCGACATTCAGACCCTCCCGATAGGGCAGCATGGTGGCCAAAAACGGAAAGTCGACCTTTTGGATCAGACCACCAAACGAGCACGACGAGCCCAGCCACATGGCAACCTTGCCCTCTTCGAAGGGCTTGGCACTATCGCCTCAGCGGGTGCCGTACCATTTGAACAGCCCCTGATCCTGCCAGTGTTTTAGAGAGTTGAAATGGGCCTTGATGGCGCCGTTTTTGACCAGGATTTGGGTATCCGCGCCGTCATAGCCGTCATTTTTTGAGACAAAGGGTGGGTCGTGGCGTGCGTGGAAGCTTGCGTTGCTACGGTTGGCGTCGAGTGACCCCACCGACTTGCATCCGCGACCAGTTAGGGAGATTGTTTGACGATTCTGTGAAACAAAGAGCGTGACCAACGATTTAGTTCGTTGGTTCTGACGTCGGACGGTTCATATATTCCAAGCAGGAACCAGCGGGAAATACATGCATCTTTTCAACGTGATGAAGGATCGTTGCAAATGCCGCCCTGCCCAAGTTGCCCACACTTGGCCCGCAATGCAGAAGGCCCTTGGATATGTTACGCAAGTGTAGTCGAAACCCTGCTAAGCTCCGCTGAATTGCCAATCCAAACCCCAAGGACCTGCCCCTCGTGTCTGACCATTATTCCCTCTGGCTCACTTTTCCGCAGCCTCTTGAGGAACAACTGAGCGAGCACGTTGTAGCGCTCGCCAAGATGACCAATGGGCCGGTCTTCCAGCCGCATGTAACACTTGTGGGTGACCTGCCCCAGGATCAGGTGCGCGAGATTTTCACCTCGGAGCGGATCGGGCCGATCGCCCCGCGCCTTCAGGGCCGGTTCGGGCAACTGACCCATGGCGAAACCTATTTTCAGTCCCTCTTTCTTGAGGTCGCCCTGCCCGTCCAGGTTGCACATGCGCGGCAACAATTGCTGGATGAGCTTGATCTCGATCCGGCCTACCCGCCTCATGTCAGCCTGGCCTATGGCAGTCTTGCCGGAGAGGTTCCGAAACCGCTTCTCGACCGGATCACCGCCACGTTTTGTGACCAACCCGCACCGCTGGCCTTTTTGGATCTGGTTGCCTCTGCGGAAACCCGGCCAGTGGAGAGTTGGAAGATCATCGAACGGCTGCCGCTGAACGTCTGACCGGGTTGTGCTCAGCTACCGTCAACGCTCTGCCTGCCGCGCATCCAGGACAGCGTCCGCTCGCGCAGCGACTGGAAGGTCAGGTAAAGTACCGGGATCATCAGCAGGCCGATCGTGCTGTCAAAGATCATGCCGATCAGCACCGGATAGCCGATGGAGACCCGCCCCGCTGCTCCCGCCCCTGTGGCCAACACCAGTGGCAGCACGCCGATAATGAAGCACAGCCCCGTCATCGTGACCGGGCGAAACCGAAGCTCGGCCGCTTTCAACGCCGCGTCGCGGACCGGCGTGCCACTCGTGCGTTCGTCATTTGCAAACTCGACCACCATGATCGCCTTCTTGGCAGCCAGACCGATCAGCAAAACCATCCCCACCTGCGCAAAGATGTTGTTGGTGAGATGCGGGAACATCGCCAGCGGCACCAACGCGCCAAAGATCGCAAATACCGTCGAGGTCATCACCGCCAGCGGCAGCATCCAGCTTTCGTAAAGGGCCACCAAAAAGAGATAGGACAGAACCACCGCGCCCATCAGGATGTAGGTCACCAGCCCACCCGCCGCGACTTCCTGCTGGGTCACGCCGGACCACTCGATGTCAAAGTCATCCGGCAGGCTGGTATCGGCGACGGTTTGCATGGCGGCGATGGCCTGACCTGAGCTAATTCCCTCTGCAAGCTGCGCATTGATCGAGGCCGCGGTATAAAGGTTGTGGCGCGGGATGCTGTCTGGCCCCAGCACCGGCTCATAGCGGACCAGCACACGCAGAGGGAACGAGTCGCCATCGGCATTCTTGACATAGATGTTGCCGATATCGTCCAGCGACTGCCGGAAATCTGCATCCGCGGATATCACGATCCAGTGGACCTTGTTGCGTTTGATGAAATTGCCAACGTAGTAAGAACTCAGGCTCGCCTGCAGCGCCGAGAAGATGTCGATCACCTCCACACCCAGGGTCTCGGCCCGGTCGCGGTCGACCGACAGCAGGTATTGCGGCACGCTGGCCGAGAAGCTGCTATGCACATGGCTGAATTCGGAGGCGGCGTTCAGCGCGGTCAGGAAGGCGGTCTTGGCGGCATCCAGCTTGTCGACATCACCATCAGCAAGATCGACCAGTTCTGCCGACACGCCGCCGCCGATGCCCAAACCATGGATCGAGGGCAGTGGGAACACGAAAGAAGTTGCCTCGGGCAAGGTCGCCAGTTTTTCATTGGCCGCCCCCATGATCGAATACCATTGCAACTCGGACGATGTGCGCTGGTCCCAAGGATCAAGCGCGATCACCACCATGCCGGTGCTGGGCTTGGTGCCGCTCATCATACTGAATCCTGATATGGTGGTGACGCTGTGTACTCCCGGCATCGCCCGGATCATGCTATCGACCTGGGTCATCACTGCCTCGGTCCGTGCAAGCGAGGCCCCGTCGGGCAGGTCGATGCCCGCCAGCAGGATGCCGCTGTCTTCGGGGGGGATGAACCCGGTGGGCACGGTTTTGAACAGATAGATCGTGCCGCCCACGAAACTGGCGAAGACCAGCAGGCTCAGCGCCAGATAGCGCAGCATTACTTGGACCAGCCGCATATAGAGCCCGCGCACCCGGGCGATCAGCGCAGGCACCAGCCGCAGCGGGCCGCGCGGTCGGACGCCCTGTCGCAGCAGCAGAGCGCAGAGCGCCGGGCCAAGGGTCAGCGCATTCACCGCCGAGAGCATGAAGGCAAAGATGATGGTCAGCGCAAACTGCAGATAGATTTTGCCGGTGATGCCGGGAAAGAAGCAGACCGGCACAAAGACCGCGGCCAGCACAAAAGTGGTGGCGATGATCGGGCGTGTGACCTGATCCATGGCTTTCTCGGTGGCGGCGCGCGGTTCAAGCCCCTCATCCTCCATGATGCGTTCGGCATTTTCGATAATGACGATGGCGTCATCGACCACAAGAGTGATTGCTAGCACCAGGGCCAGCAGGGTGATCATGTTGGCGCTGAACCCGATCAGAAAGATCAGCGCCACCGCCCCCAGCAGCGAGACCGGAATCGCGATGGCGGGCACGATGGTGGCGCGCCAGCTTGCCAGGAACAGGAAGGTGACGAGGACAACCAGACCAGCGGTCAGGCCCAGCGTGAACAGAATGTCGCGGATCGATAACCGCACAGCGGTGGTGATGTCATAGGGGATTTCGTAGCTCACGCCGTCGGGAAATTTCTGCGCCAGATGATCCAGCTCGGCCAAAACGGCATTGGCGATATCAAGCGCGTTGGCGGTGGCCTCCTGATGGATGGCGATCGCTGCCGAGCCCTTGCCGTTAAAGCGCGACGCACCCGAATAGCTTTCCGCCCCGAGCTCGACCCGAGCCACGTCGCCCAGCCGCACCAGCGAGCCGTCGGTGTTTGAGGCGACGATGATCCGCTCGAACTCCTCAGCTTCGCGCAACAAGCCGCGTGCCTGCAGCTTGAACTGGAAATCCGAGGTTTTGCTGCCAAAGGGCGGCGCGCCCAACTGGCCTGCGGCAGCCTCGACATTCTGGTTCTGGATCGCTTCGGCTATTTCGGTGGCGGTGATGTTCAGCGCCGCCATCTTGTCGGGTCGGGTCCAGACCCGCATGCTGTATTGCAGTGGCCCGAACTGGCTGATCGCGCTGACGCCTGCGATCCGAGCCAGCGGATCCTGCACAAAATCGGCAGCGTAGTTGCTGAGAAACAGCTCATCGCGCGATCCGTCAGGCGAGGTCAGGTTGATTACCATCATCATCCCACCCGAGCGCTTCGAGACATTGATCCCCTGCTGGATCACCGGGGGTGGCAGCACCGGTTCAGCCAGCGCGACACGGTTCTGCACATCGATTGCCGCGATATCGGGATCGGTGCCGATCTCGAATGTCACGGTCAGCTCATAGGTTCCGCTGTTCGAGCTGCCCGACGACATATACAGCATGCCATCCACGCCATTGACCTGCTCTTCGATCGGGGTTGCCACGGCCTCCTGGATCAGTGCCGCATCGGCACCGGGATAGCTGGTGGTCACATATACCTGCGGAGGCGTGATCTCGGGGTATTGCGCGATCGGGATCAGGCGGACGCCCAATAACCCGGCCAGCACCATCAGAATTGCAATGACGATCGCGAAATTCGGACGCTCGATGAAGTAGCGCGGGATCATTGCGTCGGTTGACCGCTCGCATCCACCGGGGTGACCGACGCGCCGTCATGGATTTTCTGCAACCCCTGCACCACCACCACCTGACCTGCATTCAGGCCCGAGGTGATCTGCCACGCCCCGGCGATCTGCTGGCCGGTATCGACCTGCTGGCGGTGAACCACGTTTTTGTCGTCGAGCACAAAGACGAAGTGCCCGTCCTTGTCCAGTTGCAGCGCCGATTGCGGCACCGTCAGACTGGGCGTGGCATCGGTGTCCTCGAGATAGGCCGAGACGAACTGGCCAGGCAGCAGCGCGCCATCGGGGTTGGCGAAACTGGCCCGCAGCTCGATCGTGTCGGTGTCCTGCCGGACCTGCGTACTGATATAGATCACCTGCCCGCTGGCGCCGTAATCGCTGCCATCCGACAGGTGAAGGCGCGCCTTCAGCTTGATCTCATGGTCGGCGATCAGGCCCTTTTTGCGTAGGTCGATCAGGGTCCCTTCGCTGACAAAAAAGCTGACGAAGATCGGATCGACGCTGGTGACGGTGACCAGTACGCCGCTGTCAGAACTGATGACGTTGCCGGCATCCACCGACGACCAGCTGATGCGGCCATCCAGCGGGCTGGTGATGTCGGTATAACCCAGGTTGATCTGCGCCAGCTTCAGCGCAGCTTTGGCCTGATCCACCGCGGCAAGGTCCTGACCGTAATCGGCCAGCGCCCCGTCCACCACCGATTGCGGCACATCGCCTTTTTCCAGCAGGTTCTGGTTTCGTTTGAGCACCACATCCGAACCTTTGGCGGTTGCTTCGGCTCCGGCGACAGAGGCTTTGGCACTCGCGACATTGGCTTCGTAGACATCCTGTTCAATCCGGAACAGTACGTCGCCCTTGGACACTAGGCTGCCAGGGGTGAAGTTGATCTCCTGCAAAATACCCTCGACCCGCGCCTGCAGATCGACACGCTGCTGCGCGATCACGCGACCCACATAGGCGTCGGCATTCTGAACGACCGCGCTGGTGACGGTGGCCACAACCACGCCCGGCACCGGATCATCCTGGGTTTGTGCAGCGGTGGTGCCACCCAGGCAAAGTGCAAAAAGACAATGGGTTACGAGTCTTTGCATCGGCACATTAGTCCTCGGATCAAGGCTATTGGCATTGCCCGCACTATGAGCCGGTTGCAGCAACCAAACAACCTTTATGAGCGATCGGAGATAGCGCGCGCCTTGGAGGGCGCAACCGCCCGGTGCTGCCCGAACCGGCGCAAGCCCCGGGTCGGCGATGCTCCGCCGCTTGGCCGTTCCATCTGCCGCCGACAGGCCAGCCGCTTCTTGCCTTTGGGTCGAATACCGGCCAAGCACCCGCATATGCGTCGTCTGTCCGTCTTGATCTTCGTCATTGCCACCCTGCTTGCCGCGGTTGGTGTGTTTCAACTGTCCTACAGCTATTTTCGTGCCGAAGAGCTGTCGCGTGCCGAGGGGCGGTTGTCGCTCTACCGCAGTTCGGTCACCGCCGAGCTTGCGCGGTTCTCGCACCTAACACACGTGCTGGCCCGCGACACCTATGTGGTCGATACTGCCGCCGGAGCGTCGACCGGGGCGCTGAACCAACGGCTGGAGGGGTTTGCCGACCAGGCGGGTCTTGATGCAATCTATCTGATGGGACCCGAAGGGCTGACCGTGGCGGCCTCGAACTTTCGCGCGTCCTCAAGCTTTGTCGGACAGAGCTATGCGTTCCGCCCCTATTTCCGGCAGGCGCTGGAAGGGCGGCAGGGGCGGTTCTACGGGATCGGCACCACCACCGGCCTGCCCGGCTATTTCATCGCCGACGCGGTGCGGAATTCAGCCGGTCAAGTGGATGGCGTGATCGCGATCAAGATCGATTTTACGCAGCTCGAAGACAGCTGGCGCAACGCGGGTGAGCAAGTGTTTCTGGCCAATGAAGATGGTGTCATCCTGCTGGCCTCGGACCCGGACTGGCGTTACCGCGTCCTGAAAGCACTGAGTGCCGACCAGCGCGCGCGCATCGAGGCGGCGCGGCAGTTCCCCGGCCAGAAGCTGGCGGTTCTTGACTGGTCAGACCTGCCCAATCAGCGCGCCCGTCTCACCGGGGCCGAGCGGTTGCATCTGACCTCGGCCGACTTGCCGCATGGCTGGGAGCTGCATTATTTTACCAGCGACGACCGAGCGGTAGATCGCGCCTGGCTGGTATCAGTCTCGGTCGTACTGCTGGCCGGGCTGGGGTTCATCCTGCTTCAGGTACAACGTGCGCGCCGCATGGGTGCGGCGCTGCGGCGCTCGGAAGAGGAAGAGGTGCAGCTGCGTCAGGCCAATGAACGGCTCGCGGTCGAGATCAGCGAGCGCCGCACAGCCGAGCGCCAGTTGCAACGCACCCAGAACGAACTGGAACGCGCCAGCCGTCTTGCCGCGCTGGGGCAACTGGCAGCGTCGGTCACTCATGAGCTCGGCCAGCCGATCGCCGCCATGCGCAACCACTTGGCCGCAGCCGAGATGGCGATGCGCGAGTCCCCAGGCCTCACTAACAAGATCGGCGCGCTTGTCCAACGGATGGAAGGCATCACGCGCCAGCTCAAGTTCTTTGCGCGTTCGGATGTCGAGGAGTTCACCGAGCTCGATCTACGCGACGCGATGGAGGCGGCGCTGGCACTGGTATCGCCCAATGTGGCAGAGATCGGCGCAACCCTGCAAATCAGCCTGTCAGAGGCTCCGGTCATCCTGCGCGGCAGCAAGCTGCGGATTGAACAGGTTATGACCAACCTGCTGCGCAATGCACTGGATGCGGTGGAAGAGGCCGAGACGCCGACGGTCTCAGTACGTCTGGGTGCCTCGGACAGCGAAAACTGGTTCGAGATTCGAGACAATGGCCACGGCTTGGGCGCTGCCACGCTGGCCGAGTTGCAGGAACCTTTCGTGACCACGCGGGAAAGCGGGCGCGGCATGGGACTGGGACTGGCGATCTCGGCCAGTATCGTCAAGGATCATGGCGGCGTGATGACCGCCCGCAACGCCCGCACGGTGGGCGCGGTGTTCCGGGTAAGTTTTCCAAAGGTCGAAGCAGAGGAAAGCGGGACAGCATGACGGACAGACCTGCGTTCAACATTCTGGTTGTCGATGACGACCGGTCCATGCGCCAGTCGCTGATCGAACTGATCGAGGCCGCGGGCTGGCAGGCCGAGGCGGTGTCGCGCGCCGAACGCGTGAATGCGCATCTGGCGACGACGCAGCCCGACGTGATCCTGTCAGATGTGCGGATGCCAGGCATGTCGGGGCTGGACCTGCTGGCCAGTCTCGATACCGGTAATGGCCCACCCGTTGTGCTGATTTCGGCCCATGGCGACATTCCGATGGCAGTCGAGGCGATACACAATGGCGCCTACAGCTTCGTCGAAAAGCCTTATGAGCCGCGCCGTCTGCTAACCATCCTGCGCCACGCCGCCGAACAGAACCGCATGAAGCAGCGCAACCGGCGGCTGACTGACCGGCTGTACAAGCTGTCCGGACTGGACCGCATCCTGCTGGGCCAGAGCAACGAGGTGGTTGCGCTGCGCCGAGACATAATCGACCTGGCAGACACCGATGCGGCGATCCTCATCGAGGGCGAAACCGGCACCGGCAAGGAGCTGACCGCACGCGCACTGCATGACTTGGGCACCGCGCCGGACAGCCCTTTCGTGGCGCTGAACTGCGCAGCGCTCACCCCGGACCGGTTCGAGGCCGAGATGTTCGGTGTTGTGGGCGAAACCGGCGGCAGGCTGCGTGCGGCGGCCGAGGGCACCTTGTTTCTGGATGAGGTCTGCTCCTGCCCGCCACAGGTGCAGGCCAAGCTGCTGCGTGTGATCGAGGACAAGCAGGTGTTGCCGGTGGGGGCCTCGGCGCCGGTGCCGGTCAGGTTCCGAGTGATCTCGGCCACCAACGAGGATGTGAGCCTGGCGGTCTCAGAAAACCGGCTGCGCCAGGACCTGTTGTTCCGGCTGAACACCGTGGTGCTGTCTCTGCCGCCCCTGCGCAGCCGTCGCGGGGACCTGACCATGCTGATGGTGCACTTTCTGGATCACTACGCTCAGACCTACGAGATCGCCGCACCTGACCTGATTGCCGATGATCTGGCGGCGCTGATGGCACATGACTGGCCCGGCAACGTGCGCGAGCTGCGCAGTGTTGCGGAACGCCGGGTGCTGGCGGCGCGGCGTGGGGGCGGTTCGGTATCGCAGGCGCTGCAAAGCGCAGTACAGACAGAAGAGGTGCCCGACACCTTGCGCGAGGCGGTCGCCGCCTTTGAACGCGAGTTGATCGGCAAGGCGATCAGAACCCATCAGGGCCGCATGGACGCCGCTGCCGAAGCGCTTGGCATCGGACGACGTACACTGAACGAAAAGATCGTGAAGCTGGGGCTCGACAAGGAAGCACTGCTGTGATCGGGCCGGATTAAGGCAGTAGTTTGAGGTCTTATGCCTGAGTCCAACACTGCAACCCGGACCCCCTCAACGAAATGGGCGAGTATGTATTAATCGACGCAAACTGCCCCGAACCTACTCTCGCGAACATTTGCAAACGGCAACCCGACGCCGGGCCTGTCGGCAACATACAACCGACTGGAACAGTTTTGCGCTTTCGTTGACCAGCTTTTGCTCCGATTCCAGGACGCTGGAAGCTTAGATTGATCCTACGTCTCTGGATGGTTGGACTAGGTGTGAAGGATAGATCATGCGATCTGCTCCCATGATGGCGTGGAGGAGTTTGGGGTCTGGCCGCGGGTTGAAGCCTCGATGATGGGCACCGCGACACCGCATCTGGGTAACTTCTGGTGCGAGTCTCGTTCATGTGCATCGACGAACCCGTCTTTGCCGACAGTCCCATCCGACTCTGGCTGGGTATCAATCAGACGCCTAATCGTCCTGGTCCGGTCATGGTGTATGCCATTTGCGACGATGCCGTTTGTGGATCAAGAAGCAGCGGATGAACTCGTCTATAGGCAGAGAATGCACTCGGAGCGGAGATTCCCGCGAGATCATCGAAGCGCAGTTTCGGATCCTTTGCGGTACAGGGCGAAATGACATTCTAAGGGTTTAGCGACAAACAAAGAGCGGGGATTGGCGCCGCCAAGGAAAGAAGCGCCAATCGTGGCAGACGAAAGCAAATAGATGACCAACAAATTCGATCTCTTGAGGCTAGCGGCTTATCCAATGCGAAGATCGCGCGCGATCTGGGCGTGTCTCGGATGACCGTCTATCGTGTGCTCGGCGCACCGGCTGGCGACAGAAAACTGACGGCCCGACAGACGTGGAAAACAAGTTTTAGAGGCATTCCAGCAAGGAAAAGCAAAAACCGTTTCCTTGTAGTTCGGCCTTATTGGCTCGGAGACTCAATCCTAGGATCGATCTTGTGAATTTCGCTCCAGCGAAGGTACTTGGCGAATAGTCGCCCTATCGGAAGCACCTGCGGCGCACTCCGCTTCGGTTTCTTTATCAGGCGCGAGTTTTCCCTTTGCAATTTCTAGTGCTTCTTGTGCACCTCTAATGACGCTATCGCCAATTTCAATCATCGTTCCCTGCCAACTGTTTGATCAGAAAAGATATCATACCTTGTGGTGCATATCTGCTTTGCGAGATACGGTTTTCTCCAGGTCACAATTCGTCGCAACGGCGAAAGGCTCATTTGTTGCCGAGCTCAATCAAGTGGTCAGGATGTTTAACGTTCCTAACCACCCTGTCCTCACGCTTTTTCGTTTAACGCCCTGAGCCTCCCCCAAAGAATTGGTCAGCCCCTATGTTTAGGAAAGCGGAGGACCATTGGGGCATTTCATCGACGCCCCAAGCCCACCGTTGGTCAGGCCGAATTTGTTCGAACAGTTCCTCGGTCAGAACAACGAAGGGAACCCTTCCTCTATGACTAAGCCAAGGCGGCCCCTTGGAAGCCTGCTTGGTAAAACTAAAAGCTGTATTTTAGCACGTCTCGACGTCAAAACGTCTGCCTTGGATTGGTGGTAACTCTGGATGCTTCATTGGTCTTCCTTTCAATTCGCACAACATCAGGCACGGAAAAATCCGTGTTGAGTGCGACTAGATGGAAAATACTCAAGTATGACTTCAGCTAAAATAAACTTGGTCCTGTCAGCAAAGTTGTTTGATGGCACGAACTGGTCGTACGTCAGGCTTGATTAGAATGTCTGCAACGCAGACATAGCGTGAAGTTTCCGCGCGCTCTCCAATGGCAGTCCACTGTGCTTCGCTGACACGGGACCAGCTTGAGGGTCGTGTCATTGCTCACTTTGCTTGAGATAGGTCCAAAGACTACCCTTAGGTAAAGGCCCTTTGTTGCGGCCACCTTGTTGGGTTTGCTCCCAGGCATGCGCTAGGATACCGACCGACCGCGACAGGCAAAACAACCCGCGGGCTAGCGGGGCGTCGAAGCCGAGTTCGGCGTAGATCACTGCAGTTGCGCCATCGATGTTCATTGGGATCGGGCGGTCTTTGGTTTCGGACAGATACGCCTCGATTCTCAAAGCGATGTCCCGCACCCTGCCTTCAACCACACCTTCTTTTTGCTCCGAGTGCACCAACTCCATCAGGCGCGGCGAGCGCGGGTCACGAGTGTGGAAGCGATGTCCGAAACCGGGCATATATCTCCCGTGCTCTATGGTCCAGCGCGCGACTGCCCCTTCTGCGGCCCGGTCGGGCGTGTCGCCGTCATCAACAAATGACAAGGCCAGCCGAAACAACGAGACTGCTTGCTCACCAGCGCCACCATGCACATCGCCCAGCATATTCAGCCCTGTGGCCATGGCGCTGTTCAGGCCGACACCGCAAGTCGCAGCCATGCGGGCGGCAGCGATGGACGGGGCCTGTGGGCCGTGATCGACCCCTGCTGTCAGCGCAGCCTCAAGCAGCCTGACCTGACCTCGGGATGGCAGGTCGCCGCGCAGGCAAAGCCAGATCATGTCCACGAAACCGACTTTGCCGATCAATTCCTCGATCGGATGGCCGCGGATGTCGATCTGGTTGGGTTCCATCCTGATAAGGGCGGTCTGCCACCAATCTTCGACCTCTTTGCACGATGCTGGATCTTTCATATCGCACCTTCCTTTTGCAGGGCCGAGATCTGGCCCGGATCATACCCAAGCTCGGTCAGGATTTCGCGGGTGTGTGCGCCCAGTGTCGGTGGTGGCGTGTTCACTCTAGGGGCCGCGCCGTCAAGCTTGGCGCCGATTCCGACAAGTTGCAGATCCTGCCCTCCAATCTGGTGAGTCTGCAAAAGGCCCCGGCTGGCAAGTTGCGGATGTGTCAGCGCCTCGGGTACAGACCAGACCGGGCCTGCCGGAACACCACGAGCAGTCAGTCTTTGCACCCAATCTTCAGTCGAGGCGGCGGCAAAGGCCGCTTCCAAGTCCGCACTCAGCGCGGCACGATTGGCCAATCGGTTCTTTCGGTCCGCAAAGCGCGGATCCCGCGCCAATGCAGGGCTGCCGATGATCTCGCACAGCACCTCGAATTGTTCCTGCTTGTTGGCCGCGATGTTCATCACGCCATCGGCGGTTTTGAACGTGCCTGAAGGGCTGGCGGTGAAATTGTCATTGCCGTTCGGGCTGGGCGCCTGTCCGGCGACAAGATGGTTCGAGACTACCCAGCCCATCGTTGCGATCACCGCTTCCAGCATCGAGACATCAATGAAGGTACCTCGATCTTCGGTTTTGTTGGCAAGAGCAGCGGCGACGGCAAAAGCCGCGGTCATGCCGCCGATTGTATCCGCCATCGGATAACCCACCCGGTAGGGCGCTGTATCGGCATCCCCGGTAATCGACATCACGCCGCTCATGCCCTGAACGATCTGGTCGTAAGCGGGCAATTTCGCCAGCGGCCCGTCCTGGCCGAAGCCCGAGATGGCGCAATAGACAAGGCCGGGATTGTCCTGACAGAGCGCCTCGTAACTCAGGTTCAGGCGCGCCATGACACCGGGACGGAAATTTTCGACCAGCGCATCGGATTTTTGCACCAGCTCCCTGATGATGCGTTTGCCAGGTGCGGATTTCAGGTTCAGGGTGATCGACCGTTTGCCCGGGTTTTGCGCTAGAAAGGACACGCCCATTAGATCGGCGTTGCGCGCGGGATCGGCCCCCAGCTGGCGGGCAAGGTCACCGGTCCCGGGGGTTTCAACCTTGATCACCTCGGCACCCATGTGGGCCAGTTGGTGACAGCAGTACGGACCAGCCAGCACGTTGGTCAGGTCGAGTATGCGAAACCCTTTCAGCGGCGTTTGTGTCATCGCCCACCCCTCGCCGCATGCACAACCCGGGCCGCAGTAAAGAACTCGCGGCAGTAGCTGCCTTTTTCCGGCGCGCCATAGGAGGACCCTTTGCGGCCTGTAAAGGGCGCATGGAAATCCATACCCGCCGTGGGTAGGTTGACCTGTATCATTCCCACCTCGGCATGCTGCATGAAGTGTTCAATCCTTGCTTGATCCTGTGAGACGATACCCGCTGATAAGCCGAAATCGCTGTCGTTGGCAGCGGTCAGGGCGGCCTCATAATCCGGCACACGCAGAACGGCTGCAATCGGGCCGAAGATTTCGTCCCGCGCCACCGCAGCATCCGCTTGTACTTCGGTAAAAAGCGCCGGGGCGAAATAGTGCCCTGGCGTGTTTGACGAAATCTTGCCGCCGCCCGCGGCAAGTGTCGCGCCGTCGGCCATGGCGCGCGCAGCGTATTGCTGGTTGATCGCCAGTTGCGCCGCACTGGCGACAGGGCCGATTTGTGTGTCCGGCGCGCGGGCATCACCGACCGACAGGGTTTTCATGGCAGCACAAAGCCGGTCGACGAAGGCGTCATGTATCTCATCGGTCACGATCAGCCGGGACGACGCGGTGCATCGCTGGCCGGTCGAATAGAAACTGCCCTGAATAGCGCAGTGGACCGCCAGATCCAGATCCGCATCCTCCAGCACGATCAGTGGGTTCTTGCCCCCCATTTCCAGCTGCATCTTCGCGCCGCGCGCAAAAAGCGCCGCGCCGATCCTGCGACCCACCGGAGTGGAACCGGTGAAGGTAATTCCCGAGACTTCGGGATGGTTGACAATGGTTTCGCCGACCTCGGCGCCCGCGCCCATCACGAGGTTGAACACCCCCTCGGGCAGACCCGCGCGGGCGATTATGTCCGACAACATCCAGGCCGATCCGGGCACCAATTCGGCGGGTTTGAACACAACCGTGTTGCCATAGGCCAAAGCGGGCGCAATTTTCCACGCCGGTATCGCCAATGGGAAATTCCAAGGCGTGATAACGCCGACAACGCCGATCGGATCCCGCCGCACGTCAAGCGTTACGCCCTCCCGCAAGGACTGATAGGCGTCACCGGTCGCACGATAGGCCTCGGCTGCGAAATACTTGAAGAGATGCCCGGCGCGATGCGCCTCTGCGGTGGCCTCGGGCAGGGTTTTGCCTTCTTCGCGGGCCAGCATGTCGCCCAGTTCATCCACCCGGGCGAGGATTTCCGAACCGATCCGATCCAGCGCTTCGAACCGGACCAACGGGGATGTCGTGCGCCATTTCGGAAAGGCGGCGGCGGCGGCCTCGATTGCCTCGGCGGTCTGGGCGGCGCTGGCCTGCGTGTAGTGGCCGATGGTGTCGTTCAGGTCGGAGGGGTTGATATTGGGCGTCGCATCGCCGCCCGCGATCCATGCGCCCGCAATGTGGTTGGCAAAGGTATCTTGGCTCACAACATCTCCTCCAGTACCGGGCGCCAGCCGATGTCTTCGTGCCGGTGATCGACGGTGTTGACGTAGAAATAGGTTGGTCCGTGATACCCGCGGCACACCCGCCCGTCGGCGCGGCTGGCCACCGGCTCGGCTGTCCAGCTGACCGCCCCGAACCAGTTCCACAAATGGTTATGGGCCGACATCAGGTGATCCGGCCCGAGCGGGGCGACATGATCGGCGGCCGTGGGCATGGGAGCGTCGGAGGCGGCGCCACCCACCAGCATGTCCCACTCATTGGGTCCGGCCGCGCCCAGATAGGGGTCATTTCGGGGTGTATCGCCGCCTGTCAGCAACCGGCAGCGAAACGTTTCGCCATCCATCACGACCGTGGCGCCCATAACATACCCCGCTTCATCCAGATCCTGCCAGCTGACACGGGTCAGCAGCATCCGGTCAGCGACCATCAGCCGTGTTTTATCGTCCTGAAACACATGCCAGTTCAGGCGTCGCGACGGGTCCGCGGGGCTGTCTGTGAGCGTCCAATTGCCCCAATCCGGATCGGTTTCGAATTCCGGGATGTCGCCTGGCGTCAGCCCTTCGAACGGACAAAGCGCGGACAGATCGGTGATCCAGGGCCGGGTCGCCGGCGCGACTGTTTCCCCGGCATGGGAAAATCCGCCCATCCGCCGGGGGCCGATATATTCCATCATGCCGCCGCCACCGGTCGTGTGCGGAACCGGCGCAAGACACGAAACAGCATTTCGGCCGCCAGAAACTCGGTGCGCTCGGACGGGTCGAGAGGGGGTGAGACCTCGACAATGTCCAGTCCGCCCAAGGGAGCCTCGGCCAATCCGTCCAGAAGGTCGTAATATTGCCGCGGCGTGATCCCACTGTGTACGATTGACCCGGTGCCGGGCAGATAACCGGCATCCATCGCGTCGATGTCGATTGACAGGTAAAGCTCATCGCAGCCCTGCATGGCGTGAGCAAGTGCCTGACGCATCACCTCGGACGCGCCTAGCTTATGCACGTCGCCAGCCGAGAATACGCGGCCGCCCTGCTGTTCGATCAAGGCCAAATCGCCGCCATCGACCCAACCAGTGATGCCGACCCAGACCATATTGGCCACATCCACATTGGGTAGTTCCGAAATCCGCCGGGCGTTGGTGGCGTGGTTGTGAGTGCCCCAGGCGCCCAGGCGATCCGAGAAATCCAGATGCCCGTCAATCTGGATATAGCCGAAGCGCGCCCCGGGCGCGCGCCGGATCAGCCCCCGGGAATAGCCAAGGCAGGCTGGAAAACTGTTGTAATGATCGCCTCCAAGGGCCAGCGGTATCGCTCCGCCGACGGTCAGCGCCTCGGTCATCGCAGCGATCGCCTGGGTTGTCGCATCGACATCCTGCGGCGTAATCGGGGCATCGCCACAATCAACCACCCAGTCCGCAGCCAGCCTGCTGCAATACCCGGTGTCAGGATCAACGCTGGCCGCCTGTGGACGCGTGGCGTGCAGCAGGGTGGTCGCCTTGCGCAGCGCCACGGGGCCAAACCGGGTACCAAGGCGGCTGGAATGGGTCCAGTCGCTCGGCATTCCCACTACGCCGATCTGACCCGTACCTACCTCGGCCACATCGCCTGCCGGGCCATCGAACAGGCGGAACCCCGGTTGAGAAAAGGGCGGCTGGAATATCGTGAGTGGCGCGGTCATGTCAGTTCAGTTTCCTCTGCAATCACTTGCTTCGCGTACGGGGCGAGAAACCCCAGCCGTGCATAGACAAAGGCCAGCAGGGCCGTAACCATCAGCCGCTGACCGACCTTCACCACGCCCATGCCGGGCCGGCTCGGGTTGAGACCAGTCAGCATGATGGCGCTGACCCGGTGCTGTCCAAGGATGCCCAGCCATTGCGACACCGTTTCCAGATCGCATCCACCCAAACGGGGACGGTCACAAAGCGCGCTGAGCGATGTTCTAAAAACAGACAGATCAAAGCGCACGAAAAGTGGTTTTGACCCATCCCTCCACAATGCGAACTCTGCCAGCGACGCACCAGCGCTTGGGGAACAGCCCGTGCCATGCGGCAAGGGGGCAACGTGAAAATCCCGTGCAACCTGTAGCGTTCCGCCAAACTGCACCGCCTGGCAGCCCGGCAGCGCTTTCTGAACGGTCCTGGACAGTTGATCCGAACCGCCAAGTAGAATCGCGCAGGCTTCAGCACGAAAGATTTGTAGGGTCGCCTCCCTCAGGGCGGCATGGATCCGATCCTCTGATACGGGCGCAAGATCCCCGAGATCTCCCAACTTTGCGTGCAAGCCGTCGGTGCATATTTCCTGACGTGCATCGATATCGACGGGGTGACTGAACTGTGGATTCGCATGCCAACCGAAATAGACCGAGGTTTCGCGTAGCGCGCGTGGCGCAAGCGATTGCCCGGCAAATGGGGCGCCCGTGTCCTCGAACGGCAGACCCAGCACTGCCAAATCGCCGGGTCGCAGGTCGCGGATCGTTTTGGGTTGAGCGCGCATGAACGAAAGGTGCCCTGCCATGCGCGGCAAAGGGGCCGAACGCAGAGGCATCAGTTCGCTCCTTTTCCGAGCCGGTCCGTGACCGCCCGAACGATCGCGAGCGCCGCGCGGGTCTCGGTTGTGCCGCGACTGTCCAACGCCGGTGCCAGCCCAAAGACGGCGGCCGCAATGACATTTCCGCGTATGGCTTCGATCCGCGCGATCATCTGTACCGGTGTCAGCCCAGCCAGATGGCGCGGCCGCGATAGCCAGTTGCCCGCAAGTTCTTCCAGGTCCACACAAAGGACGATGGGAGATGTGCCAGAGGAGCAATTAACCCCTGTTGCCGACACCTCGTGAACATCTCGGTCGGCAATTTGCTGCGCGGCGGTGACAAGCGCCTTTGCTCCGCTGGTATCGCCACCAACCAGCACCAGTCGTGCGCCGCGCTGTAGAACAGATTTGCATTGCGACACGACCGCAGCGATATGCTTGTCCGGCTCAAGCGGAAAGACGTTCGCGTCGCCCAGATCAAGGGTGTTCATGAGTATGTCATCGGGCCGCGAGACGTACCGCAGCTGGCGCGCGAGATATCGTTGCCCGGCTGCAGGGCGACCGAGGTTGTCGCAAAAATATCCAGCCAGCGCGACCTGGCCAGGGGTAAGATCCTCCAGGTCCCCCACGGGAGTTCCCAGAAAACTTGGGATCGCATCAAACAGGGGCTGCACAGCATCACCCATGGCGAAATGCAGCGGTCAGCGTTTCAAGCGCTGCCAGCTCCGACAGGCCCCTTGTGTCGCGCGCAGGCGCAAGCCCGGTTATCACTATGACCTGCCATTCACACGCCATCGCCTCGACTGTCGCGACCAGCGTTTCGGGTTTCATACCTCCGGGATTAAGGCCGACGACACCTGCCGCATGACCCAGGTCGATGACCGACACATCAAGCCAAAGACCGCCGCGTTCAGGTATCTTGGAAATATTCGCAATGCCACCCTCATCAAGCTGCCGAGCAGTGCGCCACAGCATCGAGCGCTGGCTGATCTTGCCCCAGACCTCGGCGGGCTGTGCGCCGTTCAGACCCAACCAGACTGTGTTCACCTCACGCGCGACCAGATCTTCCCGAATCCGTGGCATCGCTGCGACAACGGGCAGTTCCGGCAAGGCGCCCAGGACCGCCGTGGCGACATCCTCGGCGCCGCCCAGAACGACCGGCACGACACCGAGATGCGCCATCTGCGACACAAGCTGCCCCACCGCACCGGACCAATCGCCCGTCGGCTCGATATTCCCGAGATCCCGGCCCGGTGCGGGAAATTCAGTGCCGACCCGTTCGGCCATCGCCCGCAGCGCGTCGGGGGCCAATGCGGCGCCAAACCGCGGGCCCTTCTCGACCTCACACGGAACCCCCAGAATGCCGACCTCGCCCACGGCACATTCGGAAACCGGGCCGAACGGCAACCCCGCAAACCCGGTCACTACTTGCAGTTTCTGGGCGTTACTCACTGCCTGACACCTCATTTGATTGCGATTTCCAATCGCGCCCGAACTGGCTACAAACAGCCAGGCAAGTGCATCGAAAGGACTGCCCATGCCCGACACGCGCAAAGTTCAGGACACGACCGGCGGTGTCGAAGCCGTCGAACGCGCTCTGCGTGTGCTGGACAGCTTTGCCCCCGGTGACACGGGCCTTTCGTTGAAAGAGATCGCCGACCGCAGCGGAGTCAACAAGGCCACGATCCTGCGCCTCAGTGTCTCGCTTGAGAAATTCGGGCATATTACCCGCGATGCCGAAGGGCTGTTTCATCTGGGTCCTTCGCTGTGGCGACTGGGCTCGGTGTTTCGCCAAAACCTTCGCATGGGTCCCATCGTGCGCCCAGTGCTGGCCAGTCTGGTGCGGGCGACCGGGGAAAGCGCGTCGTTCTACGTGCGGCGCGGTACCTCGGGCGTATGTCTCTACCGGGTCAATTCGCAACGCCTCGCGCGCGACCATGTCGAAGAGGGAGAGATCATTCCGCTGGGCCTGGGGGCCTCGGGTCAGGTTCTGGATGCCTTTTCCATGCGTCAGGGCAAACACGCGACCGCCATCCAGGAGGCCGGCTACTACCTCAGTCTTGGGGAACGTGACCCCGATGTCGCTGGCCTTTCGGTTCCCGTTCTTGGCATCGAAGACGAGCTTCTGGGCGCGGTCAGTCTGTCTGGCTTGCGCGTCCGGTTCAGCGAGACTGTAATAGAAACCTACCGCGATGCGGTCCTTGATGCGGCGCGCCAGATCCGGGTTGCCTTCGGCGAAAAATAACGGACGTTTCATTTTACCTTGTCCTTTCTCCGGCCAATCAACTGAACCCCGATCAGTGCCGCGACGGACACGACGATCAGGCAGGTAGAAATCGCGGCAATTGTCGGATCAAGTTGGTCGCGCAGCGAATTGAACATCCGGCGGGTGATCGTGGCATTGTCACCGCCTGAGACCAGCATCGAGATCACCACCTCGTCGAGTGAAGTGATGAAGGCCAGAAAGGCCCCTGTCTGGATCGAAAACTTGACCTGTGGCACCGTCACCGTCCACAGCGCATAAGCCCGGGACGCGCCAAGGCTGCGGGCCGCCAGTTCCTGATCGAAATCATAGTTCTGCAGGCCCGACATGACCGTCACGATCACGAAAGGCAGCGCTAGGGCAGTGTGGGCGATCACCACACCGGTCAACGTGTAGTTCAGGCCCAGCTTGGCATAGAGGCTGAATACACCAACTGCGATCAAAATCACCGGCACGATGATCGGCATGATCACCAGGATCTGAGCCGCGTTTCTGATTCGCGGGGTAGAGCAATGCAGCCCATAGGCACAAAGCGATCCCAGGGGCGTGGCAATCGCGGTGGTCAGAACGGCGGCGATCAGTGACGTGCGCGTTGCACTCATCCACTCGTCCGAGCCGAAGTATTCCCGGTACCAGCGAAAGGAAAGTGAGGTCGGCGGAAATTCCAGAAAGGACGCCCCCGAAAATGACATCGGGATAACGATCAGTGTGGGAAGGATCAGAAAGAAGAGAACTGCGATCCCAACTGTACTGAGCCACAATCCGTCAATCCTGCGCTGTCCGACTTGTTCCATTTCAGATCCTCAGCGCATGAACAGTTTGTCGAGGCCAAAGACCCGGTGCATCAGCCAGATCATCGCGAGCGCCAGAAACAGAAGCACGACGCCCAGGGCCGAGGCCGCGCCCCAATTTGCATAGACGGTAATGGTGCTTTCAATCCTCTGTGCCAGCATCTGCACGCGACCGCCACCCAGCAGCGCCGGCGTGACGAAGAACCCAAGCGACAGAATAAAAACCAGCACAATCCCGGCAAAAAGCCCCGGCAGCGACATCGGGAGAAATACCCTCCAGAAAGCGCCTCTGGGAGTGGAACCGAGACCAACCGCTGCCCGCACCAGATCGGTATCGATACTGCGCATGGTCGCATAAAGCGGCAGGATCAGGAACGGCAGCATAATATGCACCATGCCGATGATTGACCCGGTCAAGTTATGCGCCAGCTGTAGCGGCTCGTCGATGATGCCGATCGACATCAGCGAGGAATTAATGATCCCATTTCGCTGCAACAGCACAAGCCAGGCATAGGTTCGCACCAGAACCGAGGTCCAGAACGGGACCAGCACGAAGACCATCAGGATTCCCGCCCTTCTGTCCGGCAGCCGAGTCAGCCAGTAACACAGCGGATATCCCAGCAGCACGCAGATTACGGTTACGGCGATGCTGATCTGAAAGGTCACAACAAAGGTGCGCCGGTAAAGTGCACTGTTGAAGATGCGCGCGTAATTCTCGGTGCTTGCCTCGCCCGCCGCGTTGAAGAAGGAAAGCGACGACAGCCAGAAAATCGGCAAGAAAACGACGATCAGGATCAACAGGACCGCAGGTGTGGAAAGCCCAAGGAACGCCTGATTTTCACGGCGTTCTTCGGACTTGAGTATGTCTGCGTTCTGGCGCGTCCCGACGCTTCTATTGCTGAACTCGGCAACGCTCATGACGCGTGATCCGGTACGATGATCGTATCCTGCGGATGCAGCGACAGGCCGATCCGTTCGCATTTCGACGGCAGCCCCATCTGCCCGGCCCTGTTGGCGGGCACACGCACGTTGATCTCACCGGCGCTGTCGTGATTGACGATCACCAGCACGCTGTCACCCTGATAGATGATCTCGTGCACTTCGCCCGAAAGATCATTAGCCGCCTCCGGCACGGCGCCCGGCGTGACCTCCAGCAATTCGGGCCGGATCACCAACCGGTGGCCGCCCCCCGGCGCAATCGGCAAGTCGGATTTCAACACCCGCCCGGCCAGTTGCGCTGTATTACCCGCCACATCGACCGGCAGCGAGACAGATTCCCCGACAAAATCCGCGACAAAGAAGCTGCTGGGCTGGCGGTAAAGCCGTTCGGGCGTCTCGACCTGTTCGATCCGCCCGTGATTGACCACCGCGATCCGGTCCGACATGGTGAGCGCCTCGCGCTGGTCATGGGTCACGTAGACCACGGTCGCGTCCAGCTTGTGATGCAGCGCCTTCAACTCGATCTGCATATGTTCGCGGAGCTTCTTGTCCAGCGCCGAAAGCGGTTCATCCATAAGAATGATCTGTGGTTCGAACACCATCGCGCGGGCCAGCGCCACGCGCTGCCTTTGCCCGCCTGAAAGTTGGGTGATACGTCGGTCGCCGAAGCCTCCCAACTGCACGGTATCCAGAGCGCGCTCGGCCTGTGTGCTCTGATCGGATTTCGAAACACCGCGGATCTTCAGCGGATAGGCCACGTTTTCGGCCACCGTCATGAAGGGAAACAGGGCATAGCTTTGGAACACCATGCCCAAGCCGCGCTGATGCGGCGGGGTGGCAATCATTTCCTGCCCACCAAACCGGATTGACCCGCAATCGGGCCGAACAAAACCCGCAAGCGCCATCAGCAGCGTTGTCTTGCCCGATCCCGACGGTCCCAGCAGCGTCAGGAACTCACCGGCGGGAATATTTAGTGACACATCATCCAGCGCTTTCACTGACCCGTAAGATTTGCATAGGTTCGAGATGTCGATGGGCAGGGATTGGGTTGCAGACATGATTGATCCTTGTGGATACGGGCGGGCGCGGTTCCAATTGGGCCGCGCCCGAATTTTTTATTGCTGGATCAGTGTATCAAACTCTTCTGTCAGCTCACCCAGCTGTCCGATATAAAAATTCGGATCGACCAGCAGTTGCTTGTCATAGTTCGCGGGATGGGTGTTGACCTTGACCGCCATCTCTTCCGAGATAATCCCGGTATCGAACGCACCCGTATTGACCGGTCCCAACGGCATCGTCACTGCCAGCCGCGCCTGTGCCGCGGCCGTTAGCAATTCGTTGATCAGTCGCATGGCGTTGTCTTTGTTCGGAGAACCCTTGGGTACAAGCAGACAGTCGATATCCATGGTGCCACCATCGAAGGCATAGCCAACTTCAATGCCGGAGGAGATAACGCTTTCCACTCGGTTATGGCCCATGTGGATCACATCTACCTCACCGTCGCGCAATAGCTGTGCAGATTGCGAGCCGCCGCGGTACCAAACCGTTACTTCTGGTGCGATCTCGGCCAGTTTGGCCCACGCGCGCGCCTTGCCCGCTTCTGTGGCCAGCAAGTCATAAACTTTTTCCTTTGCAACGCCATCGGCCATAAGCGCAGCCTCTAGGTTATAATTCACCTTGCCGTGCATCCCTCGTTTGCCGGGGAATTTCTCCAGATCCCAGAAGTCGGCCCAATTTGACGGACCGTTGTCGCCAAAGGCATCCTTGCGATAGGCGATCACCTTGGTGAAGTTGATGAACCCGATGTAGTGGCTGTTGATCAGCTCCTCGGGGATGCCTGTCGTGTCGACGATCGAATAATCGATCGGCTCAAGATTCCCTTCGCGTTTGAGCGTTTCACAAGACGGCAGATCCTGCTCTGTCACATCCCACGCGACCGCCCCAGCGGTGATCTGCGCACGCACGTCCTGAATGCCGTTGGTCGTGTCTTCCTTGACGGAAATATCCAAAGCCTCGCCTGCCGGTTCGAGCATGGCACTGCGCAAAGCGTCCTGAAAGGACCCGCCCCAGGATGCAAAAACAACTTCGCCTTCGGCGAGAGCAGGCGCAGCCACCGCCAGGCTGCCCGCGACAAGACCGGCTGCGAGTGTCAATTTTCTTGTTTTTTTCTTCATGTCAGATTCCACCTTGATTTTTGTTTGGTTTTTTGGCCGAAACTCCCGCAATGGTCTCCTCTGTCGGTTTGCGGTATCTTCTGTATCCAACTGGCAACCATCTGCGGACATTCGAGCATCACAAAATGACCGACATCCGGAACCAGCCGGATCTCTGCCAGCGATACCCGGGCGCGAATGACATCCAGCCAGTTCGACGACGGATGCGCGATCACTGACCGACGGGTCTCGTGTTCATCCAACGACGTTGACTGCAAAACCGTTACGGGGCAGGTGATGCGGTCGAGGGCCGGAATGAAGTCTCCCTGATCCCATGCTGCCATCGCATAATAATAGGCCAATAGAGTGTTGGTCGGATGCTGGGCAACCCGGGTCACAAGATGCCACCTCTGGTCCGGATCCAGATTATTGACCATCATTGATTCGATAGCAGTTTCTGCGCAGCCCCGACGACCAAACTGCTCAAGCTGGCCCGCCAACCGGCTGGTTGCTTGATCCGGATCTTCGGGAACGTTGCTGCCATCAATTAGAAGCAGCCGGGATACACGTCGCGGCCAATTCGCCGCCAGTTCAAGAGCAATCCGTGCGCCCATGCTGTGCCCCACGAGAGCAAAGTTATCGAAATCCAGATTATCGGCTTCTGACAACACATGGGCCGCGCAGTCGTTCAGACTGATCGCGCCTTCCAAAGGGAATGCTCCGGGGCTTCCGGGAAGCTTTGCAAGTCCAACCTTCACATTGACAGGCAAAAGAGAGGTGACACTGGTCCAATCCTGCCATCCGCAGGCCCAGCCATGAATGAAAACAACATTCATGGTTTCGCGGCATCAACAAAGGAGGCGGAAGGCGCCATTTTGCGTCTACTGCTGCACCAGAGCGTCAAACCGCTCCTGCAGCACCGCAAAATTTTCGACATAGAAATCCGAAGCTATCACTAGTTGGGTTTTCATGTTCTCAGGGGCAGCGTTGTTTTTGGCAGCGAGCTCAGGCGGGATAATTCCGGTTTCGAATGCCTTTGCGTTTACGGGACCATAAGAAATTGCCACCGCCATGCGCGCCTGTGCTTTGGCCGACAGCATCTCGTTGATCACGTGCATGGCATTTTCGCGATTTGGTGCCCCCTTGGGGACCAGCAGACAATCCGCGTCGGTCGTGGCCTGGTTCCAGGTGAATCCAACGGATATTTCATCGCTATTGAGGGCATCAGCACGGCCGTTGCCTATCTGGATGATGTCGATTTCGTCATCGGCCATCAACTGCGCCGCCTGCGAGCCCCCTCTATACCAGACCGTAATATCTGGCGCGATCTCCTCGAGCTTGCCAAAAGCCCGGTCAATGCCACCTTCACCACGCAACACGGAGTAGACTTCGGTCGGGTCCACACCATCTGCCATGAGCGCCGCTTCCAGTGCATGCGAGACAGAATTAAACATCGCGCGGGTTCCCGGGAACGTTTCTGTATCCCAGAAATCCTCCCAGGACTGCGGCCCGGCGTCACCGAACTTCTCGGCTTGCCAGCCGATCACAAGTGAATAGGTCATCATGCCGATCCAGTGGCTGTCCTGAAGACTGGCCGGGATGCCATCAGCAGAAACGACGTCATAGTCGATCGGTTCCAACGCACCCTCTTGTTTCAACCGGGCACAGTCGGACAAGGCCTGTTCGGTAATGTCCCAGGCTACCGCACCTGCGCTGATCTGTGTGCGAACGTCCTGAATGCCGTTTGTGGTGTCTTCCTTGATGGTCACGCCGAGCGATTGCGCCGCCGGGTCCAGCATGGAGTCCCGTAGTGCATCTTGGAACGAACCTCCCCAGGAAGAAAACACTACCTCACCTTCCGCATATGCCGGCCCGAAGGTCGTCCCCAAGGCAACTGCGCTGCAAAGCATTGTTTTTTTATGAATGCATTTGATCTGGCCATTGGTGACATGTGCTTCTCCCAGTGCTGATTGCGTTTTGTTCTACGAAACGCGATTTCATTTTCATATGAATAGCAATGTTCACAGTCAACGATTCTTTTCAATCCGTGAATTGGAGGAAGCCTCTGTTTCGGCGTTTCACCTCAATGCTGCAGCTAGTCAAAAGTGCCTGCTTGCCCATCTTTGAAATGTATTGTGCCGCCGTTTGATCGAAGGGGTGTATCTCGCTTTGTTCTTGCCAATTACAGGCAGAGCATGCACCCAGACCCTAAGCCAGTTTTGCCGCATTTTATGGAGTAACCGCTGTTGAGCTTGTCCAACTAGACTTGCGATGACATCAACAACGACCGGCCAATTGTTCGCGCGAAAATCGAATGAACTATGTGCGGAGCATGACCGTATTCACATGATCGAGAAGAAAATCTAATAGGCGCAGTTCATTGGGGCGTCTGTGATTGGCTGACCTGAAAGGCGGCTTTCAATAGTCCTCTCCCTTTCTTACAGACCGCTGCATCCGTCGCTTTGGACTCTTCGCGACCATTCTCTGCGCGTTAAGCGCAGGGCTGCTTCTCGATAGTTCAGCTAGGAAAGTATGAATTCTAGAGTCTCAGAAAATCGAAACCCTAAGTACTTGATTTTATTGCAACCGCCGTTTCACCAATTGGGTGACCCAACAGCTATGCCGGAGTAGGTAAATAATGAGACCGAATTATTGAGACTCGTATCCCTCAATTTTCAAGGGCGTAAGAATTTTAGGTTCTTCAGCGAGATTTGCAATTCATTCATAGTGAGAACTGTTTCCCACAGCATCCAGGCAAAAAACAGCCGCAAATCACTCTGGAAACTCTACGGCCGCCTAGAGCCGGTCTTTTGGCCACTGATCCTGCAGCAATCCCATGGCGGTGTGTCCTGCCTCCAGTGCTCGGTCCGCCTCGCCTTCGGATTCCGCCAGGCGGGCCAGAGTAATCGTGCCCACCAAGAGCGCCATCGCGGCCAGGCCCCGGTCCGAGCCGACATCCGAAGCGTCCCGCAAAAGGGCCGCCATGCGAACTGACGCCTGCGCGCCCGCTTGCCGGGGTGCTCCCTCGGTGCGGGCAAGCTCGGTTCCCATCGCCGCAAGCGGGCAACCCTGGCCTCTGTCTTGGACATGAGCTTGGGATAGGTACTTCGCAATGTAGTCTTGGCGCTCCTTCTCTCGCCCTTCACTGATCCCCTCACATTCCATGTTGGAAACGACATTGTCGACGGCATGGCGGAACGCTGCCGCGATCAAATCCTCTTTCGATGCGAAGTGCCGGTAGAATCCCCCATGTGTCATTCCGGCTGCTTTCATAACGTCAACAACGCTTGTCGCTTCGACCCCGCGTTCGCGGAACAACAGCGCTGCAGCATCCAGTATCCTATTGTGGCTGCGCTGTTTTTCCGCTTCCGACATTCTCGGCATTCCTGTGCTCCCAGGTGGGGTTGACAATTAAGATTATATGTATCATCTAATTTATAGATTGCAACTATCATCTAAATGGAGTGTGGCCGTGCCTGCCAAGCCAAAAATCCTCGTCTCAAGCGCAAGCGGCAAGACCGGGCTGCAAGTTTCTCTTCAACTCAGAGCCAAGGCTTATCCTGTCCGCGCGTTCGTACGGCGGAAAGATCATCGTTCTGACATACTTGAGCGCGCAGGCGCCGAACTCTTTGTAGGAGACCAGTATTCCCTGAGCGAAATGCGCAATGCTATGCAAGGCGTGCAACGGGCCTATCAATGCGCCCCGACAGCACCCAATGGGCTGCACTTCAACGCAGTGTTCACCGCTGCGGCGTACGAAGCGAAGGTCGAACACATCGTGACGCTTAGCCAATGGCTTTCAAGCGTAGATCACCCCTCGCTGTTTACGCGCGAAGTATTCCTGAGCGACATTCTGATCGGCATGCGCCCTGAGATGTCCGTGACCACTGTGAATGTCGGCTGGTTTGCTGAAAACTACCTGATGGTGCTGGACACGGCGGCCCATCTCGGGCTGTTCACGATGCCACTTGGCGACGGGGGCGTGAAGAAAAATGCAGCACCCTCGAACGAAGACATCGCGCGCGTGGTGGTCGGCGCCCTGACGGACCCGGCACACCATATCGGCAAGACGTATCGCCCTACGGGCCCGACGCTGCTTTCACCCGACGAGATAGCCGAAGCCATGGGCCGCGCGCTGGGGCGGCGGGTGCGTTACGTCGACATTTCCGAACGTATGATGATTAAGTCCCTGAAAACTCTGCGCCCCGCACACTATTCGGAAGCGGCAGTCACTCAATTGGCAATCTATTCAGAAGAGTATAGGCGAGGCACCTTCGCCGTGAACGCCCCAACTGATGACGTGTTGCAAGTAGGCGGGTGCGAACCTGAAGCCCTCGAGAGCATCGTGCGCCGCAGAGTCGCTGATCAACCGGGCCTGGCACGCAGTTTGCCCGGCAGCGTCAGCGCGATCGGCAGGTTCCTGAAGATCCTTGCGACGCGCTCGTTCGATCTCGATCACGCCCAGATGCAACGCGACTACGTGCGGCTTTCGTCCCCGTTGTACTGCCAGGAAGATGCGGCGTGGTTAGAGAGGCATCAGACCCGCGCCCTGCAGACCGATCCGGTGCGCATCGCCTGAGACCGGGGAAGGCGGTTTTCATCACCCAGAAGAAAGGACCTCCACATGGACGTTCAAGACGAACTCATCACCAGAAATCAAGAATTCGCGGCAGGTTTCAACGGCGCTGACCTGCCGATGCTGCCAAAGCTGCGGACGGTTCTTCTAACCTGCGGCGATGCCCGGGCCGATCCCGCGCACATCCTCGGTTTGGAGCTTGGCGACGCGGTTGTAATCCGAAACAACGGCGGACGGGTTACACGCGCCGTAATCGAAGAAATCGCCACCCTCGCCGTTCTGGTGAGTGCCCTGACGGAGGGCCGCGAACCCGGTTTCAACGTTGTCCTGATGCAGCACACACAGTGTGGAGCCCAGCGACTCTCCAATCCGGGCCTCCGGGGCATGCTACTGGATAAGCTAGGGATCGACGTGTCCGAGTACGCGATAACGGACCAAGAAAGCGATCTTTTGACGGATATCGGCCGCTTTGCCGCAGCGCCGGAAGTGCCGGATGCGATCGTTGTCTCAGCTCTACTTTACGACGTCACCACTGGAACGGCCCGAGAAATCGCTCCGGCTGCTTCGCTGGGGGCTGTGCGGACCACATCTGGAAGATCGCGAACTGTGGCGGAACGGTAAATATCGGCCTAACCGGCCTGCACATCACATCAACCGAAGTATCTCGAGAGGATCGTTCAGATGACTCCAACTACCATATTCCTTCTTCAGTTTGCTATGAGTCTCTTTGTCTTCGCTCTTATCGCCGCGTGGTACGTTGCGCCTTGGCTCGCAAGGCTTTCGGCGTCGGCTGCGCTTTCCGTCCTTTTGTTGCCACATGCTTTCCGGCACATCGGAATGAGCTTCATGGTGCCAAATCTCAACAGCGGAGGGCTTCCCGAGGCCTTCGCGACCAGTGCCAGCTATGGAGATCTGCTCGCGGCGATTCTGGCAATAGCAGCGCTTCTAACCCTGCGTTGGAAATCGATGGCCGCCCTTCCCTTGGTGTGGGGCTTCAACATCTTGGGAACGGTCGATCTACTGAACGCCCTACGCCAAGCCGAGGCAATCGACTACTTTGGTCCCACTTGGTTCATCCCGACATTCTTTGTACCGGCGCTCTTGGTGACACATGTGATGATATTTGCACGACTGCTGAAGGCAGATGGGCCCCAAATAGCATCGGCGTGAGAGGACAGGTGTCCTTCCAGGGCAGGCTGCGCTTATGTCTGCCCCACTGGGGCTCACGACCCAATCCTGAACTGTAAAGATCCTTTTGCGACGGTCCGCTTTCGTCGCTAGGTATGGCGAAAATAATCCCAGATGCCGTGATCTCGCTCAGGTACGGGCTTTGTTCAGATGTAATCGAATGCCCATTCGTTGTTGCCCTGTTCGCAGCGGTACCAGATCACCTAATCGGTGCCACTTTCCCCGTGGTTCTGGCGTTGTTCATCAGCTTTCCCCATGGCATCGCAGACGATCGCCCGGCGTTTCTGGCTGAGAACGATATCGCGGGTTAGTTCGGCCTCATTCCATTTCTGGACAATCTCCGCGCGGAAGCGGGATGTGAGTTCTTCTTGAGTGGAGTTAGGGCGAGGTTCACGCGTTTATTCGGACCTGCAATGGCTTGTTGAACGACAAGGGGAGAAACGCCCTGATTGACGAAAACGGTCATGCCCGGCTCGACAAAAATGACCTCGTCGCGCATGGCCGTTTTCATCAATCGCAATGGGTTGAGAAGGTCTGATGCGCGACGTGAATATGGACCGCCAAAGACGCTGTACAACCGTTGGAAGCGGTGGAGCGATATGGGTGTGTTCGCTCGGATCATGAATGGGCTGGCTGCGGAGGGAACCGATCATAAGACCATCATGACTGACACGGCTTATCTCAAAGCGCACCGCACGGCTTCCAGCCTGCGGTTGAAAAGGGGGCGTAGCAGGCTGATCACTGCCCGGCAGTCGCTGCTTGCAGCGATGAGAGGGAGGGCGCACCAAGGGTGGCATGAATACGAAACTGCATGCCGTTACTGACAGCCTCGGACGCCCCATCCGCTTATTCATATACGCTGGGCAGGTTAGCGATTACACGGGGGTCAGGGCTTTGGTAAACAGTCTGCCATGGGCTGATTGGCTACTGGGTGATCGCGGCTATGACGCCGACTGGTTCCGCGAAGCCCTTAAGGACAAGGGAACAAAGCCCTGTATCCCAGGTCGAAATTCACGCGACAAGCCTGTCCGGTACGACAAGCGTCGCTACAAACGCCGTAACAGGGTCGAGATTATGTTTGGACGTCTGAAGGACTGGCGACGTGTCGCAACTCGCTGTGACAGATGCCCCAAGGTGTTCCTGTCGGCCATCGCCCTCGCGGCAACCGTCATATTCTGGTTATGAGATGCCGTAGCGGGGCCTGCGTCACGCACCGCCGTCGCCACTTGTCAGATCAGCGCCGTGCTGCCGCCATTCCCGTATTGACCCCATATGGAGGACGACGGGATGCTGAGGGGATTGCACGTCTGCTTCACCTTGGCTGGTTCCGCCCGGTTCACTGCAAATCCGTCTCGGTTCAGGAAACTCGTGCTGTACTCGGTGCTCGGAAAGCCATTCAACAGAACATGATCGCTTTGGAAATGTCGCTGAGAGGATTGCTCCGGAACTTTGGCCTCAAGGTGGGTGCCATCTCACGCGGCAGGTTCGAGGCCCGCATCCGGGAGTTGGCGGATGGCAATCCCATGCTGGAAATAGCAACACGACCGATGCTTCGTGCCAGAGGTTCTCTGCGACAGGAGCTTGCAGCCCTCGAAAAGCAGGTGCGCCAGCTCGCACTGGCAGATCCGATTTGCTGTCGCTTGATGACGATGCCAGGGATCGGCGCGGTCGTGGCATTGACCTTGCGTGCAGCCGTCGATGACCCGACGCGCTTCCGGTCTTCAAAGAGGGTTGGTCCCTGGGTCGGTCTGACACCTTCGCGTAACCAGTCAGGCGAATGTGATGTCTCGGGCGGCATCACCAAGGCCGGTAACGTCAACCTGCGGCAGGCGTTATGCCAGGCTGCGACCGTAATGATGAACCGCAGCCGGTCGACATGGCTACTGATATGGGGGGCTCAACTCGCACAACGCCGTGGCCGGAAAACTGCGATGGTTGCTCTGGCGCGCCGTATCGCCGTCATACTCCATCGGATTTGGGTCGATGGCACAGACTTCCAACCGGATGTGGCACCAAATACGGCCTGACCGAGTATCGCTCTACCCATCGCCGGCCTGGTCGCAGGCCTTCGAGGTCCCGCAGGGACGCGGTTCCGGTGATGCCCCTCTCATGGTTTGCTTTGCAAAACACTGCCGGGCAGCGGAGGTCTGGACCGTTGCTGATTTTTCAAGCACGCCAATGAGATGGGCACATCGGAATGGCATCGAACCAGCATCATGTCGACAACCAAAGCGTTGATCACGAACCGAAGCATGTACCTGAAGGAACTCAGCCAAAAGCCGCGTTAAAGGCAGGACACACACGAACTGAACTAAAAACACCGCTTCGGCGGATCAACCATTGTGCGTGAAACCGCTTGACTGAAAAGACCCCGCTACCGAAGTCCTGAGCCTAGAGAACATTCCAATCCTTATGTGAACAAACTCGGCAGATGGTGCGCAGACGAATTTCCGGTTGACTGAGATCATCTGCGTATGGAGATGCGGCCCAGATTTCGAATTGCAAGCGGGTAGTGTCCCAAAGATCTTCAACACTTGTTAGGTTTGATGCCGGTGGAGCAGGAGCAATTTGCCACGTCCGGTAGGACAAACCGGTATCATGTTCCAAAATGCCGTTGAGATATCCCGTGCGCGCTACTCAACAATTGACGATAGTAGATTTATTCTATATTTCATGAAATATGGAACAACAAATCTTGGAACAGTTAACTACTCTTGGCCATCCTCAGCGCATTTCAGTGTTTCGCATGCTGATGCGGCGCTATCCTGACGTGATCCCAGCAGGAGAACTGGCGTCGGAGCTTGGCATCAAGGCCAGCACAATGTCGAACTACCTCAACGCGTTACAACGGTCTGGGCTTGTCTCACAGAAAAGGTCCGGAACATCAGTTCTTTATTCGATTGAAATGAACAACGTGCAGGCGATGCTCGACTATCTGGTCATGGATTGCTGTCGAGGTCGACCTGACATCTGCATACCTTTTTCTAAAGGAAATGACACGATGACTGACCGGAAGTTCAATGTACTTTTCATCTGTGTGGGCAATTCCGCGCGGTCGATTTTCGCCGAGTCTTTGTTGCGTGAGATCGGCGGAGACAAATTCAATGTCTACTCCGCTGGCACCAAGCCGATTTCAGACTTAAATCCGTTCGCGGTGCAAGTGCTGAGGGACAAAGGTCACGATACGTCGGTTCTCAGATCCAAGAATGTCGCGGAGTTTTCCGGGCCGGACGCGCCGGACCTGGACTTCGTTTTTACGGTTTGCAACCAGGCAGCCAACGAAGATTGCCCCGCATGGGAAGGCCAGCCCATTAGTGGCCACTGGGGCATGGTTGACCCTGTAAAGACCGAAGGCACCGACGCTGAAAAAAGTCTGGCCTTCCAGAACGCCTATGGCGCCCTGAAGCGCCGGATCGAGGCTTTTACTTCTTTGCCAGCCGAAAGTCTGGATCGCATTGCATTGCAATCTGCCGTTGATGAAATCGGCAGGGCCCCAATCGAGGACCTGAAATGACAACCTATGCTGTGAACGGCCTGGGCCGCATCGGAAAGCTGGCCTTGAAACCGTTGCTGGACAAAGGCGCCAAGATTGCCTGGATCAACGACGCGGTCGGTGACCCCGAAATGCACGCACATCTACTGGAGTTCGACACAGTTCACGGTCGTTGGGACGCCAAAATCGAGCATGATGACGATAGCGTCACGATCAATGGAACACGAATTCCGTTTATCGGCACCAAAGAACTGGGCGCGTTGCCGCTGGACGGCGTTGACGTTGTGATCGACTGCACTGGCGTTTTTAAGACCGAGGCCAAGCTGGCCCCGTTTTTCGAAGCCGGTGTTAAAAAGGTTGTTGTGTCTGCTCCGGTGAAGGACGGACCGACCGCGAATATCGTCTATGGTGTCAATGAAGGGACCTATGACCCGGCACTGCATCGTATTGTGACGGCAGCATCGTGCACAACCAACTGTCTGGCCCCCGTGGTGAAGGTCATTCACGAAAACCTCGGCATCCGCCACGGATCGATGACCACGATCCACGATGTGACCAACACACAGACGATCGTAGACCGCCCGGCCAAAGACTTGCGCCGGGCCCGCTCGGCTTTGAACTCATTGATCCCCACGACCACAGGGTCGGCAACGGCAATCACTTTGATCTACCCAGAACTAGAGGGGCGCCTGAACGGCCATGCCGTGCGCGTTCCATTGCTGAATGCCTCACTGACCGATTGTGTTTTCGAGGTTGAACGGGAAACAACGGTCAACGAGGTCAACGGATATTTCAAAGCTGCAGCCGAAGGTGAGTTGGATGGTATTCTCGGCTATGAAACACGTCCGCTGGTATCGACCGATTACACCAACGATGAGCGTTCGTCGATTGTAGACGCACCCTCGACCATGGTGGTGAACGGAACGCAGGTGAAAATCTACGCCTGGTACGATAACGAAATGGGGTATGCGCATCGTCTGGTCGATGTGGCCATGATGGTTGGAAACGCGCTGTGACCCAAAAGCCCAAAGGACTGTCGGCCTATGTTGCGGTCACGGCGGCTTATTGGGCTTTCATGCTGACCGACGGGGCGCTCAGGATGCTGGTGCTACTGCACTTTCATACGCTGGGTTTCTCGCCGGTGCAGTTGGCTTATCTGTTTGTGTTTTATGAGATTGCGGGCATGGTGACCAATCTGGCCGCAGGCTGGATTGCCGCGCGTTTTGGTCTGACATCAACACTCTATGCCGGGCTGGGGCTTCAGGTTGTGGCGCTGTTGGCGTTGACCCAGCTTGATACAAGCTGGACGATTGGGGTTTCGGTTGCCTTTGTGATGATCGTTCAGGGTGCCAGCGGGGTCGCCAAGGATCTGGCAAAGATGTCCTCGAAATCCGCAGTGAAACTGCTGGCGCCCACCGAAAACGGAGGATTGTTCCGCTGGGTTGCCGTTCTGACCGGATCGAAGAACGCCGTGAAAGGGTTGGGGTTCCTGCTGGGGGCGGTTCTGCTGGCAATGCTTGGCTTTACCCGGTCCGTCTTAATTATGGCGGTCGTGCTGGCGGTGGTGTTGGCGGCCGTCATCCTGTTCATGCCGAACGGCCTGCCCAAGGGGCGCAAGGGTGCGAAATTCTCTGAGGTCTTCTCGAAATCGGCCAATGTGAACTGGCTGTCAGCTGCACGTGTGTTCCTGTTCGGGGCGCGGGACGTTTGGTTCGTTGTGGGCATCCCGATCTACTTCTACGCTGTCTTGTCTGACGGCACCGAAGAAGGAAATCGCGCCACGTTTTTCATGATCGGTGCATTTATGGCCGTATGGGTGATCCTGTACGGTGCGGTTCAGGCCAGCGCACCCAAAATCCTGCGCGCCTCGGACCGAACCGAAGGTGACCTGATCCGAGCTGCGCACAGCTGGGCGGCGGGATTGTTCTTTGTACCTGCCGCCCTGACCACAGCCGTACTGATGTCAACCGGGCCAGAAACCTGGCTGACCATCACACTGGTAATCGGGCTGTTGGTCTTTGGAGCGGTCTTCGCGGTGAATTCGTCGCTTCATTCTTACCTGATCCTGGCGTTTACCAAATCCGAACGGGTCACGATGGATGTCGGATTCTACTATATGGCCAATGCCAGCGGTCGATTGCTTGGAACCGTACTATCCGGTCTGACCTATCAGATTGGGGGGCTGCCGCTCGTACTGGCTACAGCCTCACTCATGGTTGCCCTGGCAGCACTGACGTCCGGTAAGCTGAACGCACACATAACCGAGGCAACTTCATGAGCATTTTCGAGCGTTATCTGACTGTCTGGGTCGCCCTTGCCATGGTCGCGGGCATTCTGATCGGGCTTGTGGCACCTGGCCTCGTAAGGTTGGTCGCTGCGGCCGAAGTTGCCAGCGTCAACCTGGTTGTAGCCGTGCTGATATGGGCGATGGTGTATCCGATGATGGTCGGTGTCGATTTCGGATCAGTTGCAGGTGTGGCTCGGCAGCCGCGCGGACTGATCGTTACACTGGTGGTTAACTGGCTGATTAAACCGTTCACCATGGCGTTGCTGGCCGTGTTGTTTTTTGACTATGTCTTCGCCCCGTGGATCGCGCCCGAGGACGCCGCACAATACACTGCTGGCTTAATTTTGTTGGGCGCGGCCCCCTGTACGGCGATGGTTTTTGTTTGGTCGCAGCTGACCAAGGGTGACCCGACCTATACACTTGTTCAGGTTTCTGTGAACGACTTGATTATGGTTGTGGCCTTCGCGCCAATTGTTGCGTTTTTGCTGGGTGTCACTGACATCTCGGTGCCATGGCAGACTCTGGTGCTGGCAACTATACTCTATGTAGTCTTGCCTCTAATTGCAGGCCTGATCACCCGACGGAGGCTTGGATCGCAAGAGATGATCGATGCATTCTCTGCGCGGGTGAAGCCTTGGTCTGTGATGGGTCTGATTGCCACGGTCGTCATCCTGTTCGGTCTGCAAGGTCAGACGATTCTCGCAAGACCTGTGGTAATTGTCCTGATCGCCGTGCCAATACTGATCCAAAGCTACGGCATTTTTGTGCTGGCTTACGGTGCGGCCTATGCGCTTAAGGTCCCTCACCGCATCGCCGCACCGTGCGCCATGATCGGAACGTCCAATTTCTTTGAATTGGCGGTAGCTGTTGCAATCAGCTTGTTTGGTCTGCATTCAGGCGCCGCTTTGGCCACAGTTGTTGGCGTTCTGGTTGAAGTTCCAGTCATGCTGTCCCTCGTGGCCTTTGCAAACCGTACGCGGTCTCGTTTTGCATAGTGATTGGTGCGACCAAGTGCCAAACCCTGTCCGTCTTCCGAGTTTCTGGGTCCAAATGCCGCTTAAGCAGAAAGAGAGTTTAGCTCATCTGGTTGGTTTGATTATGCGGCGCGTTGTCTGTGATCCAAGCGGCGCGCTTCGAGCGTCTTTTGTTTGATCCGTTCTCGTTGCTGTAGAATGGTTTTGTCCCTGCCGGAGTAGACGTCGGCGGGTGTGACGGTGTTCAGACTCTCGTTGAACCTGTTCCACTTATGTGCCGCCCCATGTGCTCGTTTAGGCGACTTTCCGTTCAAGAGCGACAGGGCTTTTCCAACCCAATGCTAAGTGCTGTCGTTGCGGATTGTAGAAGCCATTGATGTATTCGAAGATCGCCATTTCAGCCTGCCGCCTTGTTTCCCATGACCGTCGCAAGATCAGCTCTGCATTGATGGTTTGAAGAAGGACTCGACGGCCGCATTATCATAGCAATTTCCCTTGCCGCTCATCGATACCTTGAAGCCATGTTGCCGCAGCCGTTTCTGATAGTCGTGCAAACAATATTGGCTGCCACGATCCGTGTGATGGATGCAGCCTTTCGACGGTGATCGGAATGCGATAGCCACCTTCAATGCACGGATCGCCAGATCACGTTTCATGCGGTTGCTTACCGTCCAGCCGATGACACGACGAGAATGCAGGTCGAGGATGACGGCGAGATACAACTAGCCCTCATGGGTCCAGATATGGCTGATATCACCGGCCCATTTCTGGTTTGGCTGATCAGCCATGAAGGTGCGATCCTGCAGGTTCGGTGCAATGTTGAACGTGTGATCACTGTACGTCGTGACCTTGTGCTTGCGGGTTTTGACGGCGGATATGCCGTTCTGACGCATCAATCTGCCAACGCAGTGGTGCCCCACATCCAGACCAATCTCCTTCAACTCTTCGGTCATGCGTGGCCTACCAAGGCCGCCCAGGCTGAGACGCGCCTGTTCTTTGATATGTGCCAAGGTCACAATATCAGAACTCTGTCTGCGGCTGGCCGGACGGGTTCGGAAGGCCCGCAATCCACGCGTACTGACACCAACAACATGGCATAAGCGTTTGGCCGGAAAACTGTCACGGTGTTCTTCGATGAACCCAAATCTCATTGCTTTAGGCCCGCGAAGAACTGGGTGGCTTTTTAGGATGCCCCTCTCCTCCTTGAGAATGCGCACCTCACGTCGAAGGCGTTCATTCTCCTGAGCGAGGCTCAATTCCTCTTTCGAAACCACATCGGTGTCTCAATGAGCCGTGATCCACTTGTTCAGCCTCGACAACCCGGCGCCCAAATCTGTCGCCACCCGCTTACGCGTCAGTCCACTGGTCAGCGCAATCCGAACAGCGTCTTGGCGGAATTCGTCCGACCGTTTCAGTCCCCTAGTTCGTCTCCTTTGCCGCAATAAATGCTATCAAAGGAGCCGCATCAAACCGTGACAGATCCACTCAATATCTATCTGCCAAGTGTGACCCGAGCCAAAGGCCACTTTTGGATATCGACACGGCCCGAATGGGTGGCTGAGTTTTCGCTCGCAGGGGCGCTGTCCAGTGTCAAACCCTCGGCAAATGGTGGGCATCGGTGCCGGAAGAGCAGCGTCCCACCAACGAAAGCGCCCGCGCCTAAATGCAGGCCCAATGGCAAGAGCCTTGGGGTGACCGTCGTAAGGAAATCGTATCCATCGGAGCGGGCAGCGATTGACCAACTTTGAAGGCGCGATTGGATACCTGCCTCGTTCCCGCAGTTGCGGCCCCAGAGCCGGGCAACTTGCCGGACTATCAAGACTCATTTCCAATCTGGCGCCGGGTGGAGGATGCCGCAAGAACTTCGCGAGAAGGGCCGTGAAAGATGCAAAAAATCGGCGTCGCCGCCGGACATGATGCGGCTTCGCTCAATACGTTCCTGCAACCGGGCTGTGTTGCATCCGTCTGGCGTCGACAATCCCCACCGGATGTGCAGACTTGGCTTGATCGCCTCAGTCCGGAAGTTCTGCCACGCGGCCGCGTTATTCTGCCGCTGAACGCGGTCAAGACCTCCATGCGGCACGTCTGTGATATGTCTGGTTTGATTGCTGGTCGCGAATGAGAGTGGCTTCAGAATGATATTGTATCTCTGGCCTCCAATCGGAGGCACGGAAGAGACCCGGCGCGTCCTGGTGCTGGACCCTGCGTTTGATCCGGACGACGAGGCATGAGCCGCAATCTGGGTCAAAGCAGCCTGCGTCGGAAACGGCGCTCTGGCAATTCCATAGCCGCGTTTGACTGCCTACCAACCCCATTGAGGCAGTTGTTGTCTGAAGCTGCGCTACGGAGGTCCCCGGCATCCGCGCGGAGCATTTGGTCAAAGTTGCAGGCCAAAGGACTGACGCCGGACGAAACACTCATACCGCTGAGCCAGGCCAAGGCCAAAACGCTCGCCCGCGACCGGAAATCAACCGTTTTCATAGCCAATGCTCAAACTTGAAGGAAAACCCATGTTTCTTCCATTGCAGCTTGCCATTGCTACCCTTGTTGCTCTTGGCTCCGCTCTCCCAGCGACTGCTCAAGAGAAAGCCTAAAGACTCTGAGCGCTTAAGCTTTGATTAAAGGGCTGTTGCTTCAAGTCTCGATTGACATGGCGCTCGGTCTAAGACAACCAAGGATCAGATGGTTCCCGATGGTTCGCCAATGGGATGAAAAGGGAATACGGTGAGGTCTGCCAATTGGCACCAAGTCCGTTACTGCCCCCGCAACTGTAAGCGGTAAGCGATGCCAAAAACCACTGGCCAAAAGCCGGGAAGGATGGCCAAGCTTCGACCCGCAAGTCAGGAGACCTGCCATCATGTTTTTAACCAACCAGGGGCGGGGCGTCCCGGAAGGGGGCTTTGATGGCACGTCTGATACGTGTTTACATGATCGGCACCTTCTGGCCTCGCTTGGCTTCAAGCGGAGCGGGCAATGCCAGATGCACATGACCATTTCCTTCTGATCTGTTCGACCTGTAGCGGCACAGTGCCTGTTGATGCCATACGCAATACGTTGACAGACAAGTTGCCTGCGGGGTTCGTTGTTCGTAGCGTTGCCGCATGGCCGGTTGCGCACGTCCGATGTCCGTCGGGTTTCAGGCCGTCGGCAAAGCGCAGTACCTGTTTGGTGACATTGAGAGCGCAGAAGACATCGAGGCGCTGGCCGAATTCGCGCAACAATACCACGATAGCTCGGATGGCTGGACCCGCGCCACCGACCGACCGGAAACATTATTCACAAAAACTCTTTCTCGCTTGCCCCGAATCCAGTTGGAGGAGCCAACATGACGACCTCGACCTTTTTGGTTGCACGTGATCTTGAGTACCATGCGCTCAACGGCGATGCCCTGTTGCAAGGCGCCTCGTTTGAGTTGCACGAGGGCGCGATTTTGGCAATCGCCGGCCCGAACGGGGCCGGAAAAACGACGCTGCTGAATCTTTTATGCGGGACGGCTGCAGTGGTTCTGGGCAATGTGCTGGTCAAAGGCCGCAGCCTGAAGCAGATGCCCGCCAAAGAGCGCGCCCGAATGATCGCCGTTGTCAGCCAGCAAGAGCTTCCGGATGGCAGGCTACTCTTGCGGGACTACGTCGCACTCGGTCAGATTCCGATCTGGTCCGATCGCTCACCGGATGAACACGCCGGGGAACTAAGCAGGATCCTGGAGATGACAGGCCTTGGTGCGCTCGCCGACAAGCGGATGGCGGTGCTGTCCGGGGGCGAGCGTCAACGCGCCCATATCGCCCGGGCATTGGCACAGAATCCCTCTTTGCTGTTTCTGGACGAACCAACCAATAACCTCGACCCGGATGCCAAAGGCCGGATGCTGTCTCTGGTCGCCGATCTGGGGATCACGGTCGTGATGATCGTCCACGATCTGGTGATGATCCCAGAATTCGCCACCCATGTGGCGTTGATGAAATCCACACGGTTGACCGGCTTTGGCCCGGTGGCTGAAGTGCTGACCCCTGACCGGGTTCGCGACACGTTCGGCGTCGATTACCTGTGCTTTCACCACGAAGGCCGCGTGATCCCGGCGCTGGATATCCGAAAAACCATAGTTTCAACTTAAACCGAGGAACATTCACCAATGAAACACATCTGGTCCGTGGCGCTGGCAACAGCCATGGCAAGCGGTGCCTCTGCGCATGAGGTCATCGTTGACAATTGCGGCGAACCGCTTGTCTTTGAGACCCAGCCGGAGCGGTTGGTCGTGCACGACATGAACATGACTGACATGGCTTTCGCACTTGGCCTTCAGGAAAAGATCGTTGGCCTGACCGGCATCACAGGCTGGTACAGGACCAGCCCGGAATTCGACACGCTACGCGGCGATATTCAAGAGCTAGCACCGAAGTACCCTACCGTTGAAAACCTCGTAGCTGTGGAAACCGACCTGTTCTTCGCAGGCTGGTATTACGGCATGAAACCCGGTGGCGACGTCACTCCCGACACACTCGCCCCGTTTGGCATAAAGACTATGATTCTGACCGAAAGCTGCGTGCATCTGGACAAGGGCCGTCCCGAGGCCAGCATGGACCTGCTGTTCGACGACGTTATGCGTCTGGGCAAAGTGATGCATGTGGAAGAAAAGGCGGAGGAATTGGTTTCGGGCTGGAAAGTGAAACTGACTGCGATCGAAACCCAGACTGCTGATTTGCCCAAACCGCGCGTCTTCCTGCTGGATGGGCCGGCGGACGCGCCGTTTACGGCTGGCAAGTTTGCCATCCCCGACGCGATGATCGCCGCCGCAGGGGGTGAGAACGTAACCCATGACATGGAAACAAGCTGGGGCCGAACGTCGTGGGAGTCCGTAGCTGCAGCGAACCCGGAATTCCTGGTGCTGCTGGACTACCAGACTGGAAATGGTGCCGAGGATACGTTCAAGTTTCTGCAGGAACACCCGGTAATGTCCCAGACTGATGCCGTGAAGAACGAGCGCTGGATTGGTCTGCGGTACGAGGAACTGACCCCCGGACCGGCAAATATCGAAGCGATCTCGAAAATGGCCAAAGCTATGCATTCGGGTCTGAACTGATATGGGCCGACATGGCCTGACACTTTTGATGGGGGCGGTCGTTCTAGCCGCTCTCTTGTTGATTTCGACCATCTATGGCACCACGTCTATTCCCGTCTCCGACACGGTCACCGCCATTCTGCTGGGGACCGGTCTGAGCGACGGGGACATGTCACCGCTGCACCGGATCGTGTTTGATCTGCGCCTGCCGCGCGCCCTTTTTGCCGCCGTGATTGGGGCTGGCTTGGGCATCGTCGGCGTTGCCTTGCAAACCACAACGCGCAATGACCTGGCGGACCCGTTCCTGTTTGGCCTATCTTCGGGGGCTGCCGCCGGGGCAGTGTTCGTCATAACGGTGACCGGGGATATTCTGGGCTTCTGGACCTTACCGCTGGCCGCATTCTGTGGGGGGCTTGTGGCGTCGGGCATCGTGCTGGCGCTGGTTCATGGGTTGCATACGAGCGCACCCGAAAAGCTGATATTAGCCGGTCTGGCCGTGTCCTTCCTGTTCTCGGCCATCACCAACTATCTGATTTTTGCTGGTGACAGTCGCGCCGCGCATTCGGTGATCTTCTGGATGCTGGGCGGCCTGGGTTTGGCCCGGTGGGAGACATTCCCGCTGGTCTGTGCGGGATTAGCCCTGATCCTGACCTATTCGCTCTATCGCAGTCGCTGGCTGGATGCGCTGCTGACTGGGGATTTGACCGCCGCGACGCTTGGAGTGCCCGTGCAGGGCTTACGGTTCAGCATGTTCTTCGCCGCTGCTCTTGCGACGGCGGTGTTCGTTTCGGTGGCGGGAGTGATAGGCTTTGTCGGCCTGATGGTACCCCACATTGCCCGTGGGATTGCGGGGCCATTGCACCGCCAGCTCTTGCCGACTGCGGCGATTGTGGGCGCGGCCTTGCTGACCGGCTCAGATATCATCAGTCGGCTGCTGATTGCCCCACAGGAACTGCCCGTCGGGATCGTCACCACCTCAATTGGCTCTGTTTTCGTGTTCTTGCTGCTATTCAGAACGGCAAAAAGTCGGAGGTAGCGTTCAACGCGATGCCATGAACCGGATGTATTCGAAAGCAAACATTCAAGTGCATTTGAGAAAGGGCATCTTTGTCCCGCGACCCAGTCATTGCCTCTAGCAAAATGCTGCGCATTGCATGAATGGCGTGTTTGGTGAAGCTGCATTGGGGCGAAGAGAGGTGCTACCTCACCAACTAGGCACTCCAACACACATTCTAAACTGGGTTGTGACAAATTCCCTATCTTTCCGAAAAGCAAGGAGAACGGACATGACCCACACAGAGCTGGATTTGCGTGAGAGACGCGCAATCTAGTATGGCCTCATAACCGATTGAAGTAATTTGACAAAGCAGAAAGAGCGCTTCAGCTTGAGTTTGAAAAAAGTGGATTGATAAAATTCAGCCCCCATCTGCCTGTATCTGTCGCGTGTCGATGGCTTGCACATCGCTGCCACGCCAGAGCGTGGCAATGAGGGCAAGCGCAATGCCGCAGCACAGTATGCCCATCACGAAGGGCAGATGCACGTTGATGCCGATCAACGCGCCTCCGGCCAGCGACACCAGCCCTGAGCCAAGGGTGAAGAGCGCGATCGAGATGCCCATGACCCAGCCTTGCTCGGCCTTGCCCGCACTGGCCGAGAACAGCGTCAATATGGTCGGGTATCCCACGGCAAAGCCCACAACGATCGGGATCACCAGAACGTAGGACAGGCTGGCCATCGGATTCAGTGTGAACACGATCAGCGACAGCATCATCACCAGCGTGGCCACGGTGACAATCGGGATCTTGCGATAGCGCTGGCCCAAAGGACCGACCAAAATACCACTAGCCAGCGCCATGGTCAGGCCAAAGACCACCAACAGGACACTGTTCTGCAACGTGTCGAAGCCGAACCGCTGCAGCGAATAGTCGTTGAGATAGATGAAGAAGGAATTCAGACCCAGTTCAAAGAAAAAGAACACAAGCCCCAGCTTCAGCACCACCGGTCGGCTGCGCACGCGCCAGAGGTTGACGAAGACCTCGGAAATTCCGAAATCAATCTTGCGCCGGTCGGTGCGGGTGTCGTGGAAGAACATCAGGATCAGAACCAGCGTGAGCGCGATCAGCCCGGCCGCCACGACGAAGGGCAGTTGCAGCGTGGCATAATCGCCGAGAATACGGGTATCGCTCAGCAGTCCGGCGATCAGCGGCCCGGCGACCAGGCCAAGAGCGGCGGCGACCACGACGCGGCCCATATTGCGGGTGCGTTCGTCATCGTCGCGACTGACATCCACCAGTGCGGCCTGCGCGATCGGTTGGTTGCCGGCGGTGAACCCGGAAATCGCGCGGCCCAATAGCAGCAGGTAATAATTCGACATCTCGACCGCGACCACGGTCAGGATATAGCCCGCCAGCGCCCCGATCAGACAGATCACGATCCCGTTCTTGCGCCCGATGTAGTCCGATAGTTTCGAGATATAGGCGGCGCCAAAGAACCAGAAGATATAGAAGGTCGACAGCAGCGCGCCATACATCAGGTTGCGGGTAGCGTGACCGGTGTCCGGGGCCAGAAACGTGCTGTCGGGGCTGATCAGCAGCGTGCTGATGATCGGCAGGATCAGACCCTGCCCCATCACATCGACAAACACCACCAACATCAGGGAAAGGCGCAGCATGACCATGTTCGTGTCCCTCCAAGAGTGTCGTGCCTTCAGCATCGAGCCAAGCCTCTTAAAAAACAACATTCTCGCGAAAATACCGAGGAATGAGGCCCATTCCCTGCCACGGGGCCTGCGCCGGGCTGTGCATCGGCAAAATGTCGCGACCCCTTGAAACTCAGTATGACACCGGCCTAATTGCTGCTACGCAGAAACCACAAGAAGATGACTCGACGTTGCCAGTGAGAAGGAGGCGAACATGCCTGAGTCCAATCCCTGGATCGACTACGTGGTTGATGCCAGCCAGCGAACCGCCCTGTTTCTGGATATCATGCGGGAGCGCGGCAACCAGTATAACGCCCATATCGCTGCCACGGCACCCAATGTTCTGGGTTTCGCGTATGACGTGGTGATGGATGGCCGAGATCTGCCGGACCGGGTCAACTACGTGCTGACCCGTATCAAACCGCCCAAGGCCGTCACTATCGACCCGCGCAAACGTCCCTTTGTCGTCATCGATCCGCGCGCAGGCCATGGCCCCGGCATCGGCGGCTTTAAGGCCGACAGCGAGATTGGCGTGGCGCTGGCCGCCGGGCACCCCTGCTATTTCATTGGCTTTCTGCCCGAACCCGAGCCGGGCCAGACCATCGAGAAGGTTATGCGCGCTGAGGTGGCCTTTATCGAACATGTCGTTGAGGCTCATCCGCAGGCAGACGGCAAACCGGCGGTGATCGGCAATTGCCAGGCTGGCTGGGCAGTGGCGATGCTGGCCTCTTACAGGCCCGATCTGTGCGGCCCGATCATTCTGGCGGGCGCGCCGCTCAGCTATTGGGCGGGTGTGCATGGCAAGAACCCTATGCGCTACAGCGGCGGATTGCTGGGTGGAGGCTGGCTGACCGCGCTGACCGGCGATCTGGGCGCGGGCAAGTTCGATGGCGCCTGGCTGGTGCAGAATTTCGAGAACATGAACCCCGCCAACACGCTCTGGTCCAAGCAGCATAACGTTTTTGCTAAGGTCGATACCGAGCGCGATCGCTATCTCGACTTCGAGCGTTGGTGGGGCGGCCACGTGATCCTGAACGCCGAAGAGATGCAGTTCATCGTCGACAACCTCTTTGTGGGTAACAAACTGCCCACCGGCGGAGTGGTGACCAGTGATGGAGTCCGGCTGGATTTCCGCCGCATCAAGTCTCCGATCATCTGTTTCTGTTCCAAAGGCGACGACATCACCCCGCCTCAGCAGGCGCTGGGATGGATCACTGATCTCTACGAAAGCGTCGATGCGATCCGCTCTCACGGGCAGACAATCGTCTACGCGGTGCATGACAAGGTGGGTCACCTGGGCATTTTTGTCTCGGGTAGCGTCGCCAGGAAGGAACATCGCGAGTTCGCCTCGAATATCGATTTCATCGACTGCCTGCCTCCGGGTCTCTACGAGGCGGTGCTGACCCCCAAGACCGGGGACGAGCCCGACGCCGATCTGGACCCGACTGATTACATCACACGCTTCGAGGCGCGCGATCTCGACGATATCCGCGCACTTGGTCACAACGATCTGGAGGACGAGCGCCGCTTCGCCGCCGTGGCCCGTCTGTCCGAGATCAACACCGGGCTCTACAAGACCTTCGTGCATCCCTGGATGGAGGCGCTGGTGACGCCGCAAATGGCCAAAGCCGCACGCGAGATGCACCCCTTGCGGCTGGGCTACAAACTGGCCTCAGACGTAAACCCGCTGATGAACAGCGTCAGGCTCTGGGCAGACCATGCGCGCGAGAACCGCAAGCCGGTTGATCCCAACAACCCGTTCTGGATGATGCAGGAACAGGTCTCGGACGGGATCACCACGGCGCTAGAAACCTATGGCCAACTGCGCGATCAGGCGACCGAAGCGATGTTCATGGCGACCTACAGTAGCCCGCTCCTGCAGGCGATGCTGGGACTCAGCGCAAGCGATGAGTCGCCACGACCGCATCCCGGCCTCGACCCTGAACACCGCGCTTTTGTCGAGCAACGGATCACCGAGCTGACGGCAAAGATGGCGGAAGGCGGGGTCAAAGAGGCGGCAGTACGCGCCCTGCTCTATGTGCTCTGGCCCAACCGCGCCGCTGACGAACGCCGTTTCGAGATCGTCGATCGCCTGCGCGAAGACGACGAACAATCGCTGCAGGATTTCAAGGAAATGCTGCGTGAGCAGTTCCTGATGCTGCTGATCGACGAGGATCGCGCCATCGAGACCCTGGCAGGCCTGATGACCGGGCAGGCGAAGGAACGGGACGAGGTGCTCGCCATGATCCGCCTGATCGCCGGAACGGGTGGGGCGCTCAGCCCGGACTCGGAGGATCGTCTGGCACGGATCGAAAAGCTGCTGGATACGCCACAACTCGCCAGTTCCGAAAAGCGAAAGCGCAAGGAGAACGCTTAGGGCGTGCCGCACCAGATAGCCTGACTTGCGCGCTTTGTTGCGGAAGGCCCAGACCCGAGCCGGGTCTTCGAACTACGCCAGAACCGCGCTGATCAGGTAGAATATGATCCCCGACAGGATCGCGGCCGCGGGAACGGTAATGACCCAAGCTGCAAGGATAGTCATGAAATGGGACCTGCGCACCAGTTTGCGTCGCCTGCGCTCTTCTGGCGGATAGTTCGTGCGATCGGGCATTTTGAGGCGCGCATTCCGGATGCGCCGCTCGGCATCCCATTCCCGGAAGAAGCCGACGCCAAATACACCCCCGACAGCAATATGGGTTGAACTGACGGGCAGGCCAAGCCAACTGGCCACGATCACCGTGATCGCGGCCGACAGAGCCACACAATAGGCGCGCATCGGGTTGAGCTTCGTGATCTGGCCACCGACCATGCGGATCAGTTTCGGCCCGAACAGCAACAGGCCAAAGGATATTCCGAACGCGCCGATGATCATCACCCAGAGCGGAATGCTGATCGCGTCCGTGAAGCTGCCCGATTGAGAGGCCTGCACAATTGCGGCAAGGGGGCCGACGGCGTTTGCCACATCATTTGCCCCATGGGCGAAACTCAGTAGCGCCGCCGACACCACCAACGGAATGCCAAACAGCACCTTGAGCGACTTGTTCCGGTTCTCCAGCCCTTGTGATTGCTTGCGGATCACCGGGATCATCACAATCCAGACCAGCGCACCGATTGCCGCGCCGATCATCAACGCCGTTGTCAGGTCGATCTTGATGATCTTTTTCAGGCCCTTCAGGGCAAGGTAGGATGCGAACGCACCGGCCATGATGCCGACGAGGATGGGCACCCACTTGCGCGCGGCAGCGATTTTGTCGTCGCGGTAGATGATCCGCGACTTGATCAACCACAGGAACATGGCGGCGATGGCCCCACCCAGAACCGGCGAGATCACCCAACTTGCCGCGATCTTGCCCATGGTTGACCAGCTGACGGCGGCAAAACCGGCCGCCGCAATGCCAGCACCCATGACGCCGCCAACCACCGAATGGGTCGTTGAAACGGGTGCTCCGATCCATGTTGCCAGATTGACCCACAGAGCTGCCGACAAAAGCGCGGCCATCATGGCCCAGATAAAGACCGAGGCTGTGCCCATGCTTTCAGGCGCAATGATGCCTTTGGCGACAGTGGACACCACGTCTCCGCCCGCGATCAGCGCGCCCGCGCTTTCAAAGACGACCGCAATGGCGATGGCCCCGCCCATCGAAAGCGCATTCGCCCCCACTGCAGGGCCCATGTTGTTGGCCACATCGTTGGCACCAATGTTCAGCGCCATATAGGCCCCGAGACAGGCCGCAATGATCACGATGAACGAGTTGTTTTCCTGCCCGAAGAGAGACATGGCAGCGATGCCAGCCAGCAGAACAAAGACCAGCGACACTCCTACGCCGACCATTGGGCGTGACACATAGCCAGTTGCCGTTTCAAGCCTGGAGAACCGCGCAAGGTCCCGGTCGAGTGTTTCCAGATGGCGCGGATCGCCTTGTTGTTCTGTCATAGGTGTCGTCCCCACAGTTGGGAAAGACGCTTAGCGCTGTCAGAACTCCAATTGCAACCTGTCAATGATGGCGAATGGTTTTTTTCGCTGGTTGAAGAATACCGGAAGCAAGTCAGCGTCATTCGCCAATTCTCCAAAGCAAAGCATATGCAGCAACTCGCACCCAAGATTACTCTTCATGCGGATCATCCCGTTTCAGCTGAAAATCAGCTTTTGCAGTCAGTATTCGACCGCCGCACGCTCGTTCAGTGCGCGCGAGGCGGCCCGGGCGATGATGCGTTCCTCGTCGGTGGGGATGACCAGCACCTTGGTTCTGCCGATGCCGATGCTCATCTCATTTGCGGCATTGGCGCGCGCATCCAACGTGATTCCCATCCAGTCCATACCGTTGCAGATCCGCGCCCGGATCGCGGCCGAGTTTTCCCCAATCCCGCCGCAGAACACCACCCCGTCAATACCATGCAGGCTGGCCGCCAGCGCGCCCAGTTCGCGACGCGCGCGGAAGGTGTAATATTCGATGGCCATTTCCGCCTCGGGGTTTTGCGATACCTCCAACGCCCGCATGTCGCTTGTAACGCCCGACAGCCCCTTGAGCCCACTTTCATTGTAAAGCAGCTTGGTAAGTTCGCTGGCCGACAGTCCCTCCTGATCCATCAGATAGAGCACCACGCCCGGATCGAGTTGACCGCAACGGGTGCCCATCGGCAGGCCGTCCAGTGCTGAGAACCCCATGGTCGAGGCGATCGAGCGCCCGTTCAGCACCCCGCACATCGACGCGCCGTTGCCCAGATGCGCAATCACCACCCGGCCCGAGGCCAATTCGGGGTCGATCCGGGCAAGCGTGCCGGTGATGTAGTCATAAGACAGTCCGTGAAAGCCATAGCGGCGCACGCCCCGGTCGTAATATTTCAGCGGCAGGCCAAACGTGTCGTTGACCCAGGGGTGATTGCGGTGAAAGGCGGTGTCAAAACAGCCGACCTGCAGCGCTGCTGGAAAGGCCTCTATCGAGGCGCGCACGGCGGCGAGGTTATGCGGCTGGTGCAGCGGCGCCAGCGGTTCGAGCAGGGCCAGCTTTTCCATCACTTCCGGCGTCAGAAGCTGCGGAGCCTTGTAATCGACTCCGCCATGAGCGATGCGGTGCCCGATACAGGCGGGCGCGCTGCCTTGCAGGACGGTTTCGCATTTTTTGAGAATGGCCCGCAGCGCCACGCGGTGATTGGCCGAGCCCAGATCATCCTCGATCTGTTCCAGCCCGATTCGGGCTTTGAAACGGGCGTTCGGGCCAAGACTTTCAACCTGACCCACGGCGATTTCGCGCGGCTCGTCACCAGCCTCGTAAAGCGAGAATTTCAGGGACGACGATCCGGCGTTGAGCGACAGGATGAACTCTGCCGCTGCGCCGTCTGCCCCAGTCATACCATGATCCATCTGCCGCCTCCGTGCTGTCTCGGGGATCGTCACCCCATGATGTGATACCCACCATCAATCGGGTGTATTCCGCCTGTCAGGTTGGACGCCGCGTCACTGGCCAGAAACGCCGCATAGGCGCCTACATCCTGCAGGCTGGCTAACATGTGCGTCGGGGTGCGCGCGGCATTCTCGGCCATGAGATCGTCGAAATGCGCGATGCCGCTCGCCGCGCGGGTGTTCATCGGACCGGGCGACAGCGCATGGACGGAAATGCCCTTGCCGCCCAGCTCTGCGGCGGCATATCGGGTCACCGATTCCAGCGCCGCCTTGACCGGTCCCATGACGTTGTAGTGATCGACCACCTTCTCCGAGCCATAGAAGCTGACCGTCATGCAGGTACCGCGCTGGCCCATCAGCGGCTCGGCCCGGCGGATCATGCGCAGGAAGGAATGCACCGACAGGTCCATCGCCAGCCCGAACCCATCACGCGAACAGTCGATGACGCGACCATGCAGGTCGTCCTTTGGGCAGAAAGCCACTGCGTGCAGCAGGATATCCAGCCCACCCCACTGGTCCGCTATCCGGTCAAACACCGCGTCCAGCTGCGCGTCCGAGCGTGCATCCAGCGGCATCACCATCGCGGCCTCCAGCCCCTCGGCCAGCGGGCGCACATGTGGTTCGGCCTTGCCGTTGAGATAGGTGACGGCCAACTCCGCCCCCTGCGCGCGAAATGCGCTGGCGCAGCCATAGGCGATCGATTTCTCGTTGGCGATGCCCACGACAAGGGCGCGTTTGCCGTTCAACGAAAACATGGCCGATTTCTCCGGATCAGTGCCAGCGCGGACCCCGACCGCGCCACGTATCAATATGCGGTCGCTCAGGCAGGCGCGGGGGCGCCTTCGGACTGGGTAGCGATCTTGGCCCGGATCTTCTCCAACAGGCCGTCATAGTCGGGCGTACCTTCGGCGGCATAGTGGAAGTTTTTAAACAGGCCGGTCAGTTCGGTGAACCAGGCCCTAATCTCCGATTTGCTGTGCAGCGCCAAGCCGTCCTGAACCACGCCATACATCAGCTTGAACACAAGCTGCTGACGATCCAGTGTGACCGAGCAATCCACCGCGTCGAACGCGTCCTGCTGCAGGTAGATCATGTCGACAAACAGCGCCTTCTGGTAGATCACGTAATCCTCGATGGTGATGCCTTCCTCACCAGTGACCTGCATCATCTGACCGATTTGCTCGCCGCGTTCCAGCAGCGCCTGCATCTCTTTGACCCTCGCAATCCAGTTCGGTTCGATATTGCGGCTATACCAGTCAGTCATCTGATCCAGATAGCGCGACCAGGACAAGAGTGGGTCCACAGCCGGGTAGAAGCGCTTGTAGGCCCGTTCCGAGGACAGCCCGAGGAAACACTTCACCGTCGACAGCGTCGATTGCGTGACAGGCTCGTCGAAATTGCCGCCCGCGGGAGAGACGGTTCCGATCATGGTCAGGCTACCACTGGTACCGTCATTGGTCTTGATCACGCCCGCGCGCTCGTAGAGCCCTTTGATCGAGCTTTCCAGATAGGCGGGAAAGCCCTCTTCGCCGGGGATTTCCTCCAGCCGCCCGCTGGTCTCGCGCATGGCCTGCGCCCAGCGGGAGGTGCTGTCGGCGATCAGCAGCACATCCAGCCCCATCTGCCGGTAATACTCGCCCAGCGTGATACCGGTAAAGATCGACGCCTCGCGCGCTGCAACCGGCATGGACGAGGTGTTGCAGATGATGATGGTGCGGTCCATCAGGCTGCCACCCGATTTGGGGTCGGTCATTTCAGGGTATTCGGTAATGGTCTCGACCACCTCGCCCGCGCGTTCGCCACAAGCCACAACGATCACGATATCGACCTGCGCGTTGCGCGCAATCAGGTTCTGCAGCACCGTCTTGCCCGCCCCGAACGGCCCCGGAATGCAGGCGGTGCCGCCGCGTGCGATGGGAAAGAACGTGTCGATCAACCGCTGTGAGGTAAGGATCGGCGCATCGGGAAAAGTGCGCCGCGAGGCGGCGGATTTCAGCAGCTGCGCGGGAACCGGGCGGCGCACCGGCCAGCGTTGTGCGAGCGTCAGAACATACTCGGACCCGTCCTCGCCGGTTAGACGGGCAACCGGGTCTTGCACCGTGGCCGCACCCTTTTGCACCCAATTGATCGTATAACGGCCGGTCCAGTTGAACGGCACCATGATCTTATGGGTGAACCGCCCCTCGGGCACCGTGCCCACCACATCCCCGGCAGAGACAGCGTCGCCCAGCTTGACCTGCGGCGTGAAGGACCATTTCGCGCCCTCATCCAGCGGCGCCACATCCGCCCCGCGTGGCAGAAAGATGCCGTATTCGGCGGCCACCTTGGCCAACGGCGATTGCAGCCCGTCATAGACCTGTCCCAGCAGGCCCGGCCCCAGTTCCACCGACAGCAATTGCCCGCTTTGCTCGACCGGGTCACCGACGGCAACGCCGCTGGTGCTTTCATAGACCTGCGCATCGGCGGTCTTGCCGCGCACTCGCAGGATCTCGGCCTTGAGCCGCTCTTGCCGGCCGCCGCCGGCGGGTTTGCTGGGCAGGACATAAACCACCTCGTTCTTGACCAGCCGCCCTGGCGTTCCATCGGCCTGATCCAGCGCTTCGATCTCGACCAAGCCCTCCTGCACCGCCGCAATGCGCGCGGTGGGTGGCATTGTTTTGGACTCGGCACTCATCCGGTCCCTCCTTCCAGCATCAAATCGGGGAAATCCTGCAGCGCGTCATCGGAAAGCTGCGCAAAGCGCCGGGCGGCGGCCTGCGCATCCGAAGCGGCCCAGCGGTCGAAGAGGTTCCATTTCAGCACATAGATCACGACCGCCTCGAAATCGAAATGGTGCATGCCGCCATTGCGCTGCAACTGGCGGAACGCGACCTCAAGCAGATGCCGTTCCAGACCCAGCGCATCATCCGCCTCAAGCAGCTTAACCGCTTCCCGTAGCCAGGGCATCGGCGCGTCCAACCGAAATGTGGGATCGGACCAGTTCGACACAATATGCCCGGTCCACTTGCCAAAGCCCCATGGGCCGGCGGGCGGTGAGATCCCGTCGCGCCGCATCCGCAGGGCGGCGATGGCGGTACGCAACTCCATCCGGTCGGCGACAATGGCGCGCAGGCTGGGCTGCGGCAGATCGCGCAGCAGGGAGCGCGCCCGTTTCACCACGTCCGAGATATCTGCCCGCGCATCATAACTTGCCCAGTCCAGAACGTTTTCGATCCGCTGCAGCGTATTGGCATCGTCTTCGTCCAACGCCGTCAATCGCTTGCGCAGCCGCAGTTCCGAGAGCGGCGGCTGCTTGGCCACAAAAAGCCGCTCGGAACTGGGCAGGCTGGAGACCAGCGCGATATAGGCGTCGGGACCGGGCATGGTTAGCGGATCACACCTTCCAGAACGGCGCGGAATCGCGGCTGCAGATGCTGCATCAGAACATCGGCAATTGCCTCGTCCGACAAATCAAGCTTGATGCCGTCCTCGCCCGCCTGCGCCCAAATCCCCGCATGCAGATCGCTGGACGCAAACAGCTTCACGCCGTCTTTCAGCATTTCCTGCGTCAGGCCAAGGACGAATTTGGTGAGCTGACCTGACTGGATGTCATCGGCATTGGCGCGGATCGCGTCGGGACCGACCACCTCGGCGGGCAGGATCACCTGCGCATCCGCGCCGATGCCGGTCTCAGTTCGGGCGCGCGCCACCAGTTCCAGCACCATCTGTTTCAGCATTTCGGGGTCGGTCATGGTTTCCGACACCATCCGCTGCACATCCTGCTGGAACTGTGCCATCAGCGTGGATTTCATCGTCAGCACCGCATCGCGCATGGCGGTATTCAGCGCCTCTTCGCCAGCCTTGGTATAGCGGTCGGAGGCATCGCGGGCGTCGCTCAGCAGCTTGGCGGCGTCGGCCTGTGCCGTCTCAACAATCTGCGCGGCCTTGGCCTGCGCCTCCTGCGTCAGGCGCGCGCCCTCGTCGGATCCGGCCTGCACGCCCTCGCTACGAAGCCGGTCAATCAGCGCGTCGATGCCCTGCGCGGTGTCCTGTTCCGCAGCCATCACGCGATCCCCGCACTGATCACCAGAGCAAAGACAAAGGCGAAGACGCCGAAGCCCTCGATGATCGCCGCAGGCGCCAGCGACAGGCCGAAGATCTCGGGCTTTTCTTTCGAGGCATTGATCGCCGCCGCACAGGCACGGCCCTGCCACATGCCGCAATACATCAGCGCCAGCCCCGACAGCACACCGACCCCAAACAGACCCCCGGCGTTTTCGGCAGTGACGGCGCGGTTCAGGGTGAACATGATCACAATCCCGTAGATCGCAAATGTCGACGGAAAGGCCGAGATTCCCACGAACCTTCCATAGCCGCTTTCGGTTTCCAGCATCGCGCCAATGCTGGCCTGGCCTGCGATCGAACAGCCGATCGCGCTGGCGATTGTCCCAAGCGCCATCGGGGCAAAGATGCCCACCCAGCCCATTGCGATGACAAAATCGGTCATTCCTGTACCTCCTTGCGGGAAAACGCGCGGAAGACTGTGCCTTCCTCGGGCAGACCCCATTTGTAAAACTCGATGAAGTTGAGCCGCAGCCCGTGGACCACGCCGCTCATGATCGCGAGAGTGAAATTCAGACCATGCCCGATGAGCAGGATCAGCAATCCACCCAGCAGGCCCAGACCCGAGGCGGACTCGAACCCTTTGGCCGCCAGCCCGTTGAAGGTGACCGCCAGCGAGGCCGAGGCAAGCCCCAGAGCAAAGAGCCGCATGTATGACAGCACATCCCCAAACAGACCCATAAGCCCCGCAAGACTCTGCACCCCGCCAATCAGCCGCCAGAGCCAGTCGATGCCGGATTTCACCGGGCGGTCGCTCGAGAAGAGCAGAATGACGAACAGCCCAAGCGTCATTGACCCCAGACCGCCCTGATAGACCGGCCCGGTTTGACCGCTGAGCCAAACGGCAAGCCCACCCAGCACAACGCAGATCCAACCCAGATTGGCATAGCGGCTGCGGTTGGATTTATGCAGGAAGGCCATCAGATTGGCGAAACCCACATGGGCTACGCCGACGATGATCGACAGCCGCATCATCGTGGTGAAATCGTTGATATCCATCAGCTTGAGCCGGGCGAGGATCCCGCCCTCGGGCGGACCGACCCCGAAATAGCTGCCGACGATCACGCCGTAGGCAACGGTGGCGCCTGCAAGGATCAGCAGCATAGTGCGCCAGGCGCGGGTGTGTGCCGTAGCACCCAAACGGCGCCAGAAAGCCAATACGCCCAGCAGGATCAGGAACCCGTACCCAGCATCCGCAATGATCATCGCAAAGAAGACCGAAAAGGAGGCGATCAGCACGCGACTGGGGTCCCAAGCGTAATAATTCGGCACCTGATAGAACAGCGCCAGATCGACACCTGCCGCCTCGGCATCGGGTTGCTCGATCAGGGTCGGTGGCACCTCGCCCGGTTGCGGCGCGCTGATCAACACCGCTAACCCCTCGTCGGCGCAGATTTCCTGCAGCGCGGCGATCCGGTCTTCTGGCACCCAGCCTTGAATGGCAAAGAGATCCGGATCGTCAAAGGTCTGGGTCTCAGCGAAAGCAAGCTCGGCGGCGGTTTCGGCTTTGGACAGACTCGACCGCAGCAGGGTCAGGAAGCGGGTCAGCGCCATGCGCTCGCCCAGCAGGGTTTCGATCTCAATCTCCGCATCTTCCAACTCGTCCTGCAAAACCGTGATGGGCTTAGCCCCCAGATGGGTGCGCGGCACCGGTAGCAGGTCCGAACGCGGCTCATCCGCGCTGACCACAGCCACATAGAGCACCCGATGATCGCGGCCTACAATCTGCCAGGGCAGATCAACCGCTTGCAGGCTGTCGCGGTTTTTCAGCGGCAGTTCGTAGAACCACAGACGCAGCTCGGCCAGTGCCTCGGTCGGAGGGAAGGTGAAATCGCCCCAGGGCTGTATTGTGGCGATCCGGTCGACCAGAAAATCACGCCGGTCCTGCGCTGTACGCAGCTTGTCCTTGAGGATCAGCGCCTCCGCCACGAAGTATTCAACATCGAAATCGGGGGCAATACGCACCTGCCGCCGCTGGCCCGGCACGACCGCCAGGAAACGTAACGCCTTATAGGCATCCTCGGCCTCGCGGCTGACCTTCTTCTCGACATGCGTTTCGGGCGGCGAGAGCGCCAGGATATGCATCGCGCCCAACTCTTGCAGCCGTGCCAGGGTCGCGTCCTTATCCGCCGCACACCCGATGACCGAGAGCTTTTTGAGCCGCGCGATACTCATGCTTTGGCTCTCTTGCGCTTGGCGATCTTGGAACGCACGACCGAGGCCATTTCCTCGTCATTCAGATAGATGCGAATCTTCTTGATATTGGCGCGGGCATTGGGAATCAGCACCTTGTCAAAAAGGTTCACGCGCTGAGTGATGACATCAACCGCACGCGACAGCACCTCAACCCGCTGACGGGCGACTTGCACCCGCAACCGCGCCACAAGCATGTCATGCAGCAGCGTAGTCACGTTATCGACCCAATGCGGCAGCACCATCGGCGAATAGGGACGGATCTCGACCTCGATCCGGTCAAGAACCGGCAGTTTGGTTCCCACCACGTTTTCTTCGCCCAGCTCATATTGCGTCAGCCGAACAAGACCTTTCAGGTCGATATCGCTGTTGCCCAGCATCGGCACATCGCGGCCCACCTGCTGGACCAGTTCCTCGACCCTGCGCGCCATCTCGGCTACCTGCGCCACCGCCTTTGCACGTTCACCCATCAATTGCTGCCGCTTCAGGTCCAGCGAGGGCAGGAACTTTTCGTAGGTTTTCAGCTGCGCATTCTGATGCGCGAGCGAAGATTTATTCAGCTGCAACCGCGCCATCTGCATCCTTGGGGAAATAGGTGTCGATCAGGTTCTGCTTCATCAAAAGCTGCCCGGGGCGAAAACACTCTGCCAGTGTCTGCCAGCAGAGGTCCAGCGCTTCTTCCAGCGGGATCGAGACATTGATGTCCATGAAACGGGTGCGGAAGAGATCGCCGAATTTCAGCACCTGCTGGTCATAGTCGGACAGTTCAAACGCCATGGCCTGCTTCTGCGCCGCATCGCGCGCCTCGGAATAGAAGCGGATCATGGTGTTCATGATCTGGCTGTGATCCTCGCGGGTGACCTTTCCGATCACGTTCTGTTTGAGCCGCGAGAGGCTGCCAAACGGGTCGATCACGCCGGAATGCAGATAGAACTGCCCTTCGGTTATGTAGCCGGTATTGTCCGGCACCGGGTGGGTCACGTCATTGCCAGGCATCGTCGTGACCGCCAGAATGGTGACCGAGCCACCCTTGGCGTAGTCGCAAGCTTTCTCGTATCGTCGCGCCAGCTCGCTATAGAGGTCACCCATATAGCCGCGGTTCGAAGGCACACGCTCCTGGCTGATGCCAACCTCTTTCATCGCGTCTGCATAGGCCGTCATGTCGGTCAGCAGAACCAACACACGCTTGCCTTCCTCGACCGCAAATTTCTCGGCCACCGCCAGTGCCATGTCGGGCACCAGCAGGCGTTCGACCAGCGGGTCCGAGGCCTGATTGACGAACATTACCGTGCGCGAGAACACGCCAGCATCCTCGAAGCTTTGCCTGAAAGTATAGTAGTCGTCAAAGATCAGCCCCATACCGCCGAACACCACGATATCGGCATCGGCCTGAATGCCGATCCGGGCCAGAAACGGATTATAGGGCTCGCCCGAGACCGAGAAGATCGGGATTTTCTGGCTTTCCACCAGGCAGTTGAACACGTCGATCATCGGCACATCGGTGCGGATCATGTGTTTCGGCACGATCCGTTCGGCCGGGTTCACCGACGGGCCACCGATATTGTAGCGCGGCTCGCTCGACAGATCCGGGCCGCCATCGATCGGGTCCCCTGCCCCGTCAAAGACGCGGCCCAGGATGTTGGCCGAATAAGGCGTCTGCATCGGGTGGCCCAGAAAGGTCGCGCTGGCCCCGGTCGAGATGCCCTTGGTGCCGGAAAACACCTGCAGCGTCACTTCTTCGCGGTCGATATTGATCACCTGCGCCAGGGATCGCACACCATCGACTCCCTCAACCACGGCTAGATCGTTGAATCGCACGACCGCGCCTGCTGCAGTGTTTTCAGGCACATGCACCTTGAGCGTATCGCCAACGATCTCCAGAACACGGGAATATTTGATCAGATCGCGAACCACTTGCGGCCTCCTGAGCTAGATCAGTCGGTGCTACCGTGACACGAATCGCGGAAGCCCGTTTCGCCTGAATTTAGGCTCATAATGAAAGCTTTGCGGCGCAGCGCAAGCCACTCGACGGGTTGAAAGTGTCGCGGTTGCCGCAATGCGCATTATTCAGGCGGTGAAACCAGCGGCGCGGAGGAATTGTCTGTTTAAACCCGATACCGTCGATCCAGACCCAGCGGTCGGTTCTATTGGGTCAGGTCTAACAGATCATGTTTCCGGGTTTCTAACTGCTGATGACGGTATGTTCTTCCTCCAGCATGTCAAATTGCCTGTGCAGGGCACCCACATGCCGGTGGTTGTTTTGCCCGCAGTCTACGAGGTCTTTCACGCTGAGAGACAGCCAGCCAACGGGGTCCGATATACGCTCATACAGAAGCGCAAGAACTGTATCCGCCTGCACGACCCCGCGCATTTTGCAAACGGATAGAACGACATCGTCGTTTTGGTGGCGGGCCATCAATTCGAAGGATTCGGAAAAACCCCGGTTAAGTCCCTTGAAGGCCGTAATTCGGCGAAATCACTGGTCGAGCCAACTGTCACTCAACGCGTTTCCCTGTATATCCATGGTATGTGCTTGCGATATTTTAAGCAGTGTATCCGGGGGGGTGGGCAAAAACTATTGCCGGTTTCCATGCCCAATGACTTCATTGCCCTTCAGCCACAGCAGGTCTTCTGATCGTATTGTGCTCTTTCTGCTTTTAAATTTGAAATTTTTCGCGACACAAGAAGCGGGCGTGATCCGGTAAGTTCAGATGGCGCTTTTTGATGTCCCGACCATGCTCGAGGCCGGGTTTCTCTACAGCCTGACCGAGGGCGCGCTGACGCAGCGCGCCGTGTCAGTAATGACGCCCGAATCAAGGCCGGACGATCAGGCGCAGCACCGCGACCAGGACGATGCCATAGAGGACATGGCCCACCAGCGCGACCCAAGCGATGCCGGTGAAGCCCAAAAAAAACGGCAGGCCGGCAATCGCGGTGATGCCGCCGATGGCAAATATCCAAAGACCAAAGCCATAGATTGCTGAGGGAAGCAACCAGCCCCTCTGCCCCATGACCCTCGTCCAGATCGGCGCAAAGATGAACAGCCAACCGACGGGATAGCCGATCAGGCCAACAAGGTAGAAATGCACGAAATACCCGGCAAAATCGCCGCTGGGTAAGCCAAGCGTGCTTAGCAGGCTGCGCGCCAGCCCATGTGGCGACAGGTTGGCGAAGCCAAGCGCAGGGCTGATCATCTGACCCCAGAAGTCAAAGGCGATGGTGGCAAAAAACCCTGCAATGAACATGGCCCCCAGCGTGGCGATGCTGAGCGAGGGGAACTTGCCCAATGCGGGTGAATGTACTGCGGTCGTGGACATGCGATTCTCCGTTTGCAAGGCAGCCCTCGCCGCCCGATAGCACCGCCCGGTCCGGGGCGACTGATCCTACAAAAGCGCCCAACGCCCTGAATTAAAGAGCAAAGACAGAAACCTCACAGAACCGTGTTGGTAAAGGGATTTACATTTCAAATTTATCTACCTACTAATAGGGTGTTGCTAAAAAACAGGAGCACCCCATGAAGATTTACGATGTCGAAGGCTTTCCCAACCCAGCCCGTGTCCGCATTGCGTTGGCCGAGAAAGGCGCAACCGACAAGGTCGAATTCATCCCCGTCGATGTGCTGGGCGGCGAACATCGATCCGAGGCGTTCCGGCACAAAAACCCCGACACCGCCGTCCCGATGCTGGAGCTTGCGGACGGCACCTGCCTGTCGCACTGCACTGCCATCACCGAATATATAGACGCGGCCTTCGACGGCGCGACGCTGTGTGGCGAGACGGCAAAGGACCGTGCCGTCATCCACATGATGAACCGGCGCGCCGAAGCCGGGTTGCTGGACGCGGTGGGCGATTATTTTCACCATGCCACGCCCGGCCTCGGACCCGATCTGGAGACTGATCAGAATGCCGACTGGGGCAATCGCCGCAAGGGCACCGCAGTGGCGACGATGCATTATCTCGATAGTGTTCTCAGCGAGAATGACTATCTTGCGGGGGACAGGTTCTCGATGGCCGATATCACCGCCTTTGCGGGGCTGGCCTTTGCCGATTTCGCTAAACTCGACATTCCCGCCGAGCTTGGCAACCTCAGGGACTGGCGTGATCGGGTCTCGTCGCGCCCCAGCATCGCCGCGTGACCGACCCGTCTGAAAAGGAGGCAAGCACATGGAACTGAACTCGGATTTCTCGCAACGGGTGGTGGTGCACTCTGCACAAGAGCCGTGGCAGGCCTCTCCGATGCCCGGCGTCGACCGGCGCATGCTGGACCGGATCGGCGGTGAAGTGGCCCGCGCCACAACCATCGTCCGCTATGCGCCGGGCAGCAAATTCTCGGCCCATACCCATACGGGCGGAGAGGAATTCATCGTGCTCGACGGAGTGTTTCAGGACGAACACGGCGATTTCCCGGCGGGCACATATGTGCGAAACCCGCCCACCACCAGCCACACCCCCGGCTCGGATCAGGGCTGCACCATCTTCGTCAAGCTTTGGCAGTTCGACATGGGTGACCGCACCCAGTTCCGCAAGGAAATGAACGCAGAACTGGGCAACCCCAGAGACGGCGTTGCCACGGCCGAGTTGCACCGCGATGCCCGTGAAAAGGTGACCTATCACGTTGTCGATGCGGGCGCGGCCCTGACCAGCGAGGGCGCAGGCGGCATCGAGCTGTTGGTGATCGACGGCACCCTCACCGAAGGTGGCGACGCGCTGCGTCAGGGCGCATGGCTGCGCCTGCCCGAGGGTCAGAGGCTGGCGGCGGTTGCAGGCCCCGGCGGGGCCAAGGTCTGGATCAAGACCGGCCACCTGCCCTATGCCAAACCCCCGGCGGTCTGACCACTGCCCCACGGGCCGTGGCCCGTGGCATGCCATTCCGCAACCGCATCTGGCAGATGGCCGCGTGACAGCGTATCACTGCGCAGAGCGGCTAGCGGAAGAGCGTGCAGAATGGCGACGAGTGATACCAGGACACAATTGATGGATGCGGCCGAGCGGCAGGTCCGGCACAAGGGCGCGGACGGGTTCAGCTATTCCGACCTGAGCCGGCTGGTGGGCATCCGCAAAGCCAGCATCCATTATCATTTCCCGGCCAAAGCCGACCTGCTCACCGCGATCATGGCACGCTATGGCAAACGGGTCATGACCGCATTCGAAGACTATACCCAGGATCTTTCGGGGGCGGACCGGCAACTGGCCGCCTTCCTCGATTTATATCGCGATGCGCTGCAGGACGGCACGGCACTATGCCTTTGCGTCGCCTACGCGGTCAGCCAGGACGGGCTGTCCGATGGCACCCAACGCGAAATCTCGCAATTCCGGCAAGAAGTTCGCAGCTGGCTGGAAAAGACTTTCGCGGGTGCGCAGACCGAAGGATCGGTCACCGGTATTACCCACCCAGCCCGTGAGGCCGCCGCCGCCTATGCGCTGGTAGAAGGGGCGCAGATCGCCGCCCGCATCAGCGGCGATCCCGCCGCATTTGATGCGGCAACGCGGGTCCTTCGCGAGCGGCTGGTGGGGACGAAGGCCTAAGATCAGGTCCCGTCAATCAAACCCCTGTGCCCGCAAGCTGCGGGCACAGTCATGTTTTTGCGGCTCAACCTCAGCCGATGATCGCGTTCAGCGTGGCGCTTGGACGCATTACCGCTGCGGTCTTGGCCGGGTCGGTTTTGTAATACCCCCCAAGATCCGCCGCCGGACCCTGTGCGGCAGCCAGTTCCGAAAGGATCGCGGCCTCTTTCCCGGCGAGTTCCACTGCAATCGGCGCGAACTCAGCGGCGAGGGCGGCGTCGTCAGTTTGCGCCGCCAGCGCCTCGGCCCAGTAGCGGGCGAACCAGTAGTGGCTGTCGCGATTGTCGGGCTCGCCGACCTTGCGGCTGGGCGAGCGGTTGTCATCCAGAATGCCCTGCGTCGCCACCTCGGCCGCCGCGCCCAGCACGCCCGCCTTAGCGTTGCCCTGCGCATCGGCGAGAAAGTTCAACGACTCGCCCAGGGCACAGAACTCGCCCATGGAATCCCAGCGTAGATGGCTTTCCTCGACCAGTTGCTGCACGTGTTTTGGGGCCGAGCCGCCCGCGCCTGTCTCGAACAACCCACCGCCCTGCATAAGTTTGACGATCGACAGCATCTTGGCCGAAGTGCCCAATTCCAGGATTGGGAACAGATCGGTCAGATAGTCGCGCAGCACGTTGCCGGTGATGGCGATGCTGTCCTTGCCTGCCGTGATGGTCTCGAGCGATTTCCGGGTCGCTTCGCGCGGGGCCATAATCTGAAATTTGTCCGCAACACCAGCCGCTTCCAGCGCGGGCTTCACGTGTGCGATCAACTGCGTGTCATGGGCGCGGTGCGCATCCAGCCAGAAGATCGCCTCGGAGCCGGTCAGGCGTTGACGGTCCATCGCCAATTGAATCCAGTTCTCGATCGGCGCTTGCTTGACAGTGCAGGAGCGCCAGATGTCGCCCGCCTCGACCTCATGCGCGTGCAGGATCTCGCCATTGGCAAGCACGATGCGGATCGTACCATCGGCGGGGGCCTGAAAAGTGGTTGGGTGCGAGCCGTATTCCTCGGCCTTTTGCGCCATCAGACCGACATTAGCCACGGCTCCGGCAGCGGAGGGGTCCAGCGCGCCATTGGCTTTGAAGAACTTGACGCTCTCATCATAGACCGGCGCATAGCAGTTATCGGGGATAACGCAGTTCACGTCACCCTTGGCTCCGGCTGCGTCCCAGCCCTTGCCACCGGCGCGGATCAAGGCAGGCATGGAGGCGTCGATGATCACATCCGAGGGCACGTGCAGGTTGGTGATGCCCTTGTCGCTATCGACCATGTACATGGCGGGGCGATCTGAGGTCAGGGCGTCGACTTCGGCCTGAATTGCAGTGGCATTCGGCAACTCTGCAATGCGGGCCAATACGTCGCCCATGCCGGAGTTCGGGTTCACCCCCGCCGTGTCCAGATCGGCAGCATATTTATCAAAGACCGGGGCCAGCCAGGCACGCACCGCGTGACCAAAGATGATCGGGTCCGAGACCTTCATCATCGTGGCTTTCATATGCAGCGAGAACATGATGCCGTCTTGCTTGGCCGCCTCGATCTGTTCCGCCAGGAAGACCGACAATGCCTTGGCGGACATGAAGGTTGCGTCCGTAACGGTGCCCTCTTCCAGCGGCCATGCGTCTTTCAGCACGGTGACCGCGCCGTCCTTGCCGACAAACTCGATCTTCGCGGTCCCGGCTTGCGCGGCGGTGATGGTGGCCGATTTCTCGTTGGAATAGAAATCATTGCCCGACATCGACGACACATGTGTCTTGCTGTCCGACGCCCATGTCCCCATCGAATGCGGGTTTTTCTGGGCAAAGTTCTTGACCGCGCGGGCGGCGCGGCGGTCGGAATTGCCTTCGCGCAGGACCGGGTTCACGGCCGAGCCCTTGATCGCATCATAGCGCGCTCGGATCGCTTTTTCCGCATCGTTCGCAGGCTCTTCCGGGTAATTTGGAATGTCGTATCCCTGACCCTGCAGCTCTTCGATGGCGGCCACCAGCTGCGGCACCGAAGCCGAGATATTCGGCAGCTTGATGACATTGGCTGCAGGTGTTTTGACTAACTCGCCCAGCTCGGCCAGATCGTCCGACTGACGCTGCGCCTCGCTCAGGTTCTCCGGGAAGGTCGCGATGATCCGGCCTGACAGCGAGATATCCTTGGTCCCGACGCTTATCTCCGCCGCTGCGGCAAACTTGCGGATGATGGGCAGAAACGAGGCCGAAGCCAGTTCAGGCGCTTCGTCTACGATGGTATACAATATGTCGGGGTTCGATTTTTCAGCCATATTCTCTTACCTTTTTTTGCCGTTTAGGGGCGTGCGATCCAAGAGTGCGCGCTGCGCGCATGCAGCAGCATGAGAAGCGATCCCGCAGGACCGGTCCGGGCGACTCTGATGTGACAGGCTCCCCATAGATCACTCAGGCGCTCGGCGCAATCGGGCTTTGGCGGGCATTTTGACGCGACCTACCCCTGAGCGAGGCAGGATTGGCGTTCAGGTCTTTGGAAAATGTACTTCGAAACGGGCACCCTCGCGGGTCTGGACAAGCTCTATCCCGGCCCCGTGCGCGCCCAGCAGGTTGGCCACGATGGTCAGGCCCATGCCGGTGCCGCCCTGCTCCCTTGCCGTCGTGAAGAAGGGTGCGAATATGCGGTCCCGGTTGCCCTCTGATATGCCCGGACCGTCATCTTGAACCGTCAGATGCCCGGATGCGGCGCGCAAGGTCACGCGGCTTGCGCCATGTCGCTTTGCATTGCCGAGCAGATGGTGCAGCACGATCTGCAACCCGGACGCGGCGAGCGGCAAAGACTGGTCGGCACCTTCAACCTCGACCCGCAGGTCGGGGCATTCCGCCCGTAGGTCTTCAGCCAAATCGTCGAGGCGCACCGTGCCGTGATGTTCGGGGACGCGCGCAGCTGTCACGCGGCGCAGCGCCTCCAGATGTGATTGCATCTGGTCGGTCGCCCCGAGAATCTGCTCGGCCAGCGCCTTGTCATCTGCTTCGAGCTTGGGGCTGTCCGACAGCAGTTCACCCGCGGCGCGGATCGCGGTCACCGGTGTTTTCAGCTCATGTGTTACGTGTTCTGCAAACCCACGGACCGAGGCCTCGCGCCGCTGCAGCGTCTCGGCCATGCCCAAAACCGCCTCTCCCAGTCGGGTGGCCTCGCGCGTGCCGAGCCGCGAAGGCGACTCCCCAGCCTCTCCACTCTGGACCGCCGATGCGTGATCGGCCAGCGCAGTGATCGGGCGCAGCAGCAGGCGATATTGCAGATAGCCCAGAACTCCCGTGGCGAGCCCGATGGCCAGCGCCAGCAGCACCGCGGCCTTGCGAAACCCGATCTCAGGCCCGAGGTAGCGCAACAGCACCAGCCCCAGCAGCGACAGCAACAGCGTTCCCGCCAGCCCTCCGCCCAGCACCAGCGCCAGACCGGGACGCCATTTGTGCCTTATCCGGGCCATTGCGCCATCCGCAGGCCCACACCGTGAACAGTTTCAATCGCTGCTTCGCCGCCCTTTTCCGCCAGTTTGCGGCGCAGGTTTCGCAGATGGCTGTCCAGCGTCCGGTCAGAATTCTGCGCCCCTGCGCCATAGACCTCGCCAAGGAGATCCCGGCGGGACAGGACCTTGCCGGGGTTCTCCATCAGGTGGCGCAGGATCGTCATTTCAGTTGCGGTCAGGTCAAGCGGCACCCCCGACCAGCAGCAGGCATGCGCGGACATGTCCAGTTCCAGCGGGCCATGGCGCAGCAGATCGGCACCGGCCCCGCGCCCGGCCCGTTTCAGGATCGCATTGATCCGGGCGACCAGTTCGCGCGGGCTGAACGGTTTAGTGACATAGTCGTCACCGCCCAGTTCGAACCCCAGCACCCGATCGATCTCGTCATCGCGGGCGGTCAGGAACAGGATCGGTACCTGCGACCTTGCCCGAATCCGGTGGCAGACCTCCAGCCCGTCAAGCTCCGGCAGACCGACATCCAGTACGATTAGATCCGGCGCCTCGCGGGCGGCATAGGTCAGCGCCATCTGGCCATCCCGCGCTGTGATCACCTGGAACTCTGCTCGCTGCAACGTGACCGCCACCAGCTCGCGCAGGCGCGGATCATCATCGACCACGAGTATTTTCATGCCAACCCTCCGGTTCCGGGTTCTGCGGCAGACTACGGATCACCCGATCCGCGCGAAAGCCCCATTCACGCCAATTGTTGATGGTCGGAGTTTCGACATCACATGGCAACTCCCATCGTGACGCCATCAGCGGCTGCGCCGACATCGGCCCGAGATGGCAAAGGTAATACGGGTCACGCAGCCCGAAATGCCGCAGGTTGCTTTCAGCGATCAAAGCCGCAAAGTTCACGAAGCAACAGACATAGAGGGTGCCCAACCCCAAACCGGCGCAGCGGGTCATCAGCCAGAGATTACTCCGTCGCGCGAAAATCTGCCAGCCAGTCAGGCAAAGCCCCGAGGCCACCAGCCCCATCCAAATCACCGCATGGACGCGCAAATAGGTCAGCCCGTAAGCCTCGACATAAAGCGACAATCGCAACAGAGACGAGACCACCAGCAGAACGTTCTGCGCCAGCCACAGATAGACCAGCCGTTTCAGTACCGGTCGCTCCGCCAGATAGGGACGCGCGGCGAGGGCAAAGGCACCCGCCAGCAGCGCAGTCAGAACCAGCGGATAGGCCCCGCGATGGGCATAGGTCGCATAATTCATGCCATCGGGAAGCGCCGCGCCGGCCCACAGAAAGGCCGCGTCAAGCCCGGTCTGGACAAGCATCACCAGATTGAACGTGACCAGAGAATTGGACACTGAATGCGCGTTGATCCCAAGCCCCCAACTCAGTGGCACACGGGTTCTGATGCCGCGCGGCTGCAGCAGACCGGCATCCAGCGCAACCGCCAGCACGGGCCACAGCAGCAGCGCCATGCCTAGCCAGAACATCAACCTTTCAACCCGAAGGTCCAACCGAAGCGCGCGGTTCAGGCCCTCGGACAGCACCGGATTGGCCGACAGGATCAGCGTTCCGAAGATCAGCAACCCGGCCACAGGAAAGGCCCAGCCCTGCCAGAGCCGACCCATCCAACCATGCCCAGCCTGGGCCCGCAATAGGCGCACTCCCTGCCCTGCCTGCCGGACCCCCAGAACCGGGATCAGCCAGGCAAAGCGACGCAGCGCAGCGCCCATGCCCTTACACGACCCAAGAGCCGCCCAGCACAGTGCAACCGACGATCCACCCAGAAGAAACGCAACCGACAGGGCCTGCACATGCTCGATAACCGGCAGCACACTCAGCCCCAACAACAAAGCAGGTCCCGTCAAACCCTGCTTGCGCCCGAGCAGGGCCCGGATTGCCACCGCGACCAGCAAAGCGAAAACTGGCAGCGAAAGGCCGGGCGCGTGATCCAAGAACAGAAAGTCGGCACAGCCAACAAGGGCAAGCAGCACCAGCATTGCACGCGGCACCCCGCGCCCTGACTGCCCGTCTACGCGCGCGCCCTCGTCGCGACCATCGCCATCGAACCACCACATATCCTGCGTCAACACGGCGGGCACGCCGCGTAATATCATCTGTCCCATTCTTCTATCTCCGGTTTCTTGTCCTGCCGAGTACAGCCTTGCCTCATGCCGCGTGCAGATCCGTAGCAGCGCGTGTGCAGATTATGTGCAGTGGGATCGGACCGGCCCCTTGGCCTTGCCCGCGCGCAGGTCTAAGAAGGTCACTCGCCCCGCGCCGAAGGAGACAGTCTTGGACCAACCCAGCCGCATTATCGCCTCGGAAATCAATGCCCGCCCGGAACAGGTGCAGGCCGCCGTCAAATTGCTGGACGAAGGCGCGACCGTGCCTTTCGTAGCGCGCTACCGCAAAGAGGCCACCGGCGGGCTGGACGACACCCAGCTGCGGGTTCTGGCAGAACGGCTGTCCTACTTGCGTGAACTGGATGCGCGGCGAGACACGATCCTTGGCTCGATCCGCGATCAGGGCAAGCTGACCGACGAGCTGGCAAAATCCATCGCCGGAGCCGAAACCAAGGCGCGGTTGGAAGACATCTATCTGCCCTACAAACCCAAACGCCGCACCAAGGCGATGATCGCGCGCGAAAACGGGCTGGAACCGCTGGCGCGGGCCATCCTTGCGGATCGCATGGCGGATCCCGAGGCGCTGGCAGCCGGATATCTGTCCGACGCGGTGCCAGCCACCAAAGATGCGCTGAACGGTGCGCGCGACATTCTGGCCGAGGGATTGACAGAGAATGCCGATCTGCTGGGCGATCTGCGCCGGTTCCTGCATCGCGAGGCCCTGATAACCTCGAAACTGGTCGAAGGTCAGGAACAGGCAGGTGCCAAGTTTCGCGACTATTTCGACCATTCCGAAAAATGGGCCATTGCACCGTCACACCGGGCGCTGGCGATGCTGCGCGCCTCGAAAGAGGGGGTCGTGACGCTGGATATTGGGCCGGAACCCGAGGCAGGCGCGGCCCGGGCCGAGGCCATCGTCGCCGCACATCTACACACGCACGGCGACGGGCCGGGTGATGTCTGGCTGCGCAAGATCGCGGGGTGGACCTGGCGGGTCAAGCTGAGCCTGTCGATGATGGTCGAGCTGATGGGCGATCTGCGCGCCCGCGCACAGGACGAGGCCATCGCGGTGTTTGCCCGCAACCTCAAGGACCTGCTCTTTGCCGCGCCTGCCGGGGCCAAACCGACGCTGGGGCTTGATCCCGGCATCCGTACCGGGGTCAAGGCGGCGGTGGTGGACGCCACCGGCAAGTTGGTGGCAACCGATACGCTCTATCCGTTCCAACCCAAGAACGACCTGCGCGGTGCCGAGGCCGCGCTGCTGAAGCTGATCACAACGCATGGGATCGAGCTAATCGCAATCGGCAATGGCACCGCCAGCCGCGAGACAGAGCGGCTGGTGGGCGATACGCTCAAGCTGCTGCCGCCGGGAGCCGCGAAACCTACCAAAGTGGTAGTGTCCGAGGCCGGGGCCTCGGTCTATTCCGCCTCCGAACTGGCGGCGCGCGAGTTTCCCGATCTGGATGTCAGCTTGCGCGGCGCGGTCTCGATTGCGCGGCGCTTACAGGACCCGCTGGCCGAATTGGTCAAGATCGAGCCGAAATCCATCGGGGTCGGTCAATACCAGCACGATGTCGACCAGACCCGCCTGAGCCGCGCGCTGGAGGCGGTGATCGAGGACGTGGTGAACGCGGTGGGCGTCGACCTGAACATGGCATCCGCCCCGTTGCTGGCTCATGTCTCGGGGCTTGGCCCCGGTCTGGCCGAAGCGGTTGTGGCCCATCGCGACGCGCATGGGACCTTCGAGTCACGCAAGGACTTGCTGAAGGTCGCGCGACTTGGTCCCCGCGCCTTCGAACAATGCGCGGGCTTTCTGCGCATCCGTGACGGCAAGGAACCGCTGGACGCGTCCTCGGTCCACCCCGAGGCCTATGGCGTGGCGCGGCGCATCGTGCAGTTCTGTGGCCGCGATCTGCGCCAGATCATGGGCGACGACACCGCGCTGCGCGGGGTGCCCGCCGAGGAGTTCGTCGATGACAGCTTTGGCCTGCCCACCGTGCGCGACATTCTGAGCGAGCTGGAAAAACCCGGCCGCGACCCCCGCCCTAACTTCGTCACTGCCACCTTCACAGATGGGGTCGAGCAGATCACCGATCTCAAACCCGGCATGATGCTTGAGGGCACCGTGACCAATGTGGCGGCCTTTGGGGCCTTCGTGGATGTTGGTGTGCATCAGGACGGACTGGTGCACGTCAGCCAAATGGCGGATCGGTTCGTCAAGGACCCCCATGAGGTGGCCAAGGCCGGTCAGGTCGTCCGTGTGCGAGTGGTCGAAGTCGATGTGCCGCGAAAGCGGATCGGCCTTAGCATGCGCAGGGATGGCGGCGGCAAACCCACCGAACCAGAGGCCAGCAAACCACAAGGGCAGGCAGCGCGAAAACATGGCCAGCGCAAGGACAAGGCGCAACCCGATCAGAATGGCGCGATTGGCGCGGCCCTGCGGAACGCAATGCGGAAACAATGACGGCGCAAGCGCAAAGCGAACCAACTCGAAAAAGGATGTTTCGCCACAAATTTTAATGAGGTGCAAAGGGGAGGCCCGATACAAAAAAACCGCTATGGGACGGTACACTGTATCCGCCCGAAAAAATAACTTGGGGACCCCCCCCTGCGATACCGGTGTATCATAAGCTCGCCACTCACACGCGCCATAACCGGTATTCTCAAAATACGGCATTGTTTCATTCCTGTCAGCACTTAGATTCTTGCGAATCGCATCGCTATTCCGACAAATATCTGTCCAATGAATTTTTTGTGATAACATACGATCGGCAATCTTGTGTCAATTCAATACTTTGGAGTGGCGGCATTCGGCGAAGCCAGCCTCGGCCCTCTCATTGTCAATCCGAGGCTTTTTCACCGATAGTGATGCAAGGAGGACACAATCTCCCCATTTGAACAAAGATTAAGCAAAAAACGTGAACATTTGACCCCAAAATTCAATATTTCCCGCCAATCAGAATGCGACACGCCTCAGATTCTGCGTCCCAATGATTCGGCAGGTAATCGAACTTGAAGGGGTAAAGTTCTTTGTCACCAATCCGCACATTTTGAACTGTGCGGTCCACCAATTCAGAAACTGACCAAAAAAGTATCAATTCTCAAAATCGCGACACTTCTATTTGGTAGAAAATAATCATTTTCTCGGCAACTAAATTAAACGACACAAGTTGGACAGCTCTGCATTTTCGATCGCGGTCAAATGACGGCAATTCTTATTCGCCACTTCGCGAGCCACTCATCTATTGCTGCGGCCATCCAAAAAAATCGACGCCATCGTTTGCCTTCGTTTTCGCGCGTTTTTTCTTCGCTTGCGGTCTAAAACTTGCTAGATGCATCTGGACTGAATATCCCTGGCCATACGGCGGCCCGATGCCGCTAGCGGCCCTGCGTGGCGCATCTCGGAAGGTAGGAACAAATGGCGGATACGGCTCTGGTTCTGGCGATTGACCAAGGCACCACATCGACTCGGGTGATCCTGTTCGATCAGGCGTTCAGCATCCACAATACCGCCCAGCGGGAGTTTCATCAGCATTTTCCAGAATCTGGATGGGTCGAACATGACCCCGAAGAAATCTGGACCACCACAGTCGCCATGTGTCGGCAGGCCGTAGACGACGCGGGCGCGTCCGCCGCACAGATTGCGGCCATCGGTATAACCAACCAGCGCGAAACCACTGTGGTCTGGGACAAGACCACCGGTCGCGCCATATATAACGCCATCGTCTGGCAAGATCGTCGTACCGCCGCCTATTGCGAAAGCCTTCGCGCGGCGGGGCATGAGGCGGATGTGACTGCCCGGACCGGGCTGCTGCTCGATCCCTATTTCTCGGGGACCAAATTGCGCTGGATCCTGGAAAATGTCGCAGGCGCGCGGGCGCAGGCCGAGGCGGGAAATCTGCTGTTCGGCACCATCGACACCTACCTGATCTGGCGCATGACCGGCGGAAAGCGGCATGTGACCGACGCCACCAATGCCGCGCGCACGATGCTCTACAACATTAGGACCGGCGACTGGGATGACGACATGCTGTCGCTGTTGGATATCCCGCGCAGCATGCTGCCCGAGGTGCTGGATTGCGCTGCCGAATTTGGCGAGACCAAACCGGATCTGCTGGGTGGGCGCGCGATCCCGATCCTGGGGGTTGCGGGCGATCAGCAGGCGGCAACGATCGGGCAAGCCTGCTTCGAGCCGGGCATGCTGAAATCCACCTATGGGACGGGGTGTTTTGCCCTGCTCAATACCGGGACCACGCCGGTTTTCTCGTCCAACCGGCTGCTGTCGACCATTGCCTATCAGTTGGACGGCACCCCGACCTATGCGCTGGAGGGTTCGATCTTTATCGCAGGCGCAGTGGTGCAATGGCTGCGCGACGGGCTGGGTGTGATCGGATCAGCCCCGGAAACGCAGGTGCTTGCCCGCAAAGCAGACCCGCATCAGGATGTCATCATCGTGCCAGCCTTCACCGGGTTGGGCGCGCCTTATTGGAACGCCGAATGCCGGGGCGCGACCTATGGGCTGACCCGCAATAGCGGTCCGGCGGAGATGTCGCGCGCCGCGCTTGAAAGCGTTGGCTTCCAGACCCGCGATCTGCTTGAAGCGATGATGGCCGACTGGTCCGGCCCTGCGGGTCAAAACGTGCTGCGGGTGGATGGCGGCATGTCCGCCTCAGACTTTGCCATGCAGTTCCTATCCGACATCATCAACGCCGAGGTAGACCGTCCGCAGGTTCTGGAAACCACCGCACTAGGTGCCGCCTGGCTTGCCGGCAGCCGTGCGGGCGTCATGCCCGGTCAGGCGGAGTTTGCCAGCAACTGGTCCATCGAACGCCGGTTCAGCCCGTCGATGGAGGAAGGCACGCGCGATACACGCTACACCCGTTGGAAACGAGCGGTCGCGGCCACGATGCAGGTCTAATTTGCCCAACGGGCCCAATCCTCGGGCGAACCGCGAAAGGCGTTGATGTCCACCGGTCCGGGCACGCCCGGCACCTTGCCAGTGCCGGTATATTGCCAGATCGTCCAGTCCGCGCCGGGATAGATCTCGCTCGGGTGGCCTGCGACCGAGCGCAGCCAGAACTCGGTGCCCCGCAGATTACCGATCCCGGTGTCGCGATAGAAATCAACCGTGGTGTAGACGATGGGCCGACGGCCGTAGTGGCGTTCAAGAATGTCGAGAAATCGCTTGGCCTCGGCCCGCACCACACGCCCCTCGGGTCGTTTGCGGCAGGTGGGCGAATGCGGGTTCCATTCCATATCCAGCACATGCGGTAGGGCGCGGCCGTCGCGTGGTACGTTCTTGATGAACCATCGGGCCTGCTCGGCAGCAGGTCGGCAGAAGTAGAAATAGTGGTAGGCGCCGTAGGGCACCCCTACCCTGCGCGCACCAAGCCGGTGATCCTCAAAGGACGGATCGACCAGATCGCCGCCCTCGGTTGCCTTGATGAAGACAAAAGAAATGCCCGAGGCTTTCACACTCTGCCAATCAATCCCGTCCTGCCAGCGCGACACATCGATTCCGTGCACACCATAGCGCCAAGGCGCGCGGCCCGACCAGTCATGCGGGTCATGATCGGCGAACCGCATCAACCCCCCTGCCCGTGTGGCGATCCTAAGCGGCTCTGCCCGTTCGACCGACTTCGGCTGCCCGCAGGCGCAGAGCACGCAAAGTGCCAAAAATCCCAGAACCCGTTTCACTGTCGCCTCCGCCTGACCCGTGCCTTTGAGCATAACAAAGCGGGCAATCGGCGCGGTGGCAAATGCTAATTCCGTGCCCGGGCAATCGATGGGCACTCTCGGCTGGAACAGGCCGAAACGGCACGGGTTAAAATCCGCTTCAAATTGTGTATCACTACGCACGACGCGCCGGATCACCCGGCCGCGAGATGGAGCGTGCCATGGCCAGCGACATGAGCAGTTTTTCACATCGCGAGATGGAGCTTCTATCAGCCTTGCGGCGCGCTGGCGGGTCGGCGCGGGGCACAGAACTGGCGAAGGTGATGAACGTCTCAGAGGAAACTGTGCGCCGCACGATCAAGTCGCTCGCGACCTCGGGCGCGCTGGTGCGAGTGCATGGTGGGGCCTATTTAATCGGCACTCGCAACGACCCCAGCTTCTTTCGGCGCATCAACAAACATGCCGAAGAAAAGCGCCTGATCGCCGCGACCATTGCCGGGATCGTGGCGGATGGCATGACGATCTTCCTCGATGTCGGCTCGACTACCGCTTTTGTCGCCGAGGAGCTGCGCCACCAGCATGCCGGGCTGACCGTAGTGACAAACTCGATCGGTGTGGCGCAGACGTTGGTCAACACCAATGGCAATCGGGTCCATATGCTGGGGGGAGAGTTGCAAAGCAACGAACGCGGCACGTTCGGCCATGTGGCCGAGCGTCAGGCGCGCCGCTTTGCCTATGACGTGGCGGTGCTCAGTTCCGACGCGCTGTCTGCTGAACGTGGGTTCCTGTACCTGAGCGCTGCCGAGGCGCATCTTGCCACCGAGATCGCCGCCAGCGCGCGTCATGTTCTAATGGGCATCGACCGCCACAAATTCGGAGCGACGGCCCCCCATTGCGGCCCGGAACCCGAGGCGGTGGGTCAGATTGTCTCGGATCAGGCGCCACGCGGCCGTCTTTCGGCCGCGCTGCGCAGCTGGGACATCGACGTAACCACCGCCCAATAGTTCCCGGCACCAAGGCGCGGATTCGCGCCGGCGCTATCGTTTGCGCAGTTTCGGTCCGTCATCGGTTATCGAATAGAGTGACAGCGTTTGGTCCGCGTTGCGCATCCGGTGGCGCAGGAGAGTGCGGGTCAGGCGTGCAAGGTCGCCCTGATATTCCGGCCTGTCCGCCACGTTCTCCATCTCTCCAGCGCCATCATGATCAAACAGGACAGGTGGCAGATCGGCAGCGAACTCGATCAGGGCAAACCGGTCCTCGCGCAGAATGCACAGGCTGGAATCGCCCGGTCCGGTGCCTAACCGCTGTTCCGCATCTGTCGGGGTCAGCGGATCGGAGAAATCGAGCTCGGAATAGGTGTGTTCCCGCCAGCCTTGCGGGGTCTTTCCGTGGATCAGCGGCAAGAGCGACCGCCCATCCATGGAATTGGGCACGCTCGCCCCCATCCAGTCCAGGATGGTCGGCGTCACGTCGATCGATTCCGTGGGCAGGGTCACGCGGTGCCCGGCATTCTCCGCGTTCCCCGGGCAGCGCACGATCAGAGGCGTGTGATAGGCGGCGTCATAGAACGTGGACTTGCCCCAACCTTGGTGATCGCCCAGCATCTCGCCGTGATCGGCGGTGATCACCACCATCGTGTCGTCATACTGGCCCGAGCTTTTTAGGAAGTCGATGACGCGGCCGATATGGCTGTCCACCTCGCTGGCCAGCCCGAGATAGATCGCGCGCAGGTTCTGGATAGTCTCGTCGCTAGCGTCGAGATCGTCAAAACCCTCGACCATGCTGGCGGCGGTATCCTTGTCCAGCGCCGGTCCAATAAACGGATGAATGGCCTCTTCGCCGGCACGGCTGCCCTTGCGCACCGGAAGCGGCAGTCGCGCCGGGTCATACATCGCGTTATAGGGCGCTGGTGCCACCAGTGGGGGATGCGGGCGAATATAGGTCAGATGCGCAAACCAGCTTTCGCCGGCATAAGCGCGCATCTTGCTCAGGAAGCTGTCAGTCAGAAACGCTGTGTCGCTGTCTTCGGCCCGATAGAGCGCCGGATCGGTCAGCCGCGGCGCGCACCCGTCGGGTGAAACCGGTTTGTAAACATCAAAATACCGATCGAATTCGTATCCCTGAGCCATCAGATGCGACCGCCAGGGATAGGACATCTCCATCCGCATTTCGGTCATCTCGTGAAACCCGTTCATCGGGAATTCATAGGTCTTCAGCGCCGGATCACCCGGATCATGGGCGCGCGGGTCCTGCGATGTGTCGGTATATCCGAACAGCATCGGTAGATAACCCAGCTTGCGCATCTCAGTCGCAATATTGGGCGTGTCGTGGCGCAGCGGCGTACCATTGCGGATCGAACGGTGATTCATCGCATATTGCCCGGTCAGGATCGAGACACGCGACGGGCCGCAGGGATTGGTGACCGAAAAATGCCGCTCGAACGACACCGCCTCATCCATGAAAGCGTGAAGGTTCGGCAGATCAACATGCGCGGCCAACGCGCCGCTCAGGCAATCGGCCCGCAGTTGATCGATGATGATGAAAAGGACGTTCTTTGCGCCTGCCATCGTGGCCTCCGGGGTTGCATCACACACGGCGCAGCATTGCCCGGTGCCGCCCTCTATGCCAAGACCCTGAATGACCCCTTACCGGGCAAAAAGATCGACCCAATGCAAAGCCTCAATATGGAACTCTCGTTCTTGGTGAACTCGTGCTAAGATTGACTGTGATTTATTTGTATGAGTTATTACCAAAAGGATGCCAATCATGTCAGATCGCCCCCGGAGCCATTATGCGCTCAGACCGCTGGAGAAAGCAGATCTGACGCTGATTTCGCGCTGGTTTCGCAATGTTGACGATCTGGCAGCGTTCGACCGGACCTGCCGAATGCCACTCAATCTGGCAGGTACCGAACGCTCCTGGGAACGTGTGGTCGAAGGAGCGACAGACTGCGAACGGTGCTGGTTTGCCATCGAGTCGGAAACCGAGGTTGTCGTAGGCATAGTCGGGCTTGAAGCGATATCGCCTACGAATCGGGACGGTGTCATCGCCACATTCCTCGATTCGTCGTTGCGCGGACAGGGCGTGGGCACTCGTGCCGCAGCGTTAATGCTGGATCTGGCCTTTCGGCAGCTTGGCCTGAACCGGATCACGTCGTATTATCGTGAAGACAACAACACCAGTAATCAGGTGCTTGGACAACTTGGGTTTCAGATAGAAGGACGCATGCGCAAAGCATGGTTTGCGCAGGGAAAATTTTTTGACATGATGGTCGTCGGTCTTCTAAGCGACGAATGGGAGGCGCGCCGCACGTCGCTTTCCAGCGAGCTTGGCGCCGAGACCAGTGTGGGCATGGGCGAGGCAGGATCCTCGGGGTGGAATTGGCCGCTCATTGACCCGAATGTGAAATAAGTTCATTTGGATTTGTCTATTTTGACGGAGGGAATGGGGTCATGGCCCATGGCCAGCCCCGGGTGTAGAACAGAGGTGGAGCACGGAACGTGAGCGCAGACAGCCCAAGTTCTGAGATCAAGCATCGTCTTGGGGCGGTGCTATTTGCCGATGTGGTCGGGTATTCCCGGCTTATGGGCCAGAACGAGGTCGACACCTATAGTGCTTTGAAATCCCTGCTAGTCCGGCTGGAAGATGCCTGCCGAAAATTCGACGGGCATGTGGCCGAGATCCGCGGCGATGGGGTCCTGGCGCTGTTTGACACCGCCTCAAGCGCGGTGCGCTTTGCCGTGGAACTGCACCGCATTGCCGATGAAAACAACAAAACCCGCGAAGAAGATCAGCGCATTCATTTCCGCGCAGGCGTGCACCTTGGTGAGATCATGACGGATGAGCGCGGCGTTCACGGCGACATCGTCAACATCGCCTCACGCCTTCAGGAAATCGCTGAACCCGGCCGCGTTTGCGTCAGCGCCACAGTCTATGAGCAGATCCGCAACCGGCTGCGCTATGGCTATGAATTCCTCGGACCGCAGACACTCAAGAACATCGCCAACCCGATCCCGACCTATTGCGTGCGCAGCGAGGTCGAAGGCGTGACAATGGCTGCAACTTTGCGGCCCTCTCCGGTTCAGTCCGAGCAGAAAAGGCCGGATACGCCATCGGTCGCGGTGCTGCCCTTTGTCAGCATGGGCGGTGATCCGTCCGATGGCTGGGTTGCCGACGGGCTGACCGACGACATCATTCTCAACCTGTCGAAATTCAGGAACCTCTTTGTCATCGCGCGCAACTCGGCGTATTTCTTCAAGGCCCAGTCGATGTCCCCTCAGGACGCAGCCCGCAAGCTGGGCGTACGCTACATCGCGCGCGGCAGCGTGCGCCGGGCGGGTAACCGGATCAGGATCAGCGTCGAGTTGATCGACGCCGATGCCGAACGCACCATCTGGGGCGAACGGTATGACCGGGTAATAGACGATATTTTCGCCATTCAGGACGAGGTGACCGAATCCATCGTCGCCTCAACAGCGGTACTGATCGAGGCGCAAGAGCGCCAGCGCATGGCACAGGCGGTGCCCAATGATCTGGCCGCTTACGGTTATGTGCTGCGCGGCCAGCAATACCTGTACAAATACACTAGGCAGGACAATCACGAGGCCCATACGCTGTATGAACAGGCGCTGGAACGGGACGAAGGCTATGCCCGCGCTTCGGCAGCCTTGTCACGGACGCTGAATATCGACTGGCGCTATTCCTGGACCAACGATTCCGATCAGGCACTGGATACCGCGCTGGGGTTTGCCCAAAGGGCCGTCAACCTGGACCCCACCGACGCGCGCGGGTTCGGAGAGTTGGGTTTCGTTCATCTCTACCGCAAGGATCACGACGCGGCGCTTGGATCGTACCGGCGCGCGCTGGCGCTAAACCCGAATGACGCCGACCTGCATTCCGATTTTGCTGATGCGATGGTCCATTCCGGCGACAATGAAACCGCCATTCGCCATCTGAAACAGGCAATGCGGTTGAACCCGTATTTCCCAGATCAGTATCTGTGGCATCTGGGCGGCGCCTATTACAATCTCAAGCAATATGACGATGTTATCGAGACCGTGAACAAGATGAACAATCCTACCGAAGGACAACGCATATTGGCCGCCAGCTATGCGCAGATGGGTAAAGTGGACATCGCCCGCGAGATCGCAGACAAGCATCGCGCAGTGCATCCCAATTTCTCGCTGGACCATTGGGCCAAGGTCCAGCCGGACAAGCTGGAGGATGACACCCAGCATTTCGTCGAAGGGCTTAAGAAGGCCGGTTTCTGAACCGAGCTCGGCACGAAAAAGGGCGCGTTCAAGACGCGCCCTGCTTCCAAAACCGTAAGAGCGATCAGTCGCCGCCGCGGGCCTTTGCACCGCTGACTTTCGCGCCGCTCACCTTGGCCCCGCTGACTTTCGCGCCGCTGACCTTTGCGCCACTCACCTTGGCACCGCTGACTTTTGCGCCGCTTACGCCCGCACCATCGGAGCCGAAATAGGCATCAAGCAATACTTGTTCGAACCGACCGTTCGCGACATCCATGCGAATGGTGTAATCGGCCTGCTGATAGTCCCAAACGCAAATGTCGTCGGCGATCTGGTAATCGGCCGCAGCCACGCCGCTCAATTCCGGACTGTTCGGAGCACGAGATGCCAAACCACCCGGTTTGTCACCATTCGTTGCGCTACGGCCTGGTCCGCGGACCAAGTACAACGTGGGTTCCGGCAGCTCATAAAAAACGCCGTCATACGCAAACGCGTAGATGCGCGCAAAATTGAGCATATCCGAACCATCATTGTCGGTACCGGCTTCGACCTGATTTTGAAGGAAATTGTTCCGACTGTTGGTGTTCTTTTTTTTGTTTTGATAGGTCAACTCGGTGACCACGCGTCCAAATAGCAACACTTCCGAAAAACTGAGTAAAGACTCGCCCACTTCACCCACTCCTTGTTTCTGAGGGATTTCACCCGGGCAGTCCGCCCCCAATCCCGATGTGGTGGTCCCGCCAATCCAGGACCGAAATAAAGATAAGAATAACTCCTTCAGCCACCGTGCCATAAAATTCTCCGATCACAAAGAAATTTACGCATGAGTCACTCCGGCACCCGGGTACGCGTCGAAACCGCGTGGCTGTGCTCGTCCGGTTCGGTCAGTCTGGGACCCACGTCGACGATGCCAACTTCGCGCATCCGGAAATTGCCCTCAATAATCTGCCGGAACGCGCCATCAGTGATCTCCTGATCCACCTGCACCAGCGCCCGCTCAACGCCAAGATAGCTCAGCATCTCGGCATCCAGAAGACTCCAGGCATCAGCCAGGTACGAGCCCAGAAAGTCACGTGCCTCCAGCAGCGCGATGCGGAACCCGTCGGGGTTTTCGGCATAGCGCTCGTCGAACATCTCCTGCATCACATCGCCATATTCGGGCGAGTCCTCCAGTTGGTCCGACAGGTCCTCCATCTCTGGTGAGATCAGGTCATGCACCAGCAGACGCTCGTGATAGATATCGACGAAGATGTCGAACATCGCGCCGGTCAGCGGTTCCGAGAGAGCGTGCTCGCTGCTCCAGCCGCATTCGAACTGCGACAGGGTCTTGTCATTGGCAGCCATGCGGATTTGGGCGTTTTCCGACAGTTCCGCGAACCGGCTGAGACGGTTGAAGGAGTAGAGATTGCCGCGCGTGTTCTCCAGCAACTCCTCGACCACGGACCCGAAATGCAGCGCCGCCACCAGCGCCACCATGTCGGCGGCGGATTCGTGAAAGCCGTAATATTCGCCCGGCGTATCCTCGGGCGCGGGCATGCCGATCACGCTGTAGATGATCGCGTGCCCGATCTCATGCGCGACTACGTCGAAATTCAGGCTATAGGCACGATATTCGTCACCATGTTCCCAGGTGCCGCCGGTTTCCAGAAATCCCCAGCCGATATGCGCATTGTCCAGACTGGGCAGCAGCGAGAGTTCCAGCCGGTCGAAATCACGTTCGAAATGCCACGGGATCGCGCGGCCGAAATAGCCCTCCCAGACATCCATGGTGAAATGCGCCGATCCAAAGAGATGCGCGGCCTCAAAGGCCGGGTCGGTGGGATCGAGATAGGTGAAATTGCCGTCCTCATCGGGTTCCGCCGGAGGATTAACCGGACCATTCCAGGGCGGCAGATACATTCCCGGCCCTTTCGGCCTGTCGATTATCGCGCCAAAAGGCGTGGTCTTGCCCACCGGGTTGACCGTGTACATGCGCGGCCCCGAGGGACCGGGCCCCAAACTTCCAGGAGGCGCAGAGACCTCGACCAGTTCAGGCCTCGGGTTGCTTTCGAAGAAAGGAGATTGCGGGAACAGTAGAAACCGCGTGCCCGGCGCTTCGTCCTCTGGCAGGTCAGGTCGGTACATGCGTCCCTCCAATCGTTCAACTATGCGTCTGGCGCCTCGGCAGCATCGCCACCACCCTGAGAATACAGGAACTCGCGCGCGACCAGTGTACAGAATTCTTCGCGATCCGCGAGCCCGAGGCTTTGCGCATGCAAATCTAGATCATCCGGGACCGGCTGACCAAGGTGATCCTCAAAGTACCAGATCAGCAGGCGCAGCCGGTCCTGCCCGGAAAACTCACGGTTTTCTGCGACCTGCAAAGCAGTCTTTTTGGCCTCGGCCCGAGCCTTGAGACCCGAATACTCGTCGGCCCACCGCAGCGCGGAGAGCATATGCGGCTCCAGCCGGTCGACTCGTAGCGAGCGTATTTCATCGGATAGCGCGGCACCGCTCAGAAAATCCTCGTAACCGGCTTCATCCAGGTCATTGGCGTCCAGCCAGTGCAACACATCGCGCCGCTGCGCTAGCCCGACCTGCGAACGGTGGCGGTCCATTTGCGCCACCAGCGTGTCACGATCCGCCCGCAAACCGCGCCGCGCCGCGTCCTCCTGCGCCAGCACACCCAGCATTGCCCGTTCGCGCAGCTCAACAAAGCGCGCGGGATCAAGTCTTAACTCATCAAGAAGATCCTGCGCGGCTGAGCGATTCCCCGCGGTTTCGCTATCAATGCGCCGGATCAACCCCTGCCACGCCAGTGTTCGTTCGACCCGGGTCGGCGCCTCTTGGGCCTCTGCCCCGCTCTCCAAATAGGTCGCCATCCGACGGAGCATCTCGCAGGCATCGTCGCGCTTGGCATCAACCTTGCCTTCCGGTAACCAGTCGCTGAACACTGTCAGATCGTGGTCCTGTGCCAGCATAGACAGGACGCGCGGCCAATCCCGTTCGCGATATTGCAGCGCCTTGCCCGCATGCAGGATCGCCTCCGCCAGACCCGGCGAAATCATTCCCGCCTCCAAGGCCCGCGCAACGGTTGCGCGGATCGACACCATCGGCTCGCTCAGCGGCTGAAAACCCAGCTCAGCAGGGCTATGCAACACCGCAACTTCGTCGTCATCTTGCAACACACCGGCGTGATAATCCTCGAAAATCCGGCCGACACCGATCATACCGAAATCTGCTAGTTCGGCGGCGCGCAGCGCGCCCATGCTGGCGCTGCCGAAGACCGGTATGCCCTGTTCCATCGCCCAGAGGATTTCCTTATGCCAGACCGAAGGCACACCTTCAAAAAACCCGTCGATAATGCCGATTGCGCGGGGGGTCTCGCGGGCCACACGATAGACGTCGCCCTGCCGCACCGGCGGCAGAATCTCGGCCTGCAAAATCTCACCGACTGACTGCGATGCCAGGGTCGGGCCAACAAAAACCACCGCGCTCATGCACGCGCCCTCATTGCGCGCAGTCCCGGCACGAAATCGGGATCGTCATGCGGTGCTTCCAGCCCCGGAATGATCGCGCGCACAACGGCTATATCGAACCCCTCCTGCGACAGATCGACAGCAACAACCTGCTCAATCCCAACCGAGGCCAGCCGTAACACCAACCAATCGAGATCGCCCGAAAAGGACTCTGCCGCGTTGCTGGGACAGCCGATGAAGCTGCCTGTCGGCGCCGCCCCATCGATCAGTTCACGCACGTAATGGCCCCGCGCACGCAGGGCTGTGTCGGCGAATTCCTCGGGCTCCAGATCGTCACGCGCGCCCGAGATATAAGTCAGCCGCGTTTGCGCCGCTTCAGTCAGGGCGCGCAACAGCGCAATTGCCCGGTCCGGGTGGCAACCATCGCCCAACCCGATATGACCCGGCTGCGTCCCCGCCTCGCAGATCGCGCAATGAAAGCACGCGACACCCACATCCGAGGTCGTGTTCCAGACCCCCACATCTATCCCGGCAGCGGTGAACCTCTCCAACGCCTCACGACAGCGCGGATCGTCAATCGTCTCAGGATCGATACGCTGATCGCGCGCGCTCTGATGCCAGAGTGTGGTGGCGTCGCGCTCGATCACTTCACAGATCGCATGGCAGGTCGCCTCACTCAGGTCATTGCCCGAAGCCAAGCCGTTGGTCGAGCGCGGAAAGGCACAGTGACCGCCATTGGGCGGTTCGGTGTAATCGGTATCGACCATCTCATATGGCACCCAGCAGGGGGTATCCGCGCCCAGATCATGACCTTCGATCCAAAGCAGGCGGCGATGCGGGTCGAAACGCCCGCCGGTGACCTTCGGCAACCGGTCGATATCGGCCACGTTCGCCTCTGCCCGCAGGTCTGCATAAGACGCCCGGCGCAAGGGTCCCGTGATTCGCTCAGCATGCCAGCTTTCGATCGCCTCCATCACACCCGAGGCCTGCGCCGCTTCCAGCGACAACCCCTTGCCCAGCGACACCGCAACCGAGCGCGAGTTGGGCCGGCACACCATCACCGTCGGTAACCCGATCCGGTCCAGCCCAGTTAGGTTGGCCACCCGCGTGATGCCCATGCGTTTGAGATGCGGCTGCACCAACGCCAGCGTCTGGGACGGATCACGCAGCCGATGGGTATCAAGGCGATAACGCTTGGGTGACGCATCTGTCATGAGACAAGCCTTCGGGAACGGTCACGGCCCATGGGACGCGCGAGGGAAATAATGCCCCGAGGATGAGCGATCATCACCCACCGGTCAATAACGCCTGTGGCCCGCCCTGTCAGAGAACCTGCGCGCCATCCTTCCAGACCGCCACGCCGCAGGGTTCAAGCCGGGCGCCGTTCCACTCCACGGCATGGGCGTTGTAATTCACAGCAAAGCGATGCGCGCCCATATCACGAATGCGCAGACCGTCAGGCAGCCGCATGAAAGAAAGGTTCGCGCGTTCAGCGGCAGCACCCAAGATCCGGTCCCAGAGCACCTCATCCGGGAAGGCCCCGAGATAGCTGAGCCTATCGCTGCCCATCTGCACAGGCGCGCCCGCCTCGGTCTGCAATAGCACCTCGGCGGCCCCGCTCAACTGTTCCTGCCAGTGCATCACCTGTCCACCGCCAGAGACAGCACGGGTGTGATCGGGCGGCAGGGATTCGACCAGATCGACATGCACGTCCAGACCCGCCACCCCGGGGCGGCCTGCATCGGGCACATGGTAGTCGTCGCTGATCGCCCCGCTGCGCGGCCCCAGCACCACCTGAGCGCCCGAGGCGCTGAGCGCGTCGCTCAGGTCCGGCGGCAGAACCGCCAGTCCCGGCGCGAGGATCAGGTCATAGCCGCTGAAATCGCGCTGCCGAGAGGGCAGGAAATCACAGGACAGCCCCGCCCGGCGCAGCGCCTTGTAGGCCGACAGGATCAGGTTGAAATAGCTAAAGCCCGACCCCTGCGGCTGCGCGGCCCAGGCCCAATCCGAGGGGTAGTCGAACAGCATCGCCACTCGCGCCTGCGCAGGGGTCAGATCGCCCAGCTTTGCCAGATCTCCAGCCACCTGCGCCGCTTCATCCGCCCCGACCGCGTCGCGTCCGTTCGGCTGCAACAAGCCCGCGTGGTATTGCTCCTGCCCGAACGGGGCCTGCCGCCAGCGGAAATAGCTGACCACCTCGGCCCCATGCGCCACCGCCTCAAGCGACCAGAGCCGGACCATGCCCGACAGTGGTGCGGGATTATAAGGCGCCCAGTTCACCGGGCCGGGCTGCTGCTCCATCACCCACCAGCGCCCGCGCCCTACCGCACGGTAAAGGTCATGGTGCATCGCCTGCATGTCAGGGTCGCCTTGTTGCAGGAAGGTGTGCTTATGTCCTTCCTCCAGATCCAGCCGCTCGGAGAGAAAGCCAATCGGATAGCTGTCCCAACTCGCGATATCCAAGTCGTCACCGACCTCGAAATGATCGAAGTCCAGCACCCGGCCCATGTAGTTGTGGATCAGCGGCGCATCAGTATGCGCCTTCAACACCTCGGCTTGCGCCCGGTTGAACCGCACCACCTGATCCGAGCTGTAGCGGCGGAAGGCCAGCACATGCGACGGGTTCGGATCGGTCACCGTGAGGTTGGGCAGATCGATTTGATCAAAGGAGCCGTATTCCATTGACCAGAACACATTGCCCCAGGCCCGGTTCAACGCCGCAATATCGCCATAACGCGCGGCGAGCCAGTCACGGAACCCCTGCTGCGCGGCGTCGCTATAGCTCAACACCGTGTCATGACAACCATATTCATTGTCGATCTGCCACGCCGCCACATGTGCGTTGCTCGCATAACGTCGGGCGAGGATTTCGGTGATCCGCACACATTCATCCTGATACCCGGCATGACTGAAGCAATAATGCCGACGCGAGCCAAACTTGCGCGGTTTGCCCTCTGCATTCACGGCCAGCATGTTCGGAAACCGGTCGATCATCCAGCGCGGCGGTGTTGCCGTGGGCGTGCCCAGCACCACTTTCAGCCCCGCCGCCCCCAGCACTTCGATGGCGCGGTCCAGCCAGTCGAGCCGCAATTGCCCCGGCACCGGTTCCATCCGGCTCCAGGCGAACTCGCCAATGCGAACCCATGTCAGGCCCATCGCTGCCATGCGGGCGGCATCCTCGGCCCAGCCCGCCTCGGGCCAATGTTCGGGGTAATAACAGACACCCAGTTCCGGTCTCATAAGATCACCTTATATTCCGCGCGGCCCTTGCCCGCATTTTCCGCAACGAAGGTCATGCCATTTTCCGGCTCAGAGCTCAGCACCTCGGAGCTAATTCCAGCCCGCGCGGTTGTGCAATATAGATCGCGGAACTCCGACCCGCCAAAACCGGGACAGGAACTGTGCCGCCCAGCAAAGCGCACCGCCTTCAGGAAAGTGCCGAGGGGCGAATAAGCGGCCACCCGGTTCGCGCCCCATTGCGCGATCCAGACATTGCCATCGCGATCGGCCACCGCGCCATCGGGGTTCAACCCGTCGACCCGCAGGTCGAGAAACACATGGGCCTCGCCCTCGGGCCATCCGGTTTCGGGTTGCAGCGGCTGCCGCATCACCTGTCCGGACTTGGTGTCGGCGTAATAGGCGCAACGACGATCCGGCGCAAAGCAGATCGCGTTCGAGATGGTGACATCCGGCACCAACTGACGCAGCTCTCCCCGGTAAAGGCGATAGATCGCACCGGCGCCCTGTTCGGCCTGTTTTCCCATCGTCCCGATCCAGAACCCGCCCCAGGGGTCGGCCCGCCCGTCATTGGACCGGGTCGCCTTGGTGTCGGCCTCCAACGCGACAACCAGATCGCGTGCGCCGGTCGGCAGATCGAACCGCCAGAGACCGGTTTCCGAGGCGATCAGCAATGTCTCGCGATCCACCCAGCCCGCGGCTGAGACGTGTTCCTCGAATTGCCAATGCCGCGGACCGCCTGCGTCGCGGGTCAAGAGCCGCTTGCCAATTATATCGAACCAAAAGAGCTGCTGACGCAACGGATGCCAGAGCGGCCCCTCACCCAATGCGCAGATGCGGTCGTCGAAAACCCGGCTCATCAGACGGCCTTGTCATACGCCGCTACGATACCGGCCGCGCGCACTCGCACGTCCTCAACCGACATGCCCGGCTTGAAAAGCGCCGAGCCGATGCCGAACCCATCGGCACTTGCCGCGAACCATTCTCCGAAATTCTCCGGCCCTGCCCCTCCCACGGCGTAGACCTGCGTGCCTTCGGGCAGGATGGCACGCATCGCCTTCAACCCGCCGGGTCCGGCCATATTGCCGGGGAAAAGCTTGAGACCGCTGGCGCCTGCCTTGAGCGCGGCGAAGGCTTCGGTCGGGGTAAAGATGCCTGGCCAGCTTTCCAGCCCCAGCACCCGGCTGCGCGCGATCACTTCTGTGTCGCAATTGGGCGAGACGATCAGTCTGCCACCCGCATCAGCCACCTGTTCGACCTGTGCCACTGTCAGAACCGTCCCGGCTCCGATCAGCGCCCGGTCGCCACAGGCGCGTGCCATATCAGCGATGCTCTGTAGAGGGCTTGGTGAGTTCAGCGGCACCTCGATACGGGTGATCCCGGCGGCAATCAGGGCCTCACTCATGAGGACAGCATCCTGCGGGTCGAGACCGCGCAGAATGGCGATAATGGCTCGTTCCATTTTAGTGCTCCAGTAATTTCCGGGCCGCATTCAGCCCTGCAAGCGTCATCCGTTGGCCATCCGCGACCGTGGCCGGAACACCCTGTAATTCCAATGCTTTGGCGTAAATCGCTGACATGCCAGTGGCGCCGATCAACGCGACCTGCTGTCCCAACCAATAAGCTCGGGCCGCCGCCAGCTCCGCCCCTATCAATAGACCCGAGAGACGTGCACGCGCCACCGATCCTTCGGTGGCCTCAAGCAGGTCGCTGGCGCGGAGTGCAAAGAGCCGTGCCGCCATGGTTTCAGGCCGCGACAGCGTCGTCTCGACGGACTCGCGAAAGGCGTCCTCGTCCCAGCCCTCGCCCACCGAATGGCGCAAGACGGACGCTTTGGAAAGCAGGTCGAACATCTCGCCGGTCATGAAGGTTTGAAAGCTCACCACTTCACCCGCGCTCACATGCACCCATTTCGAATGGGTGCCGGGCAAGCAGATCACCCCGTCCCAATCCCTGTTCAGCGCCAGGAACCCGGCGATCTGGGTTTCTTCGCCACGCATCACGTCGGCGGGTTTGGCTTGTTTCAAACCTGGCACCACATAAGCCCGGATGCGCGGATCGGTATCCGGCACCTTTATCGGCGCGCCCGAGAGCGGCGCAACCGGAACAGCCGCATAGGGTGCCTCGACCCAGCCCTGCCGCGCGCCGACCATGCCGCAGGCGATCACATCGACCGGTGCCTCACCCAACCAATCTGCCACCAGCTCCAGCAGCGCGCCCTGAAACTCAGGCCGCGCCAACCGTCCCATCCCCTTGTCCGATCGCGCCTCACCCACGGCGCGCGTGCCCTGCATGGCCCAAACCCGCAAATGAGAGGTGCCCCAGTCGGCCGCGATCCATTCGGCTTTGACGCTCATATCCTATCCCGTCACCACAACGCCGCCATCCACGACCATGCATTGGCTTGTCATCATCCGGCTAGCATCCGAGGCCAGATACAGCACCGGCCCAATCATGTCATCCGGCGTCAGATGCTCTTTCAGGCATTGCCGCTCCATATGGGCCTCCAGCCCTCCGGGGGTGGCCCACTGATCGAGCTGCTTCTGGGTCAGAACCCAACCGGGCGCAAGGGCGTTCACACGGATATTCTGCGGTCCAAGCTCGCGCGCGAGCGAACGGGTCATGCCGGTGATCCCCGCATTGGCGGTGGTATAGGCGGTATAGCCTGCATTGCCCATCATGTAGCTGATCGAGCTGAAATTGATGATCGAGCCACCCCCGTCCTGCATCTGCCGCGCTGCCTCCTTGCAGGCGAAGTAATAGGCCTTGAGGTTGATCGCCTGCATCCAGTCCCAGAAATCCGGCGTCGCCTCTTCCAACGAATGGCGTTTGTCATTGGCGGCGTTGTTGACCAACACCCGGATCGGCCCATGGGCATCGGCGGCCTGCCGCATGGTCTCAAGCAGCCGGTCGGTATCGGTGATGTCGCCCTGTAGAAACAGCGGTACGCGCCCGTGCTTGTCCTGCATCCGGTCCATGAAATCGCCGGCGTCCGAGCGACCGATAAAGGCAACATTGGCGCCCTGGCCCATAAACCCGTCGGTCAATGACGCGCCAAGCCCCGAGCCGCCGCCGGTGATATAGACCGACGCGCCTTTCAGGTCGGGGTGTATCACTTGTGTCATTCGCTCACCTCTACGATTGCCAAGGAAGAAAATTCGAATTTTCTTCCGGGATTTTTACAAAAATCTTGCTCCCGCCCGGCATCAATGGCTCTCCCGTGTGACCGGGCGGGTATCCTTGCCGATCAGGAAGTCCAGGTCGGCGCCCTGGTCTGCCTGCAACACATGATCGACATACATCCTGGCATAGCCTCGCGCGTAACGCGGGGCGGGCGCGGTCCATTCTGCGCGGCGATCCGCTAGCTCTGATTCCGACACCAGCAGTTCCAGCACGCCCGCAGAGGCCGAAAGCCTGATACGATCACCAGTTCGCACCAGTGCCAGCGGCCCGCCCGCCGTTGCCTCGGGGCTGACATGCAGGATCACCGTCCCAAAGGCCGTGCCCGACATGCGCGCATCGCTGACCCGCACGATATCGCGCACGCCATGTTTGACCAGCTTTGCCGGGACCGGCATATCGCCCACTTCGGGCATGCCGGGATAGCCCTTGGGGCCGCAATGTTTCAGCACAAGCACGCTGTTTTCATCCACCGGCAGGTCGTCGCGGTCGATATTGGCCTTGAGCTCTTCGATGGTCTCGAAAACATAAGCCGGGCCCTCATGCTCCAGCAGATGTTCGCTGGCCGCCGAGGGTTTCACGATCGCCCCCTTTGGGGCCAGATTGCCGCGCAGCACGCGTAGGCCCACTGACGGTTTCAGCGGGGCGTCATGGGCGTAGATGACATCGCGATTATAGCATTCGGCCTCTTCGTAATAATGCGAGATATCCTTGCCCATTACCGTGTTGGCAGGACGCAATTTGTGACGCAGTTCCTTCAGAACCACCGGCACGCCCCCCGCGTAGCAAAAATCTTCCATCAGGTATGTGCCCGACGGCATGCAATTGACAAGCAGCGGAATCTCTCCGCCGATCTCGAAATCCTCCATCGTCAGATCGACGCCGACACGGCCTGCCAGCGCCAGCAGATGCACAACCGCATTGGTCGACCCGCCAAGCGCGGCATTGGCCAGAATGGCGTTTTCAAAACTTGTCTTGGTCAGCACATTCGACAGTTTCAACTCTTCCTCGACCATCTCGACGATGCGTTTTCCGGTCATGTGCGCCAACGCCATGCGCCGCGCATCCACCGCTGGAAGCGAGCCGTTCATCGGCAGCGCCAGCCCCATCACTTCGGTCAGTGAGGACATGGTCGAGGCCGTGCCCATGGTCATGCACACACCCTTGGACCGGCTCATGCCCGATTCAGTGGCCATGAAGTCCTTGAGCGTCATGTCGCCGGCCTTCACGTCCATGGCAAACTTGCGCACATCCGTCCCCGAACCCAGATCGCGCCCCATCCACTTGCCGTTCAGCATCGGGCCCGAGCTGACCACGATGGTCGGAAGATCGACCGAGGCCGCGCCCATCAGCTGCCCCGGCGTAGTCTTGTCGCAGCCGCCCAGCAGCACTACACCGTCCATGCCATAGGCGCGGATCGATTCCTCGACATCCATCGACAACAGGTTTCGAAACAGCATCGCGGTGGGCTTCATCTGGGTCTCGCCCAGCGACATCACCGGAAATTCGACCGGGAAACCACCCGCCTCCCAGACGCCACGCTTCACACCTTCGGCCAGCTCGCGCAGGCCGGAGTTGCAGGGTGTCAACTCCGACCAGGTGTTGCAGATGCCGATGACAGGGCGACCGTCAAAGACATGATCGGGAAAGCCCTGGTTCTTCATCCAGCTGCGGCGAATGAAGCCATCCTTATCCATCATGCCATACCAGCTGCGGTTGCGGCGCTCGCTCATAGTTTCCTGCCTTCAATGACCCACATGGTCTGTGGGAAGCTCCACGGCAGGGTCAGGCCGTGGCTCATCAGGTACTGACCGCTGACGGTGACCGACTCCTGCTTCAGGATCGGATTCCCGCGCGACAGGGTCGGCGGTACTTCAGCCGTTTTGCGCAGTGCCACACGATACTGTGCATCAGCCTCCAAACGGGTCAGGCGTAAGGGACGCGGCGCGATCTGGGCCGAGGTATCGGCCTTGCCCGCAAAAACCACAAAGCGCGAGCCGTCGCTGGTCTGTTGCTGCTCGGCAAGCACCGCCTTGTCCGGGCTGTCGAGCCGCAGGATATCGGCATAATAAAGCCAGTCGCGGTTGTCTTTCCACCACTGGGTGATCTCGCGCAGTACGCCCGCCTCTTCCTCGGTCAACTCACGCGGGTCCATCTCGAACCCCATATGGCGTTGCGCGGCAACCCAGGCGCGGAACCTAATGTCCAGCACCCGTCCCGAGGTGTGGCAGACGCGCGGCCCCACATGGCTGCCGGTCACCGCCATCGGCAAAAAGATCGCCGCATTGTGCTGGATACGCAGCCGTTCCAGCGCGTCGTTGCTGTCACTCAGCCAAACGCGCTGGGTACGTTTGAGGATACCGAAATCGATCCGCCCGCCGCCCGAAGCGCAGCTTTCGATTTCCACATCCGGGAAATCGGCGCGCAACCGGTCGATCAGCGCATAAGACCCGCGCGTCTGCGCCGCGTCTGGCATCGGTAGAACGCGATTATGGTCCCATTTGATATAGTCGATGTCGTGACCGGACAGGATCGCCGCCATCCGCTCATAAAGGAACTCCCGCACCTCGACGCTGCCCATGTTCAGCGCCTTTTGCTGGCGGCCCAGGATCTGGTCCTCGCCCCCCAACGCCCATTCCGGATGCGCCCGGTGAATCGAGCTATCGGGGTTGATCATCTCGGGCTCGAACCAAATGCCGAAGGTCATGCCCAGCGAATGGACATGTTTGATCAGCGGATCGAGCCCCTCGGGGTATTTGCGCGGATCGACCTCCCAGTCGCTGAGGGATGAAGTGTCATCATCGCGCTGCCCGAACCAGCCATCATCCAGCACAAACCGTTCCGCGCCCAAGTCGGCAGCTCGTTCGGCGATATCTTTCAGCTCCGGCAGGTTGTGGTTGAAATAGACCGCCTCCCAGCAATTGTAATGTACCGGGCGGGCGCGGTCGGGTTTAGGAAAGGCCACGATCCGGTCGCGCAGATGGCGCTGGAAGGCCACCGCGCAACCATTGATCCCGTCATTGGAGAATACCGCATAAAATGGCGCGCTCTGGAACCGGGTCATCGCCTGCCGTTCCATCCGCGCGGCATGCCCAAACTGGATCTGGCGGCGACCATCGGGCAGTTCTTCGGCCACCATGCGGTGGCCACCGGACCAGCCATAATGGAACCCGTAGGCCTGACCTTGCGCATTCGTCGCCCCGCGCACGGGAACGATCAGGCCGGGAAAGTGTTCATGCCCGGTTCGCCCGGTTCGGTTCTCGCGATAGCGAATGCCCGGTGACCAGGCGGTGCGGTTCATCTGAAACTCGCCACACCAGCGCCCGGCGAAATCCAGCATCTCATCCGAAAGCTGCGGTGCCGGAAAGACCGGTGCACTGAGCCAGTGCAATAGCACCGGGCGGTCCGCCTCCAGCGTTGCCTGCGCCTCGATGATATGGGTCTTGGGGTCGATCAGAAACCGCGCCACGTAGGTCAGTCGATGCGCCTCGTCCCGATAGGTCAGGACAAGGTGCTGGTCATCGCCCTCTTCGGCCGCATAACAGAATTTGGGCAGCAGCGGAGTGCCGTCACCGTCGCGCACAATCAGGCCCGGCTGACCGGGGAAACTACGCGTAGCCTCGGGGCAGATCGACAGCTCGGGATTGGCATCCAACATGCCCCCGGTGACGTCCAAGCCATAGGATTTGAACAGTGTTTCTTCGTTTTCGCCCTCAGGCAGGCGGGGCCCGAAATAGACGATCTCGGGCAGGCGCTCGCGATCGGCCGCGAGAACCAGAGATTGCCGCTCATCATGCAGCGACCATGTGCGTATCATTACTTGACGGCTCCGAGGGTGAGACCCGCAATGAAGTGTTTCTGCATCAGGAAAAACATCGCCACCGGCGGCAGTGCCGCAACAATCGATCCTGCGCTCATCAGGTGATACGCGGCGCGGAACTGCGCATTGAAACTAGTGATTCCCGCCGTGACCGGCTGGCTTTCTGCGCCTTGCGTCAGCACTACCGCCCAGAAATAGTCGTTCCAGATAAAGGTGAACATCAGCACGCTGAGCGCCGCCAGCGCCGGTTTCATCAGTGGCAGCACCACATACCAGAAGATCTTGATCTCGCTGATCCCCTCCACCCGCGCCGCTTCGATCAGAGCAAAGGGCAGCGCCTTGATGAAGTTGCGCATGAACAGCGTGCAGAACCCAGTCTGGAACGCGATATGGAACAGCACCAGGCCGGTCTTGGTATTATACAGCCCCAAATCCAGTGTCAGATCGCGCACCGGAACCATCAGGATCTGGAACGGCACGAAATTGCCCGCCACAAAAATGAAGAATATCCACAGGTTCGACTTGAACTTGTAGATGCCAAGGGCAAAACCGGTCATCGAACTCAGCGCAACCGCCCCGATCACAGTTGGCACGGTGATCAAAATCGAGTTCAGCATGTAGCGCGGCATGTCGCTGTTGAAAAAGACCTGTCCGTAATTGTTGAAGAACTCGAAGGACGACGGCAGACCCCAATAGTTGGCGTTGACGAAATCCGCATCCGGCTTGACCGAGAAGAGTGCTACGGCCAGCAACGGCCCCAGCCAGAGCAGCAGGGCAACAGGCAGCAGCGCCTTGTAGGTGATCTGAGCGGCTTTGGGCTGTTTTTCAATCGGCGTCGGAAACATGGCTCAATGTCCCTTCTCTTCGCGGTACATCGACCACAGGAAGTAGGTGATGAAACACAACATGATCAAGAACAGCACCACTGCGATGGCCGCGCCATAACCCATCCGGAAGCCGTATTCGGACAGCGCCACTTCGAACATGTAATAGGCCAACACGCGGGACGACCCAAACGGACCACCCTGGGTCATGACAGAAATCAGGTCAAAGGACCTGAGCGCGCCGATAATTGTCACCACAAAGGCGATGAAGGTGGCGGGCCGCAATTGCGGCAGCACAATATACCACAGCATCTTGGCGCCTTTTGCGCCATCCAGCCGCCCGGCCTCGATCTGCTCGGGGTCGACGGCGTTCAGACCTGTGAGATAGAGGATCATGCAATAGGCGGTCTGCGGCCAGAGCCCGGCCGCGATGATGCCATAAGTAACCAGATGTTCGTTGCCCAGCACGTTGATCGGCCCCATGCCGAACACACCGAGGAACTGGTTCAGCAACCCGAAGGTCGGATCGTAGAACCAGGTGAACACCAGACCGACCACAACCTGACTGATCACGAAGGGGAAGAAGAAAAGCGATTTATACAGCCTGATGCCGAACACCGTCTGGTTCAGTAACAACGCGATGAAAAGACCCGCGGGAATCGCCAGCAGATAGAGGACCAGCCAGATCAGGTTGTTCTTGAGCGAGGTATAAAACGCATCGCGATCGACCCATTCATAATACAGGTCCTCGTAATTGCGCATGCCGATAAACTCTGCCTGCCCCAGCCCGTCCCATTCATAAAGCGACAGGTTGAAAGACTGGAAAACCGGGGCGATCACATAAACGACAAAGAACAATATGCCCGGCGCCAGAAACAACCAGGGTGCAATGGCTTGCTGATTGCGGTGGAACCAGCTTTCGGGTTCGGAATCAATGATTTCGGTCGAGGCGGTCATGGCGGCCATCTCTTTCAGACTGAAGGGCGCGCGGCGGTGGGAACAAGCCCCGCTCCGCCACGATCTCAAGCGTCAGGTGGGGGTCACCCCCACCCGCATCTTGTTATTTGTAGATACGCCCGCGGGCGCGCTCCAGCTTGGCCAGAACCTTGTCGAGGCTATCGGGTTTGACCATAAATTCCTGGAAGCCTTCCATCGACACTTTGGCCATTTCCGCCGGTGCGTCGCGGTCCCAGAACTGAGCAACACCGCCCGGGCTGTTTTCGCTCAGCATGACAAAGCCCTTTTGCAGAAACTTGTCGTCATCCACGGCGGATTTCGAGTTCACGGGCAGTTGTCCGAGGTTCTTGCCATTGTTGATGATGGTCTGTTCCTCGGGCGAGGCGACGAAGCGCAGAAACTCCCGCGCTGCTTCCTTGTTCTTGGCGGCGGAGGGAATGTGGAACGTATCGGTCGGCGCATCTTCGGCCATTTCAACATCAGGGTTGATCGAGACGAACTGATAGAAGTCCAGCTGATCGTCGGTCAGGCCCGCATCCCGCAGGGGTGCCACAGCAAAGTTGCCCATCAGATAGGCCGCCGCTTCGCCATTGACCATAAACGGCAGCGCTTCCTGCCAGCTATAGGTCTGGTGGTTGTCGATAAACGCGCCCATGTCGATCAGCTCTTTCCAGTTCGCGAAAGTCTGCTTGACCCGGTCGTCTTCCCAGCTGATTTCGCCATTGGCCAGCTGATTGTGGAAGTCATAGCCGTTAGTGCGCATGTTGAGATAGTCGAACCAGCCACCGGCGGTCCACAAGAACTTGGTGCCGATCGTATAGCAGGCGCGGCCCGATGCGACGATCTTCTCGCAATTGGCCTTTTCCTCGTCCCAGGTCGTCGGCGCGCTCAGGCCCAGCTCGTCAAAGATATCTTTGCGGTAGTAGACGCCCCACTGGTAGTAAGTATAAGGCACGCCCCACTGCTTGCCGTCGATCGTCATCGCACCCTTGGTCGATTTCAGATCATCCTCGAACATCGGCTCTGCCCACAGGTCCGACACATCCTCAAACAGACCGGCATCAACATAAGGCTTCATCCGGTTCGCGGCATACCAGGTCGCCACATCCGGCGCGTTGGCCGTCAGGAAGTTGCGGATTTGGGTCTTGTACGCTTCGCGGTCGATCACCGTGATCTCGATATTCAGATCAGGGTTCTTCTCGCCAAAGCGTCCGATCATGGCTTCCATCGTCGCGCGCGGCGCGGGGTTCGACGTATCGAGAAAGATCGACAGATCGCCGCTGACCTGCGCCGAGGCCGGCGCCGATAATGCCGTGCAGGCGGCAAGAGCGGCCAAAGTCCGCTTGGTCATGGAATGCATGGTTTCCTCCCTGTAGCTTCCATTTGGTTCCATTATTTGAAACCGTGTTTTACATATTGAAAACTACACATCACTTCGGCTAGGCTTGTCAACAATAATCCTGCAGGAGAGCAGGACAACGGGAGGAGACGTCACCCAATGTCAGGGGACGGAACAGTCGGAAAAGCATGTGATGTGCTGGACCTGGTCGCAGGGTTCAATCGCCCTGTGCGCTTTGGCGAATTGCTGGATCACAGCCCTTTCCCCAAAGCCACGCTCTACCGTTTTCTGCAGACCCTCACGAATCAGGGCATGCTCAGCTACGATTCCGACCGGCAGTCTTACTCGCTGGGAATCAGGTTGGTGCGGCTGGCCCATGCCGCCTGGACCCATAGCTCACTGGCACCCGTCGCGCGGCCACATCTGGATGCGCTCAGCCGCGAACTGGGCGAAACCGTACATCTGGCCCAGCTCGATGCAAGCCAGGTGCTATATGTCGACAAGCGAAATGCCGATGACCCGGTCGAGATGTATTCGCAGGCCGGCAAGGTCGGTCCAGCCTATTGCACCGGTGTCGGCAAGGCGATGCTGGCCTTTCTGACCGACGAAGCGTTGGACCGCGCGATCCAGCAGCAGAGTTTTCACCGCTTCACTCCGCACACGCTGGGGTCTGAGGCGGAACTGCGCTTCGAACTAAAAGCGATTCGCACTCGCGGCTATGCTTTCGACCGCGAAGAGCACGAGCCCGGCATCATCTGCATCGCAGCCCCCATCCTTACCCCGGGCGGGCGCATGCTGGGCGCCATGTCGATCACCGGACCAACCAGTCGGACCAATCTGAATACACTCGAAAACTGGGCCCCGCGGGTGCGGCAAGCCGCTGATGACATTGGGCGCGAGGCACAGGCCTGGCGCTTTCCGGAAACACTTCACAAAGAGGCGATGGCGACATGACAGGTGTGACGCTGGAGGGTGCAATCAAGCGCTACGGACAAACTCAGGTGATCCATGGAGTCGATCTGCAGATCGAAGATGGCGAGTTCTGCGTCTTCGTCGGCCCCTCGGGCTGCGGCAAATCCACCTTGCTGCGGATGATCGCAGGGCTCGAGGAAACCTCGGGCGGAAAGATCAATATCGGTCAACGCGACGTGACCCATTTGGACCCGGCCAAGCGCGGAGTGGCAATGGTGTTCCAGACCTACGCGCTTTATCCGCACATGACGGTTGCCGAAAACATGGGCTTCGGTCTCAAAATGAACGGTGTCGCCAAGGCTGAGATCGACAGGAAGGTGCAGGAAGCCTCGGACATCCTGAAGCTCGGCCCCTATCTGAAACGCAAACCCAAGGCGATGTCGGGCGGTCAGCGCCAGAGGGTCGCCATTGGCCGTGCCATCGTGCGCGGACCCGACGTCTTCCTGTTTGACGAACCGCTGTCGAATTTGGACGCCGAATTGCGGGTCGAGATGCGGGTAGAAATCGCCCGTCTGCACAAGGAAATCGGCGCCACGATGATCTACGTGACCCACGATCAGGTCGAGGCCATGACCATGGCAGACAAGATCGTTGTGCTGCGCGACGGACGTATCGAGCAGGTCGGCGCACCGCTAGAGCTCTACCGCAACCCCGATAACCGCTTTGTGGCGGGCTTCATCGGCTCGCCCTCCATGAACTTCCTCGATTGCGACGTGGTCGATGGCAAGTTGACACATCCGGCGCTGTCAGCCCCGCTTGAGTCGCCCGCGCCGATCCCGGCCGGGGCCAGCAAGGTCACTCTGGGCCTGCGCCCCGAACATATCGGGTTGGACCGCAGCGGTGATGGGCTGTCGGTGGACCTGACCGAGGCGCTTGGTGGCGTTTCCTACGTCTATCTCACCGCGTCCAATGGCGACAAGCTGATCGTCGAGGAACGCGACGACGAACGCAGCACGGAAGGCAGCCGCGTCAGCCTGACCCTGCGCCCCGACCGCGCGATGATCTTCGACACCGAAAGCGGCGCACGCCTGCGCTGACCTGTGTATCGGCGGTCTGCCAAATTAACGCTTGGAGAAGACCGCCTTTCGCATTCAGGCTTGCAATTCCTGCTGCGCGGACAAAGTCGTCGATCAGATTATCCACAACAGCTATCGCCCAACTGATTTGGCGGACACGGCAGGGTTGCATAGGAGCAAAAGATGCAGCAGTCACCTTTCAGAGGTTTCAGCGCTTTGCTGCACGACTTGCCTTCATAGAACCACTGGCAAGAATCGGTGGGCATTTCTTCGGTTTCGCTGCGCCCGCAATTCGGGCATATCAACGTGCTTTCAAGAAATACGAATTGCTCTGTCATCGTCTCACATCTGCATGATTACCCAAGCCAATCCGGTCATTGCTGTACCTCCGACAAGCCACCATACCAGCCGTGCCGGTAAGATACCAATCACGACACCGCAACCAGCACTATTGAGATTGCTGGAACGTGGTAGCTTGCTGCCGCAAATCTTCCGAAGATCGCCAGCCAACTGCCGCCCAACCCAAGCGACATCATCGACATACGCAAGACACAGCACGAGGCGGCCCCAAGGGCTGACAGCGATCCCAAAAAACTGAGGCTGACATATTTCTGTATTGCGCTCCTCCACTGGTCATCACGTTGCATCGATAACCGTGACGCTTATAACTTCTGTAGTGGCTACAGGATCATAAAGGAAAACGTGACGTGATTGCGATTGGAGAGGCCTCAAGGCAAAGCGGGGTCGGGATTGAAACCATCCGATACTATGAGCGCGAAGGAATCGTGCCAAAGCCGAAGCGGGCGGCCAACAATCGGCGCCTGTACACCGTTCATGACGTTGGCAGGCTTCTCTTCCTGAAGAAGTGTCGTGATTTGGGTTTCCCGCTTGCAGACGCCAAGACACTTTTGAACTTGTCTGAGGGGGGCGGTGAAGATTGCCAATCCGTGGTGAAACTCGCTGAACTTCATATCGCCAATGTGCGCGATAAGATTGCAGAGCTTAGACGTTTGGAAGCCGTCCTGAGAGAACTCACTGCGAACTGTGACAGCGGAAATGTTTCTTGCCCGATGCTTTCCCAACTGCGAACTGCACAAGGTCAATAAGAACTCGACGCAGAAATCTGACTGTCTCTGCCGAATGAAAATTTTCCTGCTACGCCTCTCATTATACGACAGCTTCGAACAACGGCGTCTACCCCTTCACGCTGCCGCGTTTTGACGTGTCACGTCCCCGGCCCGGTATAGCTGGCCAAATTCGGTCTGCAGGAAGGCCTCCAGCGGCACCTGTTCCTGCCGGATAAAGCCTGTATGTGGCAATTGCCCGGTGCGCATCAGGTCGACCACGCCCAGAACCCCGGCGGCGGTGGTGACCTGTATCGCGCTCCACATCCGCCCGTCGATCTCGCGGGCGAAGGATTTGTTGATATAGCTCTGCTCGCGCAGCTGTCCGTCCTTCAGCCCCTTGGCAGTGCAATAGACCAGTACCACATCCTGATCGGTACGCGGCAGGGCGGCCTCAAAGATTTCTTTTAACAGATCGCGGCGCCGCTCCAGCCCCAGATCATTGAGCAGCAGTTTCAGGATATCGCGATGCCCCGGATAGCGGATCGAGCGATAGGACACCGCCCGCGCCCGCCTCTCCAGCGTCTCGGGCAGGGTGCCCAGCCCCCCGGAGGTGTTGAAACACTCATATTCCACTCCGTCATGGCCCAGTAGTTCGTAATCTTCCAGCGGAGCGGTCTTGACCCGCGCACCATTCACGATGGCGTCGCAGGGATTGCAATATTCGTTGATCAACCCGTCCGTCGACCAAGTCAGGTTGTATTTCAGCGCGTTGGTCGGGAAGAGCGGCAGCGCGCCCACCCGCATATGCAGACTGTCCAGCTCATCGAACTCCGCCGCCAGCGCCGCGCCCGCGATGCCCACGAAGCCGGGCGCCAGACCGCATTGCGGCATAAACGCCGTCTGGCCACCCCGCGCCAGATCACGCACCACCTGGGTTGCGGCGACATCTTCAGTCAGGTCGAAATAGTGTGCGCCTGCCTGCTGCGCCGCCCCGGCAATCACCGGGGTCAGGAAAAACGGGGCCGCCGAGATCACCGCGTCGAAGCCCTGCAGTGCCTCGGCCAGTCCCTTTGGGTCATCGGCATTGATCTGCATGGTCGGAAGCCCGGCCCGGTTCAACGTTCCTAATGCCGCCAGGTCGCGATCGGCCACCGTGACCGAATAGTTGCGCGACCCGTTCAGAAGCGTAGCGATCATCCGACCGATCTTGCCCGCTCCAACGATGCAGATGTTCCAACGCATGACATGCCTCCGATCTCTCGCTTACGAGTGTGAGGCAAAATCTGTTCGGTTTGCAGAGTACAGAGTGTCGGTATGACTCAAGCAACCGTCATAACGACGACAATCCCGCCATTTCGTCAAGACCGGTCAATCTTTCGCCCAAACACCACCGAAGTATTGGTCCGTTGAACGCCCGGAATACGCGCCAATTCGTCAACCAGGACATCCAGGTCCTCGATCCGGGGTGCCTCGGCCGAGAGCAGCAGGTCGAACTCGCCATTGATCGACAGGCACAGTTTGATCTCCGGGTAGGCCTCCAGCCGCCTGATAATGCGCGTGGTTTCCTGCTGCTGAACCTCGAGCATAACGATAACCTGCACCTTGCCGCTCTCATTCGGGTCGCGTAGCACGACCGAGTACCCGGCGATCACGCCGCGCGCCTCCATCTTTGTGACCCGCTCATGCACGGTAGTACGCGCCACGCCAAGCTGTCCGGCAATCGCGGTGGTCGATTGTCGAGCATTGTGGCTTAGGGCGGCGATGATCTTGCGGTCGAGTGTGTCCATCCGTCCTGCATAACGGCGCCCGAGTTCAAGGCAAAGCGACTTGTGGCATCTATGACGGCATTGCGAGCTTACCGGACCCTCACTGCAACTAACCTAATGGCCGCTTTCGGATAATGCGCTCAGGCTGGTGGATGTGGCGTTCATGGTGGGCGCCTCCTAAAGAGCAAGCCTGAAGGCCTCGCCGCTTATATCGCGGTGAAGGCGGCCTATTGGGCCTTCATGCTGACCGATGGTCCGTTGCGGATGCTGGTGCTGCTGCACCTCAACACGCTGGGCCACTCAGCAAGGGCAGTGGCACGGTTCAGCTTGAAATTAGGTCCAGTTGAGAAGGTGCGTTCCCGATAAAAGTGATTGTAGACGGATGCGTGAACGGCGGCGAATTTCTGTAAGCTTTGCATGCGCTTGAAACGCAACAACGCCCTCTACCGTCGTCGAAACGGCAAATGTGAATTCTCTGCCCTATTGTCCAGCCAGCGACCTGTTTCTTGCCTGTGCACTGCCCTGATCTCCTTCAGCGCCGCTCCATGCGAACGCAGCCGGTCGGTGACAATAAAATCTGGTCGACCATGTTTACGCGTGGCTTTCTTTGAGAAATTCAAGGCGACCTTCTTATCGCGCGTGTTCGTGCCGCAGGTCTTCCACATTGCGAATTGGATCAGGTTTGGTCATGTCCAGACGCTAAAAATCCGCCCTGTCGGCTCAAGCCGATTTGATCTGACAATGCCTCTTTGGCTCTGCCAAGTGCCAGGCACTCAGTTTTGCTGGTTTGCCAGTCGCTCAAAGGGGTCGGTCTTGAATTTCTCCGGAAGTTCTTCTGGCTCCTCAAAATCAGGAAGGTATAAGCCGGCTGTCCACCTCTCCGGCAATTTTTCTACGATCTCGGAGAGCTTTTTGCTGGCAACTGCAGCGCGTCGCCGGATGCGTTCCGCACCGTCCGGATCGCGTTCACGCAATCCTAGGTATCGATTGCGCACCCAGTCCTGGGCTCGGTCGGGACCGAACGAAAAGTAGAGCACAAATCCGATCAGAACGGCAATCAGGAACAGAAACACCACGACGCCTGGCTGCAAGACGAGAAGCACCAGCAAAAGCAGAACAGACAGTATTCTTGTTGCGTCCGGGCGTTTGAGGAATGATCTAACGAGCTGGTGGGCCCGTCGAACCGGCAGTGTTTTCAAAACAATCTGGCGGATTTGCTGCGCTTGCTCCTCAAATTCCGGAACCACTTCTTCGGCTTGCGCAGGCCCTGCACTGCTTCCAACTGCCCGGGCTGTGTTTAGGTCAATTGCCGACCTTATGTTTTCGAGCACCGGGTCAATCGGTTCAGACCCAGTGGAGCCATCGTTTTTGAGTTCTGAAGTTGTCGAGCTCTGATTCAATTCAGCTTCGTTCGGCATCCTGCATTTCCAGACATTTTGAACAGACCAATACTGAGCTTCCAACTAATGGTCGCCAAAAAACTGCGCGCCAATTGCAATAGTTTAACACCGCGCGGATCGATATCTTGTCCAGAATAAGACCAAATGCGGCGGAATTATGGTGCTGGGTTGTTAACGGAATGGATGAACGCTTTGGGGTCATTGCTGCTTTCCATTCCATTTCCTCATAGGTGCATTCCACAAGATCGGTTTTGATCCGCCACCCACGCTCCTATGCTGGCGGGAACAGGGCGAGTGATAACAAGGGTTGGGCATGGACCGCGCCGATATCGTCGATCAGGGTTTTCGCACGCGACTGGCCTCGGGCGACCTGCCCAAGGGCAAACCGGCGCAGGGGCCGCTTTCCGACAGCGAGGCGGTGGCGATCTTTCGCGCCCAATGCCTCAGCCGCAATCTCGACCGCCGCTCGCGCAAGATGCAGGCCGAGGGGCAGGGCTATTACACCATCGGCTCGTCCGGGCATGAGGGCATGGCCGCCGTCGCCGCCGCGCTGCGGCCCGACGACATGGCGTTTCTGCACTACCGCGACGGCGCATTTCAGTGCATGCGAAGCCAGCAGGTGCCCGGTGTCACGCCCACCTGGGACATGCTGCTCAGCTTTGCCACCGCGATGGATGATCCGATCAGCGGCGGTCGACACAAGGTGCTGGGCTCGCGCCCGCTGTTGATCCCGCCACAGACCTCGACCATCGCCAGCCACCTGCCCAAAGCGGTTGGCGCGGCCTATTCGATCGGTCTTGCCAAACGCCATCCGCCCGAACACCGGATACTGGTAGAGGACAGTCTGGTGATGTGTTCCTTCGGCGACGCCTCGGCCAACCATTCCACCGCGCAAGGTGCCTTCAACACCGCCGGCTGGACATCTTACCAGTCGACCCCCCTGCCGCTGCTGTTCGTGTGCGAAGACAATGGAATCGGCATCTCGACTCGCACCCCGCGCGGCTGGGTTGCGGCGAATTTCGCGCAACGCCCAGGGCTAAAATACTTCCATGCCGACGGGCTCGACCTCTATGACACCTACCGCGTGGCGCTTGAGGCCGCCGAGTATACCCGCCGCCAGCGCAAGCCCGCTTTCCTGCATCTGGGACTGGTGCGGCTTTATGGCCATGCCGGTTCGGACCTGCAGCAAGCCTATCTGCCCAAACAGGTTTTCGAAGGCTGGGAGGGCGACGACCCCCTGCTACACTCCGCCCGCCTGCTGATCCAGCGCGGCATCCTGACCGCTGACGAGGTGTTGGCAATCTACCAGCAAGCCGAAGACCAATGCTCCCGCGTCGCCGCGCAGGTCATCACCCGCCCCCGCTTGCAAACAGCGGAACAGGTGATGGCTTCGCTCATCCCGCCGTCGCGCGCCTGCTCGCCCAGCAACGGCCCATCCGAGGAGGCGCGGCAAGCGGCCTTCGGTTCGGATCACAAACAGCTTCAGACACCCCAGACCATGAACAAGCTCATCAACTGGGCGCTCACCGATCTGATGCTGGACCATGATGAGATCGTCGTGATGGGTGAGGATGTGGGCGCCAAGGGCGGTGTCTATGGCGTTACTCAAAAGCTAATCGACCGGTTCGGCCCGGACCGTATGATCGACTCGCTGCTGGACGAGCAATCTATCCTCGGCCTCGCCATCGGCATGGCCCATAACGGCTTTGTTCCTATCCCCGAGATCCAGTTCCTCGCCTACCTGCACAATGCCGAGGACCAGCTGCGCGGTGAGGCCGCTACCCTGCCCTTTTTCTCGCAAGGGCAGTTTACCAACCCGATGGTGATCCGCATCGCGGGCCTCGGCTATCAAAAGGGCTTTGGCGGCCATTTCCACAATGACAACTCGCTGGCGGTGCTGCGAGATATTCCGGGGCTGATCGTCGCCTGCCCCTCGCGCGGGGATGACGCGGCCATGATGATGCGCGAATGCGTCCGGCTAGCGCGCGAGGAACAGCGCGTGGTGGTGATGGTGGAACCCATCGCGCTTTACCCGATGCGAGATCTGATGGAGGCCAAGGATAGCGGCTGGCTGGCGCGCTACCCTGCCCCCGACCGCCGTATCACATTGGGCGACGTGGGCGTTGAGGGCGACGGACCGCTGGTGATCCTGACCTATGGCAATGGCCGCTACCTCAGCACCCAGGCCGCCGCCGACCTCGCAGCTCAGGGGATCGAGACCCGTGTGATTGACCTGCGCTGGATCGCGCCACTGCCGGTCGCGGGCATTCTCGAGGCACTTGAGGGCGCGCAGAAGGTGCTGATCGTTGATGAATGCCGCAGCACCGGTAGCCTGTCCGAGGCGCTGATGGCAATGCTGCAGGAACAGACCGCCCTGCCCCATGCCCGCCTCACCGCTTTTGACAGTTTCATCGCCACCGGCCCCGCCTATGCGGCCACCATGCCCTCGCGCGCCAGCATCACCGAGGCCGCGCGCAGCCTGTGGAGCGCGCCATGAAACAGACCGCCATCGTCGTCGCGCCAGGCCGCGGCACCTATAACCGCGAAGAACTTGGCTATCTCGCGCGTCACCATGGCGACAAGGCAGCGCTGATCGAAGATTACGACGACTATCGCCGCAGGCAGGGCCAGACGCCAATTTCCGAGCTGGATGGCGCTGCGGGGTTCTCAGGCGCAGTGCATACACGCGGCGACAACGCCTCGCCCCTGATCCTGTCCTGCGCTTACAGCGATTTCCTTTCCATTGACCGCGACCAGTTCGAGATCCTCGGCGTCACCGGAAACTCCATGGGCTGGTATATCGCGCTGACCTGCGCGGGCGCGCTGAACCCGCTCAACGGGCTGCAGGTGGTCAACACGATGGGCACGCTGATGCAGGAGCAGATGATCGGCGGGCAGCTGATCTACCCCTTCATGGATGCCAACTGGCAGGTGATCCCTGGCGCGCGCGAAAACACGCGCGCCAAAGTGGCTCAGATCGCCACCCGCCCCGATCACGCACTTGACCTGTCCATTGATCTGGGTGGAATGCTGGTGCTGGCCGGCAACGCCGCCGGTCTCGCCGCCTTTGAGGCAGAGATGCCTCGGCTGCAGGACCGTTTCCCGATGCGCCTGCCCAACCATGCCGGGTTCCACACCGCTCTGCAGGCACCGGTCGCCGCCCTTGGCCAGTGCAAGCTGGGCCAGAGTCTTTTCGACCAACCGCAGCTTCCCCTGATCGATGGGCGCGGCGCGATCTGGATGCCCAAGTCCAGCGAGCTGACCGCGCTGCGCGACTACACGCTAGGCCATCAGGTAACCGAGACCTACGACTTCACTACCGCCATCCGAACCGCCGCGCGTGAGTTCATGCCGGACGTGTTCATCATCCTGGGCCCTGGCGCAACGCTTGGCGGGGCCGTGGCTCAAAGCCTGATCCTGTCGCACTGGCGCAACTGGTGCAGCAAGGCGAGTGTCCAGACCTCGGAACCCACGCGCCTCCTTTCAATGGGTCGCGCCGACCAGCGGGACCGGGTACTCGGATAAGCGCTTCTTTAGGTGAATGCGCATTACTAAACTGCCCGCGATGGCTTCGGGATATTTTCCGGTGTCACTACCTGAATAGCGGTGATGTGGCTTTCCACCGGGTCCGAGGCAAGTTTGTGAAACACTAAAAAAGCGTTGAATGCGTTTTTCAGATCCAATGGCAAATCGTGATGCAGAATGAAATCCAGCCTCTGGTCCGCGATCAGGTCCCGATTTTCTTTGTCGAGATCATGGGCCACAAAAACACCCGGCCTTATCCTGTTATCCTGAAGTGTATTCAGGATCGATCGATTTCCGCCTCCCATCGAATAAACCGCACGCAAATCGAGGATGCCACCAATTGCATCTTCTAGGATCTTGGACGTTTCGAAACTGACACCGCTACCGCCGTGGATTCCGACAACCTGCAGCTTCGGGCAGTGACGCGCCAGCGCTTCGACAAAGGCAGACTCGCGCTCTTCTTCTCCCAGAAAACGTTCATGGCTGCGGGTGGCCAAGACCGTCCCGGCGACATCGCCGATAGTCCGTGCCACAAGGAAGGCGGCAGTGCGCCCGGCCCCTTTGTTATCCAGCCCCACATAGGTCAGGCGATCAGTACCACCAATGTCCGTAACAAGTGTCACAACCGGGATCTTGGCGGCGGACAACGTGTTCACGACCTCCCTGATTTCTGGTGTGTCCCGCGCCTTGAGGCACACTCCGTGGCTGCCACGTTTCAAGATGCGCAATAGCGCAGCGACGACCACATCTTCATCCATGATCTCCTGGAGCATGAACCGTGGCCGGCAGACCGCCGTGCCGATCTGCGGCAGGATCGCTTCAGCAGCTGCCTTCACCTCGCGACTGAAGCGCGCGGGCGCTTCGACAACGAAATCAAAGAACAGGCGCCTGCCGCGGGCCGCAAGCTGGACCTCCTGCGCTGCCAGTTCCTCCATCGCGGTGAGCACACGCAACCGGGTCTGCGGGCTGACATTTGCCCTGTTATTCAGGACCCGATCGACTGTGGCTGTCCCCAACGCGGCTTGGCGGGCAATTTCTTTGATCGGAAAGCGATGAGTCATTTGATGTGTTTTTGATGTGTTTTAAAGCCCAACACAATGCCCGTTCCCCAGATAATGGCCCCCAAAGAGGAGGAACTTCCATGACAGCCATCGCCGAGACCAACGCTGCCTACTACGATCCCGATGCCTGTGACCTAAAGGAATTTACCGCTTTCATTGACCAGAGCACTCGCCCTGGTCAGGTGCCGCATGCCGCAGCCGTCGAAAAGAACATACCCATCTATGACATGAAAACCCTGCGCCCGGCTCTCGAAGATGAGGCGGCCCGCCTGACGATCATGGCAGAGTGGGCGCAAGTCCTGCGTAGAGGGGCCGGTGTCGTTGCTCTCAAAGGGACTTATTCGGACACGGAGGTGCTGGATGACGCAACCCGCATCTACGAACAGATCATCATCGAAGAAAAGCAGCGTACCGGGGGGGGCAGCGATCATTTCGCGGCGTCAGGCGCCAACGACCGGATCTGGAATTCCCTGCAGAAGCTGTGCGAAGCCTCGCCCGAGGTCTTCTTGAACTACTTTGCCAACACGGCCATCGCAGCCGTCTGCGAGGCATGGCTGGGGCCGAACTATCAGATGACGGCACAGGTGAACCTCGTCCATCCCGGGGGCGCGGCTCAGCAGGCCCATCGCGATTATCATCTGGGTTTCCAATCCGCCGATGTCAGCGCGTCCTATCCGGCGCATGTCCATGATGTTTCACCGATCTTGACCCTGCAGGGAGCCGTTGCGCATTGCGACATGCCTCTGGAAAGTGGTCCCACGAAACTGCTGCCTTTCTCGCAAGCCTATCGTCCGGGCTACGCAGCATGGCGTAGGGACGATTTCAGGGCCTTGTTTGAAGAGCGTTATGTGCAGTTGCCACTTGCCAAGGGAGATACTGTATTCTTCAACCCTGCCCTGTTTCATGCCGCAGGGGCGAATACCAGCCAGGACATACACCGCTTTGCCAACCTTTTGCAGGTCTCATCGGCATTCGGTCGCGCGATGGAGACGATTGACCGGGACAAAATGTGCAAGTTGCTCTATCCGCACGCAGCCAAGGCCAAGGCGGAGGGCAAACTGCATCCGGCAGACTTATCCGCCGCGATTGCAGCAACGGCTGAGGGCTACTCTTTCCCGACAAATCTTGACCGGGATCCGCCGACAAACGGGCTTGCGCCCGAGACTCAGGCGGCCTTTTTCACGCGCGCCCTGTCCGAGCGTATGAGCACGGAGGATTTTGGAAAGCATCTTGATCGCATCAACAATTTGCGAAAGGCCTAGCGGGCAGGAGCAGGCATCCGGTCTTCTCACTCACCGCCACGCAGGGTGGGATTGATGAGCGTCGCCGCCAGCCGCCAGTCGTCAAGCGGTCTCAGCTGCGACACATCGAATTCGGCACGCGCCGGATCGCTCAGGATCAGGACGGTGATCCGGAGTGGGGTCTGGTTTTGGGCATCCCTCGCGATCATCAGCCGCTGAAGGTCAGTATTGGCGTTCTGCGCATCGCAATCGGCGTCATATGCCGTGTCGCAGGGATTAGCTGAGCGCAGTTCGAACCGGGCCCCTTCAGGTGACAGGATACGCGCCGTCATCTCTTGACCATCCTGCTTCAGCACCGCCTGCGCACCGTCCAGACTGACCTCAGCTTCGGTATGCATGGTCCATGTCACTGCCCCGGCAACCTCGCCGGAGATCTCATCCTGTATCAGCACCGACGCATCATTTATCAGCGCCACGCCGCGCCGAACCGAGCCTGATTCCGCCCCATAAGGGTTGGACAGATCGGCAATGGCGAAGGTGAAGCCAGGGACTTGCGCAAAATCCTCGACAAAGGCGCGGCCCATCACCTGCTGATTGGCCCCGCCAAAGGCCAGCGTGTTCTGGCCAATGGTCGCGGTCCGGTAATAGTCGAACCGCTTCGAAGTGAAGTAGCCCGGCAGGTCGTAATTCCCCAACCCCAGATCAACCGCCCACCGCACCCCTTTCGCATCAATCACAAACGTGCCCGCATCGAGGTTGTTGTGATGGCTTTGCAGCGGCCCGGCCTTGAACCCCACATAGGTTGCGTCGGCGTCATTCCAGGCCGAGCGCATGGCGACCAGACCCCGGCCCCCGAACCACAACGCTTTCGGTTCGCGAACTTGCGGGCTGACACCCGCGCCATAACGCCAGAGCAGGTTGAGCGCGGGATGGGACGAACCCGGCGCGCCGGTCTTGCTCCAGTCGTAATCGGGCCGTCCGAATCGGTGCGACAGCCATGGCAACACCACCGGATCGGTCGCCGTGTCACTGTCCCCATAGTTGAACAGCAGGCCGGTGGGGCCGGTCATATGAATCAGGTAGTCGCCGAAACCCGGCAGGCCAGCGGCCTCGGACAGGTCGAAATCATGGCCCAAAACGCTGTCTAGCGCGGTGACGAGAATCGCGGTGTCGCGCGCCGACAGGGCACCATACATCGGGCCTTCGGGCCATGCACCGTCGGGCGCAAATAGCGCCAGCCCGTTTCGCAGCGACAGCTGCGCGCTTTCGATCACACGCGCAGCCAAATCCGGCTCGGCCCCCGAGACCGCCAACGCCGCGACGATCAACCCGGTGTTACATACGATGTTCCAGTTGAACGAGGCGACTGGCCAGCTGATATCCGCCGTTGCGGTCCCGTCGGGCAATGTGTCGGGCACCTTGACCGGCGGCAACCAGTCATGCGGCCGAACCCAGCCGGTATCGAAATACTGCCGGTCCTTGTCAAAGATGGCTATACCCGGCTTCAGTGCCTTGTCGACAAGCGCTGTGCGGATGATCTCGTGGTCCTGCGCCTCAAGCACGCCGCTCAGCCAGCTATATCCCAGTGCCACTGCCAGTGTGATCCGTGTCAGGCCCAGAAAATGCGCAGGGTACCAGCTGTCTATCTGTGCAAGTCCCAGCAACTCCTGCCTGCCGCGCGCGGCATAGCGCGCCTCTTCAGTCACCCGCCAGGCCATGGCGATCGTCGTCAGACGTTCGACCGCCTCCTCGCTCAGCCCGTGCAGCGCGCTTGGATCGCCCTTGTAGTCGGTGCGGAACTCTTCGGCGATCGTCGGTTCGTTCAGATAGGCCCGCGCTGCTGCAATCAGTACCTCATGATCCTGCGCAATTGCGGGATCGGTCTGGCGCAGCGCCTTTAGCCGCGCCAGCACCTCGTCAGTGAGTATTATCTGCGGAACAATGACGCCATTTCCGGGCGTCGAACTCTGAGACACGGTCTGGGCCCGTAGACGCGATGCCGCTCCTGCAACCGACAGCACATGTATCACGACCAAGAAAGCGATCAAACAGGTGCGAGACATCGGGGGTTCCTTGCTTTGAGCGTCAAAAATACCGGCGGAGGACACCCCGTCAATGCTCCTGCGGATTTCCGCAGGGATCGGCACGCGGAACGCGCGGATTCCTTCATTGCCAAGCCGGAATGTAAAGGCGATGCTTCGTGCCATCGCATTCCAGCGCTTCTGGGAGGAACCATCATGCGCAATTATCTCACCGGGACGGCTGTTGCCGCCCTGACCCTTGCCTTTGCAGGCGAAGCTCTGGCCACCGAGTGGAATGTCTCGCTCTGGGGCAAACGGCGGGCCTTTACCGAGCATGTCGAGAAACTGGCCGAACTGGTCAATGAAAAAACCGGCGGCGAGTTCACGCTGAATATCAGCTATGGCGGGCTGTCCAAAAACAAGGAAAACCTCGACGGGATTGAGATCGGCGCGTTTGAGATGGCGCAGTTCTGTGCCGGATATCACCGCGACAAGAACCCCTCGATCACTGTTCTGGAGTTGCCCTTTCTGGGCGTGAACTCGCTGGAGCAAGAGATCGAGCTGTCGATGGCGGTCTATCAGCATCCCGCTACGGTCGAGGATCTGGGTCGCTGGAACGCGACGCTGCTGATGCCTTCACCCCTGCCGCAATACAATCTGGTCGGTGTCGGTGACGCCCCGGCTTCGCTGGCGGATTTCGAAGGGCTGAACGTGCGGGCCACCGGCGGTATCGGCAAGGCGATGGAAACCGTCGGCGCGGTGCCGACCTCGATGTCGGCCACCGAAGTGCGGCAGGCTATGGATAGCGGTGTTATCAAGGCTGTGGCCTTTGCGCCGCACGCGCATATGTCCTTCGGCACGATTGAAAACGGCGCCTGGTGGACCTCGAACCTGAACCCCGGCACGGTGAACTGCCCGGTGGTGGTAAATACCGACGCGCTGAATGACCTGTCGGATGAACACCGCGAAGCGCTGTTGGGTTCGGTCGAGGAATCTCTGGCCTATTACGTTGACAACTACAACTCGAACACGATGACCGCCTGGGGTCCGGCGTTGGAAGAACGCGGGATCGCGCAGGTGACCTTCTCGGACGGTGACATCGAAGCGTTCAAGGCAGCCGCGGCCGCTCCCGCCGCCGCGGCCTGGATTGAGGAAAACAACGCCCGCGGCCTGCCCGCGCAGGAGCTGTATGACCTCGTGACCGGCATGATTGCGCAGGACAACAGCTAAGCCCGCCACCCCGCGCCCCTCAGCCAGGCGCGGGGCTGTGCCCAGCCAATACTTCAAATGGAAGGAGCGTCCGCCATGGCCGGTTCATCTCTGGTGCTTTCCGATGACAGTCTGCTCAGCCGGGTGGATCAGCGCCTGTACCGTCTTGAGGGGGTGCTGGCCCTGCTCAGCGGTCTGGCGGTGTTTTCGCTGATGCTGCTGGCCGTGGTCTCGGTTGGCGGGCGCAACCTGTTAAACCAGCCGCTGCCGGGCTATGTGGACTGGATCGAACAGGCGATGCCGCTGATTGCGTTCATGGGGATTTCTTACACCCAGCGCGATGGTGGCCATATCCGCATGGACATGATCGTCGGCAAGCTGCGCGGGCGCACGCTGTATCTGGTCGAGTTCATCACCACGCTGGCGATCCTGATTCTGATGGCGCTGCTGGTCTGGGGCAGCTGGGCGCATTTCGCCCGCAGCTTCGATTTCGGCGCGCCCCTATGGAGCCGCGACAGCTCGATGGATATTGCGCTGCCGATCTGGCCCGCCAAGCTGCTGGCGCCGGTGGCGTTTGGGGTGCTCTGCCTGCGGTTGGTGCTGCAACTGATCGCCTATGGCCGGGCGTTCCGCGACAACGAACCCAGACCGGTGGCAGTGCCGCTGGTCGCCGATGCCGCGACGCAAGCCGCGATGGAGGCCGAGCATGTCTCGGCCCACGATAAATAGGGATAGCTGAGCATGGAACCGATTGAAATTGGCCTGATCGTTTCAGGCGGCATGCTGGTGCTGGTCGTGCTGGGAATGCGGGTGGCCTTTGCTGCCGGGCTTGCAGGGCTAGTCGGCCTGATCTGGATCTTCTGGGCCAAGTTTGACTACGACCCCGGACGCTTTGGCAAGGCGGTCACCGTTGCGGTCAAGACCGCAGGCCAGGTCCCGCATTCCAAGATCTCGTCTCAGGCGCTGTCGCTGATCCCGACCTTCATCCTGATCGGATATCTGGCCTATTACGCAGGCCTGACCAAGGCGCTGTTCGAGGCCGCCAAACGCTGGCTGGCCTGGGTACCGGGAGGGTTGGCCGTGTCCACCGTCTTTGCCACCGCAGGCTTTGCGGCAGTGTCCGGCGCCTCGGTCGCGACCTCCGCAGTTTTTGCGCGTATCGCCATTCCGGAGATGCTGAAGATCGGCTATGACAAGCGCTTTGCCGCAGGTGTCGTAGCCGCAGGCGGTACACTCGCCTCGCTGATCCCACCCTCGGCTATTCTGGTGATTTACGCGATCATCGTCGAACAGGATGTGGGCAAACTGCTGCTGGCGGGCTTCATCCCCGGCGCGTTTTCGGCTGTGATCTACGGGCTGCTGATCATCGGCATGGCGCTGATGATCAAAGGCTTCGGCCCGCCGGTCTCGGGCTTTACCTGGCGCGAGCGGTTTGTGTCGCTGCCCCCGGCGCTGCCCATCCTCTTTGTTGTCGTGACCATCATCTTCTTTGTCTACAACCCCTTTGGCGGCGATGCCTGGGGGACCCCCACCGAGGGCGGTGCTATCGGCGCCTTCGTGGTGTTCCTGATGGCGCTCTATCGCGGCATGCGGTGGGCCGAGTTGAAGGACGCGCTGCTGGAAACCGCCAAGCTCAGCGTGATGATCTTCACAATCATCTGGGGCGTGCTGATCTATGTGCGCTTCCTGGGTTTTGCCGATCTACCGGGCGCGTTCTCCGACTGGATCACCTCGCTGACCATGTCTCCAATGCTGATCCTGGTCTGCATCCTGCTGGCCTATGCGGTGCTGGGCATGTTCATGGACGCCATCGGCATGCTGCTCTTGACCCTGCCCGTGGTCTATCCGGCGGTGATGGCATTGAACGGCGGCGAGGCTGTGTCAGCGGTGGACAGCACCTTCGGCATGAGCGGGCCGATGTGCGCGATCTGGTTCGGGATACTGGTGGTGAAAATGGCCGAGTTCTGCCTGATCACCCCGCCGATCGGGCTCAACTGCTTTGTGGTGGCAGGCGTACGCGACGATCTGAGCGTGCAGGACGTGTTCAAGGGCGTAACCCCCTTCTTCATCGCCGACGCGATCACAATCGCCCTGCTGGTGTCCTTCCCGGCCATCGTGCTGTGGCTGCCCAGCCAGGTGTGAGGAGAAACAGGGTCTTTTTTGGTCAGGTTGGCTATGTGTAGGTCCGATATGCGGACAAAGCGACAATTCGCCACTTCTAAACGAACGTCCGGTCTTGCTAGACGAAACTGATTTCTGGTGCAGTTGCCTGACTTATCACTGCGCCAGCATTCACAGCAGCGTAGATTGATCTAGGCGGGCGAGCAGCCTCGTCGACGCTACGGCACACCCAGCTTCTGACTTCCATCGTTTTCAACGATTGCGACAATGCTCGATCCGTAATTGACGGCAAATTCCGCTTGATATCATTGAAGCGGCTAGGTGTGTGAAGCGACGTCAACACTGGCAGCGTCCATGACCGACGGAGCAAGTCTTGATCTTCATCACAGGCTACACTTTGAATTTTGTTGGCAATGGCAGCAGCGGAAATTCCTAACGATGTGAGCCGGAATTCCGGACGCAATGGATGACCATAACCGGGGTTTCGTTCTAGCAACCCCACCGTGATTAAGTGATCCATGCTTTGGGCGAAAGCGGTTCTACTCGCGCCAGTTGCTGCCAATAGAGGTGCCTGCCGTCCAGCAACACCTGCGTGCAGCTTCGATAAAATGGATAATGCCCAAGCTCTTGAAGTGATGTTGACAAATAAATCTATGTTCATAAAGTATAGTTAATATATTTAGAGAAAGAAGGAAAGGCCATGTCTCTTATTTCGCCCGATGAAACCATCAATATTTCTCTGTCCGTCAAGGATCGCCACGTAAGCGCTGAATGGTACGGCAGCATGTTGGGATTTGAGACCATTTATCATGCAGACGACGCAGGTTGGTCAGAACTTCAAACGAATACAGTCGGCGTAACAATTGGCCTTGGCGAGCATACCGAACCTGCACCGGGCAACTGCGTACCCGTCTTTGGGATAGCTAACTTGGACTCTGCGAGGCAGAAATTGGAACAAGCCAAAGTTAGATTCGATGGCGAAACTGATGTAGTCGAAGGTATGGTTAAAACAGCAACTTTTTATGATCCAGATGGGAACGCACTCATGCTCGCAGAAGATTTGACAGGCGGGTCATGAACAATCCCGATAGGCGATAGTTCATATAGCAGTCATTCGAAAATTCCACGGCATCCGTAAAATGGGCTCGAAGCCGCCTTTCGAGACGGAAATTGCCCATTGCGGCTCTGACATACAGAATCACTGGTTGCGGATCGCCCAGAGCTCCATTTTCAGCCCCGGATACTGGCCCGAGACATGCACCGCGATACCGCCCGAAGTGGTCATCTTGTTCCAATAGGGGCTGGCCGCATCCAGTTCGAAATAGACCACGCCCGCGTGATAGGGGATCTGGCGCGGGGCGACGGGCAGCGGGCGCAGGGTGATGCCCGGCAGGGCCGAGTTGACCAGCTGTCGGATTTCCTCGACCGGACCGGTCTTGGCCTGACCGGCGAAGTGGCGGCGGATATCCTCGGCGGGAATGTCGGCATTGACCGCCAGCACGAAACCCGCGTTACCCACCAGCTTACGATCGGCGATGACGCCGACGCTGATGCCGTATTTGCGCTCCTCCAGCGGGATCGACACGGCGGTCTGTTCCAGCACCGAGCTCAGATATTGCCGCAACACCCGGATCACCGGTGCGAAACTGTCGGTCAGGTTGTCATGTGAATAGGCCGGGAATTGAGGTGCGGCCTTGTCAGCGCTCATGAAGGTCGCCAGCTCTCCGGCCAACCCGGCGCAGACACGATAGGCATGTTCAGGATGCACATTCTCGATATGCGCGAAATGCCGCACCAGCGGCAGGTTGCGGTTGATCAACATCAGCAGCAGGAAATCGGATATTTCCGCCGCGCCCTTCGCCGGTCCGCCCTCGCTGAGCCGCCCGGCCAGTGCCTGCATCCGGTGCGACAGCATGCCTTCAAGCTCGTTCAGGAATCCCGATAGCGGTGGCGCGGCGCGCACGTCCAGCGCGGAAGGGATAAAGCCCCGATCCAGCACGATTTCCTTGTCGGGGCGCACCTCGATGATCTTGGCGATGGGGATGGCCAGCCGGTCGGCAAGATCGTCCACTTCCAGGGCGAATTGCAGGCGCAGCTTGCCGACGCCCAGAGTGACCGGCTTCTTCTGCTGGCTCATCACATCGGTGATCTCCAGCTCGGCTGGGCGCAAGCGGCTCAGCGATTGTTCCGCTCCGGTCAGATCGACTTCGGCCGCGCCCTGACGACGCTGCGGCACGGTCAGGTAGACCACGCAATCCTTGATCGTTTCTGGCACTTCCAGCGCGGGTGGGTGGTCATCCGATTGCGGCACCCGGAACACCGTGCCGTCATGGGTCAGCCCGGCGCAGGATTTCAGCGCAAACTGCCCAACCTTGAGCACCTCGTCGTCGATCTCAAGCGCGCTGACGCCCCATGCATAGGGCGTTACCCGGCGCGCCAACCCTGCGACCAGAGCCTCGCCGTAGCGGTCGGCCTGCTGGAAGTGGTGCGGTTGCAGGAACAACCCTTCCGTCCATAGCACCTTGCTGTCCCAGGACATGCCCTGCCCTCCCTTATTCGCACCGTTTGTCTACGGCGTTATTTCAGTTTCTCCAGCTGTTCCTTGTAAGCGCGTGCAAATTCGCGGCTGAACAGGTCGTGGAATTCGTTTTCTGCCTGATCCGAGATCTCGGCATACATCTTTTCATAGACTTCCCAATAGCGCGCCTTCTTTCCCCGGAACAGCGAGCCAAGTGCACCCGAGGTTTCGATCTTGCCCGCCACCTGTTCGGGGTCCAGCCGGGCCAGCACGCCTTTCAGCGCAGCCTCCATGCCTGTAATCATCGCCACCTGATGCGCCTTTATATCATCAAGCGCCTCTTTGGTGGCTTCCTCGGAGCCGAGATAACCGCGCACGCGAGGCTTTACCATCGCCTCGATGGCCTGTTCCGCACTGATCGAGAATTTCAGCGGGTTGTTGCCCCCTGCCCCGATCATAGTCTGGTCGATGCGGAACTCGGACTTGATCGAGGTACGCGTCATCAGGATCTCGCGCAGGCCCGAGATCATCGCCCGCAGCACCCGACCCATCCGGCCCATCGTGGCGGGCAGATCGGCGTCGTCGATCTGAATGTCGTCCAGTTCCAACGCCTCAAGGAAAGCACGCGCGGCGGATGTATCGCCAACAGCCACAGGTGCCGCCGGGGCAGGCTTCGCGCCCGGTGGCAAAACGGGCGGTGTGCGCTCGGGCTCCGGGGCAGTCGAGGGTGGCAGGACGGTCTGTTCTTCGGAAGGCGGCGGCGCGGGCGGCTTTTGTGCGCCCGGTTTCGGCTTGGCCACAGGAGCGGGCTTGGGTGGCTCAGGCTCGGAGGGGCTGAGCAGATCGTCGTCCCAGTCATCGGGAATGAACGACCCCCCATCCGAGGACGGGGCCGCAAACGCATCCGTCGGTGACGGGTTGTGCATCGCATCGCTGGCGCCTTCGCCTTCCATCCCGTCGCTGGGTTTCTGGAAGAACGGGTCGTCATCCTCCATCGGCGGTAAAAGGTCGTCGATTGGATCGGGGATGTCGATCTGGCCTGGCCCCTTCGGCGTTTCGTCACCCAGCAGATCGTCAAGAAAATCTCCCCCCGGCGGGGCATCATCCAGCAGTGCCAGCGGATCGGGCGCGTTGCCCGCGACACCGTGGCTGACGCCACTTTGAGCGGCAGGCGCCGGGATCATCTGTTCGAAACTGGGCAGATCAGCGCCGATCTCGATCACCATCTCATAGCCACCTGCGACCAGAACGTCACCATTGCTGAGCGGGGTCGGGGTGCGACCCAGCGGGATCTTGGAATAGTTCAGGAAGGTGCCATTGGTCGACAGATCGACCACCACCACATTGCCCGCGTTATCCTCGATCACAAAATGACTTTTCGACAGGGTCTTGTCGGGGTCGGGTAGCACCAGATCATTCGCGGGGCCACGCCCAACGGTCAGAGAGCCGCCCTGCATCGAAACAGGACGGCCATCACCGGGCACCATCCCGGTGGATTGGAATTTGAGCGTTACGCCCATGGGTCTTTCTTCATCCTCCGGTCAGGACCGTAAATTCGCCCTTCAGGATCGCGCCGCCGCAGGCACCGAGATCGCCGATCCGGGCGGCAGGCAGTTTCTGGATAAAAACCGTCATCGACCCTTTCACGATCGGGTGCGGCGAGGGCGCCGCCGCGTGCATGTCGGTGACCCGCGCCGCCGGCAGCTTGCCCACTAGCACCGTGGTACAGCAGGGTGGTATGATCGGAATCGGCGCAGGCACCGGAGGCACCGTTGGCGCGGGCACGTTGCACAGTTGCATGTCCGACACTCTGGCCTGTGGCATTCCTGGCATGTTCAGCCCTCCTTCTCGGCCTCGGCTTTGACTCGTCCGTTGCCGCCGCGGGCGATATCCACGGCGCGGTCGACAAGTTCCTGAGTATAGGCTTCAAAATCGCCTTCATACGCGTCCATTGCAATCACATTTACCGCAAAAGCCATCACTTCCGAGCCACCCGGCGGGGCTGGATGGTCGTCCAGCTCGCCCGGCCCCAGCGAGCCTTCAGCATAGATCGCGCTCAGAGCGCATTTGACGGTTTCGTCGTCAGGCTCGGCCATGTCAATCGCCTGCATCAGCTTTTCGCGGTTTTCGGGGCTTGGGCGAAACACCCAGGCCTCGGCCGCCTCAAGCGAGGGCGTGTTGTTATCCGGCGCAGGACCCACGAAATCACGCGCCGCCAGACAGGCCCACCAGACCCGCTCGCGCGGCGGCAACACGATCGACAATACACGCAGCATGTCGATGGGCTTGCCCTTGGCGTCCAGCTCTGCCAGCACCGCATCAGTGGGTGCGCTGGCAGGCGCCTCCAGTTTCAGGCTGAGTTTCGTATTGACCTCAGCCAGCATCCGCGCAGTGGGAAGGGCCGGAATTTTCGTCATTTTTTCAAAACGCTGTGTCATGACGGCCCCCATCAGTTAATCATCACTACGCCGCCCTTGAGGGTCAGCATGCCGCTGCCCTCAACGGTTGTGAGCGGACTTTTCACATCACATTTCGCATCGCCGGTAACAGTGATCATCGGTCCCTTGATGGTCACCCCCTTGGGATCGATCTTGACCGATGAACCGGCCACTTTCAGTTCGATCGACTGCGCAGCGGTCATGGTGATCTTGCCCGCATCGGCATCGACCGTGATGTTGCCCATGCTAACCGTGGTCGCCTTGTTGCCCTGCTTGATCGTTTCGGTATTGTTGCCGGTTACCGTGCGGTCGGATTTGCCCTCGATCGTTTCAGTCTGATCCGTCTTGATATCGACCACCTGACTGCCAGTTGCGATGGTGAAGGTGTGATCGCCTTCCTGAATGGTCTCGGTGACATGTTGGTTGACGGTCCGGGTGATGCTTTTCTCGTCCCCCTTTCCAACCTCGACCGCCGAAGCGTCCAGACCGACTGTTTCCACAATCCGGTCCTTGACCAGTCTCTCGTGGTCTTTCTGCGCCTGGAAACGGACCAGTTCTTCGCCCGCTTTGTCCTCGAACATCAGCTCGTTATATTCGTCGGCCTTACCTTTTTTGGTGCTTTTGGTCTTGAGGCCGGACTGCGTCTTGTTGTCGGGCAGAAGCCATGGATGGACCGGGGCGTTTTCAGTGACTTTTTCGCTCGGGTTTTCGTTATAGAGCATGCCCGTGCAGATCGGCCTGTCGGGGTTGCCCTCTTCGAACTGAACGATGACCTCCTGTCCGATCCGAGGGATATGGATCATCCCCCAGTTCTTGCCGGACCACGGTGTTGCGACCCTGATCCAGCAGGTGGTCTTTTCGTCATTTTTGCCTTCGCGGTCCCAGTGGAACTGCACTTTGATCCGGCCCTGAATGTCAGTGTAGATTTCTTCGCCCGACGGTCCGGTCACAATCGCCGTATGCAGACCCGGGATTTCGGGCCAGGGCGTGTCCATCGGCGCGCGGTACTGGACCGTGGCCGGGATAACGGTGAATTCGACCCGGTAGAGATCCTTGTTGTCCTCTTCGAATTCCAGCGCGCCAGTGTCCAGATCGGTCTCTCGCTTGACGAATTCGTAGCCTGACGTGGTCTGCAGGTAATGCGTCGCGCTGGTGGTCAGATACTCGATATTCATCGCGTCATCGTCATGCTCGGTCAGCTTGAACTTCTCGCCAGTGGCCATTGTGCGAACCGTCGCGCGGCCCCGCAGATCCTGATGTTCGAGCTCCTCGATCTCCATCCTGACCTGGGCACGTTTCTTGCCGTCATTCTTTTCGGAATAATAATGGCCGGGATAGTCGAAGACTTCATAGTCTTTGTGCGAATGCTTGGGCTTCAGGACGGTTTTTTCACGGATTTCATAGGTTTCCGGCTTTGGTTTCAGGAAATCGAAATCGCGCAACACCACATTGCCCGAGACCACCGCCTCGCCGTAACCCCACTCGGTCACACGCTCATCGGTGCGCTGCTTGCCATCTTCGGCGGGCCAGAATTCAAGGGTCGAATTCTCTTTGATGCTTGAATGCGAGCCCTTGTCGTCGGTCAGGACGAGCTTTTCATATTTCTTGTCGGCATCACTGTGGTCGAAATAGAAATAGATCCCCTCCTCTTCGGCCAGACGGCAGACAAAGTCATAATCCGTTTCGCGGTATTGCACGCAATAATCCCGCTTCGGCAAGGTGCCGCGAATGGAGAATTTATAATCCGAAAACCCCAGATCATCGAACACCTTCTTGATGATCTCGTCGGCCTTCATTTCCTGAAAAATGCGGCAATCGGTTGTTTTGGTCAGCATCCAGAACCACGGGCGCAACTCGGCCAGCAATTGCAGGTAGCCATCGCGATAGGCGAGCCGCTCGACCGAGACCACGGTGCCGGTGAACAGCCTCTCGTTGCCCTCACCGGTCTGCATATGCACCGTCATGATCTTGCCCAGCATATCCTCAAGCTTGACCTTGACATCGCGCGACAGGAACTCGACCGATATCTCGGTGAGCTGGCTCAGACCTTCTTTGACGATGGCGCGCCGTATCACCAGCGGATCGACACTATCGCCTTCGACCACCGCCGGCTTGAGGCCGAAGGTGTTTGTCTGCCAAAGCACCTGTTTTTCATGCATCTTGGGAGGCATCAGTTAATTCCTTTTTCCTCTGCCGACGCCATCACAGGTCCGCCAGCAGCGCGGCAAGTTCCGCATCCATTTCGTCATCATCCCCGTCTGAATCATCGTCGTCACTGTCATCGCCGAACCCGGCCAGCAGCGCGTCCAGATCGTCATCCCCGTTGTCGTCATCATCCCCGCCAAAATCCATATCGAGGTCCAGATCGTCCCCGTCATCACCCTCCTCGTCCGCCGCAGGCGGTTCGGGCTGTGGTGGCGAGGGCTCGGGCGCTGGAACGCCCGTCCATGGCCCCAGAACCTCGTTTCCCGCAAGCGCGTTGAACGTGCCCAGCCGGATTTCGTCGCGCCCCTTGGGTGACAAGATCGGCATATAGCCGCGCTGCACCGTCTGTTCATGCTGCGCCATGGTCAGGTTGCGCTCGGTGCAGGGCAAGGCCACCTGATCACCATGGCGGTCGTTGACAAAATGGAACGGCATGCCGCCCAGCGACATCACGCTGCCCAGCCCCATCGAGCGGCCATTTTTGCGGAATGATTGCGCCAGCAGGATCGTCACCAACACGACCGGATTGGCCCATAGCATGCTGCGCAGCCCTTCGGCCATTGTGAATTCCTCGAAGTCGAACTCATAAATCGGCTCGGATTTCACGCCATAAGGCCGCCGCAGCAGGAACCGGGGGGAAGCGAGCCCCAGATGCCCAGCCTCGGGCATGGCGCGCAGCGTGTCCCAGGCCTCGGCCACCAACGGGTGGCGGTCCTTCTTGGCCACATCCAGATAGGAGGGCGTGATCGCGCTGAAGAACGGCGCGTCCACATGCGCCGCAACCCGCGCAATCCGGCCAAGAATCTCGGCGTGGGGCGGTGTTTCCTCGAAAGTGTACATGCCGATCAGAGCGGAGTAGCCGCCACGCCCGTTTTCCTCGTTCAACGGTTCTTCGGTCAGCAGCCGTACCAGACCCGTTTTGGCCAGATCTTCTTCGGCCGCCAGATCAGCGGCGATTTCCTCGGCGCTGACATCATAGAGCATGATCTCCAGAGTATCGTCGACCTCGACGCTGCGCGCGATCAGATCCAGACTGCGCCATTGCGCCTCGATCGACTGGAATTCCGGGTGGTGCAGCACCATCCGCATCGCCGCACTCAACGCCTCATCGACAGCATTTTGCATGGCGGCAGTGTCAGCGTCGGGCAGCTTGCGGATATGCGGGCCAACGATACGTTTGAGCAGATCGTCCAGCGGCGAGGCCTGCGCGAGTTCGCCACCCGTATCCCCGATCAGCTTCTGGAAATCGCTCAGCTTCAAATCGGCACGCACAGTGTTGCCGGATGAGGTCCGACGCGGCGGCACCACGGCCTGACCAAACTCCTCACCCCAGCCGATCAGCTGTTTTGCGGCGTTTTCGGCAGTGGCCCCGGCGCTCAACTGGCTTTTTAGACCGGCGAGCCCTTCGAACAACGCAACCTTTTCAAACAGCTCGTCGGGATGCAGATCGTCAAGTTCCTTCAGCTCCACCTCGATCCCGGCCCCCTCCTTGCCGATGGGTAGGACAAGTTTCGTCGCGAAACCTTCGATGATCTCTTCGACTGTATCAGGGTCCAGCAGTGTTGCCTTGCGGCTGGCCAGACCCTCACCGGTTTCGACCAGCCCACGCGCCGAACGACCCGAGAAATCGCCAAACATCGCGATCCGGAACCGCTTGCGGTCCAGCCGCTGCGGTTCGGGTCGTTCGGCGCTGATCGTGCCAAAGGCCAGTTCGGGATCATCGCTCATTTCTGCGTCTGCCTCAGCTTGAGTCTCGGTTTCCGCGCTTTCACTCTCTGAATCGTCATCAAGACCCGCCAACAGTGCGTCCAGGTCATCGCCGTCGTCGTCAGCATCATCGTCGCTCAGCAGCGCATCCAGATCGGCGGGTTCATCGCTTTCCAGATCCGAGAGCAAGGCGTCAAGATCGTCCTCTTCCCCGCCATCCGCCTCTCCGGCCTCATAGTCGGTGTCGAGACCGGCCAGCAGGGCATCCAGATCGTCCAGCCCGTCACTCTCATCTTCATCCTCTTCGGCGTCCAGATCGGCCAGCAGGTCGTCAAGCTCATCGCCGCTATCGTCGCTCTCGAGATCGGCCAGAAGGGCGTCCAGATCGGTGTCATCCTCTTCCTCTCCGGCCTCAGCCACTGCGTCGCCCATGTCCGACAGATCGTTCAGCAGCGCATCCAGATCATCATCCGCAGTTTCCTCTTCCGCATCTGCGGCAAGGGTAACTTCGTCTGCGTCCAGATCGCCAAGCAACGCGTCGAGATCATCCTCCGTACCCGCCCCGACATCCGAGTCCTCAATACCCGCCAGCAGATCATCAAGCTCGCCGCTATCCGCGTCACCGCCGGAAACCTCATCTCCGACATCCGACGCGTCTAGTTCGCTTAGCAGTTCGTCCAGATCATCGCTTTCGGCATCGGAGCTGTCATCGGACAAATCGTCAAGCAGCGCATCCAAATCGGAATTGTCCGCGCCAGCATCGTCGGGATCGTCGGTTACCTCCCCTTCACCGGGCTCATCTTCCCCAAGATCCGCCAGCAGCGCGTCGAGGTCGTCGTCGACCGTATCCTCGTCAGACTCAGACGTGTCATCAGACAGGTCCGATAGCAAGGCATCCAATTCGGTATCATCCGCATCGGCGCTGTCGGGAACATCGGGTAGGTCAGCCTCCGCAGGCTCATCTGCCCCAAGATCGGCCAGCAGCGCATCAAGGTCGTCATCATCCGCATCCTCGTCGGCCTCCGACATATCATCGGACAGGTCCGCAAGCAGTTCGTCCACGTCAGTATCGTCCGCGTCTACCACCTCGGGGCTTTCCAACCCATCCAGAACGTCCGCGACCGAGACGTCCTCCGTACCCGATGGTTCCTCGGACAGGTCAGCGTCCGCCAGATCATTCAGAATTTCTCCGGAAGTCTCGGGGTCCGCCACCTCTACTGGCGCGTCCTCGGCCAGGTCGGCCAGCAGCGCGTCCAGATCGCCGTCATCTTCCTCGGCGACTTCCGTTTCGGACAGACCAGCCAATGCATCATCCGCGCTGGTATCTTCAACCTCGTCCGGCAGGTCTTCGGCCAGATCAGCAAGCAGCGCATCAACATCGTCATCGGGCGCATCCTGCTCGGGTTCATCCGTGGCGAGGCTGCTCAACACGTCATCAGTGCCATCCTCTTCGCCTCTCTCGTCCGCCTCGGGGAGCGAGGCCAAGGCATCCTCCAGCGTATCATCTGGGCCTTCTTCCGGCGCCTCGTCCGCAAAATCGGCCAACAGCGCGTCCAGATCTTCGTTGTCGGTGTCTTCAACCGGGGCCACGTCGGCAAGCTCGCCCAGAACATCCTCGCCACCGTCGTCGGTCGACTCAACAGGCGCTTCCGGCAGAGTGGAGAGCGCATCGTCCAGCGCGGTATCCTCAGCATCATCCTCGTCAGGGGCCGCGCCGGCGAGATCGGCGAGCAGGTTGTCCAGATCATCCTCTGACGCCTCGTCGCTGGGCGCGGCCTCGGCCAGATCGTCGAGAATGTCTGCAGTTCTGTCCTCGTCACCCGCATCGTCGGTCTCGGGCACCGAGGCGAGCGTGTCGCTGACGCTGCTATCAACCCCCACCAGATCACCGGGCGCTGCTGCCGCCAGATCATCCAGCACGTCCGGGGCGGTATCGAGCTCATCCGGCACTTCCGCTTCGGGGATCGAGGCCAGCGCATCGGCAACTGCCGTGTCATCCTCGTCCTCGGGGGCTGACTCTGGCAACGACGCCAAGGCATCGGACAAGCTGCTGTCCGCCTCGGGTTCGTCGGGTTGTTCGGTGGCAAGATCGCTGAGTATATCGGCGCTGTCATCTTTATCGGGCTCGGTGTCGGCCTCGGGGAGCGAGGCCAGTGCATCGGTGAGCGCGCTGTCCTGCGGGGCGCCATCTTCAGAGGATTCGGGTAGAGAGGCGAGCGCATCGGATACCGATGAATCATCGGCCTCGATATCGGGTGCTGTGACCGCTAGCCCGCTGAGCACATCATCGGATGCATCTTCCTCGACCGTGGCGGTGGTCTCGGGCAAAGAGGCAAGCGCGTCAGCAACCTCGCTATCGTCTTCGGCCTCGTCCGGTTGCGTTGCGGCTAAATCGCTCAGTACCCCGGCTGTGCTGTCATCTTCGACTTGGACCTCGGCCTCGGGGATCGATGCCAGCGCGTCAGCGACAGAACTGTCGTCCTCTATCTCTTCGGGCGCTTCTGCGGCAAGACCGGTCAGGATATCGTCAGATGTTTCAGTCTCTTCGCGGTCCTCGACCTCGGGCAACGACCCAAGCGCATCGGCAAGCGCGCTGTCTTCTGCAGGCGCTTCGGGAGCAATGCTGGCCAGATCATCGAGGACACTGGCGGCGCTATCTTCTTCTTCGGGGTGCTCGGTTTCGGGTAGGGACGCCAGAGCATCCGCGAACGAGCTATCAGGCGCCTCTGTCTCCGCCGGGGCGGCGGCGGCCAGATCGCTGAGGACATCCCCCGATTTGTCGTCTTCAACCGGTATGTCGGCCTCGGGCAGCGAGGCCAGCGCATCGGCGACCGTGTTGTCGTCGGGTGCGTCCTCGGGGGCCGCGGCGCGCAGTGCGTCCAGTATCCCGGTATCATCCTCGTCTTGTGTTTCGGTGACTTCGACAGCGCGCAGGGACTCGAGCGCCGAATCCGTGTCACCGGAAAGTTCGGAGGTGGCCACCGCCGAAAGCAGGGTCGGATCTGCGAGGATCTTTTCGATCAGCGTCTCGGCCCCGGTTTTGCCATCCATATAGGCCATCAGATTGTCGAGCTGGGTCCGCGCCTCAAGCAGGGCGCGCAGCGGTTCGATCTTGGCGGCGATGGCGGCGGGATTGAAATCGCTCATCTTCTCGAAGGTCAAATCGACCGGCAAGTTGCCTTCGCCCGTCACCGTGTTGGGGACGCTGAATTCGACGCGCGGGGCCATCGCTTTCATCCGGTCATCGAAATTGTCGACGTCAATCTCAAGAAACTTGCGGTCTTCAATACCGGGCTGCGCCACATTGGACTTGCCCGCCAGATCGCTCATCACTCCCATCACGAAGGGCAATTGCACCTTCTTCTCGGCCCCATAAAGCTCCACATCATATTCGATCTGGACCCTTGGCGCGCGGTTGCGGGCGATGAATTTCTGTGAGCTATCAGCCATCGCGCCCTGCCTTCAATTCTGCCACTTCCTTGCGCAGGGCGCGCAATTCCTCGTGCAGGGCCAGCACGTGTTCGTCCACGACATCCGTCTCGGTCCGCACCAATTCGCGCAGTTTCTCGAACTCAAGCTCGGATTCGTCTTCCACCGCCGATTGCATGGTGTTGACCAGCAGACCGATGAAGAGGTTCAGAACCGAAAACGCTGTGATGACGATGAAGGGGACGAAGAAGGCCCAGGCGGTGGGGTATTCCTCCATCACCGGTCGGACAATGCCCATGGACCAACTTTCCAGCGTCATGATCTGGAACAGCGAATATAGCGATCGACCCAGCGTACCGAACCAGACATCGAAGGCGGGGCCATACATCAGCGTGGCCATTACGGCGAAAACGTAGAACACGATCGAGATCATGATGATCACCGCGCCCATGCCAGGCAGCGCATCCAGCAGTGCCTGCACAACCGCGCGCATCTGTGGAATAACGGAAAGCAACCGCATCGCCCGGATCACCCGCAGCCCCCGTAGCGCCGACAACCCGTCGCGATCCGGCAGCAGGCCAAGGCCGACAACGATCAGATCGAATACGTTCCAGGCATTGGTGAAGAACCGCAAACGGTACGCGTAGAACTTGATCAGAAGCTCGATCACAAAGATGCCCAGCACCACCCGGTCGAACACCGCCAACAGATCGCCAACCTGGGCCTGAACCGCCGCAGAGGTCGACAGGCCCAGCGTGATCGCGTTGACAATGATGACTCCCAGGATCGCATTCTGGATCGACCGGCGCTCGATGAACTCGCGCGCGCGCTCTTGCATCGTCATGGCTCCTTCTGCGCTGCTGCTGTCCATCGGATCTTTCCTTTGCGGGTCTTGAATGCGCCGGGCACGGCATCTGCGCCGCGCCCGGTGACGTGATTAAGGGCCGTCAGGCGGCGATATCGCTGATCTCATCCACCAGTTTGTAGATGCCAGAGACCGAGGTCACCATGCTCTTGGCCTCCTTCAGCACGGTTTTCTTGTCCAGCGCCTTGATCTTGTCGACGATCGTGGTGTCGTCGACCTTCATGCCATTGCCCTCCATCAGGGTCTGCATCTCGCCTAGAAATTTCTGGCGCTCCTCCAGCTTGGCAGACAATGCGCTGGCCTCGCGCTTGAGGGTCATGCATTCGGCCCCCAGCTTGATCCCTTGCTTGAGGGTTTTCTGCGCTTTCGCCGCCTTCATCAGCTTGTCTGCTGCCACGCCCAGTGAATCGACCTTCTGCCGCGTCTTGGTGGTGTGTTCGCGATATTGCTGCCGCTTCTTGTCAGCGTCCTTGTTGTAGACGGCGATACCTTTGATGGTGAAGTCCAGCAACTCCTTCGCGATCTTCTTAGGGTCGCGCCCCTTGGTGACCTCGTCGCCCATCGCGACGGCCTTGCCGGTCAGCTTCTTGATCGCCTCCATCGGTTTCTTAACCGATATGCCGGACGTGTCGGTGATGCCCTGACGTTCCGCTGCCTGCATGATCGTGGTGCCGCGCAGAGTGATGTATTTCTGGATTGCACCATAGAGATCCTTGCGCAGCTTTTCCTCACCCTTGAGCTGCTGCTGGATTTCCTTGCCCAGGTTATAGACCTGCTTGACGATGGTCTTGTAGGCCATCACATCCGCACCAGAAGAGCCCACCAGACGCGCCACGGCCGTCCCGATCTTGATCACGCCCATGCTGACCTTGAGCGTGGTCTTGACCCGCGCCTCTTTCAGCAGCTTGTCCTTGTTGGCCTCGACCTTGAGCTGTTTCTGGATCGCAACCTGTGCCGCGCCCTCGGCCGATGCCATGGCGTTCTTGATCGACTGGTTGGTGCCCTGGATCAGCTTTTCGGCAGCCGCCTGGCCCTTTTCGCCGGGATTTTTCTTGAGGATTTCAGCGACCTTGGCATCAAGCTTAACAGCCTCTTCGGTGATGACTGTCTCATAGCGCTCAAGCTCTTTCATCCCCGCCGCTTCGAGCCGCTTCAGCGCGGTCGAAGGCACCGGGTCGGGCTTTTTCAGCTTACCGGATGTGGTGATCTCGAACTTGACATCGACCTTGTATTTGGGAAGTTCGATATATTGCAGCTTGGGCTTCGACCGGATCAGGTCGACGACGCCAAACTTATGCGGGGTAACGGTGGTTTTTGCCATATTGGACTGCTCCAAGTTCTATTATTACGAGTTTTCTCAGGTCACGCCGCGTCGAAGACTGTGCCGTCGAGCGCTTTGCTGGTGATCTTGTCATAAGCGTATCCACCCGCCGCACCGCCAACGCCAAGCGCCAGATCCTTGGCCCCGGTCGCGATCGAGTTTCCATCGATGGGTGCGGTGGCCAGAGCCGCAAATTTCAGCGCTTCGCGGAACACTTTCAGACCCTTGGGATCTTTCAGCTTCAGTTCGCTGACACGCTTCATCAGGTCCTTGATCGTATTGGCCCATTTCCGCGTATCGGCATACATCATCTGAACCTTGGTGATGCCGTTATCGACCGCCTTGTAGTTGTCGGCAAGCGCTGTATCGAGCGCCTTGCTAATCATGGTCAGCTGCGCCTTCTTGTCCTTGACGGGGTGCTTCTTTAGCTTGTTGCCCACCTCTTTCAAGAACTGCGCCTTCAACTTGTCCTGCTCTTTGAGGATCTTGTTCAGCGTCTTGGACAGGTCATGCACCTTGACGATCATCTGGGCATATTTCGCCTTCAATGTATCCGCTGCGTCATCCACGGATTTGATCGAGGGTTGCGCGATCCCGATGAACTCGTTCAGCACGGCCGCCGTCACTTCGTTGGCGGCATAAAGCCCTTTGTTTTGGGCCGCCTTTTCAACAACCTTCAATTCCACAACCAGATGTTTCTTTGACGTGTCGATATCAGAAGCCAGCTTGCCGATATCCTTGGCCAGCGATACGCCCGATTTGATCAGGCCCAGAATGCCAAAGGCCGCACCAGCTCCGCCTGAAAACGGCGAAGTCGCCATAGCGGCGATGGACACCGCCAGCCCGGCGAGCGTGCCCGCAATCGAGACACCGACCTTGATCTTGAACTTTTTCCATTCCTTCTTCTTGGCCTGCAGTTTGGTCCAGGCCTTTTGCGCTGCAAGCTCCGCCGCCTTCTGCGCAACCGCCATGTCCTGCTTGACCGCGTTGTTCAGCCCCTTGAGTTGCTTTTCCATGTCTTTTTCGGAGGCACCCTTGTTGACCATCCCGACAAACAGCTTGTCGAACACCTTGCACTTCTGTTCGATGGTGGCTTTGGTCTGGTCCAGCACCTCGCTTGCCGCGGTCTGGAATTCCTGCTGGAGAAGTGGGTCCTTCTCGACCCCTTTCTCCATCTTTTTGTCCAGTTCGACCACAACCTTGAACGACAGTTTCGGCGGATCGACCATTTCGAGGCCAGTCTTGTTGATCGGGACATTCTTCATGTCCATGACGACGTGCTTGACCATTGTGTTATCCCCTATGCGTTTGTGGTGGTGCTCATATCAAACACACAGTCGAGAGCCTCATCTGTGAATTTGTTTCCAGAGCAGTCGAAAAAGTTACCCAAGGTCACAAGTACATGGAACAGAACGTGCGGCGAACCCGGTGGCGCATTTGGTACGACCAGATGGCCGGAGGTTTTATGGGTCAAGCACCTCCTTCGTCGGGATGCGTCCCATCAGATTTTCTCGGCGGCGAAATCTGCCGCTTCCAGACCCAGATCGGCAACCAGACCGACGCCGGTGCTCACCCAGTCCGCGACCGAGCTGGAATCGGCAGCGCCAGTGCCAAAGCCCACACCGGTCAGCGTCAGGCTGACGACCGTGGGGAACACTTTGTCGAAATACTTGTTGAAATCGGTGTTTTTGTCCTCGAGCACTTTCATCATCTGCTTGAGCTTCGGCATGTTCTTGTCGAGCTTGGTCATCCGCGCCCCGAGATCCGAGCATTTGTCCAACGCCTTGGACAGCGCCGCACGAGTTTTGACCAGCTTGTCAAAAGCCTTGCGCACCTTGGCAGCCTTGACGCCCTTGAGTTGCTTTTCCAGATCCTCGGCCTCTTTCATGGCCTTCAGGATCGATTTCGACAATTTGCGCGTTGCGACCGCTATACCGGCAGTCTTGTTGCCCAACAGTTCGATATTGTCCCGGCATTTCGGAATAGTGGCCAGAAACGGCGCATCGGTTCCAAGAAGGCCCTTTAGCGTCGTCGCACCCGTTTCGGCCGCGACTTTCTTGACCGCGCTCTTGTACCGGTTCTGAAGGGTATTAAGATCACTCTTCAGAACCTTTTCAACCTTCTCGGCGCTGCGGCTGAGGTCGACAAGCTGCTTGGTCATCGCGGCACAGGACCGCAACGTGCCAGCAAGGCCGGCAACCAGACCCGGGATCGCAAGAGCCAGCGAGCCGCCCATCGTGGGCACCGCGCCCGCCGCCGCCGCAACGCCCAGCCCAAGCCCGCCAAGGCCCGCAACGATGCCGAAGGTTCCGGTGGTCAGCTTGACGCCCGTCTTGACCTTGTACTTGGTGTATTGCTTTTTCTGCGCCTTGAACTTCTTCCAGCGCGCCTCGGGTAGTTTCTCAAGCTTGCCCTTGGCAACTTCCATCTTCGATTTCAGCACTTTCAGCAGCAGCGCCTCGATCTTCTTGGTGTCCGCCTGCTTGCCTGATTTAATCAAGGCGTCGATCTGTTTAAGATCTTTGGTGACTTCCGAGATCACCATCTGGCCAATCGCTTCGGAATCGTCGACGATCTGCTGAGGGGTGACGTAGTCGCCCTCTTTCTCGAACACATCGAGAATGTCGTCATTCAGCTTTTGTTCCAGCACAAATCCGTCAATGCCATCAAGCCATTGCAGCTTGATCTTCTTGAAGACTTCCTTGCCGATATCGCGCTTCCAAATAACGACATCCTTGCCCATCTTCTGGACCGGAACCGCCGCTGGCGCGGCAGCGGCCTTTTTCTGCTCATCGGTGATCTTCTTTTTAAGATCGTCATCGGCTTTCTTGATGACGGTGTCGTATTTGCTAAGAACCTCCTTGGTAGTCTTCTGGGTTTTGTCACTGCATTTCTTGGTCGCAACATCGACCTTTTTTCGGACGTCGATCAGCGCCTTGCGCGCCGCTTCATAGTCAAACTTATCCAGTGCGATGGCGTAATCCTTGAGTGCATTGCCAAGCCCGGTTTTTCCCAGAAATGTAGGTTTGTTCTTGGACCACCATTTATGGTCCAGTTGCGGTGTCATTCCTTTTTTCATCAGTCATAACTCCCAGAATTTGGCGCCGCGACGTGCAGCGACTGCCGCTTTAGTCAAACCCGTAGGTGAACTCGCCGTCTGTAACGTCGATCACAACCTTAGATATATCATCCCCTTCCATCATTCGCTTGAGGAATTCGGCCGAAATATCGGGCAGCATCGTGTTGGTGACGATGGCGTCGATCATGCGCCCGCCGCTGTCGAGCTCCTGACAGCGGTTGACGATTTCCTCGACCACGGCGTCGGAATATTCGAACGGCACGCCATGGGCCTCCTGCACCCGTTTCTGGATCCGACCCAGCTGCAGCTTGGTGATCTCAGCGATCATATGCGGGCTGAGCGGATAATACGGGATCGTCACAAGACGGCCCAGCAGCGCGGGCGGGAACACCTTGAGCATCGGGTCGCGCAGGGATTTGGCCAGCCCCTCGGGATCGGGCATCAGATCGGGGTCGGCGCACATGTCCATGATCATCTCGGTGCCGACATTCGAAGTCAGCAGTATCAGCGTGTTTTTGAAGTCGATCACGCGGCCTTCGCCATCCTCCATCACGCCCTTGTCGAAGACCTGGAAGAAGATCTCATGCACGTCCGGGTGGGCCTTTTCAACCTCATCGAGCAGCACGACCGAGTAGGGCTTGCGCCGTACCGCCTCGGTCAGCACACCGCCTTCGCCATAACCGACATAGCCCGGAGGTGCGCCTTTAAGGCTGCTGACGGTATGGGCCTCCTGATATTCGGACATGTTGATGGTGATGACGTTCTGTTCGCCGCCATATAGCACCTCGGCCAACGCCAGCGCGGTTTCTGTCTTGCCGACACCCGAGGTACCGGCCAGCATGAACACCCCTATGGGTTTGGAGGGGTTATCCAATCCTGCCCGGCTGGTCTGGATGCGCTTGGCGATCATCTTCATGGCGTGATCCTGTCCGATCACACGTTTTGACAGATGTTCTTCGAGGGTCAGGATCGTCTCGATCTCGTCCTTGACCATGCGGCCCACAGGAATCCCAGTCCAATCGCCCACAACGCTGGCAACCGCCTGATGGTCGACGATGGGCAGGATCAACGGATTGTCGCCCTGCACTTCTTCCAACTCGGCATTCTTGGCCTTGAGCTCGGCCATCAGCGCCTCGCGGTCGATTGTCGCCGCGTCGCCCTCGGGCAGTGCCTCGGCTTCGACGGCTTCCTCGGTGGCGGCAGCACCTTCGGCTGTACCGGTGCCTTCGACCTCCTGCCCGCCTTCGCGCAGCTTGGCGCGCAGGTCGAGGATGGATTCCACGACCGACCGTTCCGCGTCCCAGCGCTCGGTCAGACCGTTCAGGCGTTCCTCTTCGGCTTCCTTGGCGGCTGTCACCGCTTCCCGGCGGTCGCCCACATCATAACCTGCGGTCTCATCACGGCCGATGATCTCAAGCTCGGTGGTCAGCGCTTCGATCCGGCGGCGGCTGTCATCGACCTCGGCCGGAACCGCATGCTGGCTGACCGCCACGCGAGCGCAGGCGGTATCGAGCAGGCTCACCGATTTGTCCGGCAACTGCCGCGCAGGGATGTAACGGGCCGAGAGCGTCACCGCCGCCTCGATCCCCTCGTCCAGCACCTGCACCCGGTGGTGCCCTTCCAGCATCGAGGCGATGCCGCGCATCATCAACACCGCCTTGGGGATGTCAGGCTCATCGACCTGCACCACTTGGAAACGGCGGGTCAAGGCGGGGTCTTTTTCGATGTATTTCTTGTATTCGGCCCAAGTGGTGGCCCCGATTGTGCGCAGTGTCCCGCGCGCCAACGCCGGTTTCAGCAGGTTGGCGGCATCACCTGTGCCCGCCGCGCCCCCTGCCCCCACCAACGTATGGGTCTCATCGACAAACATCACGATGGGGGTCGGGCTGGCCTGCACTTCGTCAATCACCTGACGCAGGCGGTTTTCGAATTCACCCTTCATCGAGGCACCGGCCTGCAATAGACCCACATCCAGCACCAAGAGGCGCACATCCTTGAGCGCAGGCGGTACGTCACCGCGCGCGATGCGCAGCGCAAAGCCTTCAACCACTGCCGTTTTGCCCACGCCAGCCTCACCGGTCAGGATCGGGTTGTTCTGCCGGCGCCGCATCAGCACGTCGACGATCTGACGGATTTCCTCGTCCCGACCCACGATCGGGTCGATCTCGCCATTGCGGGCCTGTTCGGTGAGATCCGTGCAGAACTGCTCCAATGCCTCGCCCTTGCCCATCGCGCCGGGCGCCATCGAGCCGCTGGCCTCGCCGGGTTCAGCCCCGCCACCGACCTGGCTGCCATCCTGCGCGCCCAAAGTCTCTTCGGGCGAGCCATCGGTGGCGTCGTTGAAGTTATCAGCCAGATCATCGGCCCCGATCGAGCCTAGCTCGGGCGACATGGTCTGCAGGATATTGCGCAGGGCGGGTGTCTTGAGCATTCCCAAAATCAGGTAACCGGAGCGCACCTTACTGTCGGAATAAAGCAGCGATCCCCAGACCCAACCGCGTTCCATGGAATCCATCAGATGATCGGAAAGGTCCGAAATGGTCGAGGCCCCGCGCGGCAGCATGTCCAGCGAGCGGGTCAGTTCCGTCGCGATCTTGCCGGGGTCCAGATCGTAATGCTGGATGATGCGGTGAATATCGCTGTCCTGCCCGTTCAGGATCTGGTGCAGCCAGTGCTGAATTTCCACATAGGGGTTGCCTCGCATCTTGCAAAAGACGGTCGCCCCTTCGATGGCTTGATAGCCCAGTTTGTTCAGCTTGCCGAACAGCGCCACGCGGCTGATCTCAGTCATTTTGATATCCTTTCGTCCCTGTCGGCTTTTCTTGCAAACCGTGTCTCAAATCTTGTGTCTCAGGCGGCGGAATAGGCCGGGTAGAGGATCAGATCCTCGGCATCCGGTCTGCCCGCGTCATCCTCATCGCGGGTGCGCACCCAGCTTGTGTGCCCCAGCCGCGTCGTCCCGCCGAGCGAAGCACGCGGCACCTCGTCTCCAGCCAGCACCAGGTTGACCTCCCAATCCAGCGCGTCGCCCACATGGGTCCGCACGATGCTCTCTAAGCGGTCCTGCGAGGTCCCGCCCGGCAACAAGCGCTCGTAATCCTCCAGCGAGAGCGGCCCGATGCGAATGCGGAACTTGGCCGAGCGCGACCACACCCGGTTGCCGATGCTAGTGGACCGTCCCAGCCCCACCATACCGCCCAATTGCCACGTGTCATCCGGTTCCAGTTCCAACCACGACCCGACAAAGTCCTGCAGGCTGACCGGGACATGGAAGAACTGCGACAGCATCGCCACCAGACCCTCGGCGGTTTTCGGACCAGATGACAGATGCCCGGTAAAGAACCGGCGCGTCCTGTCCGGCATCGCATCACGTTCGGCGTGGCCCTTGCCCTTGAAGCCTGCCAGCGCCGCGACGCGCTGTTCGAACGGGTCATCGCCCCGGTCGAAACTGGGCGCGGGCCGCGCCGCCGCCCAGGCACGATAGAGCAGCCCCATCAGCCGATGCGTAAGCATGTCGGCAAAAGCCACGAAGGTGGGGTCGCGATGGTTGCGCAGCCGGTCGCGTGCGTATTCGCTCAGATGTAGCGGCAGCGGGCCGTGCGGGCCGAAAAAGCCGAACCAGTGATTGCTGATCCGCGCCGGTTTTGCACCCGTCGCGGGCGTAAACCCGGTGATGGTCGAGGGCGGAAAGGCCAGGCTGACTTCCTGGGTCAGGCGCACTTTGTCCTCGCGCGGGCGGCGCGATTCGCCCAGCCGCGGCGCATCATGGTAATGCGCCTCCAACACGCGAAGCGCCTGAAAAACATGATGTTTTTCAGGGTGTTTCGCAAGCTCTGCCAGCAAGCTCAGATGATCCGGCCGAGGCCGGTCGCCGGTCTCCATCTGGCAATTTCTCCTCGTCTGTCGGTTGTCAGCACCGTTTCGGTGAAGCTGTTAATATTTGTGTATTTGCGGAAGAACCGCTCAAGCACCGCCCCCAGAACATAGACGCTGGTGCCCTCGTAAAAGCTCTCGTCAAAGGCGATAGTGATCTCCAGCCCGCGCACCGCGGTGCTGAGCACCTCGTCGCTCATCCGGCGCACGATCGGGCGGCTGGACACTGCGGTGATGCCTTCGAGCTGTTTTTCGGTCACCCGGTCGCCCAGCGGGGCATAGATGCCCAGCAATTCGCGCAGCGCCGCCGAGCCGCCGTTGTGCCCGTCGCCGTCGATGGACAGGTAATTCAGGCTGAGATGACTGATCAGCTTCCACGCCGCATCCCCCTGCGCCAGTTTGGAATGCGGACGGGTCGGCGGAACTGGGGTGCGGATCGACTTGACCGGGCCGCTTTCGGCCAGAAAGAACACGTTATCGCCGCCGGTAGAGAGCAGCATCGGCAGATCGCGGTTGGAACACAGCGCCTCGACCGCCAACTGGTTGAGCGAGGACGAGTATGGCGCCTGTGCCCGATCCACCAACGTCAGGAACAGCTCGGACCCCAGATAGGACGTGCGCACCCCGCGCAGCCGTTCTTTTTCGTTGCGCTGCCGCATGCGGCGCGAGATCGTATAATAGGCCTGATGATGATCCCCGGCCGAGGTCAGATCGGTGTCGGAATAGAACGGGCGGAACTCGATATCGCCCTCTTCGTCGCTGCGGATGCCGCGCACCTTCTCGATCGAGAAGATCTCGTAATCCAGCCCGGCGGTTCGGCTGGGCACGATATGGTGTTCGGTGTCCTTGGTGGTAACATGCACCCGGTCGCAACGGCGGTGGAACAGGTTGATCGCGGGCACCGCGTTCAGCGTGAAGGCCGTGGGTGTGACCGCAGGAGCCACATCCTTTGCACCCTCGCGCAACAGCACGTAGATGTCGACCTCATCGCCTTCGGCGCGTTTGAGCGCTGGGTTCAGACCGATGAGTTCCACAAACAGGAACCGCTGCGGCATGGCGAAATATTCCTGCAGCAAGCGATAGCCATCGAAGCTTTGCGGTGGCGTCGGCAGTAGCGCCTCGTCACGGTCAAAGCCACGCGCCTCGGTTCCGCTTCCGGGCAGCGCAAGCGTCCAGTCGGCGCGCCTGTTGGTGGACCGGCCTGTCAGACCCTGGCACTGGGTGCAGAGCAATTCGTGCAGGCTCCAGGCCGCGCCACTTTGCGGGTCCAGATGCAGCACCAACCGGTCCATCGGCAATTCAGCCAGCGGCCCGCCATCCGAGCGTTTCAGGCGCAGCCGGATACCGGCGCGGGCATCGACATCGCGGGCCAGCCCGGCAGCGACCAGTTCGCCGCGCCCGTCGATATATTCCGCCTCGCTAATCTCCATCGGCCACATGGTCACATCGGCGCCGGTGCGAAACTCGCAGGGCGTCTGCTCGCCCTCCATCAGGCGGGACTGTAGCGTCGATCCGCGCGGGATCAAAAAACCTTCGGCTAGCGCGGAATTGCCCGGGTCCGGCTGAAGCTCGGCAATCATCATCGACGGTGTGGGTGCAAGGTAATGCGGATAAACAATCTCAAGCAGGTTCGAGGTGAAGGCCGGGAACTGCATGGCCAGTTCCAGCTGTACGCGCGCGGCCAGAAAGGCGCTGCCTTCCAGCAGCCGTTCGACATAGGGGTCGATGACCTCAATCCCCTCCATGCCCAGGCGGGCGGCGATCTTGGGATAGGCCTGCGCGAATTCCGCGCCCATCTCACGCAGGAAGGCCAGTTCGGTTTCGTAATGTTTGAGAAGCCGTGTATCCATTGTCAGCTCCGCTCGATGGCGACTTCGCCAGTAGTCACATCGACCCGGCTGCGCAGGTAGAGTTCCAGCGGCATCGGCTGGGCCCACATCACCGCGCGGATGTCGAAATCGATCTGCATCTCGCCCGAGCGCTCCTCCGAGCGCAACTCGACCATGACCGATCCGTCGACGATGCGCGGCTCGAACACCGCTACTGCGTCAGCGATCGAGCGTTGGATCAACCGGGCGCGTTCCATAGTAGAAAACGCGCCCGAGGTTTCGCGGATGCCGTAATTTACCACCGATTTGGTCGCGTGCGGAAAGGTCTTGGCGTCGATCAGGTCAGAATGATCGGTGGTGTTCAACAACATGGACAGGTCACGCTGAATGATCTCGCGCAGGCGGGACACGTCGATGACCCGCGCGTCGCGCCCTTCTTTCTGCGTTTCTGGCGCATCATCGGTCAGCCGGTCGAGCAGCGACGGCTGAAGCCGCTCTGCCAGTGTCCGTTCAGCCATCTGAGACCTGTTCTTCGGCGGGGCTGACATCCAGCACAAGCTCGCGCAGATCCAGCAGGGCGACATCCGACTGATCGGTGGCCAGCAGCCGCTGGCCGACGCCCACAAAGGTCTCGGCCCCGCCATCTACCCATTCGGTGGCGCGGGCCAGTTTCGCGGCATCGTCGCCTTGCGCGATAGTATTGGGATAGCGGGTCGGGATCAGCGCCGCGACCTCGCCACCACTGGCGACAGTCAGCGTGCCAGCAGTCCAGACCGCGTCGCGCAAATCGCTGGGTTCCTCGCAGGTCAATTTCACGATCTGCGAGAAGGGCAGCCAGAAATAGCGTCCGTTTACAATGACTTCCAACACCGGACCCAACCGCATGTCAGCATCGGCAATCCATTCGAACGCCTCGCCGTTCACGGTGCCGGAGGTGGCGGGAGCGGCATCGAACGCCTTGGCGCGCAACTCGGCAGCCTCAGCGGAGTGGCCGCCCGCAAAAAGCTTCTGTGCCTCGATCAGATGTGCCAGCCATTCCTCTGGCTCGCCAAAGATCAGCGGGGTCTTTTCACCGGCAAAGACCTTTTCGCGGTAGACCTCGCAGATGATTGCCTCGCGATATGTCTTGGCCATCATCGTGGCCAGCTCGTCCATTTCAGCGCTGAGTTTCAGCTGCGTGATGGCGCGTTTCCAGTCCCCAAGCACGCACAGGAGCTGAAACAGGAAAATCCGCAGAGCGGGGTCTGCGGGGTTGGCCCGGATCTTGTCCTGCAGGCTGGACAGAGTGGCGGTCAGGTCGCCCGATTTCAAATGTTCTTCCGGCGTCATGGTATCCTCGCCCGCTCAAATCCCAGAATGCAGAATAGAAAAAAGGCCCGGGCGGTTGATACCGCCGGGGCCGGTCGCGTGTTGGGATCAGCTTACGTCGCCGGTCTCCAGGTTCCACAAGAACGAGTTGCAGTCGCTGAGTGCGCCGGTGTCGAAATCGGCGATCTTGTATTTGATCTCGATGCCGCGATAGGCAATCGTCCAGCTTTCCTCGGGGATCTGCTCTTCGCCGCCCGACACCGAATAGCTGTCGATGATGGCATGGCGCAGGGTCCAGACCAGATAGGGCTCCATGCCCTTCTTCTCGGTATCACCGGCCCGGCACATGTGGATGATCAGTTCCTTCGAGGCCTTGCCCGAAGCGACATAGGTCATCAGTTTGGCCGAGGCCTTGCTGAGTTCGGTGGTGACAGAGATCTTGCCGAAATTGGTGTTGGCATAGCCGCGCTGGGTGGTCCCCAGATCGGTCATGTCCAGCGTGCGTTCGACATTCCATTCGATAGATTTGACCGCGATCCAGTCCTTGTGCTGCTTTTCACGTGCTTCACCGGGGATCTGGTCGATTTTGATATATACGTTTTCCATTCTCGTCTCCTTCGAGGTGCGGAGGTATCATTGCCGCGTTGTTCGTTTCGATGACACTTCGTTTCGATGACAAAGGGATAACTCAGAAAGAATCATCAATCTGCGAACTTTTTCACTAAGCGCCCTTTTCTGACGGAAGCTTCGAAACAAGCCGCAGCGAGACCGAAAGCCCTTCAAGCTGATAATGCGGACGCAGGAAGAATTTCGAGGTGTAATACCCCGGATTTCCCTCCACATCCTCGACAACGACCTCGGCCGAAGCGAGCGGTTTGCGCGCCTTCTCGGACTCGGCCGAAATATCGGCGTTGAAGTCGACATACTGGTTAATCCAGTCCTGCAGCCAGGACTGCATGTCGTCGCGACTTTTGAAGGAACCGACTTTGTCGCGCACCATACACTTGAGGTAATGCGCGAATCGGCAAGTCGCGAAGAGATAGGGCAACCGCGCCGCCAGATTGGCGTTTGCGGTGGCGTCCGGGTCGTCATATTCCGCCGGTTTGTGCAGCGACTGCGCACCGATGAAGGCCGCCGTGTCGGTGTTCTTTCGGTGGATCAGAGGCATCATACCGTTTTTGGCCAGTTCTGCCTCGCGCCGGTCGGAGATTGCGATCTCGGTAGGGCATTTCATATCCACGCCGCCATCGTCGGTCGGGAATGTATGCGCCGGCAGGTTTTCCAGCGCGCCACCTGATTCCACGCCACGGATGCGTGAGCACCAGCCGTATTCCTTGAAGGACCGGTTGATGTTCACCGCCATGCCATAGGCCGCGTTCACCCAGCCATACTTGCTGCTGTCGGACCCGTCCGTCTCTTCCTCAAAGGCGAATTCCTCGACCGGTTCGGTCTTGGCACCATAGGGCAGACGGCCCAGGAAGCGGGGCATTGCAAGGCCCACATATTTGGCGTCCTCGCTGTCGCGCAGGCTGCGCCAAGCGGCATATTCGGGGGTCTGGAAGATCTTGGTAAGATCACGCGGGTTGGCCAGTTCCGACCAGCTGTCCATTTGGAACAGGGTCGGCTTGGCGCCGGTGATCAGCGGCGCATGAGCCGCGGCGGCAATCTTGGACATTTCTCCCAGCAGCTCGATATCCTGCGGGCTGTGGTCGAAATGGTAATCGGCAATCAGCGTGCCATATGGCTCGCCACCCATCTGGCCGAATTCCTCTTCGTATAGCTTCTTGAAGATCGGCGACTGATCCCAGGCGGTGCCTTTGAACTTGCGCAGTGTCTTGTGCATGTCCTTCTTGGAGCAGTTCAAGACACGGATCTTGAGCATCTCGTCGGTTTCGGTGTTGTTCACCAGATAATGCAGACCTCGCCACGCGCTTTCCATCTGCTGGAAATCCTCGTGGTGCAGGATCAGGTTGACCTGCTCGGTCAGCTTCTGGTCGATCTCGGCGATGATGCCTTCGATCGAGCGCAGCGCATCATCCGAGATCAGCGCGGTATTGGCCAGCGCCTGTTCGGCCAATGTCTTGACCGCGCTTTCAACGGCAGTCTTGGCCTGATCGGATTTCGGGCGGAACTCTTTGGTCAGCAGCGCTTCGAATTCGGATGATCCAAACGCGGTTGCGCCTTCGGCGGCTTCGACCTGGGCTTCTTCGTCGGCCATCTTTTACTCCTCCTCGGCTGCGTCATCGCCCGGCTTGGGCTGGGCGGCCAGTGTCTTGAGCAGGCTTGGGTCCTGCATGATCTTGGAAATCAGGTCCTCGGCCCCGGTCTTGCCATCCATATAGGTCATCAGGTTGGAAAGCTGGGTGCGGGCATCCAGCAACTCCTTGAGCGGCTCGACCTTGGCGGCAATCGCCGCCGGGCTGAAATCATCCATCGATTCAAAGGTGATATCGACGGCCATGTTGCCCTCGCCGGTCAGCGTGTTGGGCACGGTGAAGGCGGCGCGGGGCGCCAGTGCCTTCATCCGGTCATCGAAATTGTCGACGTCTATTTCAAGGAACTTGCGGTCGGCCACGGCGGGCTGTTCCACTTCGGACTTGCCGGCAAGATCGCTCATCACGCCCATCACGAAGGGCAGCTGAACTTTCTTCTCGGCGCCGTAAAGCTCCACATCATATTCGATCTGAACCCTGGGCGCCCTGTTTCTGGCTATGAATTTCTGTGAACTACCGGCCATGTCTGAGCCTCCTCAATTCTTCATCCGTTCTGTTCCACTGTCCGGAGCGGGCGCGGCCCGACCGGTCAATAATCGTAGTCGTCGCTGCCTTTAATGCCGCCAATGCGGCGCACTTCGGACAGGCCCTCTTTGGCCATGTCCTCGATGATGGTCAGGAAATCGGCGCTGACCAACCGCTTGGCGCGATCCAGCAGGATCGGCACCGGGCTGGAAGGTTCAGTGCGCGCATAATAATCCATGATGCGGTCAAGCATCATGGTCACATCCGTTGGCGAGTTGATCGCCCCACCACCGCCGCCACCCGATGGCGCTGGGGCCGCGCCACCGCCCGCTGCCGGCGCATCACCCGCGCCCTCCGGTTCATCTGCCGGAACCTCGGCGCCAGAATGTTTGGCCAGCGCGCGCTGCAGTTTCTTCAGAGTATCCTTGAGCGGGTCTAGCGTCGGCCCCTCGCCGGGCGTGTTTTCCACGAAGACGCTGTCGATGGCATCGACATCCTCAAGCGCTGCGTTCACTGCCGCCAGGCTGTCCGCGAGCGCCTCGTCATCTGTGTCTTGAAACGCTGCCGAGACCGATGCCGCGTCCGGCACGTCGTCCAAATCAGACGGCATGTTGGCGGTGCCCTCGGCCACTTCGATATGGCGCAGCGTGATGCGCCCGAACATGCGGCTGTCGGTCAGTGCGGTGCGGCGCAGAGCGCGCAGAACCCTGTCTGAGGCGCCCAGCCCCGCCACCGCGTTAATCCGCATCGTGGCGTCGCCATCATCCTCATCCAGCTCAGGGTGGCAGGTGTCCCAGTAATCCTCGAGCAGGGCGCGCAGGTAATTGGTAGTGCCGGCAAATTCGGTCAGACCCTTGGTATTCAGCGCTGCCTCGGCCAGAAATACGCCGGCCCGGATGTCATGGCTTTGCTCCATGACGGCCAGCGCCTTGGCCTTTACGTCACCCCAGTCTTGCTCTTGCGCTTCCTTGACCTCGTCGCCCATCTGCTGTTCTTCGCCGGGCTGTGCGGCCAGTTCCAGGTCTGTGAAGGCCGGGTCATATTCAAGATTGTCGCCGCTTGGCGGATTTGTATCCCGTGGTTCGAGATAGGCAGCCAGATCCATTTTAGCTCCGCTGGATTCTTTGTTCTTCGCGGCAACAGTTGCCCCTTCGGGTTGCATCCGAATTGGCCCCTGACCTCCTGTCTTGACGAACAGTCAGCCTTATAGTCTGGTCAAAGTCAAACTGATAATTTCGGCGGGACCCATTGCGATGGCGACACAGGCGACTGACGGCGCGGCACTGCGCCAGATGGTGAATCTTGCCAGGAAGCAGAGCATCAGCTTTGCATTCTGCCCTGGCAGCAAGAATGACGACGTCCTGTTGCTGGACAAGCGGCAGCCCCCTGCGGGTTTGGCCAAGGACGCAAAAAAGATCGGTTCATCGCCGAAAACCGCCTTTGGCCGCATGAGGGCGGATGCCAAGACGATCCAGCTGGAGTGCGAAAGCACTCTGCCCAATCTTGCCAAGAGCATCCGGAAATACCTGAAGGACAACGGTGTTTCCACAGATGTGCAGCTGGTTGACGGCGCCGCGCCCGTGCAACATGAGCAGGAAAAGGGCGGCGACACTGTCCCGCAAGATACCAGCGCCGCGAGTGAACCGAAACCGGGTGTTGACAAGGCCGCGCAAAGGGCACTCTCCACTCAGTTGAAAGACGCCCTGATGAAGGCCGCGCGCATCGGGCCCGACGCGCAGCGTCTCGCGACGGCCGCAACCAAGCAGATAGCAGCGCAGATCAAGCGCAATGAGCTGGAGGCAGCTACGAAATCGCTCTCAGAGCTTGCCGAGCGCCTTCGTGGCGCGCAGGCCACATCAGCCAAACAACCCCCGCCGGATCAAGCAGCGCCCGATCTGGCCGGCGCGCGGCGCGACTGGGCACGGGCGCGCAAATCGGCGGCAGGTGACGTCCGCACACTGATCGCAGGGGTGGCAAAGGTAACCGGCGAAACCGAGGGGCTTGGCCACGCGCAGCGCGAGATCGCCAAGCTGGTGCAACCGATCCGTCAGTTGGATACACGGCTGGACACGCTGCTGGCGCAGATCGAAAAGGCGGGCTCCGCGAGCGAACGGCAGAAATTGATAAAGGCGGCGCAGCGCCAGATCGGCAACCATGTCGGGCTGATGAACACCGCATTTTTCAAGGCGGTGGATCAGAGCGGGTTTGCCGATACCAAGATCCGCGCAACGGTTCTGGGATCGCTGCGCAAGGTGAACAAGGCGATCGGGGCCTAGACCCCGCACCGCCAGAGGGAGGGAAACATGAACAAGAACTGGCTGCGGACCGCGCTTTGTGCGACCACTATGCTATGCGCCGGGATGGTGCAGGCTGACGAGGGCAAGCTGACGGTACAGCTCAACAAATTCGAGCCAACTGAGGGTGGCGGTTGCCGTGCGTTTTTCCTGTTCCGAAACCAGACCGACAACAGTTTCGAAGGGTTCGAAATGTCGCTTGCCATTCTCGATGGCAACGGCGTGATCGACCGACTGCTGAGCATCGACGCCGCCCCCCTTCCGGTCAGCCGCACGGTGCTGAAATTGTTCGAGATCCCGGAAATCAGCTGCGACAATATCTCGGAGATCCTGCTGCATGACCTGCCGGTCTGCAAACCGCAGAACGCTGAACCGATCGACTGTTTCCCGATCCTCGCGCTGGACAGCAAGACCAGCGCCACATTGGCGCAATAAACCGTGCCGGGTCTGGACAATCTCAGCACGGGCGGGCCGATCATCGCGCTGCTGGCGGTGATGTCGCTGTTCTCTCTGGCCGTGATCGCGGTCAAGACCCTGCGCTTGCTGCCTGTCACCTCGGGCGGAACGGCACGGGATCAGGCGCTGGCGGATTGGGCCAAGGGCGACAAGACGCAGGCACAAACGCAAGTCGCCTCGGGCCGCGCCCCTGCCGACCGAGTCTGCGCCTATGCGATGCAATCACTGATCGACGGGTTCAAGGGACCGGCGCTCATGGCCGAGCTGATCCGGCGTGGCAATGAGGAATTTGCCACCATGAACGCAATGATCCGGATGCTGGAGCTGATCGCCATGATTGCGCCCTTGCTGGGGCTTCTGGGCACCGTGACCGGAATGATCCAATCCTTTCAGGAGCTGGAACTGGCCGAGGGATCGGCCAATGCATCCGTTCTGGCAGGCGGGATCTGGCAAGCGCTGCTGACCACCGCCGCCGGGCTGTTGGTCGCCATTCCGGCCGCCGTCGGTGCCTCGCTCCTGTCGGGACGCGCCGAGCGCGGCGCGCAGGCCATCGAAAACGCCGTCGGTCGCTTGATGGTCATCGAGGAACGCGCCACAGGCTGAGGAGAACACGCCATGTCGGGTGATCTGAGCCTTCGACGGCCGAAACCGCCCCGCGCACTGATCTCGCTGGTGCCGATGATCGACGTGATGCTGATCCTGCTGGTCTTTTTCATGGTCACCTCGACCTATCTGAACCTCGACATGATCCCGGCCTTGGCACAACGCGATGCGCCCGCCCCGGCGCAAGCGGCTTCAGATACCCCGGCAGAGGTATTGCTGATCCGCCTCGGTGCGGATGGCCAGCCAGTGCTGCGCGGCAAGACATTCGAGACCGCCGCTTTGGCGGACCTCTTGCGCGTCCGGCTGGATGAGGCGCCCGGATTGCAGGTCATCATCCTGCCCACCGGGTCGGCCCGGATGCAGGCGTTGGTCTCGCTGATGGATCTGGTCACTCAATCGGGCGTCACCGAAATGCGCGTCGTCCGGCTGGAGGCGGTGGAATGAGGATCACGCGCCCCGCTCCACGCACCCCGCCCGAGACGATTATCGCCCTGATTGACGTGGTTTTCTTCCTGCTTGTCTTCTTCATGCTGATCGGCCGGATGGACGCCACGGCACCGTTTGACGTGACGCCCCCCACCGGCACCACCGGCAGCGACATGCCTGCCGGCGGTGTCACCCTGTCAGTCAGTGCCACGGGCGATCTGGCGCTCGATGGCGTGCCGCTCGATATTGCGCTGGCAGAGCAACAGGTCGCGGACCGGCTGGCCGATCAGCCCGACAGCCTGATCCGCATCAACGCCCATCGAGACGCCGAACTGCGCCGGGTGCTGCCGCTGATCGCGCGCTTCGAGGCGATGGGCGCGCGCGAAGTCGTGTTGGTCGTGACCCCACCAAAGGCCAGCCCGTGACGCGCAACCCGCTCATTTGGCTGGCAGGCATCGCAGCCTCTTTGGCCGCGCACCTGGCCGCTGGAGCAGTGCTGCTTTGGTCGCTTGAGCCAGAGCTCATGCCAGACCAACCAGTACCGGAAAGCCAAATGCAGCTCTCGGCCTACCAAGTCGAACGCAGCGAGGCCCAGCCTGCGACCCCGGAAAGCGAGAGCGCCGCCGCCGAAGACGCCAGTGGCGCGCGGCTTGGTCAGGGTGCGATCCCGCGATCGCGGGCCGAGTCAGTCGCGTTGCCTGTTGTGTCCGCGCCGATTGCTGAGGCCCCTGCCACCGCCCTCTCGGCACGTGAGGCGCGCGGGCAAACCGTACACGCAACTGAGGCGGATGTAGCGACCCTGTCTGCCACGCCCGCGCCCGCTGCCGCACTCACCACCGCCGAACCACAAGTGGAACGTCTTGCAAGCGCCACACCAACGGATCAGAGCGAGGCCGTAGTACTGGCCGCCCTGCCTGCCGCCCTATCCCTGACCGGCAGCCCGGCAGAGCCCGAACCTCTGACCCTCGCCGCGCCCGACGCCACGCCGCTTATCGACGCTCCGGCAGCGGCTCAGCCGCTCGCTCAGGCCCAGCCGAATTCAGTCGCCCTGACCCAGACTGCGCCGGAGGTGACCCGCGCCAAGGCAGCGCTAGCATTCAGTGGATCGGGGGATGGACCGGTCGATCCGGTCTCGCTGGCGGCCTTCCAGAGCTTCATGGCACCAGAGGATGCGGGCGATACGGCGGCAGAGCTGCGCGACGGGATCAGCGGTATTCTGGCGCAAATTCCCTGCGCTCGGATGCAGGTGCAGTTCGAGCCGGCGACCAATACGCTGCAACTGGTGGGCCATGTACCGGACGCGGACATGCGCGCGCCTGTGTTGCAGGCGCTGCAGGCGCAGATGGGTGCGGATATCGCCGTGGCAGACACATTGCTGATCCTTCCCCGCCCGCAATGCGACGCGCTGACCGGGATCGCCGGTGTCGGGCTGCCGCAATCCACCGACCAGATCACCAACCCGCTGTTGGTCGGCGAGGACACCCATGCACGCGAGTTTCGTTACACCGACGGCCAGCAACTGATCCTAGACCTGACCGCGCCGGATTATGACGCCTATGTCTATGTCGACTATTTCGACGCCAAAGGACAGGTCATCCACCTGTCACCCAATGACAGCGCGCCGCTGACGCTGGCCAAGGCCAAGTCCGCCCTGCGCGTTGGCGCCGAGCGCCCCGGAGACCCCGGTCTCTACATCACCATCGGCCCACCTTACGGTCAGGAAATTGCCGTGGCCTTCGCCGCCTCGCAACCGCTTTATGACGACACCCGGCCACTGGTGGAAGCAGCTGAACCGTATCTGAACTGGATGCAGGCGCGGGTGGCCGAAGCCCGTGCGGAGAACCAGGAATTCAAGGGTGAATGGGTCTACTTCTTCGTCTCGACCGCTGCGCAATAGGGCATCTCTCTCTTAAGCAGACTCATAGGCGATGCTCTATTTACTTGATTTAAGGCGCAACTTAATCCGAAAACCGGTTCCCACTTTTCTGATTGCGTTCCAGCCCCCTTGCCCTGATCCGAAGCAATGGTAGGGTCCCCATGGTCAACAGCATGGAGATTGCCGTGGCTCGTTTCGCTTTCCTGGTCGCTTTGATACCCACAATTGCCGGCTGCGCAGTACTGCCGCCTCCCGGTGAAGACGGAACACCCGCGATCTCCCAGGCCAGTGCAGTTGCTCAGAACGGGACGATCGACGTTTCAGACGGGACCACCCAATGCCGCGGAGAGTACGACCCTGCTGACACGTCCAAAACCCTGCAGGTTGCGCTTAAATGTGATGATGGCCGAACCGGAACCGTATCAATGACCAGAAGCGCAGATCAGACCTCCGGCGCCGGAACCGTGTCCTTGAGCGATGGCGCGCAATGGGAACTCCTGTTCGGCCGCGCGACAGAGCTGATCTGACGCCGTCGATGCAAGACGCTCGCACAGTGCAATGCTGTGCAAATGCGAGTAGCCCTGCTTCTCTAAATTTCTGAGGAAACATGGCGTGCATTCATGTCGCGAATAGCCTGTTGACATGCCTCATGGAAAACTCAAACCATCGGCATCCGAGGCACTTCTGAATCCGGCAAACATCGGCTTTGCGGACAATCCAGACGTTCATCCTGAAATTATAAATGTCTGGTTCGCCCTGTGGTTATTGGGTAATAGGTGGCGTCACCCCCGACCTGATGTGTCCCAAAAATGTGGCTGCATGAATGGCTCTACCGCAATCGTTTTACCGCTCAGCGGTATTGCCGATTTAGCTTTCAACGCAAGTTCCATCCACGGCTCCGGCATCGTCAAAAGATCCGGGAACGGTGTTTGTTTTTCTGTCGCAACAAACCCGAACCTTGGATAGAAGGTCGGCACGCCCAACACGAACACAGCATCTGTTCCGATGGATTTGAGGTGTTCGATACTGGTTTCCATCACTTCTTTTCCAACACCATATCCCTGATACTCGGGCAACACACCAAGAGGTGCCAACAGGTAGCATTTTGCGTCTGGGTGATCCTGAAAGACAAACGGTGTGAACAGCACGTTACCAACGATCTTACCAGCGCGCTTGGCACTAATTGAAATTGTGTCAGGTAGCGCGAGAAAGCTCTCAGCAAGCTTAGCGATTTCAGGTCCTTCTGCATCGCCAAATGCCAACCTATGGACGTTCGTGATAGGCTCTATTTCTGCGTGGTTCATTGTTTTTTCCTATCTTTGGTTCATTTGTGCGCGCACGGATTTGACCCCCAACGCGGATGCGCGGTAGGGACCGCCGTTTTTCGAGCGGATAAAACGCCGCTTCAAAAGGCGCTGGAATACGCTGATGGTACAGTCGGTCAGCACATGACCGTTGCGTGTGTAACAGGTGATGTCGTGTATTTTGCCGTTTTCGAGGCGCTCATGATGGATAGACCCACCAAGAGCGAGTTCATGCAAAACACGCTGCTCGTGCTTTGAGATATTCATTGGGATGTCTCGATCTTACGAAAGTACATAAACAGGATCACTCAGCATCGCGCGTGAGTGTGCCTATCAATGTCGGTATTCCTGAATTTGAGTCGCCAGGAACGGGCGTTAGGCCCGGGTCTCTTTCATAAAATCTCCATTGCGCGAGGCGGCATGCCTCAAGCGACCGCTGAGCTAGTCGTCAATTAGAGAGGTGTCAAGCCAATTCAAAAGCTGCGCTGGAGAGGACAAAGCCGACCTTCGCGGCTGCGCATTGCCATAGTTCATTGACATGATGCCATGGCGAAACGCGACGAATACTTGCTGATGTCTGGTTCTGGTTATGTGCGGGATGGTGGGTGATGAGAGACTCGAACTCCCGACATCTTCGGTGTAAACGAAGCGCTCTACCAACTGAGCTAATCACCCGCTGCGGGCGGATGTAGCTAAGGTCTGGGCCATGTGCAAGAGGCTTTGCGCGGATTTCCCCGAACAAGCATCGCGCCTGCCCGGGGCCAGAGGATCAGCCGACGATCATCTGCTTCATCCGCAGCGCCTCGTATTCCAGTTCCTTGAGCCGGAAATTCACCACATCGCCTATGGTGATCATGCCGCAAAGATTATCGCCAGCGATCACTGGCATGTGGCGGAAACGTCCCTCGGTCATGCGCTTGAGTATGTCCATCAGGGCATCATCCGGCGTGCAGGTCACTACGTCGCTAGTCATCAGCGCCGAGACCTCCTGCGGCAGAGTTTGACCCGGCGTCTCGGCCATACGGCGTACGATATCGCGTTCCGACAGAATGCCCTGCAACTTACCATTCTGATCGGTGACGACCAGTGCACCGATATGTTTGTCCTTCAGTATCTCGACAGCATGGCTGATCGTGTCATTGGGGCGCAGGGAAAAAACTGCGTCCCCCTTGCCCTCCAGCAGTTTGGCCACGGTGGTCAGCGAATGCGACAAATTCGACTCCACCGATTGGCTATGGGTCTTTTTATCGGTCTTGTCGCCACGGCTGGGCGCTTGGTAAGAGCTTGGGGCCATAGGCTGAATTCCTTCTGCGGATACGACTCTGTTCACCTGTCACTTTAGCGCGGGTTGACGATCCCGGAAGGGGGAAATTGGACGCGGCACGGCAAACAGCGGCATCGGAGCAAAAAAATGGGCGAAGAACTGTATCTCACACCGGTTACCGGGGCGCTGATCGTCTTTGCCGTCGTGATTTGCGGCCATCGGTTCCGGCTGGCCTGGAAGGACCAGACACCCGGCTGGCAGCGGCGTGCCTGGCTGTTCGGCATTCCGGCAGCGCTCGGTCTGCTGGCGCTGGGATTTCTGCCACTCAAGGTCTGAGCATTGTTTGACTCCGCAAGACCCCGCTGGCATATGCCGCCCATGACATTCGACCGGAGTTTTCCCATGCTGCGATGGTTCCCTCTGCTCCTGCCTTCCGCGCTGGCGGGCTGCTTGTTCGACGAGGACCCCGAGGTTCTGCGCCTGTCGGGCGAAACAATGGGCACAACCTATAACATCACAGTCGTGGGCACGGATCTGGATGGTGATGCGATGGCTCTGGCGGTCACCGACAGCCTGGCCTCGATCAATGCCAAGATGTCGAACTGGGACCCAAGCTCTGAGGTTTCGAAGTTTTCCGCCTCTGGTGACACCCAACCCGTTACTATCTCGACCGAATTTGCCAAGGTCATTGCGGCCGCAAATGACGTACACGCGCAAAGCGACGGACGGTTCGACGTCACACTCGGGCCGCTGATCGAACTGTGGGGCTTTGGCCCTCGCAAGCCCGAAGACCCGGTGCCGGATGATGCGGCCATCGCTGCGGCGCTTGCGTATGTGGGTCAGGACCGGTTGCTGATGCTCGACGCCGAGGCCGGCACACTGGCCAAGTCTGATGCGGCTGTTGGCATCAACCTGTCCGCCATCGCCAAAGGCTATGGCGTTGACGCGGTTGCGGCAACGATCGAGGGATTTGGCGTCGAGAATTACATGGTCGAGATCGGCGGCGATCTGGTCACACGTGGCGAGAATGACAAGGGCGAGACCTGGCGCATCGGGATCGAACGCCCGGACGCATCGGTGCAAACGGTGAAACTGATCGTTCCGGTCAGCGATCACGGTCTGGCCACCTCGGGCGATTACCGCAATTTCTTTGAGCAGGATGGCGTGCGCTATTCCCATATCATCGACCCGACCACCGGGCATCCGATCACACACCGGACAACCTCGGTCACCGTGGTGGCGGACGATGCGATGATGGCCGATGCCTGGGCCACCGCGCTGCTGGTCCTGGGCGCCGAAGAGGGTCTAAAACTCGCCGAAGAAAAAGAACTTGCCGCCTTCTTCATCAGCCGGGCTGCACAGGACGGCGTGGAGCCCTATATTGTGCAGCAAAGCAGCGACTTCGCTGCGATTCTCGCCAGCCAGTGACGGAGACCGATCATGAGCACCTTCATCCTCGCCTTTGTCCTGCTGGCGCTGGTCATGGTTGGCATGTCGCTGGGCGTGATCCTGATGGGCAAGACGATCAAGGGCAGCTGCGGCGGGCTGAACGCGATCTCGGGTGCCGATAAATGCGTGGTCTGCCAGAAGGATGTCGACCCTGACAGTCCCTTGCGCGACAAGCTGCAATGCAAGCGCGCCCGCAAGATGATCGAAGAGATGGAGCGCACGGGCTAATCCCTAGCGCTTGAACCGCGCCACGCCGATCGCCTCGATCAGGGTTCGGCGCACCGGGTCAGGCTGCGCCTCGACCGCGCCCAGAACCTCGCGCAACTCCGCACGCAACCCGTGCATCTGGTCGATGAGCGAGATCATCATCGACAGTGCATCCGGCTCCATCTCGTACTGTTCGTGCAACTCACAGGCCAGTTCCAGCCGCGCCACATCGAGGCTTTGATAGATCAGCCCCTGATCGGACTGGGTCGGGATGACGATCTCGGCTGCGAGGTATTCGGTCAGCCGGTCGGGCGTGAGCCGGGTGATCGTCGCGACGAGTTGCGTTTCTGTATAGGTGCGGCTCATGACGGCATCCCCGCGCGTGGATCATAGCCGTGGGCGTCGCGCCACGTCTCCATGAACTGTTTCAGGTCCCCGTCGATCTCTTTCGGCATGACCACCGTCAGCTCGACCAGTTGATCGCCCCGATCCGTGCTGCCGCGTTTTTTGACCCCCTTGCCCCGCAATCGCAGCGTGCGTCCGCTGCTGGTGCCGGGTGGCACCGTGACATTCACCTTGCCGTCGATCGTGGGCGCGGGAACCTTGCCGCCCAGGATCGCTTCGTCAAGCGAGATCGGCAGGGTGATGCGAATATCATGCCCCTCGCGCTGGAACAGCGGATGGGGCGCGACGCTGACTGTGACCAACGCATCACCCGGCGCGCCCTCACCCATCCCGGAATCGCCCTTGCCGCGCAACCGGATTGTCTGGCCATCGGTGATCCCGGCGGGGATTTTCACTTCGACACGATCGCCATCGGGCAGGGTCAGTTTCTGACTGGCGCCATATACCGCGTCCAGAAACGAGATCTGCAGCGTGTAATTGCGATTGCGGCCCGGCGCATGGAACTCATAGGCCTCGCGCTGCCCGAACCCGCCTTGCCCGCGCCCGCGCATGAATTCCGAGAAAATGTCGGACATATCCGGCTGATCGCCGAAATTGGGACCCGCGCGATAAGGGTTGCCCGCCACCTCGGCATGGTCGCGATAATACTGCTGCTGCGGCTTTTCCTGCCCCGAGGCATCGATCTCGCCCCGGTCAAATCGCGCCCGCTTCTCAGCATCCTTGAGAAGGTCATAGGCGGCCGCAGCTGCCTTGAACCTCTCCTCCGCCTCGGCGTCGCCGGGTTTCAAATCCGGATGGCATTCCTTGGCGATTCGCCGATAGGCTTTCTTGATGTCGGCATCCGAGGCGTCTTTCGAGACGCCCAGCACGGAATAGGGATCTTTGCTCATCCTCGCCTCGCTCTGTCATGGCCGTCGGCGGGTCACCGGACCACCCTTACGCAAGTTTTATCACGCGATTCCAACCGGTCAAACCAGAACTGCCCTCCCTAAGGAACCCAACGATGTAGCCGATGAGTGGTGCGGGATTGATCATCTGGGCTTCGGCTGATTTGTTTCCCAGTCTACAAAAATCCCTCCTACATGGCTAAACTGCGCCGTGTGTTCCGCAAACGAGACCTGCCCAAGCTTTCATGGCTTGAGTGCGGCGGTGACTATGATCTCAACCTTCAGAGCGTCGCGGGCCAACCGCGCCTCGCCACAAGCGCGCGCGGGGGCGTGACCCGTGGGCACCCAGGCATCCCAGACCGCGTTCATCTCGGCGAAATCGGCCATATCACGCAGCCAGACAATGGCTTGCAGGATATGCTCGCGACCCGAGCCCGCCTCCTCCAGCAGTGCGTCGATCCGGGACAGGCAATCGCTTGTCTGATCGGTCACCGTCTCGCCCGCGCCGACCTGGCCACACAGATAAATGACACCGCTATGGGCGACGATCTTGCTCATGCGGGCAGAAGTGTGTTTACGCTCAATCATGTCAGACGTCCCTTGGTTTCAGCAGGTATAGTTAAGGCCAAGCCGCCCACCATCCACATAGATGGTCTCGCCTGTCACATAGCTGGATTTTTTCGAGCACAGGAACGCGACGACATCGGCGATCTCGCGGGCGGTCCCTGGCCGCTTCAGTGGGGTGCGTGACAACACCGTCTTCATCGCTTCGGGGTTGGCGTTCACGCCGGCCATCATCTCGGTGTCTATCGAGCCGGGGCCAACGGCGTTCACCCGGATATTGTGCTGCGCCAGCGCCAGCGCCGCCACCTTGGTCAGCTGCATCACCCCGCCTTTTGAGGCGCAATAAGCCGGGATCGCCGGGATCGCCACCTGCGCGTTGATCGATGACATGTTGACGATGGCACCCTCGATCCCCTTGTCGACCATGCTCCTGGCGGCACGCTGCGTCGCCAGAAAAACGCCGCGCAGGTTGATATCGATCACCCGCTCGAAGGTCTCCAGTTCATAGCTCAGGAAATCACCCGGCGAGGCGATGCCCGCATTGTTAACCAGCGCGGTGACCGGGCCATGGTCGGACTCGAGCGCGTCGAACATCGCCGCAATCGCGGCGACGTCGCCCATGTCGCAGATCATGCCGACGCCGCCCAGCTTTTCTGCGGCGGCATGCACGCTGTCCTGAACATCGGCCAGAACCACAAAATAGCCATCCTCGGTCAGCGCCTCAGCGCAGGCCTGGCCGATTCCCTGGGCCGCTCCGGTTACAAGTGCAATGGGTTTGTCTGTCATCGCCTGATCTCAATCCTTGTCCTTATAGACCGCGCGGGCCTCGTCTTCTGATATGAACCCTGCCGAGAGGTCATTGGCAACCGCGGCGGGGTCTCGTGTTGCGGGATCGCCATAGCCACCACCACCGGGCAGGCTCAGCTTCAGCCGCTGTCCGTTGCGGATCAACTGCCGTCCCTTGCTGCGCAGCTCGGTGCCATCGGCCAGCTCAACCCGCCCCGGCGCGCCGGGCAGACCGCCCTCGCGCCCTCTGGCAGGGTTCTTAACCCGGTCGAACATGGCATTGAAATAGAAGTCATAGCCGTCGCGGGCGGAAATCTCGATGGTTTGACCCAGACCGCCGCGCAAGGCCCCGGCCCCACCCGAGCCTTCACGCAGGTCCTTGCGCCAGACGGTGATCGGCCCGACATGCTCGGTCGCCTCGACGCTCATCGTGGACACACCAGAAGGGAAGGCGGTGGCGCTCAACCCGTCGCAACACGGTCGTGCCCCGGTGCCACCCGAGTTGAACATCAGCACTTCGCTGTTCGGCAAGCCGCTGTCAGGATCGCGGGCCCGCGCCGAAATCTGGATATTCCAGAGAGCGCTTGCCCCTTCTGCCGGAACCACTCCCGGCATCGCCTGATGCAGCGCACCCAGCACCAGATCGGGCACCAGATGCCCCATGACATGGCGCACCGAGACTGGCGCGGGGCGGCGGGCGGCAAGTATGCAGCCCTCGGGCGCGGTGATCTCGAAAGGTTCCAGCGAGCCGGTATTGTTCGGCACTTGCGGCGCGATCGCGCATTTCAGCGCGTAACAGGCATAGGCGCGCGTATAAACTTCGGGGCAATTCACGCCGAACTTGCTCTGAACCGAGGTACCCGCGAAATCCGCCACCAGCCTCTCGCCTTCGACCCGCAAGGCGACCTCCATATGCACCGGCGCGTCATAGCCATCGACCTGCATCGTGTGGCGGTAGCTGCCCGAGGGTACCTTGGCGATGGCCTCATGTGTGGCCTTACGACTGGCCTCAATGACAAACTCCGACAGGCCCTGCAGATCGTCGATGCCGAACTCGTCCATCATCGCCTGCAAGCGCCGGTCTCCGGCCTCGTTGCAGGCAGCCAGCGAATACATGTCGCCCACAGTCTGATCCGGCGTGCGCACATTGGCGCGGATCAGTTCGATCAGCAGCGACTGCACCTCGCCGCGTTCGGCAAATTTGGTGATCGGGATCAGCAGACCTTCCTCATAGACCTCGTTGCCATCCGGTCCGAAGCCGCGCCCGCCGATATCGACCACATGGGCGGTGCAGGCGAAGTAACCGATATGTGCGCCCTTGCGGAACACCGGCGTCACCACGGTGATATCGTGCAGATGTCCGGTGCCCAGCCAGGGGTCATTGGTGATGAAGACATCGCCCTCAAACGTGTACTGCGGCCCGATCCTTGCGGCGAAATGAGTGACACTTTCGGCCATCGCGTTCACATGGCCCGGCGTGCCGGTCACGGCTTGGGCGATCATCCGTCCCTGCCGGTCAAACAGCCCCGCCGACAAATCGCCCGCCTCGCGCACCGAGGTGGAAAAGGCGGTGCGGATTAGCGTGGTTGCCTGTTCCTCGACCACCGCGATCAGGCGGTTCCACATGATCTGATAGTCAATAGATGTCGGGGTCATGCCTGCCCCTCCTTTCTGAGCAGCAGCAGGCTGCCATCGCCCTGCCCAATGGCGCGGTAGCCCGAGGTGACGATGGTCGTGGTCTCGGCCTCGGTGATGATCGCTGGTCCTTCAACCATCCGACCGGGTGTCATGGCGGTGCGCGCGACCTCCTGCGCATCCACCGTCTGGCGCAGCCCAGCATCAAAGAACTGCCGCCTGCGCTGCGTGTCTGCCTGCAAGCCCGCGCGATGAATGACCGCCTTTTGCACAGGCGGCAAAACGGTTGAGACGGTGAGCAGCCAATTAGTGATCTCGACCGGCAGCCCGTCGATGATCCGACCAAAGAGCTTGCGATAGGCGGCCTCGAACGCTGCGTGGATTTCCGTGCGGCCTTCGGTGTCGAAGGGACGGTGCGGCAATTGCACGGGGATCTCCCAGCCCTGCCCGGAATAGCGCATCAACGCGGTCAAGCGGGTTGTCGTCTCAACCCCCGCCGCGCCTTCATTCACGAAGCTGCGCGCCTCCTGCTCCATCTCGACCAGCGCGGCGTTGACTTGGTCAGGATCGAACGCATCGAGCTTCTGGAACAGGCCCCGCGTCGCCTCGAAACTGAAGGGCGCTTTAAGGAAGCCGATGGCCGAGCCGACCCCTGCCCCCGGTGGAATGATTAGCGCCACGATGCCCAGTTTCTCGCTCAGGCGGCAGGCATGCAGCGGCGCGCCGCCGCCAAAGGCGATCATGGTAAAATGTTCGATATCGCGCCCGTTCTCGACCGTGTGCACGCGCGCGGCATTGGCCATGTTCTCATCAACCATCTCCGTGATGCCGAACCCCGCCTCCTGCGGCGACAGATCGAGTTTCTCTGTCGCCTGCATCGCCTTCTCCGGCAGAAGCGGGATCGCGCCACCGCCGAAATTCTCCGGATCCAGACGCCCCAATAGCAGGTTGGCATCGGTCACGGTCGGCTCAGCCCCGCCACGCCCATAACAGGCCGGGCCGGGTTCTGATCCGGCCGAGCGCGGGCCGACCTGCAAACGCCCCAGACTATCAATCGACGCGATCGAACCGCCGCCCGCGCCGATCTCGACCATCTCGACCACCGGGGTGGATACGGTCATGCCCGAGCCTTTCTTGAAGCGGTAGGTGCGCGCCACCTCGAAGGTGTTGGCGGTCTTTGGCGCACCCTCTTCGATCAGACAAATCTTGGCGGTGGTGCCGCCCATGTCAAAGCTCAGCACCTTGTCCAGCCCATGCGCGCGCGCGTAATCTGCCGCAAATATCGCGCCACCAGCAGGACCGGATTCCAATAAGCGCACGGGCTGTTCCGCCGCAGTCTCGACCGAGATCAGACCGCCGCCCGAATGCAGCATGAAAACCGGCGCGGTGACCTCCATCTGACGTAACCGTGTGACCAGACGGCCGAGATAATCGGCCACTTGCGGCTGCACATATGCATTGGCGATCACCGTGTTGAAGCGCGGCAGTTCCCGCATCTGCGGCGAGATCACCGAGGAAATCGAGATCGACAGACCGGGCGCGGCGGCCCGCAGCGCCTCGGCCATCATCTCCTCATGGGCGTCGTTGGCATAGGCATGCATCAACCCTATTGCGACGGCGTCATAGCCCCCGTCCAGCACACGAGCGGCCATTGTCTGCACCTCTGCCGGATCAAGTGGAAGCAGCACCTCGCCATTGGGCCCCATCCGCTCGTTCAGGGTGAAACGGTGCTGGCGAGGCACCAGCGGTTTCGGCAGTTCCAGGTTCAGGTCATATTGCTCGAACCGGTTTTCCGAGCGCATTTCGATCACGTCCCGGAACCCTTCGGTGGTGATGAAGGCGGTCTTTGCCCCGTGTCTCTGGATCAGCGCGTTGGTCACCAGCGTGGTGCCGTGAATGACCTGCCCGATCTGGCCCGGCGCGATCCCGGCGGCCTCAGCGGCTTGGCCAATCCCGTCGAGGATCGCCTGTTCGGGCCGGGCATAGTCGGTCAGGACCTTGCAGGTCGAAAACCCTTGTGGTGTCTGCAGGGCCACGTCCGTAAACGTCCCCCCGATATCGACGCCAACGCGGATGTCATCTGTGGTCATGTCGTTTCAGAAGCTCTTGATAAACTGGTTTGCAGTGAAGGCGGCGTCATAGGCCCGCGAGATGATCGACCCACCCCTGACAGGTTTGGGATCGGTGACCGGCAGCGGCAGCTCCGCCCGAGGCTTGCCCGCAATCAGATCGGCCAATGCCCGACCAAACAGCGTGCCCGTCGTGATGCCCCGCCCGTTATACCCGATAGGTGTAAAGAGGTTCTCGGCCAGCTCAAGGATGCGCGGCAGGTGATCGGGGGTCATGGCGATCTGACCATGCCAGGCCTCTTCGAACGTAACACCGGCCAGTTCGGGAAACATCTGCACAAGCCGCTTGCGCGCCCAGCGACGCGACAGACCTTTGTCTGCGGTGCCGATCACCCGGCCCATGCTACCAATCAGCAGCCGGTCACCCGCGTCGCGGCGCAGACTGGACATGATCTGCCCAGTATCCCAAAGACCTTGCCTGCCCGGCAGAATATGCGCGGCCTCAGATCCCAGCGGTGCGGTTGCCAGCTGGAAATAATTGATCGTAGTGAACACCCGGTTCAGTTCGGGCCACAACCCGTCGGTATAGGCATTGGTGCCCAGCACCACATAACGCGCCCGCACGAGGCCCTGTTCGGTCTCGACGATCCAGCGCGTACCATCCCGGCGCAAAGCAGTCGCACGCGCGCCGGTACCGATCCGGGCCCCCGCCGCAACCACGGCCCGTGCCAAACCCCGGCAATAGCCCATCGGGTTGATCGTGCCCGCGCGCCGGTCCAGCAACCCACCATGAAACATCTCCGTCCCGGTCAGCCCGGCAATTTCGGCGCGTGACAGCAGCTCGACGGGTTCGCCCAAACGCTGCCAATCCGCATGACGCTCCTGCAGGTCTCGCAGCCCGCTTGTCGCATGGGCGGCGTGGATGGTGCCGGTCTGGGTGGCCTCACAGCGGATCTGATGCTTTTCGATAAGCGAAAAGACATAAGACGGGCCGTTGCTGAACAACTCTACAAAACCCGGTCCGTGACTCGGCCCCAAAGCCTCGGCCACCTGACGCGGCGGCATCCAAAGCCCCGCATTGACCAGCCCGACATTGCGCCCCGACCCGCCATGCCCGATCTGCCGTGCCTCGATCACCTGTGCCGACAGGCCTGCCTCGGCCGCGTGCAGCGCGGTCGAGAGCCCGGTGTACCCGGCCCCGACAATCGCCACATCAACCGCGGCATCGCCGACGAAAGGCTGGTCCATCTCCGGCTCCTGCGCGGAGGTCTCCCAAAGCGAGATCGGTGTATCGACACTCATGCTGGCCACGCTCCATCCGGCACCCGGAATCACGTTGCAGGTCGCCGTTGCGAGTGTCAATTTACGATATCGCTGTTCAGCCCAACGAGACACGGAGCCATCATGACCCAGCTCAAACTTTCTTCCGCCCAGATGGTAGCCAAGGCCCGCACCCGGATCGAGGAAATCGAAACACCGGACCTGATCGCGATGGTGGATAACCCAGATGTGGTCATTGTCGATATTCGCGACCCGCGCGAACGCCAGCGCAGCGGCTTCATCCCCGGCAGCTTTCACGCCCCGCGCGGGATGATCGAGTTCTGGGTCGATCCCGACAGCCCCTATCACAAGGATGTCTTCGCCCAGCCCGGCAAGAAGTATGTGTTCCACTGCGCCTCGGGCTGGCGGTCTGCCCTCACGGTGGCAACGCTACAGGATATGGGGTTCGAGGCTGCCCACCTGCGAGAGGGGTTCTCGACCTGGGAGAAGCAGGGCGGCCCAGTCGCATTTCCGGCCAAGCCGGATTGAGAGTTCAGACTCGCTAAGTCGCGCGCCAGCGATAATGCGGCGCCCGTTCGCCGCGCAGATAGCGCGCCACATCCGCCGCATCGATCACCAACGACACCGTGTTGAAACCAATCAGCACGACCACCCACCAATAGAGCGCCGTGTCGGTCTGCAGGTCGGGCAGGGACGAGGCGAACCAGATCAGCATCGGTATCCAGAACACATGCCCGATACCCAGCAGCCTCACGAAGCCCAGCCTGGTATAGATCACCATCATCACCGCGATCCCTGCCAACGCCGCCAGCAAGGCAACCCGGCCATAAAATGTATCGAGAAAAAACAGCGCACCCAGATTGACCGCGATCAGACAAATCGCCCAGATCCTCGGCAGTGGCGCAAAGCGAAACAGCACGATCCACAGGATCTCGAAGACATACATACCATGACCTTCCTGTTGTCCGGTCATTGGACGGGACCATACACGATCCGGCAAGGCCTTTGATGCGTTGGGGTAGCCCCGGATTGGACCGACGACCCTGAAATCGCTTAAACTGGGTTGCACAACCGTCGCAACGGGGGCGCTGACAGGATGAAACGCAGACGCTTCATCGCCAATACACTCCGCACCGCCGCGCTACTCGGTGCGGTGCCACGCGTGGTAGTTGGCAAAAGCCAGGAAGGGGACAGACCCATGTCACTCACCGAACCCGAGGCCGAGACCTTGTCAAAATGGTGCGATCTACTGGCCCCCGGTGCGGCGCGGGCCGGGGTGGCGCGCTTTGTCGACCAGAACATCTCGGGGAGTTTCAGCGAGTCCATGCTGCTGCTGCGCTATCTCGACAGCGATGCGATGTTGCCCTTCTATCGTGGCGGCATCGCCGGGATCGAGCAGGAAAGCCAGCATCGCTTCGCCATGGGGTTCGCCCGGCTGGACATGCAGCAAAGCGGTGAGATCGTGGCGGCTGCAGCCCAGTCGAAAACCGAAGCATGGACAACCCCCGACCCCAATTTCTTCTATTTCATTTCCCGCAGCGACGCAGTGGATATGGTCTATGGAACCGAGGCCGGGTTCGCCCAGCTGGACATTCCCTATCTGGCCCATATCGCCCCGCCCAAGCCATGGTGACGCGATGACCGATCACACCTATGACGCCGTTGATGTGGTTGTTGCCGGATCGGGCATCGCGGGCAGCACCATGGCCGCCGAACTGGCTGAGGCTGGCTTTTCGGTTCTGGTGCTGGAAGCCGGACCCGAGCGCAAACTTTCCGAGATGGTCAGCTCGCAAATCTGGTCGCGGCGACTGCGTTGGGCGGGCCCTGAGGTGATCGAGGCCGGTGATCTGGTGGGCGCCGCAAACTTCGCCATGGGCTGGGGCACGGGCGGGGCGGGGCTGCACTGGTATGCCAACTGGTACCGACTGCACCCGGATGATTTCCGGGTCAACACGCTGCATGGCAAAAGCCTGGACTGGCCGGTCACCTATGACGATCTGCGTCCCTGGTACGACCATGCACAGGCCTATTTTGGCGTCTCTGGCGATGCCAAGGCCGACCAATGGTCACCGCAGAGCGATCCCTACCCGATGCCGTCCCTGCCGCTCTCGCGCCAGTCACAGGCGCTGAAGAAAGGGTTCGACGCGGTGGGGCTGTCGCTGGTGTCGAACTCGCTGGCGGTCAACAGCCAGAGCTATGACGGGAGGGCGGGCTGCATTCTGGACGGCTGGTGCGATGCGGGCTGCCCGATCGGCGCGCTGGCCAATCCGCTGGTGCTGCAATGGCCCAAGGCGTTCAAGGCCGGGGCCAAGTTGCGCCACCATGCCTATGTCAGCAAGATCACCACTGACCCGTCGGGCAAACGCGCGACCGGTGTCGAATATCTCGACGAACAGGGCGCGCGGCATTTTCAACCTGCCGCGATCGTGATCCCGGCCTGTCACACGATCTGGAACGCGAGGTTGCTGCTGCTCTCGGCCAGTGATCACCACCCGGACGGGCTGGGCAATGGCAGCGGTCTGTTGGGCCGCCACTTCACCTCGCACGCGCTGACCACGATCCACGGGTTGTTCCCCGACGAGACCGAGCCGTATCGCGGCGTGACCGGGGCCAATACGCTGTGTCTAGAGGGCTATGACGACAAGACGCCCGCGAAGGGCGCCTTTGGCAGCCGCGCGTGGTTGGCGGCGCAAGCCACAAAACCCAACGATCTTCTGGGGTTGGCGTTGGCCCGGCCCGAGCTTTATGGCGCGGGGCTGGACGACTATATGCGGCGCGCAGCCCGGCACTACGGCAACATGACCGTGCTCTGCGAAGAGACCAGCATCCCGGAAAACCGGATCGAGCTGGACAGCCAGAAAGACCGCTTTGGACTACCCGCAGCGAAAGTCACGAACACCCTGCCCAAGGACAACTCCGCGCGCTCCGATCTTGCCAAAGCCGAGGGGTTGAAGATCTTCAAGGCGGCGGGCGTCAGCGAGCCCTGGGCCGGGCAACGCGCGCCAATGCACATGATGGGCGGCACGATCATGGGGGGCGATCCGGCGACATCGGTGACCAATTCCTTTGGCCAGACCCATGATGTCGAGAACCTGTTCGTGGCGGGCGCGAGCCTGTTTCCCACCCCCGGCGCCGTGAACCCCACCGCCACGCTGGCCGCTTTGGTGTTCCGCACCGCCAAGCATATCAGCGACAACCGCGCAGCGCTGCTCAGGTGAGCTTCGAATGCCCGCATGGTTTGAAACCTCCGATCATTGTTTTGATGCGCATTGCCGAACGGGTTGATTTCGGATGATCACACCGAAAGTCGCCGCTCTGGACGTGCAGAGCAAAAATCTGGCTCAGAGCCCAAACAAACATGTGCTGCAGCTTGAACGTGTGACCGACCTAACCTGCATAAAGCTCTGTTGAACAATGTAAAGACGACAGCCATTCTCTCCAAGGCACAGCCAAATAGTTCGGAGATGACGTTGAGCCCAAAATCGTTTCGAGTTCGCTGGTATCCTGCATTGATAGTATTGTCGTGCTTACCTATCGGGTTGAAAGCAGAAGTTGAGCAATACCTGCCCGCTCCGGCACATGACCCGTCACAAGCATGGTGTGAGGGTGATCTGTTTTTCTCACCCGGAGCAGGTCGCTTTCCCCCAGAAGGGGGATTGGTCGAAATCGGCGGCATTGTCGTCCGTGTTTGTCAGGCGCCGCCACCTACGCGCGGCCCCGACGAAAGGGTGATGCGTCTCCTGGTTAATCCGAGACGAGTTCCTGGGTTGGCGTACAACAAAACGGCTTCTGGAATTATTATCTCAAGTCTGGGAAGTTACGATCTTCATCTTAAAAATATTGTCGAACAAAAGAAAAAAGTAGGCGGCACCAAATTCGGTGAAACGGGCTATGATATCTACAAGTATTTCGACGAAAGTACATCCAGATTTATCGAGGCATCCGACTTTGTGTATATGGATCGCCCCGATAATACGGATGGAATTCCACCTCATATTATCAGCTGCAACAAAAAATTCACCCGCCATCCGGACGTTTTGGCGTTTTGCCGCGTCTTCATTGACTACAAAGATATTCGGGTTCAATTGCTCTTCGCTGGTGGTGGTCCGGTTGCCTCGCCGCTTCCGCTCCAGTTGTTTCCCGAGTTTGCAAAAGATCTGGTTCGCGTGATGGAAGCCGTTGATGTCACCGACGACGTAGAACACTTGCGGAAAAGCCTGCCTTATTGGGACCAACACGAGCAGTGAGGGATTAGTTTCATTTGGATTGCGTCTGTAACCGTGCGTGAAGCGATTTCGTCTGGTCTATCTGGCAAGGCACGTCAGCGGTGGCAGGTCCCAATGGGCGCGTGGCGACTGCGCCCTGCCCATGCCGTCAAATGCATCCAATAGCGCGTCGAACCAGCGCTCCAGCGCGGAGCCTTGCGGCCAGAAGTGTCGCCGACTGACCACCCGCGCCCACTGAAACGTACCAAACAGGATATAGTCCCCATAATCAGGCGCATCTCCACCCAGATATGGCGCGACCGACAGGGCATCCTCCACCGGGGCCAGCGCGGTGCGGACCTGCGCTGCGGCGGGTTCGGGGTGTGCGCCGATCTCCTCGACGCTCTGGCCAAACTTGGCCAATGTCCGCTCCCGGTAATACGCCTTGTCGATCTCGGCGGTCAGCGGGAACTGCTCGGCGATCACCGCGCGAAACAGCCCCGGATGCAGCGCACTGTCGGCCCAGCTGTTCAGGAATCGGCAGCGCGACAGGGCGGCTGGACCGGGTATCAGCGGAAACTCGGAATAGGTCTCATCAAGATAGAGTGCGATCTGCCAGCTGTCGCGCAACCACCGCCCGCCATCAACCAGCACCGGCGCAGTGATGCCACCCGAGTCGGTGATGCGGTCCTTTTCGGTGATGTGCCAAGGCCGGGGGGCATAACCCAGGCCCTTATGGGCCAATGCCATCCGACTCCGCCAGCAATAGGGGCTGAGCCTGCAATCCAGGTCTTCGCCGATCACCTCGAAAAACCTGCGGGCTCTTGCTTGCCCGGTCATCGCACCGCTCCTTCCTGTTCCGCGTGGGCCATGGCGCGCAGCCCCATCACAGCTAAACCCGTAAAATAGCTGGTTTTTGGGCGCATTCCAAGCTTCCCCAAAGCGCCCGTGATGTGCATGCTTGTCACACGCAAGGCGATGTTCACGTCAGGAGACCCCATGATGACACAGACCGGCCCCGCCAATCTGCACTATCTGGCCAACCCCGTGCTGAACAAGGGAACCGCCTTTTCGCAGGCGGAACGCGACCAGCTTGGCCTCACCGGTCTGCTGCCACCTCATATCGAGACGCTGGACGAACAGATCACCCGCGCCTATGCCGCTTTCCGGTCCCAGGCCTCGCCGATCGAACAGCATATATTCCTGCGCAACTTGCAGGACGACAACGAGGTGCTGTTCTATGCCTTGCTGATCCGCCACCTGCCCGAGATGATGCCAATCATCTACACGCCCACCGTCGGAGATGCCTGCAAGCAATTCAGCGAAATCTACCGCCATCCGCGCGGGCTGATCATCCCCTACCCCGAGCGTGACCAGATCGAACAGATCCTCGACAATGCCATCAACACGGATGTGCAGGCGATCGTGGTCACCGATGGCGAGCGCATTCTGGGCCTTGGCGATCAGGGCGCGGGCGGCATGGGCATTCCGATCGGCAAGCTCTCGCTCTATTCCGGTGCGGGCGGGGTCGACCCCGCGGTAACCCTGCCGATCCTGCTCGATCCCGGCACCAACAATCAGGAGCGGCTACACGATCCGATGTATATCGGCTGGCGGCATGAGCGGATATCGGGCGAGGCGTATTTCGAATTCGTCGATCTCTTCGTACAGGCGGTGAAACGGAAGTGGCCACATGTGCTGCTGCAGTTCGAGGATTTCGCCCAGCAGCACGCCGCCCCCTTGTTGGCCAAGTACCGCGATCAGCTTTGTACCTTCAACGACGACATTCAGGGCACCGCAGCCGTCACCGCAGGCACGCTGCTGGCGGCGGCCAATGTGACCGGCGTGCCCCTCAAGGACTCGCGCATCGCCTTTCTGGGCGCGGGATCGGCCGGGGCGGGTATTGCCGAGGAATTGATCAAGCTGATGGTCAAGCAAGGACTGGCGGAGGCCGAGGCCCGCGGCCGGGTCTATATGGTCGACCGGCACGGGCTAATCACCGACGCGATGGAAGGGCTCCTGCCGTTCCAGCAAGCGCTGGTGCAGGCTACTGACAAGGTGAACGGCTGGGCAGAGGGTGACATCTCGCTGCTCGACGTGATCACCCATGCCAAACCGAACATTCTTGTCGGTGTCAGCGGTCAGGCGGGGCTTTTTACTGAAGAGATCATCCGCACCATGGCTGCAGACAGCGAACATCCCATAATACTGCCCCTTTCGAACCCGACCTCGCGGATCGAAGCAACGCCGGAACAGATCATCCACTGGTCCGATGGCAAGGCCATCGTCGCCACCGGCAGCCCCTTCGATCCGGTCAGTTACAAAGGTGACAGCCATCATATCGCCCAGTGCAACAACTCGTATATTTTTCCCGGCATGGGGTTGGGCGTGCTCGCCGCACGCGCAACACGCGTAACCGAGACCATGTTCATTTCCGCCGCCGAGGCGCTGGCCGCGCTCTCGCCCGCGCTGGCCGACCGCCGCGCCAGCCTGTTGCCGGATGTCTCGAATATCCGTGATGTCAGCCGCCAGATCGCGCTGGCCGTAGGACTGACAGCGCAGGACGAAGGCGTCGCCCCGAAGACAACCAAAGACGAGCTGGAGGCAGCGATCGCGGCCAAATTCTGGACCCCGCATTACACAGACTTCGCAACCGGAGACGCATGATGACAGTCGACCTGAAAAGCTATCAGCCCCGTGGAGACAAGAAAAACTCGGAGTTTTTCACCGAATATCTGCCCCGCATCTATGAGCGCCGCCAATCCTCCGGCATTGCCGATCAGGTCGGCAATATGCGCGCCGTGGTGCAACAGGTCGAACCTGACGCGATGCTGGACACCATCGTCGAACTCTATGTGATGACGCCGTACCGGCACACCGCCAGCTATCTGGGCCGCACGCACCGGTTCGCGGTTCTGCACTCCCATCCCGACTACCCGGCCATGATCCTGATGGCACCGCTCAGCGACGGGTTCGAAGATTTCATCCCCCGCATCAATCGCATGTATCCGCTGGCGCGCAAGCTGGCACAGACCCGCTATGTGGGCGAGATCTATGCCGCGACCGACCTGAAGTTCCTGCGCGACACGCTGGAGAATCAGAATATGCGGTTCGAATATGCCGGCGATACGGAAAACCCGTTCTATACCGGCAACGGGTTCCTGTTCTCTACACCGTCGGATTTCACTGCCAATCGGGTGGGGTATTCCAATCTGGATTTCAACAACCCCAATTCGCTGGGGCTCGGCGATGTCATCGAGTTGAGCACCGAAGAACGCGCCCGCCTGGACCAGGCCGCCGCATTCGGTGCCGACAGCAATATCTCGCCGCTGATGCTGGGGCTCGACCATATGGCGACGCGCATTCTGGCCGGTGAGCGCGAGGATGCGATCCTCGAATTCCTGACCATGGTACCCTACTATTTCTGGGGGGCCTACAACATCTCGGACATGAACTCGTCCACCAATGTCAACCGCAACCCCCACGTGGATGACGACAAGAAATCGCCCGCCAAGGTCTTTACCGCAAACAACACGCCCTCTTTCGTCAACTCATTTGACCGGCTGCCGATGCCAACCGAGGATTTCGTTCGCAATTTCGGGCGGCGCTTGCATCACATGGCGGTCGAGATCAAGGATGGTGATCATGCGGGCGGTGAGAAGAATGTCGATTTCGTGGTCAACACGCTGAAAGACAAAGGGGTGCCGTTCCTCGCGCATGTGGTTGGCGAATGCAAAGACGACCCGAATCTGAAACAGATCTTCTCGAAACATTCGCGCTACACGCTGCTGATCACCGAATATATCGAGCGTTGCCACAAATATGATGGCTTCTTCACCAAGGACAACGTCGCCGCCCTGACCGCTGCGGCGGGGCAGGATGAGCAGTATCAGCACGGCCATGTCTTTGACTGAGCGGCGCATGATTTAGACAGAACCGCGATTGCTGCTATGATCCGGCGATGATTTATCGGTTTGGGGCGTTTTCACTGGATATTGCGCGGCAGGAATTGCGCCGCGGCGATGCACTTGTCGAGACCGAACCGCTGGCGCTGGCGCTGATCCAGCACCTGATTGAACATCGCGAGCGGCTGGTCGGCAAGGACGAGTTGTTCGATGTACTCTGGGACGGACGGGCGGTGTCGGATGCGGCACTGTCGACCTGTATCAAATCTGCCCGCCGCGCGGTAGACGATTCCGGCACCCTGCAGGCGGCGATCAAGACCGTGCATGGCAAGGGCCTGCGCTGGATCGCCGAGATTGAACCCGCCCCTGCCACAACTCACCAGAACACTCAAACCGATCTGGACCAGCCCGACGAGGACTGGACCCAAGCCTCGCGCCGTCCCTCGCTGGCGATCCTGCCCTTCGACATCATGGGTGGTGACATGACCGCCGCCACGCTCAGCGAGGCGATCCCGCATGAGCTGATCGCCGCCATCTCGCGCCTGCGCTGGATTTCGGTGATTGCGCGTGGCTCTTCCTTCCGGTTCCGGTCGAACCACGGCAACCTGGACGAGATCCGGCAGAAACTGGGTGTGCGGTATTGCCTGACTGGTAGCGTCGAGATGATCGGACCGCAGGTCTGCATCAGCGTCGAACTGGCCGAGACCTCGGACGGTCAGGTGATCTGGGCCGAGCGGTTCCAGTCGCCGCTGGAAGAGGTGCACCAAATCCGCGAGACGATCGTGGCGCAGGTGATCTTTGCGGTCGAAATGCAAATCCCGCTCAGCGAGGCCGCCAAGGCTCGACTGCAGTCGCCCGAGAATATCGATGTCTGGGCGACCTATCATCTGGGCCTGCAATCGCTCTATCGCTTTGATCAAAGCGACAATGCCCGCGCGATAGCGATGTTCGAAAAGGCCATCGCGCTGGACTCCGGCTTTGCCCGCGCCCATGCAGCGCTGTCATTCGCCCATTTCAAAACTGCCTTCATGCATTACGGCACCGACCGGGACGTTGCGGTCAACGCGGCGCGCGGCGCCGCCGAGCGCGGGATCGAGCTGGATCCGATGGACCCGTTCACAAATTTTAATATGGGCCGGTCGCTGTGGCTGGTCGATGATCTGACTGGAGCACAAAGCTGGCTGGGCCGCGCCACCTCGCTCAGCCCCAGCTTTGCGCAAGGTCTCTATGCTCGCGCATGGACCGAAACCGTGTCAGGCTCCAGCGAAACCGGCCGCCGCCTTTCGGATGAAGCCCGCGCGCTCAGCCCGCTGGACCCGATGCTCTACGCCATGTTGGGCACCCGTGCGATCAGCCTGTCGCAGCAGAACCGCGATTATGAGGCCGCCAAATGGATCGAACGCTCGGCCAACGCGCCCGGCTCGCATTACCTGATCAAGGCCATCGCGGTGGCGATCAACGACATGGCTGGCAAACCCAGCGAAGCCGCCGCCTGGGCCGAGCGGCTGCTGCAACAGCGACAGGATATCACACAGGCGCAGTTCTTCCGCTCGTTCCCGTTTCGCGACGACACGTATCGCGCGCGGATGGCCGAAGCGCTGCGCCGGCACGGGATTGAATGACGGGGCCTGCGACTGCGTTTTTCCAACTTTCCTCAAGCTTTCCCCAGACAGCCCTCAAGACATTGCCGATTTCTGCGCATAGCTTGGAGCGACAAACCGGGGCTCGGGAAGACAGACCCAGACCCATTTAGGAATTTATTGAATGCCAAAGAAGGGGCGCATTATGACCACCGAAACCGTCAGAACAACAAAGGGCCACGGCCACACCTATGACAGCGTGCTGGAAACGATCGGCAACACACCCGCCATTCGGGTGAACAACATCGCCCCCGACCATGTCGACATGTTCGTGAAGTTCGAGGCGTTCAACCCGGCAGGCTCGGTCAAGGACCGGCTGGCGATCAATATTATCGAGGCCGCCGAACGCAGCGGCGCGCTCAAACCCGGCCAGACCGTGGTCGAGGCGACCAGCGGCAATACCGGCATCGGGCTGGCCATGGTCTGCGCGCAGAAGGGTTATCCGCTGGTGGTGACCATGGCCGACAGCTTCTCGGTCGAGCGGCGTAAATTAATGCGGATGCTGGGGGCCAAGGTGATCCTGACACCGCGCGCCGAAAAGGGTTTTGGCATGTATCGCAAGGCAGTGGAGCTGGCCGAGAAACACGGCTGGCTGCTGGCCCGCCAGTTCGAGACCGAGGCCAATGCCGATATTCACGCCGCCACAACCGCGCAGGAAATTCTGAATGATTTCGAAGGCAAGCGGCTGGATTATTTCGTCACAGGCTACGGTACCGGCGGCACGGTTGCAGGCGTGGGGCGGGTGCTGCGTGAAAAGCGTCCCGAGACGAAAATCATTCTATCTGAACCTGCCAACGCGCAGCTGATCGGCAGCGGTCACGCGCAAGAGCGCGGTGCCGACGACGCCCCCGCCGCCAGCCACCCGGCATTTGAGCCGCACCCGATCCAGGGCTGGACCCCGGATTTCATCCCCGCGGTCCTGCAAGAAGCCATTGATGGCGGTTATTATCAGGACCTGCGCCCGGTACCCGGCATGACTGGCGTGGAATGGGCCAAGAAGCTTGCCGCGCAGGAGGGCATCCTGACCGGCGTGTCGGGCGGGGCCAGCTACGCCATCGCCATGGAAGTGGCCGAAAAGGCTGAACCGGGGTCGACCATCCTGTGCATGCTTCCTGATACCGGCGAGCGCTACCTGTCGACGCCACTGTTCGAGGATATCGCCGAGGAGATGACCGAGGAAGAGATCGAAATATCGGCCTCGACCCCCGGTTATCACATGCCCTGACATGTCCGGGCCTCTCGCAGAACTGGAGCTGGCCTGTGCGCAGGCCCTGTCCTATCGACAGGGTCTGGCGGGCGCGCCCTGCATCGCGGCGCGCGACTTTGCGCAGATGCTGGACCTTTTTGACTCGCCCCTCCCCGAAACCGGGGAGCCGGGTGCGGCCGTCATCCGTGATCTGGCGGAAACCGCGACGCAGGGCCTGACGCCGATGGCGCATCCGCGCTTTTTTGGCTGGGTGCTGGGTGGGTCCGCCCCGGCAGGCGTGGCGGCAGACTGGCTGGTCAGCGCCTGGGGCCAGAACGCCGCCTTTCACACTAGCTCCCCAGCGGTTTCCGCACTGGAACAAGTAGCCGAACGCTGGCTGCTCGACATTCTCGACCTGCCGCGCGAAGCCGCAGTGGGCTTTGTCACCGGCGCAACGGTAGGCAATTTCACAGCACTTGCGGCGGCGCGCGGCACGGTGCTGCGCCAACATGGCTGGGACCCCGATCAGGACGGTCTGTTCGGCGCGCCGCCCGTGGCGGTGTTTCTGGGTGATGACGCCCATACCTCGGTCTTTTCGGCGCTGGGGTATCTGGGCTTTGGCCGCCGCCGGGTGCAGCGGATCGCCACCGACGCCCAAGGTCGGATGGACCCAAGCGATCTGGCAAGGCAGATCGCGCAGCTCCCCGGCCCGGCAATGGTTATCGCGCAGGCTGGTCAGATCAACACCGGGGCGTTCGATCCGTTTGAACCAATTGCCGATATCGCGGCTGAACATGGCGCGTGGCTGCATGTGGACGGTGCCTTTGGCCTCTGGGCACGGGCGCATCCGGACTATCGAGCGCTGACCCACGGCATCGAGCGCGCCCAGTCCTGGGCGTTGGATGGGCATAAATGGCTGCAAACCCCGTTTGACAGCGGCTATGCCATCGTTCGCGACCGCTCCGCGCTGGAGGCCGCGATGGGCATCGACGCCAGCTATCTGCCCGACCGTTACGAGCAGGACAGAATCCCCTCATTTCTTGTGCCCGAACTATCGCGCCGGGCGCGTGGTGTACCGACCTATGCGATGCTGCGCAGCCTGGGCCGTCAGGGCGTAGCCAACATGGTGGGGCGCCATTGCGGGATCGCCCGCCAAATCGCCGACCGGCTGACGGACCAACCCGGCATCAGAGTCCTGAACAACGTGCATCTCAACCAGATTATCCTGCGCTTTGGCGCAGGTGCGGGCTGCGATATGGCTACCGAGCAGGTCATCCAGACACTGCGCGATCAGGGTGCCCTGTTTGCAGGCGGCGCCAGATGGCGAGGTCAATGGGTCATGCGTCTGTCTGTGATCTGCGACGCCAGCGCCGCCGGGGATGCCGACCCCGTCGCCGAGGCCATCCTGGCCGCCTGGGCGCAGGCGCAGGTAGAATTCTGACAGGTGGAAATCACCTTGCTCTTTAATGTATACGACAGTATGCATTTTCGAGACCCAAAGGCCCGCCTGCCATGACCCTCTCCATCCTGCGCACACTTGCCATCTCCCTTACTGGTGTGCTCGTCTTTCTGACGGTCGGCCTGCCCCTGCCCTGGCTGCTGGGGCCGATGTTCGCCTGTCTCGCCGCAGCGCTGCTGGGCCTTGACCTGCGTGCGCCCGAGCGCCTCTGCGCCGGGATGCGGACGATCCTTGGAGTGGCCGTCGGCGCCTCGATCACACCTGCGGTGGTGGCACGGTTACCAGACATGGCGGCCTCGATCGCGCTGATCCCGCCTTTTGTCCTGCTGATCGGGCTGATCGGGTATCCCTATTTCCGCAAACTCTGGAGGTTTGACCCGGCCACCAGCTATTACGCCGCCATGCCCGGCGGATTGCAGGACATGCTGGTCTTCGGCGAAGCGGCGGGCGGCTCCGCCCGCGTGCTCAGCCTTGTTCACGCCACCCGCGTTCTGGTCATCGTCAGCCTGCTGCCGCTTTTTCTGACCGAGATGTTCGACCTCGACCTGTCCAACCCACCCGGCAAACCGCTGGCCGATGTACCCTGTCAGCAACTGATCGTGATGGTCGTTATCGCTGCCGCCGGGTGGCGCGCGGCAGCTGCAGTGGGCATGTTCGGGGCGTCAATCCTCGGCCCGATGATTCTGGCCACCATTGCCAGCCTCACCGGCCTGATCGATCAGCGCCCGCCCGCCGAGGCGATCCTGGCGGCGCAGTTCTTCATCGGTCTCGCCGTAGGCGTGCGCTATGTCGGCCTGACGGTGGCCGAACTGCGCAGCATCGTGGTTGCCGGTCTGGGCTTTACCCTGATCCTCGCCGCGCTTTCAGTTGTGTTCATGGAGATCGTGATTCTGCTGGGCCTCTCGGACCCGGTCGATGCGATCCTCGCCTTCGCGCCGGGCGGGCAAGGAGAGATGACGGTCATCGCGCTGATCGCGGGCGCAGATGTGGCCTATGTGGTCACCCACCACCTGACCCGGCTGATCACGGTGATCATCGGCGCACCCCTTGTCGGGCGCTGGCTGCGCTGAACGGGACCAAGCTGGTCGCCTGCGCCCCCCGCTGATATATCCGAATTTGAACATGTTGGAGTGCCCAATCAGTGTCAAACCTGCTGATCTCACGTAGCGCCGATATCCCGGATCCGCTGCGGGTGGCGCGAGCCAGAAGCCTGCCCAACCTGGGGCCGCGCCTGCTGTTTCTCAGCGGAGGCAGTGCGCTCAACGACATCGCGCGGCAGCTCAAACTCTATACCCATAACTCCATGCACCTGATCACGCCCTTCGACAGTGGCGGCAGTTCACAGGTGCTGCGGCAGGCCTTCGACATGCCCGCCGTGGGCGACCTGCGCAGCCGCCTGATGGCATTGGCCGACGAGACTGAGCTGGGCCAGCCCAACATTCTTAGGCTGTTCAGCTATCGCTTTCCCGAGAACGCCAGTGCAGACGCCCTGGAGAACGAATTCGCGACGCTCCTGTCGGGCGAGCACCACCTGATGCGCGCCATCACCCAGCCCATGCGCCGGCTGATCCTGTCGCAACTGCGCGCCTTTGCCGAGCGCCGACCGCACGGGTTCGACCTGGCCGGGGCAAGCACCGGCAATCTGATCCTTGCAGGCGGCTACCTGACCCAAGACCGCGCACTGGAGCCGGTGCTGTTTCTGATGTCCAAGATGGTCGACGTTCGCGGCACAGTGCGGGCCATCGTCGACGACAATCTGGGTCTGGGTGCAGAGCTTGAGGATGGTCAGACTGTGCGGGGCCAGCGAGACCTGACCGGCAAAGAGGTTACACCGATCACTGCGCCCATCCACCAGCTGTTCCTGACCCGTGACGGCGCGCGCCTGCCTGTCGCCTCGGTTCCGCTGCCCAAACGCAACCGGCGCCTGATCGAACGTGTCGACCTGATCTGCTATCCGCCCGGCAGCCTTTATACAAGTGTGCTGGCCAACCTGCTTCCCGCCGGAGCGGGTCGCGCCATTGCTGCGCGAAACGTACCCAAGATCTATCTGCCCAGTCTCGGCCACGACCCCGAATGCCTTGGGCTGACCCTGCCCGATCAGGTTGCGACCCTGCTGGCGTACCTGCGCGCCGACGCAGGGGAGGATTGCCCGGCAGAGGCGCTGCTCAATGCGGTGCTTTGTGATGCCGGGGCCACAACGCTGGATCAGAGGCAGGCGATTGAGGCCCGGTTCGGCATCCCCTGCCTGCCCCTCGCCCTGACCCGCACCGAACGTCCGGACCGCTATGACCCAGACTCGATTTGCGCGATGTTGATCTCACTGACCTGACAGGTTTCGGGAATTTCCGGAAACGTACTCATCCCGGAGGTCAGCACCCGTCTTCTGACAAATACCTGTTCTTCGGCCGCAAGCGGTTGCGCAGGTAATAGTCTGTCAAAGACATGCCGATCTTAGGATCAGGGCGAATAATAGTTCCAGTTCTGCCGCATACGACGATACGCGCGGTCCTCCCACAGCCTGTCATGTGTAATGTCGTCGGTCGGTTCTTCGTTCCAGAATATCTTCAGCGCTGAGCCGTCTGGCCGGGCTTCCAGCACGATAAGCTCTTCGCGGGCATCCCCGGTAACATCGGCTGCATAAGTCCGTACCGCCTTGGTTGGCCAGATCCTCAGGAACTCGCCTGTCAACGCGTTAACCAGTGCGATCTGGCCGTCGATATGGCGCTCGGTAACAAACAGTTGCTGCTGCCCGGTTCCGTCCCAATACACAGCACGCACGATGTCGATCCCGTATTCGCCACGGCGCGGGCTGCGCCCACCGCGCAGGTCCACCCGGATGCGGTCGGCAAACCGCTGGAACAAACTCGCCTCCGGGTCAGCGCGGCAGTCGCCAACATGGCACCAGCCAGGTGGGGCGGTGTCACGCACCGACCATGCCGCAATCACGGTGCCATCTCCGGCCATCACCCAGGGATGGTTACCACAGGACGAGCGGGCAAAGACCTCCTGCCCCGGACGATCCGGATCGAACTCGCCCACCGCCAGCTTGTCGGGATCCTCGCGGGAACGGCATTCACCAATCGCCCAGATTCCACCCGGTTCGTGATGCCGCCACCAACCCGGGCCCGTGATACCCATCACGATCGTCTCGTCATTGCCATGCTGCTCGGCCAGCGCGACCTCCAACCCGGGGTCGGGCAAAATGTCACCCACTGCAAGGCTGTCGAAACTGTGCATCTTGGTGCCCTCGCGCGCGGCCGAGCGCAAAGCCTGCCCCGTGGGGTCCAGCAGGATCGGCCCCAGCACCTCATCCCGGCCATCCCCGTCAAGGTCAAGCACACGGGCGATCCCGTGTTCCAAGCCCCGCCAATCCGTCACATGCCAGAGGGATTGTCCGGTTTCCAAGTTGATGGCACGCAATTCGCGCTGTGAGTATTGCAGCACCGCGTCTCGGTCTCCGGTGCCTCGAAAATCGGCAATCGCCAATCCCAGCGCACCCGGAAACGCGTAGTTTCGCTTGATCTGACCAGTTCTGCCCTCGCGGATGACCAGCGTGCCATCGGGCAGCAGATAGGCAAGCTCCTCGGCACCGTCCCCGTCCATGTCACCGGCAATCGCCCCCGAAGCGTGTGGCCCCGGAAACGGAAATCCGCGCTTGTCCTGCCCCAGGTTGATCTCGTCCCGCACATGCCAGAGCGGCGCGCCTTCTGCGGTGTAAACTGCAACATGACCCGGCGCGGTGATGACGAAATCCATACGCCCATCCCCGGTCAGGTCATGCGCAAAAAGCCCGCCTTTCCAGGGCGAGGTGAGAGGCACGTCAAGCTCGAACACCATCGGATTCTCGGGATAGGGTGACGCGACGGCGGGTGGCAGACCGGCAAGTAGGCCAGCCAAGGCCAAAACAAGGCGCAATCCGCCGCTACCCATGCGGCTACCGGCAGCGGTTCGGGCGGCCATTGTTGCGGGCCACCTGATTGCCCCAGCGCAGCAGGTTGACGTTGCAGTCATCGCGGTCGATCGCCACTTCAATGAAACACAAGCCATCCCGGCCCTGCGCCTCGGCGATTGCTGCGTCCAGCTCGCCTTCGGTGGTTGCCCGGGTGCCCCAGGCCTTGCCCTCGCCCGCGCCAAACACCTTGACCAGGCCAGCATAGTCCCAGTTCTTGATGGTGTTGTAGGGACCGTCATGAATTTCAACCTCGATCGTGTAACCGCCATTGTTTATCAGGAAGATGATCGGCTTCGCATCATAGCGGATCATGGTCGAAATCTCTTGCGCGGTCAGCTGGAACGACCCATCGCCGATGCAAGAAATCAACCGACCACCGCTCTTGCCAAGCGCATAGCCCAGCGTCGCGCCGACCGACCAGCCGATCGAACCATATTGCATCTGAATCTCGAACCGCGCCCCGTCGGGCAGCTCGACATCTATGCCGTTGAACCAGGAATCGCCGGTCTCGACCAGCAAGGTGCTGTCGCTATCCAGCATGGCCTGAATCCGCGCAAAAAGCTGGCGCACGGTCAACAGCGTCTCTGCGGCACCTGGTGCCGGCACATGCCGCGGGGACTTGACCCGTTCAAAGGCCCTGACAGCCCCGTCATTCGGAGTCAGCCGCCCGCTCAGTGCTTCCAAAAACTCGTCCATGCGGACATTGCTGTAATTGGTCTCGTCGAGCTGCACTGAGGTGGGGTGCGCGATCACCGCCTTGGACTTGTCGAAACCAAGCTGATGGCCGGTGGTGGTGTAATCTGTAAAGACTGGCCCGGAAAACAGCAGTGCATCGGCGGCATCGACGATCTCGCCACAGCCCGGCGTGCTGACCGGCCCCCAGTAGATACCCATGTAATTCGCATGCGCCTCGGACAGAAAGCTCTTGGCATTGGGCATCGCCGCCTGCGCATAGTCGCAGGCCCCGGCCAGCCCGCGCAGCGCCGCTTCCGCCTGCGCCGCCCGGGTCTTGCTGCCGGCAATCAGCACCGGGCGCGTGGCGGCGTTCAGAACCTTTGCCGCATGATCGACAGCGGCAGCCAGCGAGTTCGGGTCGCTGTTGACCTGCCGGGCAAAGCTGCGGGCAATTGGTTCGGAGGTGGGCGCATTTGCGATATTCGAGGCGATCTCGATATAGACCGGCTTGCGGTGCAACATGGCAGTGTCGATGGCCCGGTCGATCGCCGCTGGTGCCAGCGAGGGGTGGTGGATGATCACTGCCTCGGCGGTGACCCGCTCGAAAATCTCGCGCTGATAGCCGTAATCGACCTCGCCCAGCGTGTGATGCAGGTACTCCCACTCGGCCTCGGAATTGGTGTTGGGACCGCCTGAGATTGCGATCACCGGCAAATCCTCGGCATAGGCCCCTGCCACCGCATTGAGCAAGCTCAGCCCACCCACCGAATAGGTCACCACAGCCGCCGACGGGCCGCCAGTCGCGCGGGCATAGCCATCCGCCGCATAACCTGCGTTCAACTCGTTGCAGCAGCTGATCATCCGCAAGTTCGGATTGCCCAGCAACTCGTCCAGCAGCACCAGATTGTAATCCCCAGGCACCGTGAAATAATCGCAGATCCCGGCCTCCTGCAAGCGCCGCGCCAGATATGATCCGACCGTCCAATGCTCCGATGCCATGGCAATACCTCTTACGATTGTCTTCAATAAAATGGGGGTACCCATACCCTAGGGGTCGGAATGTGGCCTTGGCAAGTTTCCGAGGCCCGAACCTGAGCCTTCACTCATTCAGCCAGCAACTGGTCGAATGCCTGCCCGCCTCAACGCACACAGATCAGGTGTCTCGGTGGGCGCCGATATTCTCGATCATGCGATGGAGCTTCGCGTTGATCTCCTGATCGATACTATGTCAGCAACCGGGATCTTCCTCCGTGTCCCGAAGAACAGAAATCAGTGCCAATAGAATGCCTCTCGGCAGTTTACCGCGATGAGGCGGCTCCGTTCACAGCCTTCAGTTCGGCAACCGCATCTGGCCAGCCCGCAGAGGTGCGCTGCTCAGGCCACCGGTACCAGGTGGTTGTCCCATTGGCACCCTGCCTGCGCCACTCTGGCAGGTCGCCCGCGCCCGAGCCAACCGGTCAGGCCGGTCCCCGCCGTAAAGAAGAAGCCGGAAGCGCCCGCGCCCAGCCCGCAGACATCCTCGATCTCATGCGCCCCGGCAAAGGCGTGACTGTCCACGTCAAAGAGATGCAGCACACTGCCGCGCGGCGCGGTGATCCCGACATGAGACCCGTCGCCCGAAAAGGCGATGCTACCCGCATAGCCCTGCAACCGCGCCTGCTGCGGTTCCGGCGCGGCCAGAAACACCGGAGTCATGCCGCGCCGGTGCAGACCCAATAGCGGCGGATGGGTGGTAACATCACCTTGCCATTGCATCGCAAAGCCCAGCAGACCGTCGCCGCGCAGCGCCAAATGGCGGATCGAGTTCCGGTGCAGGCCCGGCGGCGGGGTGACCTGATCCTCGATACGGCCATCCAGCGCCATATAGGTCAGGTTCGGTTCCATGAAGGGCAGGTTCAGCTTGGTGCGCCCGGTCTCGGGATGGGTCTCGATCCCGCCATTGGCCACGGCTAGCGTTTCGCCATCCGGCATCAGCACCATGTCATGCGGCCCGATCCCGCCCGACGGCATCTCACCGATCCTTGCGTAGGACCGGCCCGCATCCCACAGCCCGATCACTCCCCGCCCCGCGCCATAGTCGTTCTCGGTGGTGAACAGCGTGCGGCCATCGCGCGAGAAGGTGCCATGACCGTAGAAATGCCGCCCCTCGAGTGCTTCCAGCGTGGCAATGCGTTGCCCTGTTCGGCAGTCGATGACCAGCGCAAACCGGCCCGGTCTACGGGCGAACGCCACCGCCTCGGGTCGCACCGGATGTGCCGCCGCCGCGTGGCCGCGACCGGGCAGTGGCAGGTCGAATACTAATGCGCCCGAAGCGCGCAGCCCGGCTAGCCGGAAAGACCCGTCGGGGAACAAGGCGGCGGCCAGATAGTCCGGTGCGCCCGCCTCGGCCCAACCGTTGGCGGGCAACGCACCCGTTGCCGCGAGGCCGGCGAGAAACCCGCGCCGCGTGGTCACCTCAATCCCCGTCCAGCGAATTGAACCCCGCCGCGACACCAAGTTGCGGGCCAAGCTGGGTTGCGGTGATCGCGCGGATTTCGTCGATGCTGTTCTTAAGTGCCTCAACCCGGAATCGACCCTGCGGCGTGGACACACTCGCAAAATCCGGGTCCTCCAGCCGTTCGGCCAGGGCGATACTGCGGTCGAATGCGGCGTCAAGTTCCGCCGCAGTCCCCGGATGCCCTTCGGAGAGCAGTGCCGCCAGATCGCGCAGCGCGGCCAGCGACAGGATCACATTGCGCAAGGACCGCTCTGACCGGCGCGCCTCGGCCCGTTTCGGGCGCGGTTTGTCGAATGTGCCCATCGGGCGACCCAACCGCGTATCGCTGGTGAATTGCAGACCCGTGGACAGCGCCTTGAACAACTCCTGCGCCGCTTCTTCGTCGCTTCTATAGCGGCTGTCAGGGCCTGGCGCGGTCAGCAGGGCGGCGTAATGCGGGGTCCAGTCGGACAGGATGTCAACGGCGATCCTGTCCATGTCCTGGGCAATCGCCCGGATCAGGTCGCAGCGATAGCCGTCTTCGCCCGCCGTCGAGAACTGAGCGTCATAGAGCAGGTACTCCAGCGCAAAGAGGCCCCGCGCGGCGACCGAGACCTCGGCAAAGTCGACCGGGTTGTTCACCGCCGGATCCTGATCCTCGATCAGCGCTGACAGCGATTTGGGCGTAAACCCCTTGGCGTCGGGCCAGAAGGCCATGGCAAAGGCGCGATCCTGCGCCTCGGTCGGGCCAAAACGCAGATGCGAGACGCCGATCCAGGCGTCAAAAGCGTCGTGATAGGGTGTCTCCAGACCCGTGCAGCCCTCGCCACTTGCCGCTTTCAGTGCCTCGGTGCGCTGCGCCAGCGTCTGAAATCCCGGCAGGATATGGCGATCGACCACCTGTTGCACCACCGGTAACTGGGCAAGGGCGGCACAGGGCAAAAGCGCCAGGCACAGGGCAAACACACGCATCATCTACAAGCTCTCTAGAAATCGGATCAGGGCGTCACGGTCACGTTTGGGCATCTCGATCACCGCATCCAGCTGGGCCTGCGCCTCGCCGCCATGCCACAGCACCGCCTCGAGCAGCGAGCGCGCCCGCCCGTCATGCAGGAAACGGGTGTGGCCCGAGACCTGCTCGGTCAGCCCGATACCCCAGAGCGGCGGTGTGCGCCACTCGCGCCCCGTCGCGCGGCCCTCGGGGCGGTTGTCGGCCAACCCCTCGCCCATGTCATGCAGCAGCATGTCGCTATAGGGCCAGATCAGCTGGAAACTGTGCTCGGGCCGATCCTCGAGCCGGTGCGTGACAAAGGCGGGCGTGTGACACGCGGTGCAGCCGGTCTCGTTGAACACCTGCTTGCCGCGCAGGACCATTGGGTCATCCACGTCGCGTCGCGCGGGTACGCCCAGATTGCGGCTGTAGAAACTGGTCAGGTCCAGCCCCAGTTGGTCCACCTCATCGCCGCGCACCGGGTCATTGCCATGAGGGGCTGCAAGGCAGTCGACCTGCGCCTCGGTGCAATCGCCGGCAGGCGCGGGAAACAGCGGTGACGAGATTCCGATATCACCGGAAAATGCCGCCGCCGATTGCTGGCTGATCGTGGGCTGCACAGCCTTGTGCCCGAACCGACCCAACATCGGGCGGTCATTTTCAAGCGACCAGACGATATTGGCGCGGCCAGATATGCCGTCACCATCCAAATCCTCGGGATCGGCACCCGCCAGAATGTCGGCTGTCGGCACCGCCTCAAGCAGTCCCAACCCGATCATCTGCTGCGCAACGCGCGGGCTGAACATCGCCTGCGGGTGCAACGGACCATAGCCCAAGTCGTCGACGTGATAGGTCGGTTTGCGCAGCCGCGCATATTCGCCATCCGACATCGGCAGGCCGATCTCTTCATTGGTGATCCGCAGTGCGTATTCCGGCGGGTGGCCCGGCAGGGCGAAATCCTGCAACTGCTCGCCATAGACCGGGTCGGGCTTCGGCGCCAGATAGCCCTCGATCGCCTCCACCGCCGCACCGCCGGGCACCGAGACCCGCAACAGGAACGACACCGGGCTGTCCTGTGCCGATGGCGGCGGATGGCCGCGCCCGTCCTTGATATGACAGCGCTGGCAGGCGCGCGCATTATAAAGCGGCCCCAGCCCGTCCGAAGCAAGCGTCGATGATGGCGAAGACACCCAGATCTTCTTGAACAACCCGTTGCCGACCCGGAAATCCAGCTCCTGCTCAAAGCTCAGATTGGCCGAAGGTTGCGAAAACGCATCGGCATCGCTGCGCACGCGCACCGTGGCGGCACCAGCGGACAGGTGTTCGAATTGTTGGGGTTGCGAAAAATCCGTGGCCGGGGCGGTGATGACGGCGATCCGCGCGGTCTCTTCCTCGGTCCGGGGCAGAGTGTTCAAATGCCGATCGCGCAGCGGCGCGGTTTCCGTCTCTGTGGCAAAAGCGGCCGGGCTGATCAGCCCGGCCAGCAGGACAAGGCTATTCAGCCTCATCCATTTTCGACGCGTTGAGCTGCGCATAGTTTTCCGCACCGATCCGGTCATGAAGTTCCAGCTGGGTTTCGAGGAAGTCGATATGGCTCTCTTCATCGGCCAGCAACCCCTCGAACAGCGCCATCGAGACGAAATCGCCCACCGACTGGCAATATTTGCGGGCCTCGGCATAAAGCGCCTGCGCCTCCTGCTCGGCTGCCAAATCGCATTCCATGGTTTCGCGGGGATCCTGTCCAATCCGCAGCGAATTCAGTTTCTGCAAGTTCGGGTGGCCTTCCAGAAAGATAATCCGTTCGATCAGCTTGTCCGCGTGCTCCATCTCTTCGATAGATTCCTCGCGGCTTTTCTTGGCCATGTGACCAAGACCCCAATCGTCCTGCAACCGGTAGTGTAACCAATACTGACTGACCGCCGTCAATTCATGACGGAGAGAGTCGTTGAGATATTCAATGACTTTGCTGTCGCCTTGCATGTGCTGGGTTCCTTTGTTGCTCCACCCCTGAGGGACCGGAGTTGCATGGGTATTTCTAAGCTATCGTTTTTTCTCATGGAGTCCAAAAAAAGTGGCATGCAGCCGCCGCAATCTGCGACCTTGCCAAGGGCCCGATAGACCTTTCCGGGCGTGATCAGGGCCTGCGGGTCCGAGGCCCGCATCCAGTCGATGGCGGCGTCAATCTCGGTGTCCGAGATGTTCTGGCAATGACAGACAATCATGGTCGCATCCTGATCAATCGTGCCGAGCGCAGGCTGCGCCCGGCTGTTACTGGTTACTGGAAAACCGCATCCGGGTTGTCGAGGCTGTCGGAGCCTTCGAACTCCAACTGATCGAGGCCAAGCGCGGTCACCACGCGCTCGATGCTCTTGGTCTGGTCTACCAGCCCGGCCACACCGCTCATCACCAGCGCCTCGCCGCTTTCATTGCCGCGTTCCAGCATCTGGTCATAGGCAAAGCCGGCCTCGGCGGCAGTCTTGATGCGGCTAAGCGCCAGCATCGTGTTGGCCAGTTTCAGCTTCATCTCGGCGTCGAGCGCCGGGTCCGAAGCGATCACCAGATCGGACAGGCTGGGACCTGCCACCAGCGAACCATCAGCGCTGACATATTGACCCAAATAGACGTTCTGCACACCCAAACCGTCATAGTAGTGGTCGTTATGGGTGTTGTCGGAAAAGCAGGAATGCTCTTCTTCAGGATCGTTCAGCATCAAGCCAAGACGCATCCTTTCGCCCGCCTGCTCGCCATAAGACAGCGAGCCCATGCCGGTCAGGATCGCCACAACGCCCGCATCCTCGTTCTCGGTCAGCGTGCTGCGCGCTGCACCATCTTCGCCCCATTGTGCCACCATCCATTCCAGATCGCTCACCAGCAGGTCGGTCGCCGCGCTCAGGTAGGCCGCGCGGCGGTCGCAATTGCCATTGGTGCAATCATCGCCTTGTGCATAATCGGTCCAGGGCCGGTTGCCCGCGCCGGTGCCGTGGCCGTTCAGGTCCTGACCCCAGAGAAGGAATTCAATGGCATGGTAACCGGTGGCCACATTGGCCTCGATCCCGTCGGCTTCATGCAGGGTCTCGGAGAGCAGCTCAGGCGTGATGTCGCTGGCGTCGATCTCATTGCCTGACAGGAAGAAGTTTGGGTTTGCGATCACGTTCAGAGCCGCAAATTCATTGTCATCGGTGGGTCCGCCATAAGAGGCATCCACATAGTCGATCAGACCTTCATCCAGCGGCCAGGCATTCACCTTGCCTTCCCAGTCGTCCACGATCGCATTGCCGAAACGATAAACCTCGGTCTGCTGGTAGGGTACCCGTGACACCAGCCAAGCCGCCTTGGCTGCCTGCAGCGCCTCAGCCGACGGGTTGGCAATCAGCGCCTCCACTGCCACCTGCAACAATTTCGCAGTCGCAAGGCTGTCGCCGAATTTCGCTGCCGCGATGTTCGAATAATTGGCCAGCACGTCGGCCTTGTTGACGTCGGCTGAGGCCACCACCGGCGCTGTCAGCGCAATCGCCGAAATTGCCGTCGAAAGAAGCGCAGATTTCATTTGGAATATCCCTTGTTCAGCTTTGCTCACGGCCCCACCTCCGGACGCGACTCAGAAAGACGGGACATAACTGATTAATTTACTCGGAATAGTCAAGTTGAGTTTTTTACTCGGGTAAGTGCAATCCTGTTTCCGAAAGGCGCTATGCCACCGATGATTCCGGTAGAAACCGTCAAAAAACCGTCGCGTTAGCGCTGGCACGGCCCGTTGACCTGTAGTCAAACCGTCCGAAACTGCCTATATGCGGCCCGGACTCAACCAACCGGGGGCTATACCCTTGTTCGATCTGCCAACGCTTCGCGCCTCGCTTTCCGACAAATACGATCTTGCGCCCTCGCCCGAGATCGCGACCGAACTGAGCCATATCTACGACCGGATGAGCCGGGTGGTGACGCCCGCCGACTGGGCGATTTACGCGCCCTATGTCAAGGCGATCAACGCACTGAAAAAAGAGCGTAACGCCGTGATTTTGGGCCATAACTACATGACGCCCGAGATCTTTCACGGTATCTCGGATTTTGGCGGCGACAGCTTGCAGCTGGCGATCAAGGCCACCGAGGTCGAGGCAGATGTGATCGTGCAATGCGGCGTGCATTTTATGGCCGAGACATCAAAAATCCTCAGCCCCGGCAAGACCGTGCTGATGCCGGATATGGAGGCGGGCTGTTCTCTTGCCGAATCCATCACCGCCGAAGGGGTGGCCGAGATGCGCCGCCGCTATCCCGGCGCTCCGGTCGTTACCTATGTGAATACCACCGCCGAGGTCAAAGCGGCCTCCGACATCTGCTGCACCTCGTCGAACGCCGCCCAGATCGTTGCCGCACAGGACAGCGACACGGTGATCATGACGCCCGACCAGTATCTGGCGCAGAACGTGGCTAGGGACGTGCCGCAGAAAAACATCGTCTGGTGGGAAGGCTCCTGCATCGTGCATGAGCAGTATTCGGCCAAGGATCTGCGCGATTTCCGCGAATGGAACCCCGGTACCCGTCTGATCGCCCATCCCGAGTGCCCTCCCGATGTGGTGGCCGAGGCCGATTTCTCGGGCTCGACCAGCGGCATCATCAAATATGTGACCGACGAAAAACCGGAAAAGGCGCTGCTGATCACCGAATGCTCAATGGCTTCGAACATCGCGGATGAACTGCCGCAGGTCGATTTCGTCGGCCCCTGCAACATGTGCCCCTTTATGAAAAAGATCACGCTGGAGAAAGTGCTCTATACGCTGGACACCATGACAGGCCAGGTCGAGGTCGACCCGACCGTGGCCGACAAGGCGCGTCTTTCCGTGCAGCGGATGATCGACCTCAGCCGCCAGCTGGGCATCTGAGTTTCCAATGCAGCAAGTCACCACCGAGAGGGTGGTCATTGTCGGCGCCGGGCTGGCCGCGATCTACGCGGCGCTGAAACTGGCACCTTTGCCGGTAGTGATGATCTCGCCCGACCCTTTGGGTATGGGGGCAAGCTCGGCCTGGGCGCAGGGCGGTGTGGCTGCCGCAATGAACCCCGATGACAGCCCCGAGGCCCATGCCGCCGACACGGTGCGCGCAGGTGCGGGCGCGGTGGATGCGGCGGTCGCCAAATTCGTCACACGTGCCGCCCGCGAACACGTTCTGGACCTAACCGATCTCGGCACCGGCTTCGATCGCACCCGTGATGGCGGCTATGTGCTGTCGCGCGAAGCGGCGCACAGCATGGCGCGCGTGGTGCGGGTCAAAGGCGATCAGGCTGGGGCCGAAATCATGCGCGCATTAATCGCCGAACTGCGCGGAACCCCTTCGGTGCAGGTGCTGAAAGGCACCCAGGCGGTGCGGCTGGAAACCGACGGCAACCGCGTCACCGGCGTGGTGCTGACCAGCTCGGACGAGGCCGAATCGCAGCCCGTGCTGTTGCGCGGCGCGGCCATTTTGTTGGCAGGCGGCGGCTCTGGCGGGCTTTACGCACTGACTACCAACCCGCCGCGTATTCGGGGTCAGGTGATCGGCATGGCCGCCCGCGCCGGGGCGGCCATAATAGATGCCGAGTTCGTCCAATTCCACCCAACCGCCATCGACGTCGGCGAGGACCCCGCCCCGCTCGCCACCGAGGCCCTGCGCGGCGATGGCGCGGTGCTGATCAACCGCGAGGGTTTGCGGTTCATGACTGATCTGCACCCCGATGCAGAGCTTGCTCCCCGCGACGTGGTGGCCCGCGCGATCTACGCCCAGACCCAAGCCGGACTGCGCCCGACGCTCGACACGCGCGATGCGATCGGCTCCCGCATCCTGACCGAGTTTCCCGTCGTCGCGCAGGCCTGTGCCCGCAACGATCTGGACCCGGTGAAGCAGCCGATCCCTGTTGCCGCCGCCGCGCACTATCACATGGGCGGGGTCGCCACCGACCTGACCGGGCGCAGCACGCTGGAAGGTCTCTGGGCCTGTGGCGAGGTTGCCTCAACCGGGCTGCACGGCGCCAACCGGTTGGCCTCGAACGGGCTGCTCGAAGCGATGGTGTTTGCCCGCGCCTGCGCGCAGGACATCGCCCAAAGCACTCCCCTGCCCGACAGCGCGCCCTTGCTTACCATTGATTTTCATCCGGGCGGTCAGATTGCCGATCCCGGCGCCGTCACAAAGCTGCGCCAGATCATGACCAACCATGTGGGCGTTGTGCGGGATGGCGACGGGCTGCGCCGTGCGCTGGCTAGACTCGCCACGCTGGAGCACGAACACCCCGCCTGCGACACCTTCGAGAACATGACCGCCACCGCCACACTCATTACTGCCGCAGCGCTGATGCGCGAGGAAAGCCGCGGTGCGCATTGCCGCTCGGATTTCCCCGAATCCGACGCCGGACCGGGCCGCCGCTCACCCCTACAATTGAGCGATGCCCTGACATTGCGAAATCAATTCGCAAAGGACATGACATGACCCAAGCCCCCCTGCCCGATCTTGTTCTGGAACCGATGGTCCGCGCCGCCCTGTTGGAAGATCTCGGCACCAATGGCGACATCACCACCCGAACGGTTATCCCGGCCGGTACCACCTACACCGCGCGCCTCAATGCACGCGAAGACGCGATGGTTTCGGGCATGCAGGTGGCGCGGCTTGCCTTCCGTCTGATGGATGCTGATCTGGTGATCAGCACCCTGATCGATGATGGTGCACCCTGCCAAAAGGGCGACACGCTGATGGAGATCCGGGGCAGCGCCGCCTCGATCCTGTCTGCCGAGCGGGTTGCGCTGAACTTTGCCGGGCGGCTGACAGGTGTTGCCACCCAAACCGCCACGCTGGTGGCCGAGACCGAGGGCACGCGCGCCCGCATTACCTGCACCCGCAAGACCACACCGGGCCTGCGCATTGTCGAAAAACAGGCCGTGCTGCATGGCGGCGGCTTCAACCACCGCCATTCGCTGTCCGACGCGATCCTGATCAAGGACAACCACATCGCCGCCGCCGGAGGCATCGCGCCGGTGCTTGAGGCGACCAAAGCACAAGCCTCGCACATGGTGAAGGTCGAGATCGAAGTGGATACGCTGGATCAACTGGCTGACGTCCTGCAGGTCGGCGGCGCGGATGTGGTCCTGCTCGACAACATGACCCCCGACACCCTGCGCGAAGCGGTCGCGATGATCGACGGGCGGCTGGTATCGGAGGCCTCCGGCAACGTCACACGCGACACGGCGGCGGCCATTGCGGCTACCGGTGTTGATTATATCTCTTCCGGCGCGCTGACCCATTCCTACCGGACCATCGACCTGGGCCTGGATTTCGGCTGATCCGTGAGCAATCAAACGGGCAGCCAGCCTCCGAATTAGCGGCGTTACCCCGTATCGGAAGCCTCTCCTGCCCTGAGCTATCCGGCGAGATTTAGAATCCGGCAAACGTTCAGGCCATTGCATACACTGAACCCTGTTTTTGACTTGCTGCAAAAAGATGGGGTCTCGTCAGGGCAAGAATGAAATCCACCGATCGAGCGGTGTGTCGTGAACGACCGGTACGAGCCCAAAGCGGACAGCCGGTCAAACTTGGATTTCGCTGCTTTTCATGTCTACCTACGTTTGGCGGCAACTCACATTCTTGTTATGGTCTTGCTATGAAACACGACTCCCAGCGCGTTTTGCTGCCTGTCCTGCTGATTGCATTTGGTGGATTCGGAAGTCAGCCAATTGCTGCGGCCGAGCTCCCTGATTGTCCTGGCCACATTGGATCCCTTGAACTGCCAATGGATTGCATTTGTACGAAAGAGGCGCGTAGAATTAGGCCTTTCAACATTCAGGGGTGTGAAGTTTATGCTTGGTGGAGCAATATTTGTATGGCTGCGGTTCATGCAGGCGTAACAACCCGTGATGGAGGGCCTATTCGTATCGAACAGCAAGAACCAAAATCCGAATACATTGGCTGCCTGCGCAACAACATGTTCAGCAATGACATGCACAACAGCGATCTACCTAGTTTTGTGATAGTTCCAATTGAAGACAATTAAGTCTCGCTACCTTACCTCCGAGTCGACCTGCTTGATGTCTGCACTGTCCGCAAAGCACCAGTTCGCAACCAACGCAGACTGCTTGAGCCAATAGCGACCTTTGCCCAAAGTGTATCTCGTCTTAACCTGTTGTTCGACGACTGCCCGACACCGTTACATCTGGAGGAAGGAATGATCGCGCTTGAACGCCCCGAGAGATTGGCGACCCCATCAGATGCCCAGCAGCTCGCCGAGCTGATCAATATCGCCGGTGAAGGTCTGCCTCTCCATATCTGGACCGGCCTTGCGCGCGATGGGCAAGATCCATGGGATATTGGCCGGGCGCGACAGGCGGAAAAGGCGCAGGAGGGTCAGATTGTCGTGGTCGACTTCGGAGAAGGTGCCGTCGCTGGCCTGACCGGCTACTCGATCGGAACAGAACCGGTCGAAATCGGCGCCGATTTCCCGACTTTGTTCCGCCCTTTGCAGGAACTGGAAAACCAGGCCCTTGAGAGTTGGTATGTAAATGTCCTCGCCTGCTACCCCGAACATCGCGGCCAAGGGCTTGGCGCGCGCTTTCTGGATCTGGCAGATGAGATCGCACGTGCCGAGGGCCTACATCGGATGAGCGTCATCGTGGCCGGGGACAATGTCGGCGCGCGGCGTCTTTATGAACGCAAAGGCTACAGGACAGTAGCCTCGGCGCCCTGTTTGAAAGACGGGTGGGACACCAATACACAAGAATGGCTGCTCTTGATGAAAGAGCTCTTCTGACCCATGTCCGTTTTGACCTCCGGGCGTGCTTGTGTGGCCTGGTAAACCCGGTCAGGTCCTTGTCAGCAATGCCTTGATGAAGCCGACCCCGTTCAACAGCCAAAGCCCCATGCTTTACCGGATCAGGATCGCCCGGAAATCATTGACATTGGTTCCGGTCGGCCCGGGCGCGAACAGATCACCAACCGCCTCGAATGCGCTATAGGCGTCGTTGTTGCCCAGATCCCCCGCAGGGTCGCGCCCCGCAGCGCGCAGCCGGGTGCAGGTGGTGCCGTCGGCAAAGGCCCCGGCATTGTCTTCAGACCCGTCGATCCCGTCGGTGTCAGCCGCCAGCGCAGTGATACCCGCCACCCCCTCCAGCTCTGCTGCCAATGACAGCAGGAACTCGGAATTGCGCCCACCGCGCCCGGTGCCGCGAAGGGTCACCGTGGTCTCGCCCCCTGACAGGATCACCACCGGCTTGGCGAAGGGGCGGTCCCGGTTCAACACTTCACGCGCGATCGCGGCATGCACCCGCGCCACCTCGCGCGCCTCACCTTCGATCGCGTCCGACAGGATCACCGCCGGCACGCCCTGCGCCTCAGCCCGCGCGGCGGCGGCCTCAAGCGAAATGGCGGCTGAGGCGACAACCCGCACCTCATGCCCCGCAAAAACCTGATCACCCGGATCCGGTGCAGCCGCCTCGGGGCGCTGCATATGGGCCAGAACCGCCTCGGGCAGATTGATCCGGTGGCTTTCGATCAGCCGCAATGCGTCCTGCCGCGACACCGTATCGGGAACGGTTGGCCCCGAAGCCACCTGCGCTGGATCGTCGCCGGGCACGTCCGAGACCACCATCGACACCACCCGCGCCGGATATGCTGCCGCTGCAAGCCGCCCGCCCTTGATCCCGCTCACATGTTTGCGGATCGCGTTCATCACCGAGATTGGCGCGCCCGAGGCCAGCAGCGCGCGGTTCAGAGCCTGCTCATCCTCCAGCGACAGCCCCTCGGGCGGAGACGGCAGCAAAGCCGAACCGCCGCCACAGATCAGCGCCACCACCAAGTCATTCGGCCCCAGCCCCGAGACGGCTTGAAACAGTGCCCGCGTGGCCTCTTCACCCGCTGCATCCGGCACCGGGTGTGACGCCTCGAGCACGTGAATCTGCGCGCACTCTGTGCCATAGCCATAACGTGTGACCACCACGCCTGAAACCAGCCCGTCCCATAGCTGCTCGAAAGCGTGCGCAAGCTGCGCAGCCCCCTTGCCCGCGCCGATCACGACGGTCCGCCCTTTTGGGGTCTCAGGAAGGTGCGGTGCCAGCGCCGCAAGCGGATCGGCGGCCTCGACGGCCGCATCAAACAGTCCGGTCAGAAAATCTCTCTCGTTCATTCGCAGCCCGATATCGCAAAAAAATTCCCACTCCCGCCGACCGGCGGACGCCTTGATCGCTACTCTTACCTTTACGTCACGGAAATCAAGCCGGAACATGCCCCGATACCACCGGCATGCAACCGCCGATGCGGTGGCCTGCCCGTTTCTCCCCCTTGACTGATTGTCGCAGGCAGGGTGATCAGGTCGATCAATATCGATACCGGGCGCAATTAGACCCGGAGGGGGAAGAAATGACGCAACCGCACGCGACTGCCAAGCGCGATGCCGACGCCACGCGCGCGCGCATCCTTGCTGCGGCCCGGACCGAGTTCGCCCGTTCCGGGCTGAGCGGCGCGCGCATCGACGACATCGCTGAACGCGCCCAGGCCAACAAGCGGATGATCTACCACTATTTCGGTAACAAGGAAGCCCTATTCACAGCCGTACTCGAGGCCGCCTATCTGCATATTAGATCCGCTGAACAGCAGCTTGACCTCGACAGCCTGCCTCCGCGTGCGGCACTGGACAGGCTGGTGCGGTTCACCTGGGACTACTATCTGAAACATCCCGAACTCATCGCGCTGTCCAATAGCGAGAACCTGCATCAAGGCCGCCATATCCGCCGCGTCGACAGCCTACCGCAAAGCGCGCGGGGCCTTGTCGACCTGGTCGCCCGCATCCTCGACCGGGGCCAGGAGGCGAACGTGTTTCGCCACGGGGTCGACGCGGCGCAGCTGACCATCACTATCGCCGCGATCGGCTGTTATTACCTGGCAAACCGGTATACCGGGTCACTGCTCTTTGGCCACGACATGATGGCGCCAGACGCGCTGGAGGCGCGCCTGGCTTTCAATCTGGACGCCATTCACCGGATGGTCGCCGCCTGAGCAAGTCTCAGGCCGCCAGGGTCTGCGAGAACGCGCAGTGGCCCAGCTCACTCTGCTCCTGTTTCAGGCAGGCATTGAATGCCATATGCAACTGCTTGAGCTGGGCCAGATCCCAATCATAGGACGCGATCTGCTGGGTCAGCGTGAACATGTGCGGGGCCAGCCGGTCGCGCGCGGTCTGGTAGGCCGCCGCCTCGCCCGGCGTCTCGGACAGGGCATCGGCCAGTCGCTGCGCATCCAGAAACGCATCGGTGATGCCATGGGCCGTGGCCGGGTCCTTGAAATACCCCGCATCCCCGACCAGCGCCCAGCCCGGCCCGGCGCAGTCGCGCAAGTGGCCCGGCGCACCGGCAAAGCGGCGCAACCGCTCAATGGGGCCGCGCGCTGCCAGTTCGGCAGCCAGTTCGGGATCCCATTGCGACAGCATCTGCACCATCCCTCCGAAAGCATCGAAGTTGAACCAGCGGCGCATGGCGCGCGGATCGCAGGCGGCGAAGAAGCAATGTGCCCCGTCGGCGGTGGGGATCAGCCCGGCTGAAACCCGATCTCCGAAAAACCAGCGGTAGCCCTCGTTTGGGAGGCCGTCGACATAGCTGTAGATGCAGGCCGCGCGCGTATCCGAATTCATGATCGAACGCGCGCCGACCATTCCCGCCAGACTCGACTGCCGTCCGTCCGCGCCGATCACGATCCCGGCCGAGACAGGCTCGACTTCGCCGGATTTCAGCCGCAGCGAGACGCCGCAGACACGGCCATTCAACTGCTTCTGCACACCAACCAGCGTGACGCCGGTATGGAGTTCTACTCCGGCCTCCCAGGCCGCGTCGCGCAGAACCCGGTCGAGAAGCCAGCGGCGCGGCGCGTAGAGCCCCGCAATCCCGCCACCCGGCTGCACCGGTACGTCCACCACGTCATCACCGTATTGAAACCGGGTCTGCCGGACGACCGGCGTGCCAGCTCTGGTGATCCGGCCCAGCAGCCCCCAATCATTAATCAGCGACACTGCAGGCCGCGTCAGAGCATGAGTGGACAGCGTATCCTGGCTGCCATCCTCGCGATCGACCATCAGAACCCGCGCTCCAGCGCGGGCCAGCAGCAACGCGGTGGCTGCCCCTGCGCAGCGTGCGCCGATAATGACGGCATCATATTGGGGACGTGAAAAAATCCGGGTCATTGAAAATCTCCTACTCTGTGCAACATGGAACATGCCCTCAGCCTGCCCCACCCGGGGCGCGCAGGCTTGAGGAGGAGGTGGGGAAAGTCTGGAGATTTCCTGAAAACCAATGGAAAAAGCAGCCCGGGCCGCGTCCCGTCATCTGCAACAACGCGCGGATTTCCCTAGAGACAAACCCCAATAGTCCGTAGAAGTCTGCGCGGAAGTCGGTTGATAAAGATCGATTTCAGTCATTTGCAACGGCATTCAGGATATTTGCGCCACCCCCGCTTGATCCAAAAAATAATTACCCGCGAAAATGATCTGGATCAAATTGCATCCCTTGCGGAATCGTTAGCGAGAACGGATCAGAAAAACCCTCGGGTCGCCAGCGAATGAGCCAACAGACCAGCAGACGCGCGTTTCTCAGCGCTCGCATTCTTCGACAAGACTCCGACGCCATCAGGCCGCCGGGAGCGGCGGTGCTTGGTTTTGGGGAGCTTTGCACAAAATGCGGCGACTGCGTTCCGGCCTGCCCCGAGGGGATCATAACCGTCGACGCAGACGGTTTTCCCGTGGTAGAGTTAAATACCGGTTCGTGCACGTTTTGCGGCGCTTGTGCCAGGTCCTGTGCAGCCGACGCGCTTGTCGTCGAGCGGCTGTCGGACTGGCCTTGGCGCGCGGCGATTGAGGGCGCGGCCTGCCTGTCGATACGAGGTGTCAGTTGCCGACTCTGCCAGGACAGTTGCGACCACGGCGCTATCCGATTCAGGCTGCAGCTTGGCGGGCGTGCCGAACCGAAACTCGACCTCGACACCTGTACCGGGTGCGGGGCCTGCGCCCATGTATGCCCCGCCGATGCCGTCACATTCGAACGCCACGCCAATTACCAGTCGGAAGAGATCCAATGAACATCTGCGGTTGCCTTATACACGTCACGCCTGACCGCGCCGACCCCGCACGCCTGGCGATGACTGAAACGCCCGGCGTTGAAATTCACGCCGCCGCCGAGGATGGCCGCTTTGTTGTCGTCGTCGAAGATACCGCCGACCGGCTGGCCTCAGAGACCATCATGGATCTGCACCAGATCCCCGGTGTGATCTCTCTCAGCCTGACCTACCACCACTTTGAAGATATCGCGGCAACCCGTCCGTGAACCGATGCCCCAAGCCAACCGCCCAGCAGGAGGCCCATGCCATGACCATCTCTGAATCCCGCCGCACCTTCCTCAAGGCCTCTGCCGCCGCCGCGACTGCCTCGGCTGCAGGCATGCCGCTGGCCATGGGCCAGGCAAATGCCCAGGCCGCCGCACCCGACATTCGCTGGGACAAGGCGCCCTGCCGGTTCTGCGGCACCGGCTGTTCAGTTCTGGTGGGCACCAAAGACGGCAGGGTTGTGGCCACGCAGGGTGATCCGGATGCACCGGTCAATCGCGGGTTGAACTGCATCAAGGGCTATTTCCTGTCCAAGATCATGTATGGTCAGGACCGCCTGACCACGCCACTTTTGCGCAAGACCAACGGCGTTTACGACAAGAACGGCGAATTCGAACCGGTCAGCTGGGACGAAGCCTTCGACGTGATGGCCGAGAAGTGGAAAGAGGCACTGGCCAAGAAAGGACCGACCAGCGTCGGCATGTTCGGGTCGGGCCAATGGACGGTCTGGGAAGGGTACGCCGCCGCCAAGCTGATGAAGGCCGGGTTCCGGTCCAACAATCTCGATCCCAACGCGCGCCACTGCATGGCCTCGGCAGTGGTCGGCTTCATGCGCACCTTCGGCATCGACGAGCCGATGGGCTGCTATGACGATCTAGAACATGCCGATACCTTCGTGCTCTGGGGGTCGAACATGGCCGAGATGCACCCGATCCTGTGGTCGCGCCTGACCGACACGCGCCTGACCAAGCCGGGATGCCAGGTGCATGTGCTGTCGACCTTCGAGCATCGCTCATTCGAACTGGCCGACAATGGCCTTGTCTTCAACCCGCAGACCGATCTGGCGATCCTGAACTATATCGCCAATTACATCATCCAGAACGGCGCGGTGAACGAGGATTTCGTCCGCGATCACGTCAACATCACCAAAACCGCAACAGATATCGGCTATGGGCTGCGCGATACCAACGCGGTGCAGCAAGAGGCCGAAAATCCCAACTCAGGTAAGCTGGAAACGATCAGCTTTGAGGAATACGCCGAATCTGTCGCCCCCTATACGCTGGAATACACCGCCGAGCTGTCTGGCGTTCCGGCCGACAAGCTGGAAAAGCTTGCGCAGCAATATGCCGACCCGAACCGCAAGGTGATGAGCTTGTGGACCATGGGTTTCAACCAGCACACCCGCGGGTCCTGGGTGAACTCGTTGATGTACAACGTGCACCTGCTGGTCGGCAAGATTTCGGAACCCGGTAACTCGCCCTTTTCGCTGACCGGCCAGCCCTCGGCCTGTGGCACGGCGCGCGAGGTTGGCACATTTGCCCACCGTCTGCCCGCCGACATGGTGGTGGCCAATGACGAACACCGCAAGATCTGCGAAACCGCGTGGAAGATCCCCGAAGGCACCATTCCACCCAAGCCCGGTTTCCACGCCGTGTTGCAGAACCGCAAGCTGAAGGATGGCGAGTTGAACGCCTATTGGGTGCAGTGCAACAACAACATGCAGGCCGCGCCCAATATCAACGAAGAGGGCTATCCCGGCTATCGCAATCCGGAAAACTTCATCGCCGTCTCGGACCCCTATCCGACGGTCACCGCCGTGTCCGCCGACCTGATCCTGCCCACCGCCATGTGGGTCGAAAAAGAAGGCGCCTATGGCAACGCCGAACGCCGCACCCAATTCTGGCGCCAGCAGGTGAAAGCACCCGGTGAGGCGAAATCAGATCTGTGGCAACTGATGGAGTTCTCCAAACGCTTCACCATCGAAGAGGTCTGGGACGAAGAACTGCTGGCCAAGATGCCCGAACATCGCGGCAAGACCATGTATGACGTTCTCTACGCCAATGGCACAGTAGATCAGTTCCCGCTGTCCGAGACCGCCGAGGGTTTCGACAATGACGAAGCCGAGCATTTTGGGTTCTACGTCCAGAAAGGTCTGTTCGAGGAATATGCCGGATTCGGGCGCGGCCACGGGCATGACCTCGCGCCGTTCGACACCTACCACAAGGCACGCGGGCTGCGCTGGCCAGTGGTTGACGGAGAAGAGACACTCTATCGCTTCCGCGAAGGCTACGACTCATATGTGCCCGAAGGGGCCGACGTGAAATTCTATGGCCACAAGGACGGCAAGGCCAAGATCATCTTTGCCCCCTATGAACCCGCCGCCGAGGAACCTGACGAGGAATTCGACCTCTGGCTTTGCACCGGGCGTGTGCTGGAACACTGGCATTCCGGCTCGATGACCCGCCGGGTGCCCGAACTGCACCGCGCGTTTCCCGCTGCCGTGGTCTACATGCATCCCGAGGACGCGCGCGACCGTGGCCTGAGGCGCGGGCAGGAAATCGTCCTGTCTACCCGCAGGGGCGAGGTCACAAGCCGGGTCGAAACGCGCGGTCGCAACAAGGTGCCACGCGGTCTGGTCTTCATGCCCTGGTTCGACGAAGGCCAGCTGACCAACAAGCTGACACTGGACGCGACCTGCCCGCTGTCCAAGGAAACCGACTACAAGAAATGCGCCTGCAAGGTCGAGCGCGCGTAACCGGCACGGATCGCGAAGGTAATCCCCATGTCCCTTGCCGGAACCCCCCTTTCGCCGCAACGGCGCCGTTTCCTGCAGGATACGGCACGTGTAGCTGGTGGCTGCGTGGTGGCCGGATCGCTGCTGGCCTATCTGGCCCGCAGCGCCCGAGCCCTGCCGGCAGAGGCTCTGCGCCCGCCCGGCGCATTGCCGGAAGAGGCGTTTCTAACGGCCTGCATTCGCTGCGGGCTCTGCGTGCGGGACTGTCCTTATGACACGCTGAAGCTGGCAGAACTGGGCGCGGGGTCCGGCGCCACCGGCACGCCTTATTTCACTGCCCGCGACGTGCCATGCGAAATGTGTGATGACATCCCGTGTGTCGCCGCCTGCCCCACCGGTGCGCTGGATCCCGGGCTGGACAAAATCGATGATGCCAAAATGGGCGTTGCGGTGCTGGTCGATCAGGAAAACTGCCTGAATTACCTCGGCCTGCGCTGCGACGTCTGCTATCGGGTCTGTCCCGTCATTGACGAAGCAATCACGCTGGAGCCGTCGCACAACACAAGATCAGGGCATCACGCGATCTTTGCGCCCACAGTGCATGCCGACCGCTGTACCGGCTGCGGCATGTGCGAAAAAAGCTGCGTTCTGCCCGAAGCGGCCATCAAAGTCCTGCCCGCCCGATTGGCGCGCGGCAGTTCTGCCACGCATTACCGCAAGGGCTGGGAAGAAAAGGCAGCCAAGGGCGGGCCATTGGTCGAGGATGTGATCGACCTGCCTGACCGCCTGCCCGGACCGGGCACCGACAATCTGGCCGCGCCTGGCGGGTATGAGCCGGGCTACAATCTGCCGGGGCTGGGCCAATGAGCGCCCGCGCCCACATACCCGTGGCGCTTGAGGCCGTTGAGGCCAAAGGTTGGATCGGCGCGCATCGCTTTCTGCTGCTGCGCCGCGCCAGCCAGTTGTTTTTTCTGCTGCTGTTCCTGCTCGGGCCCTGGTTCGGAATCTGGATCGTCGAGGGGACGCTGGCCGGGTCGCGGACCTTGGGTGTTCTGCCTTTGACCGATCCGTTCATCCTGTCGCAAAGCCTTATCGCCGGGCATTGGCCCGAACTCACGGCGCTGATCGGCGGCCTGATCGTTCTGGTGAGCTATGCGTTGATCGGTGGTCGGGTCTATTGTTCCTGGGTTTGCCCGATCAATCCGGTGACCGACGCCGCAAACTGGCTTCATCGTCGTCTGGACCTGCCAAAAGGCTGGCAACCCAAACGGGGGACACGGCTGTGGATACTGGCGACGGTGCTGATTGTCTCGGGCCTGACAGGTGTCATCGCGTGGGAGGTGATCAATCCGATCACCATGCTGCACCGGGGGCTGATCTTTGGCATGGGTTTCGTCTGGGCAATGATCGCCGCGATCTTTGTCTTTGACCTTTTTGTCGCGCGTCATGGTTGGTGCGGTCACCTTTGCCCGGTCGGCGCCTTCTATGGCCTGATCGGCGCAAAGAGCCTGCTGCGGGTCAGCGCCGCCAACCGCGTGGCCTGCGACGACTGCATGGATTGTTACGCGGTCTGCCCGGAAAACCAGGTGATCTCACCCGCGCTTAAGGGCAAACCGGGGACCACGCCTCTGATCCTGTCGCCGGACTGCACCAATTGCGGCCGCTGCATCGATGTCTGCGCGGTCGATGTATTTCACTTTACGCACCGGTTCGACGACCACGTCGTCACGCCATCCGATCCAGCAACCGCGCCCGAGCCGCGCACCGCCAGACTTATCTAAGGGAGTGCCAAAATGAGAAAATCAATCGTGACGGGTGGAATTGCCCTGATCCCAGTTTTGCTCCTGAGTGGGTTCGCCCTTGCGCAATCGGCCCAGGTGGACACCTTGCGCGGCGGTGAGGTGGATGAACTTGTTCCGCTCGATCAGGTCCACAAGAATGTCGAGGGACGGATGCAGCGCAACTATCGGCAGCAGCCGCCGCTGATCCCGCATTCGGTCGCACAATACCAGATCGACACGCGCACCAATCAGTGCCTGTCCTGCCACGACTGGACCAAGGCGGGCGAGCGCAACGCGCCTACGCTGTCGATGACCCACTATCTGGACCGCGACGGCAATGAACTGGATCGGATCGCGGGCACAAGGTACTTCTGCAACCAGTGCCACGTCCCACAGGCCGACGCACCGCCGCTGATCGAGAATGTCTTTCAGCCTTCTTCCGGCAATTAATCCAACGCATGTCAGAAAGGAGCACCGAAATGGCAGACTCCCCCGAAAAACGCGGTTGGATCCGCCGCCTCTGGAGCTGGATCTGGACACCGGCTGTCGCGTTCAGTTCCGGATTCCTCATCCTTGCAGGCTTTCTGGCCGGTATCCTGTTCTGGGGCGGGTTTCACTGGACGCTGGAACTGACCAATACCGAGGAATTCTGCACCTCGTGCCACACGATGGAGACCAATCTGGGCGAGTATCGCGAGACCATCCACTACAACAACCATTCCGGTGTGCGCGCGATCTGTTCCGATTGCCATGTGCCGCATGAATGGAACCATAAGATCAAGGCCAAGATCATGGCCGTCAAGGATGTCTATCACGAGCTTGCCGGCACGATCAGCACCCCCGAGAAATACGAGGCGCACCGCCTGAGCATGGCATCCGCCGTATGGAAAAAGATGAAGGCGTCCGACAGCCGGGAATGCCGCAATTGCCACAATTTCGATTATATGGATTTCACGCTGCAGGAAACGCGAGCCGCATCCGAACACCAGCGCGCGATCGACAACAACATGACCTGTATCGACTGCCACCAGGGAATCGCCCACAGCCTGCCGCCCGATTATCTGGAGACATACCAGAAGGTCACCGAAGCACTGGATACAAAATCCTCGGGGACGGCGCATCAGCAGGTCGCTGAAAACGGTGAACAGATCCGGTCATTCCTGACCACGCGCACGGACCAATAAGGGGCAAGACATGCTTGAGCTACTTGGAACGATCGGCGGAAATGCCCTTGGCCTGCCGGGCATTCTTGGACTTGCACTTGGCATGATGACCCGCCGCCTGTGGCTGGGCGCGGCCATGGGCGCACTGGTCGGCGTAATCGAGACGCTGCTTTTCGCCGGGTGGCAATTCGCCCATGTTGAAATGCTGGAGCTGATGATCGCCATTGTCGTGGGCGTCTGCGCCGGCAGCCTAGGCTGCGTGATCCGGCGGATTGGCGCAACCGTATAAGACGGGTCCGAATATGGGTGTCTTGCCGCCTTTGTGAGACACCCAGAGTGAGTCTTGGACGCATTCCAACCCATCAAGCAATGCGTTCAAATGCCCGTAAAACGCTTCACTGCACGCGCGCGCCGTTATCGTCGAAATAGTACAGACGCTCTGGCGAAAATCCGAGCGTCACCGTTTCGCCCTGAGCGATCGCATGCTGTCCGAACAGCCGGGCCGTGATCTGAGTGTTCTTCACGCGGGCAATGACATTGGTGTCACCGCCCAGATGCTCGACATGCTGTACCGCGGCAGCCAATGCACCATCGTCCGCCAGACGCAGGTCTTCCGGGCGCACGCCCATGATCCGCTTATCGCCGTCATTCACATATCCGGCCGGCATGAAGTTCATTGCCGGAGAACCCAGGAACCCCGCGACAAACTGGTTAGCGGGGTTGTTATAAAGCTCCATCGGGCTGCCGATCTGCTCCACCCGACCATCGCGCAGGACAACGATCTTGTCTGCCAGGGTCATCGCTTCGGTTTGGTCATGCGTGACGTAGATCATCGAGGCCGCAAGCGCATCGTGAAGGTTCGCGATCTCAAGCCGAGTGTTCATCCGCAACGCCGCGTCGAGGTTTGACAGCGGTTCGTCAAAGAGAAACAATTTCGGCTCCCGCACGATTGCGCGGCCGATGGCAACGCGTTGGCGCTGGCCACCTGACAGCTCGGACGGATAACGATCCAGGTAGTCTTCGAGGTTGAGCATCTTGCTGGCCTTGGCCACGCGTTCCCCGATGACCGCCTTGCTTTGCTTTTCCTGCTTCAGCGCCAGTGACATGTTCTTACGCACGTTCAGATGCGGATAAAGCGCGTAAGATTGAAAAACCATGGCGATACCGCGCTTCGATGGCGGTGTCGCGTTGACCAATTCACCACCGATCCGAACTTCGCCCGAGCTTGCATCCTCCAGCCCGGCGATGACTCGCAGCAGCGTTGATTTCCCACAGCCCGAGGGGCCGACAAATACAACAAACTCGCCGTCTTCCACCTCGATGTTGATATCCTTGAGCACGTGAACATCGCCAAATGACTTGTTCACATTGGTCAGTGTCAAAGCAGTCATTGTTGCGGCTCCTTCAATGAAACGGGTTGGCTGGTGCGGATGCTTTCATCAGCGGCCAGACAGATGGCGAGGGATTGCACGGCGTCGTTCATATGCCGTGTCAGGTCGATATCTTCGGTGATCGCGCGGATCATGAAGGCCTGCTCGGCATTACAAAGCTCCTGATGGCCGGGCTCGTCAGGCATTTCGATGGTTGTATCCCCTTCGGGGCGATGCACGAGGATACCGCCGACCCGGGTGTGGCCGTCGATATCCGCAGAGGCGCCTTTGTTGCCATCGGTGATCGAAACCGAGCCATTGGGAGACACGATGTCTTTCACAAAGAACGCGGTTTCCGACATCATCGGACCCCATCCCGCCTCGTACCAGCCGACAGAGCCGTCTTCGAACACCACCTGAAACTGGCCGTAATTGTACATGTCTTCGGCTATCTCGTCAGACAGGCGCAGGCCCATTCCATGCACGCGGACCGGGTCGGCATCGGTGATCTGGCACATCACGTCGACATAATGCACTCCGCAATCGACAATCGGCGAAGTCGTTTGCATCAGCGCCTTGTGCGTCTCCCACTCAGCGCCCGAGGATTGCTGGTTCAGGTTCAGGCGAAAGACGTATGGCCCGCCCAGATCACGCGCCTCATCGATCAGGCGCATCCAGGACGGATGATGGCGAAGGATATAGCCAACGACCAGCTTGCGGCCGGCTTCCTGTGCTTTGGCCACCACGCGACGCGCATCACCAACCGTCGTTGCAAGCGGCTTCTCGACGAACACATGGGCACCCGCCTCCATCGCTGCGCAGGCGTAATCGGCGTGACTGTCCGAATAGGTCGCAATGACTACAAGGTCGGGCTTGGTTTCCATGCCCTCTTCGAGAGTCGCATACCGCTGATAACCTGTCAGGTCGTCGGGCAGCGGTACCGGTGACCGGTTGACCAGTCCGACAATCTCTGACTCGGGATGGTGGTGATGGGCCAGCGCATGGGACAGCCCCATATTGCCCAGACCCGCGATGAGAACCCGGATCATTTGACCGCCCCCGACGTAATGCCGCGGATCAGTTGCCGCGAGAAGATGACGTAAAGGATCAGCACCGGCAGGATCGCCATCGACAGCGCCGAAAGGACCGCATTCCAGTCGGTGACGAACTGACCGATGAAGACCTGAGACCCAAGCGTGAGGGTCTTGGTCTCTTCGGCAGGCGCAAGGATCAGCGGGAACCACAGATCGTTCCAGATCGGGATCATGTTGAACACCGCGACCGTCGCCATTGCGGGCCGCACCAGCGGCAGCACAAGACGGAAGAAGATCGCATATTCGCTCAGCCCATCGACACGGGCGGCATTCTTAAGGTCATCCGAGACCTGGCGCATGAACTCGCTGAGAATGAAGACCGCCAGCGGCAGACCCTGCGCCGTGTAGACAAGGATCAGCGCCCAAAGCGTGTTCACTAACCCGCCTGCCACCATCATCTCAAGGATCGCCACCGTGCCGATCCGGATCGGGATCATGATCCCCAGGGCCAGATAGAGCCCCATCAGCGTGTTGCCCTTGAAGCGGTATTCGGCCAGCGCAAAGGCGGCCATCGCGCCAAACAGCAGCACAAAGAACAGCGAGGCCACCGTGACGATGAGCGAGTTCTGGAAGTAAAGAAAGAAGTCGCCCTGTTTCATCACCGTCTGGTAACCGATCATCGAGAAGGTCTCGGCATCAGGCAGCGCCAGCGGTTCGCGGAAAATCGCTTTGCGGTCCTTGAAGCTGTTGATCAGGATCACGAAGACCGGAAAGAGAGCGATCAGGGTGTAGAGGATCAACGCGCCATGCATGGCCAACGTGTTGAACGGGTTTTTGCGTGCTTTGTTCATGTCTGGTCCCTCACATCTGATACCGGCGCATCCGGGTTTGGATGCCGAACAGGTAGATGCAGACACCGATCAGGATGATCGCGAACATGCCGCTTGCGATCGCCGACCCCATATGCGGATCGCCCAGTTGCAGCTGGAAGCCGAAGAAAGTGCGGTAGAGGAAGGTGCCCAGGATGTCGGTTGAAAAATCAGGCCCGGCAAGTGCGCCCTGCGAGGCGTATATCAGGTCGAACGCATTGAAATTGCCGACGAATGTCAGGATCGAGATGATTCCGATCGACGGCAGGATCAAGGGCAGCTTGATCTTCCAGAAGGCCGATATGCCGGTGATGCCGTCGACCTCGCCCGCTTCCAGAATTTCCTCGGGGATGGACAGAAGGGCCGCGTAGATCAGCATCATCGGGATGCCGACGAACTGCCAGACCGAGATCAGCGCAAGCGTCGTCAATGCGTATTCTTCCTTGCCCAACCAAGGTGCGAACAGAGATTTCAGCCCGACGAAATCCAGCATCGAAGGTGCGATGCCCCAGATCGGCGACAGGATCAGTTTCCAGGCGAAGCCCACAATCACAAAGGACAGGATCGTTGGAATGAAAATGGCCGACCGGTAAAGCGCGGCAAAGCGCAGACGCGGGTGACTAAGGATCGCGGCCAATGCGACCCCGATCGGGTTTTGCACCAGCATATGCACGATGAAGAACCAGAAGTTGTTTCCAAGCGCGTTCCAGAACTGCTCGGACCAGGTCGGATCAAAGAACAGGGTCCGGAAATTGTCGAGGCCGACAAAAATCCGCTCCTGATCAATTTTGCTGTAAAGCGCCAGGCGCAGCGTGTTGAACAGCGGGAAGATCATGATGGCGGTGTAGACCAGCACGGCGGGTGCCAGGAACACAGCGATGTGCCAGCGAATACGAGCGCGTTGCATTGGAAATCTCCTGAAAGGTCCGGGCGGTCAACGCCGCCCGGACAGGGCAGTAAGGGGAGGGTTTACTGCTGCGGTTCGTACCAGCTTGCGAGGCCTTCCTGGAGTTCGGCACCCAGCTCCTCTGGTGCCGAGGCACCTTTGATGGCCGCAACGGACGCACCCCAGGTCTCGTTCTCGAGGTTCGGCGTGCCGCGCGACAGGATCTGGTAGGTTGAGCGGATCGTGCTTTCGCATTCACCGCGCCAGCCGACGATTTCCTTGGCCAGTGGGTCGGCCAGATCTACCGGTTCGTTGGACAGCGGGAAGAACCCCGGCAGCGCATTGCCAAAGATCGAGGCAAATTCGGGGCTGCCGACCCACGCCAGGAAGGTTTTCGCGGCCTCGGCGTTTTCGGTAGCGGCATTCATGCCGATGCCGATATCGGTGTGATCAGAGATGTAGCAGGTATCGCCTGCATTCTGCACCGGCGGCTTGAACGCACCCATCTCAAAATCGGCCTGTGTATTGAAACCCGAAATTTCCCAAGAGCCAGCCGGATAGATCGCGGCCCGGCCCAGTGTGAACAGGTTCTGGCTGTCGGGATAAGTCTGCGCCTCATACCCGTCGCCCAAATAGGCCCCCCATTTCGCAAGCGTCGCATAAGGCGCCACCCACTGCTCGTCGGTCAGCTTCTGCTCACCGGCAATCAGGGCAAGGCGGCCTTCTTCGCCTTTCCAGTAGTTCGGACCGATATTGTTGTAGCCCATCGTGGCCGCTTCCCACTGGTCATTGGTGCCCATGGCCATCGGGATGTAATTGCCATCTTCCTTGAACTTGTCGAGGGCTGCGAAGAACTCCGCCTCTGTCGTGGGAACTTCGACACCAACCTCGGCAAAGGCGTCCTTGTTGTAGATGAAGCCATGGATCACCGACGCCATTGGCACACAGAAACTCACCGCGCCGTCATCGGTTTGCCACGCGGATTTCGCAACGTCCGAGAAGTTGCTCATCGATTCCATGTCGTCGAGACCGGCCAGATGCCCCGCCTCATACAGCGCCAGAGAGGCATCGAACGGGCGGCAGGTGATCAGGTCACCGGCAGAGCCCGCGTCCAGTTTCGAATTCAAAACCGCATTGTATTCCGCAGGGGCGGAGGGCGTGAAATTTAACTTGATGCCGGGGTGTTTGGCCTCGAAGGCGGGAATGATCTGTTCCTGCCAAAGCACCAGATCGTCGTTCCGCCAGCTTTCGATATTCAGCGTCACGTCTTGTGCCATGGCGCTTGTGGCGGTGAGCGTGGTGCTCAGCAAAGCCAGCTTCAAATAGTTGCGTTTCATTGATGGATCCTCCCAGTTGCAACAGTGGTTCTTGTTTTAGTCCGAGCGCCCCAACGCAGGGCGCAGATGTCCGTGTGTGTCTTTCAGCAATGTGCTGGCCACGTCGCGGCTCACTCCCCGCGCGGCCATAAGAATGGCGACTTTCACGTCACCATCGGCGCTGTCGAGCGCGGCCCGTGCCGCCTCTTCCGAAACGACCGCGACTTTTGCGACGATCCCGCAGGCGCGGGCGCGCAGCTTGATATTGTCAGCGTGCACATTGACCATCATGCCGTCATGCACATGGCCCAGATGCACCGCCATCAGTGTGGACAGCATGTTTAGCGCGATCTTCTGCGCCGTCGCCGCCCCCATCCGGGTTGACCCGGACAGAACCTCGGGCGGAGTTTCCAGCAGGACCGCGTGGGTCGCCAGGTCCAACAGCTCCGCGCCGCGATTGTTGGCGATACCGATCACGGCAGCTCCGTGCGCTGTGGCGATACGCCCCGCCGCGACGGTGTAAGGCGTTGACCCGCTGGCCGAAACCGCGATGATCGTGTCCTTGGCTGTCAGTTCCGCGAGTGCCGCCTCCAAGCCCTCGGTGTTATCCTCGGTCCCACCCGGCATCTCGACGCCCGTTGGCAGTCCACCCGCCATATGGATGCGAATCTGATCCAACGTGATCGAAAAAGTTCCACCAAGCTCTTGCGCATCCGCGGCGGCCATCAAGCCCGAGGACCCGGCCCCGACATAGTGAAGACAACCGCCACAATCTATCGTACGCGCCATCGCGTCGGCGCCCGCACAGATAGCGGGAACCGCCCCCTGAACCGAGGCTGCCGCCGCGATTTGCCCATCACCAAGCATCGAGGCAATCTGGGCGGAAGGGCGTTGATCCAGCCCGACGGCCCCCTCATGCAGATGTTCAGTGGTTCTTGCGATCACGCGAATCTCCCTCGGTTTCTACAAAAATACCTATTAGATACCATTTGTCTACCATTATATTATTTGCTGCTGTTTCGCCGTGTTTTGGAATGAATGTGGGCTAATCAGTCAGTTTTGGTACTTTTTAGGCCTTTGAAATCCGCCAAAGGTATTATAAAGGTTTCTATATGACGGATTCGCCCGATACCCCGGTTCTGGCCATCGATGGCGGTGGCACGCGTTGCCGCATTGCGTTTGTTCGCGGCCATGATCGCCATATCATCGAGACGGGGTCGGCCAATGTATCGACCGATTTCGACAGCGCAGTGCGCTGCCTGCTCGACGGCATCCAAACCCTCGCGCAGCGCAGCGTTACCGACGCAGAAACGCTGCACGCCCTGCCCGCCTTTGTCGGATTGGCCGGAGTCACGGGTCAGGCACTTATCAACCGGCTAAGCGCGGCGCTGCCATTGCAAAACGCGCGCTATGCCGATGATCGCCTCGCCGCACTGCGCGGCGCGCTGGGGTGCGGTGACGGGCTGGTCGCCCATTGCGGCACCGGCTCCTTCTTTGCCGCCCAGATCGCCGGGACACACCGGCTAGCCGGTGGCTGGGGCTCTGTTCTGGGTGATGAGGCCTCGGCCCAGTGGGTCGGTCGTACGGCCCTGTCGCACCTTTTGCATCAGGTCGATGGGTTCATTCCAATGACGCCGATGATCGAAGATTTAAGGACCCGGTTCAGCACGGCCACTGAAATCGTGGAATTTGCCCGCGACGCCGACCCGGCGGCTTTCGGGGCACTGGCGCCACAGGTGACGGCACATGCGACAGATGGCGACCCCGTCGCCCTCAAGATCATGCAGACCGCCACCGATCACATCACCTTCAACCTGGAACAGATGGGCTGGAGACCGGGTATGCCTATTTGCCTGACCGGCGGGATAGGACCGCACTACGCCGCTTATTTCCCTGACGCGATCGAACCCGATCTGGCCGAGCCGCAGGGCGAGCCTTTGGACGGCGCGATTGCGCTTGCGCAGGAACGAGACAAGGAGATCGCACATGGATATTGCTGAATTTCTGCGTCCCGAAAGCTGGCTCAGCAGGACCGCCGGGCCGCGCTATGTGCAATTGCGCAGACGGCTCGAGGCCGGGATCGAGGGCGGTATCCTGGCCCCGAACTCCTCTTTGCCGCCTGAACGCGAGATCGCAGAGATCACTGACCTGTCGCGCGTGACAGTCCGCAAGGCCATTCAGGAGCTCGTGCGGGAAGGCACGGTTGAACAGCGGCAGGGCTCGGGCTCTTTCGTGCGTGAACCGGTGACCCGCGTGGAACAATCGCTTTCGCACCTGACCTCTTTCACCGAGGACATGCAACGTCGCGGGCTTGAAACCACGTCGAAATGGCTGGAGCGCGGCATCTTCATGCCCTCCCCCGAAGAAGTGCTTGGCCTCGGCCTTGCCGCCGGAGATCAGGTCGCCCGCATTTATCGCCTGCGCGAGGCAGGCGGGCGTCCCATGGCCCTGGAACGCGCGGCACTCCCGCTCGACATCCTGCCGAATCCGACAGCGGTGACGGCCTCTCTCTATGAATTGCTGGAACAGTCCGGCACCCGTCCGATCCGCGCGGTTCAGAAAATCTCTGCGATCAACCTCGAAGCGGAAGAAGCCGACCTGTTGGGCGTCGCCGAAGGCACCGCCGGATTGCGCATTCAGCGGACATCCTATCTGCAAAGCGGTCGTGTCGCGGAACTCACCCGATCGATCTATCGCGGCGACGCCTATGATTTTGTGGCGGAGCTGCGCCTCACTCATTGAAAAGGCACTGCAAATGACCCCTGACACCACACTCATGCGTCGCGAAATCGACGAGATCCCCGATGCCGTTGAGCGTCTTCTGTCACAAGGCGGGGACGACATTAGAAACGCCGCCGAAGCCGCCCGGCAAATGGACCCGAAATTCCTGTTGTCGGTCGCACGCGGCTCATCGGATCACGCCTGCACCTACCTGAAATATGCCAGTGAATTGGTCTTGCGCCGACCTATGGCCTCTGTCGGGCCATCCGTGAAGTCGATCTATGATGTTGACCTCATCGCGGAAGGTGCGCTTTGCCTTTCAGTATCGCAATCGGGCATGAGCCCCGACATCGTGCGGATGACCAAAGCCGTCACCGCATCGAAGGGTCTGTCCGTCGCGATCACCAACAACCCCGACTCCGATCTCGCCAAGGTCTCTTCCGCCACATTGCCGATCCATGCCGGTCCCGAGCTGAGCGTCGCGGCCACGAAAACCTTCGTCACATCGCTGGTAGTCGGCCTATGGCTAATCGCTGAAATCAAACAGGACGCCGACCTGATAAGCGCCATTCAGGCCCTGCCCGCCCATCTGGCTGCCGCCACGGCCTGCGATTGGTCAGACGCCGCCGCAGCGCTGGACGGTCGCTCGCTGTTCACGCTTGGTCGGGGGCCTTCCTGGGCCATCGCCAACGAAGCCGCGCTGAAATTCAAGGAAACCTGCCTTATCCATGCAGAAAGCTATTCCTCGGCAGAAGTGCTGCACGGGCCGGTTTCGATCGTCGATCAGGGCTTCCCGGTAATCGGCTTCGTGGCCGGTGATGCGGCCGAAAGCAGTCTAGCCGAGGTGGCCGACGCGCTGTCCGACAAGGGCGCAACTGTTTTTGCGACAACCCCCAAGCTCGATAAGGCGATCACGCTGCCGCACATACGAACCGATCACTGGTTGACCGATCCGATTACCGCAATCGTGTCATTCTACGGCATGGTCGAACAGGTCGCGCGCAATCGCGGAATCGATCCGGACACGCCAAGACACCTGAAAAAAGTGACGGAAACCGTATGACACGCGAAACCGTGACATTCATGGGCGGGCGTTTTTTTGACGGAAGCCGCCTTTACGACGGCAAGGCCGCTTGTTTCAGGGGCGGAATATTCGCCGCGCTGGTTCCGGAGGCTGAAATCACCCGCGATTGCGAGATCGTCGATCTGGGTGGTGGCATCCTGTCACCTGGATATGTCGATCTGCAAGTCAATGGCGGCGACGGGGTGATGTTCAACGATGATCCGTCGGTTGCCACCCTGACACGCATCGCAAGCGCTCATCGGAGCCTTGGGGTAACGGCGATCCTTCCGACGCTGATAACGGACACCCCAGAGAAGACCAACGCCGCGATTGACGCGGCCCGATCCGCCATTCGTGGCAAGGTTCCGGGCATTGCGGGCCTGCATCTGGAGGGCCCACATCTCAGCGTTGCCCGCAAGGGCGCGCATGATGCGGCCCTGATCCGCCCGATGGAGGACTCTGATCTCCAACTCCTGCTTGCGACAAAGGCGGACATCCCGGCCCTGAAAGTCACCGTCGCACCCGAGAGCACCACGCCCGGTCAGGTTGCCACTCTGGCCGCGGCCGGCATTCTGGTGTCGCTTGGGCATACGGATGCGGGTTTCGAGACCTGCAGGTCCTATGCCGGGGCCGGGGCTCGCTGTGTCACCCACCTGTTCAACGCGATGAGCCAGCTTGGCAATCGCGAACCCGGCCTTGTGGGCGCTACGCTGGCCACTGGTGCACTTTCGGCGGGATTGATCGCGGATGGCATCCACGTCCACTCTGCCGCCATGCGCGCTGCCTGGGAAAGCAAAACAGGGCCCGGTCGGATCTTTCTCGTCAGTGATGCAATGGCGGTGGCGGGGACCAACCAGACTGAGTTCTTCCTGGAGGGCCGGCGAATTTCCCGCCAAGACGGGCGGCTTACTCTTGAAGACGGAACACTTGCCGGGGCCGATCTGGATTTGACCACCGCAATCCGGGTGTTGGTCAACGATGTGGGCATCGCCCTGGAACAGGCACTGCAGGCTACCACAACGACGCCTGGAAGCCTGATTGACCGGCCAACCGCACCAAGGCCCGGCTCATCCCATTTGTCCGATCTGATCCACATCTCCTCATGCCTGCGCCACGTCACGCCCCTGGATCGGTTCGCGGCGTCGATGCCGCCGAAATCTGCGAGCGCCGAGTAACCCTGCCCCCTATTCCGTCGCTTCGATCCGGACGGACCGGATCGACGGGTCGACGCGCGCATAAGCCGACAGAACCCGCCCGGTCCATTTCTGCGCAATGTAGTCCGCCATGAAACGCGAGGGCGCAATCAGGGTCACCACCCCCCCTGCCCTCTCCGCCTCGGCCAGATGCTGGAACCAGCTGGACCAGAGTTCGGGATCGCGCCGGTGCAACATGGTCTGCACCTGCCCCCAGACGTCTTCGCCATCGGGCGCAGGTAACCCTTGCTTCACCTTGAACGGAACAATGTTGGTTGCGGGCTCCTTGGTGCTGCCCATTCGCTCCTGAAAGTCCGAGCCGATGACAGGCCATATCTCGGCGGTGTCCAGCATCATCTGTTTCAGGTCCAACTCGTAAACGGCAACCCGGCCCCGTGCTGCCGGGCGTTTCACGGCGATCCATCCCTGGCCGCGAAATTTGGCCATCTCCCGCTTTACGGTTCTTTCGTTCACGGACCAGAGCCGCGCGATCTCTTCCCGTCCGATCGACAATTCGTTGGATCGCCAATTGTACCGTGTCGTGATTAGCGTCAGAATACGAAGAATACTGCGTTGCCGGTGCTTATCGGCCGCAAGAGCATGGACAGCCAAAGCCGAGAGTATGTCATATTTGAGGGCCGCCGCATTTCGCCCGACCGGTTGTGCAACCTGCATTTTTTGCTCGCCGCCTTATATGCCTCATGCGTTTTATCTGCAGTCTTGCCGCCGCTTCCCAACGCTATTCCTGATCTTGGCATAATTAGCGTCCAAAGCTTCGATTCTGTCAAGAGGAGTCTGAAAACAGGTCGAAAATCCGTCCCTTTGAGCTCAAGAAAATATAAAAATTGGTGAAGTAATGGTGATGGGGGACATGCTGTCCGCCCCCCTAATTGAGCAACTTGTCCCCCTATATGAGGTGGAATGTTTTAAGGTGTCCCCCTATATCTGACCCGCTCGCCAAGCTCGACCCTTCGTATGACCGCAGGACGCTCCCGAATCAGGTCTGCGGCTAGGACCCCTTGTTTTCTTACCCACGGGTAAGTTCGCATTGGTATGATAATTTCTTTTGCCAAAAACGCAAACAGGGCGTAAATAAAAACTACATAACAATTAGCGTCCGAAAGAGCAGAGACCCGAGGCATGTACACGCACGAAGACCTGAGCGCCTTGCGCAACCAGTCCCTGAAGCTGCAGGGATGGATACGACAGCAAACCTTTAGCCCTGAGATGGAGAAGACCTTGCGCCGCTTCTCGAGCTGGGAAGTGTCCGAGTTGATCTTCAGGGTCAATCAGTCGACATTTCGTGGCAAGCTGGCGGCGGACCCGACCCTGCCAAGCGGCGAGGTGGAGCCGGACGGGCGACAACGCTGGTTCAGCCTGGAAGAGGTCAATGAACTGCGCAGGCGGCTCAAGGTCAATCGCAAATCCCTGATGCCGCCGCGCCCAACCGGCAAGCGGGCGATCCGGGCGGCAGTTGCAAATTTCAAAGGTGGCGCGGGCAAATCCACCGTTGCTCTGCATCTGGCCCACGCCTCTGCTTTGGATGGTTATCGAGTGCTGGTGGTCGATTTCGACCCGCAGGCGACGCTGAGCCATTCCATGGGTCTGACCGATGTGGCCGAAGATTTCACGGTCTGGGGCATCATGGCCAGGGACCTCATTCGTGAGACCGAGCGGATGAACAACCGGCCTGCCGCCGCCGAGTCCGGTACCGCCTTGCCCCGGCGCGAACTGCCTCCGTCCATCACGGATATGGGCCTGGGAGATCTGCGGATATCAGACTTCATCAAGAAGACATCCTGGTCGACGATCGATGCGATCCCATCCTGCGCCAACGCCGCCTTTGTTGAGTTTGCCTCAGCCCAATACAGACACTTGAATCCCGAATGGTCGTTCTTTGCGGCAGTGTCGCGCTATCTGGATCAGATCCCCGACGACGCCTATGACCTGATCCTGTTCGATTGCCCGCCGGCGATAGGTTACCAGTCGATGAACGCGGTGTTTGCGGCCGACATGCTCTACGTTCCATCAGGGCCTGGGTATTGGGAATACGACTCGACCACGTCCTTCATCGGTCAGTTGGCCGAGGCGCTGGAGGATCTGGCCTATGGGTTCGATAAGACTTTACCCACGGGTAAGATCAGCCTTCCCAAGACCTTTTGCGAACTGCGTTTCCTGCTAACGCGTTATGAGCCCGGCAATGCCCTGCATCTGGCCATGTTCGACGCATTCCGCAAGGTTTTTGGCGAACATGTCGCGCAGCATCCGGTTGAGATGACGCGCGCCGTTGAACAATCCGGTCGGTTCCTGAGCTCGGTCTACGAAATGGACTACCGCGAGATGACGCGCGAAACCTGGCGCCGGGCGCGTTCGACTTTTGACAATGTCTATGAGGAATTCCGGGACGTCATGATTTCGGCCTGGGACAAGCTGGAGGATGACGCATGACCCGCAAACGCAGAGTATTTGATATCGATATGCCAGCCATGGCGGATATCCAGACAGGCAAAGTGCCGGATGAGGTTCTTGGAAAACGGCGTGGCCCGATGGCCGCAGCAATCTCTGAGAACGCTGATGCCTTGCGGGACAAACAATCAACCGAAGATGTCATCCGTGCCGAAAATGATCGATTGGCGCATGAACTGGTCCGTCTGCGGGCCGAAGGCCTGGTCACCGAGCATATCGCACTGGAGGATGTCGTTTCCGAAAAACTGACCCGGGATCGCAAGTCAGGCCCGGACCCGGAACTGGAAGAACTGAAGGCATCGATCAAAGAGATCGGACTGTCCAACCCCATCCGTGTCGAACGCCGCACCGATGGGCGGTACGATTTGATTCAGGGCATGCGCCGTTTGTCAGCTTATCGGGCGTTGCGCGAAGAAACGGGTGACGCGGCCTATGCGGCGATTCCGGCCGGGATCGCTGATGCGGCGAAGCTCGATGACAGTTACCGACGCATGGTGGATGAGAACCTGATCCGCAAAGGTATCTCGTTTGCAGAGATGGGCGCCCTAGCCCGCGCCTATGCCGAGGATCCGGCGAATGATTGCGCGGATGTGGACAAAGCGGTGTCGACCTTGTTCAAGTCGGCGAGCTACACCAAGCGCAGCTATATCCGGGCATTTGCCAGCCTGCTGATGAAGATGGAAAAGCTCTTGATGCATCCAAATGACATTCCGCGCAATGTTGGTGTGGAACTCAAACGCAAGCTCGACACTGATCCCGGGCTGATCCGGCGGGTTGGGTCCGCATTGATGAGCGAGCCCAACCGAGACAGCGCTCGTGAAATAGCAATTCTCAGGAGTTTCGCGTCGCAGGAGGCCGTCGCTCCCTCAAAACCGAAATCTGAGGGCGGCACTAAAACTCGTCGGGCGAAAACAACATTTCAGGTTCCGGGACGGGCAGGGGTCGCCAAGTGCTCTGCCTCGAGCGGGCGGATAGAGGTGCGATATAACCTGGACTTCACACGGGTTGACCGGGCGCGTTTGGAGCAGGCGATCGCAACACTCGTCGAAGATCTTCAGGAAGAAGACGATCTTACCCGCGGGTAAGATCCATGTTTTGCAAACTTCTATGACGTGATGGCGCCAAATGCTATTTGGCGCCATCTCTTTTGCTACCCTAACAGATCGGTCGCTGGGTTTTCGGTGATCTCGACATCATCGTAATACTTCTGTGCCTGGGCGACGGAGCGATGCAGGGAAAGGCGCATGGCAGCCTGAATGGGGGCCCCGTCAAGGGCGGCCTGGGTTAGAAATCCCGAGCGCAGCCCGTGCGGCGAGGCAAAATCCTCTGGCAACCCTGCCAGTTTCAAACGGTGTTTGACGATCTGGTAGATGGCATCCGGGCTGAGGCGGCGCTTGAGAACGCGATCGGATTTGGACACCGGGCGAAACAAAGCTCCATCCTTGATCTGACCCACCTCGATCCAATGGACCAGCGCCTGTGCCGCGCGGCCCTTGAGCACCAGACGCGGGGTTTCTCCCTTGGCTGTGGTCTTGGTTTCCAGCAGCATCAGCCAGGCCAAACCTTTCTCCTTGAACTCCTTCAAGGACACATCTTCCCGCATCAGGCCGGTCAGTTCCGACCGGCGGCGCCCTCCACTTGCCCAGCCCAACATCAGCAGCGCCCGGTCGCGACAGTCGCGGCGGGATCCCCGGCAGGTGGCGAGCAGCTGTTCGAGGATATCTCGGGTGATGGGGTGAGCGGATTTCGGGGCAGGAGGCCGGGCGGCGGCGCGACGTGCCTTGGCGCGGGCCTGCTTCACCTGTGGCGCGCCAAAGGGGCCTGTCAGGTTCTTCATCCGGTGAAAGGCCAGCCAGGACGCGACACGTCGATCCAGCGTCGACGGGGCAGGGCAGGTCAATGACTTGCGCAGCCCTTGTGCGATCAGGGCCTCGGCAGCCTCTCGGGCTACGTCGGTGTCTGACGCGTCACTCAGGTCCCGGGCGTGATCGAGAAGGAACGCCAGGGCGGTTGCCTCGGATTCCGGCCAGTCCAGCGGCGTTCCAAACCGCGCGGACTTCCAGGCGGTGATATAGAGCAGGTCGCGCTCATAGGCACGCAGCGTGTTGGCGGGCGTGCCGCGGACATAGAGATCGGTGAGCGCGTCCTGGTCCGCGTCGGACAGGGCAGGGGAGACGGGTGGGAGATAGGGCGCAGGAGGCTTCATGGGTGGCATTTTGCGCAAGTTTCGTGGGGAAATCAAACAAACATGATAAGGGGTACTTATCAAGCATAATTGGGAGCTCCGCGAAAGATTTGGGTGGCGGACATAATGTCAGAATTCTGATCGGTAGAGGGGCAGGGGCATTGGAGGAGTGCCGAAATCCCCGAGACGAGGAAGGTAGTTTGCCCCACTCTGGATCCGTGGCCGAGGATTTTCTAACCTCCTGATGGCTTCCATCTCCAAGCCCTACCAGATGAGGGATCAAGGGACGTCCATTCCATCAAAAAACCGGTTTGTTTGGAGGCGCGGGAGGTTGCGTGGTAAGCTTTCCGGAACCAATGCCTGATTCCGGTCCCATGAAATGTCACCCCAGACTGGGTTACTTCCTGCTTGCTATGCTTTCTGCAATCGGCGTTCCGGGCGCAGCTCAGGCCGAGCCCGATCCGGCTACAGAAACGATGGCGGCGGTCGATGCCTGGTTCGACCATGACTGGAGCGTTTCGCTTTCGCTGTCTCGGGCGTCTCCCCGGGTCCTTCGGCCTGGCGTCCCAACCGAGCTGTTGCTTGAGGCGCGTTTCAGTGGCCCACAGACCGGGACGGACCTTTATGTCCTTATCTTTGCCGCGCACCAGGGCGCACCGCTGATCGAAATCCGGGAGATCGAAGAGGAACCCAAAGACTCGCAGGACAAATTCCCGGCGGCGAGTGTCCACACCGAGGAGATTGATGTCGTCGGGCCGGTGGTCCTGACAAACGCTGATACCGGCAAGCTTGTTCTCACACTTTTCCGCGTTGCGACAAAGGTCCTTCGCGCTGCAATCATCGAGGCCGCAGACGAAGGTCTTGCACCGCTGGTGGGCGTTCGAATGAGCGATACATCGCATGTTTCGCCGGTCATCCTGTCGCTCCAGGGTTTGCGCAGGTCTTTCAAGACATTTGTAAAGGGACGGGATGACCGAGTGGCAGGGCAAGCATCCGAAGCGGTCAGCCTCTCGCCTCAGGTAGCATATTTCACGCTCGTCCGGTTGAGCGGTCCCGGCCCAGACACGGACGGGGTGGTGCGGCGTAAGATAGGGCTGCGCGCGCCTAACCTTCCGGTCCACTATTCCGGCATCTTGATCCTGCCTGCCGAGATCACACAATTTGGATCGGATAGGAGGATCGGGATCGATACGGCGGCATCGCCGCCCCTTGTTATCCCGGTGGTCGGTCAAGAACGTCCCGATGTGCTTGGCGAGATGCTGGCCAAAAAACGTCAGGAGGAACGCGGCGACCTGCCCGCCGTTTCTCACAATTTGACGATCGCGGCTGACCGCACTCCGGTGGCGGCCGGGCGCCCGGTTCGCCGTGCTTTCGAGGTGCGTCATGGGCCCCTTCAAGAAGGCGCAGATATCTATGTCGCGCTTCTACCCGTTAACGCCGAGGATGGCGTTGTTTTCGGTCTGGGCGGCCGTGAAACTCTTCGCGGTGAGATCGACGACTTGGCCTATTCGATGCAGGCTTGCCGTGGCGATCCGGCCGCCGGCATGATGCAGATTCGCCAAAGCCCGATCGTGGTTGCATCTCCATTTCCGATTGCACCGGGTTTCGAGGCCGGGCGGTTGGGTGCTGTGACTTCGCTCTCAGGAGGGACCGTCGCGGGCCGGATAGATTTCGTCGCGCCACCCCTTGCCGCTTGGTACGACGCGGTCCTCGCAGTGCCCCTTGTAGTCGACTGGAATTTGGAGGAGGGGCAGCAATGCGCACATCTGGAATTCGGATCGGACGCGAGGGAATACATTCCCCTGCTCGGACGATGAGGCGCGCGGGACAGTGCCTACCGGTGCTGGCGGCGCTGGCCCTATTCGATGCCGCCCTGGCACAGGTGCCCGACGACTTTACGTCAGCCGACATGATGACCGTTGGCTCGATCCGCCGGATCATTGATTGGACAGTCCGCATGGCGCCGCCCAACATCGAATCGTTCGGTGCCGAGCTAGACATGCACCTCGTCCCCCCCGGTACGCCGGATGACATCGTGTTGCAGGGCGAAGCCGCGGCGGCAGCGGATCTTGCGGCGCTGACCGCCGGGGCCCGACTGTCGGTGGACAGCGGCGGGCCGGGCCCGGAACTGCGACCGGGGCAAATGTCCACGATCCCCCTGTCGCTGGATTTTGAGGGGTTGGCGGTCGGGGAGGAAATCCACGTTGCCGTCTTCTCAGGGGTGCGTGGCGGGCTCCTTCTGGAAAAGGTGCCGCGCATCCTTAACGAGGACGTCCCGGCGTTTTCCGGGATCACAATCACGGCCTCAGACGCCCGGCTGGACGGCACGCATCTGACTACGATGCCAGACGGTGCGATCGGTCCCGAATATGGCCGCTACGCGTCGCGCACGACTCGGATTCGGTTGGAAGCCGAACTGCGGGCGGGAAGCCTTTCGGCCATTACCTTCGACGCGTCGCATTTTCCCGCCCATTTTGCCGTGCCGATCAACCATATGACCGACGGCATCCGGAATTACGTCATTCTGATGGGCAGGGCTGCGGCGGCTAAGACCGGGGGGAGCGAGGCCGCGTTTGAGCTTGAGGAAATTCGCGCCATGAGCCTGGAGCCGGTGCGCCCAAGTTCGAACGTCACCGCCGGTGTGAACACAGAGGATGGCGGCGTGATCCACGTGGACGCCGAAGAGGTGCTTGACCTGATCGCGAAGATGACGCTCGATCCTGTGTCGGACGGGGCCTATGCAAACGATGCGGATATGGTGGCGGATGCACCGGTCTATTTCAATATCGTGCATGTGGCCACGGCGCTGGGACCCGCGCTCGAATCGGTTACAGCGCGCCTGACCCTGCGTCCGCCGGAATTGCCGTTCGACTATGACGCGGTCGTTCTCGTGCCCGTCATCCTTAAGCGCAAACGCACGGGTTTCCCTGTTGTCATCGCCGATACCGAACGGATGCCTCCCATCTCGATCGCCGTGGCCCCAGAGACCGGGCGCGCCGCGTTCCCGGAGACGTTCGTGCCACCTATGGAGCCTGACACCGCGCCGACGGAGTGGGAACAGCCCGAGTTGTCGATCGCCACGGCGCCGGGCATGATCAACCTGGAGGAAACGATCACCCTGCCGTTTCGGATCGCGCATGGTCCCGCGCCAGCTGGGGCCGATCTTTATGTCGTGCTTCAACCGGTGGCTGCGTTGACGAACAATCCCATCCTTGGCGGCGAGAGTGGGGTGACCGAGCTTGCCAGCCAGAACGATATCACGTTCAGCACCTGCGATGACCAGGTGGAACTGCAATCCACCTTCATGCGGGTCCGGCAGAGCCCACTGCAGGTGCGGTCGGAAGGATTTTGGAACACCGGGTTCGATGCTGGCCGGATCGGCACGGTTTCGGCGGCCGAAGGCGGGGTCATCGAGGGCGTGCTGACATTCACGCCGCCCTTGCCGCCGTCGGGGACCGTCTATGACCGAATCCGCGCGATCCCTCTGCTTCTTGCCTGGGACATCACTGATGGGCGGCAATGCGGCACCATCGTCCTCCGGTCGGACCAGGGGACCGATATCCCGGTGCGATACCTGCAATTCTGGGAATGGGTCTCGCCTTCGGGGGCCGCGTCCTTGCCCTGATCACTCGGTATCCGAGCCGCCGCCCAGACCTACCAGTAGGCGCATCGAGTCGCCCGAGGTGGACGAGGGTGAGAGGCGCGCGTTGACCACGCCCTCGGCCAGGACCCGCAAGGCGAGCGCCGCGCCGGTCCAGTTCGACCCGAAATACAGTCGGCCGCGGATGCTGTCCGGCATGCTGTAGACACTCGAATAGGCGTAGCGCACTCCGGCCGCGTCCAGCCGCCGGGCCAGCCGGTCGACTTGCTGTTCGGCGCCGATCTGGTACACGATCATGATCTCCAGGTCGTTGTCCCTGAGGCTGGACAGGTCGGTCGGCGGTTGGTTCCGCATTCGCGCGAGTGCGGCGAGCGTGGTGGCATCGGGTCGGCCCGTCGGCACGACCCCGGCGAGCGCTTGGAACGCTATGAGGGCGTCCTCGGTCTGCCGGTCAAGTCGACCGCGTTCGCCAACAGCGAATCCCAATGCGCGCAGCGCTGTCTGCGCCTCGGCGGTCTGCGGCCTGATCGTCGCGGCCCCCGCGATGGCCTCAGATGCGATCCCGGGTGACATCGCAGTTGTCTCGGCAGTGCTGACGCGTTCGCCGTATCGGATCGCCTCTTTGCGGAGCGCCGGGGTGAAGAAGAAGAACGTCCCTTCGGACGAGCCGATCTTGTAAAGCTGCGGATCAAGGTCGGAGGTCCAGCCAATGTCCCGCATTTCACGCCTGATCCGGGGTTCCAGGTACAACATCAGTTCCTGAACCGTCACGATCCCGTCGCGCGGACCAAGGTCGTTTTCGGTATCGGCCGCGCCCGAAAGGCCTTCCAGAAGCGCGCGCGTGAAACCGCCGCCTCTGGGTTGCGTTGTGGCATAGGCTTTTTGTTCCTCTGTGCCCGCAGTTAGGATTTGGCGGCTTGGGCGGCGGAGTTCCTCGAGGTCGACCGTCACCTCGCTGCCCGACATCGACTCGACTCCGATAAACCCGGAAAAGCAGGCGTCGATGGCGAACAGAAGCTGCTCGGCCGGCACGAAATCGGTCCAGCGCCGTAGCGCGTTCATCTCGATCATCGTCGCGGGGTCGCCGGACCGGGATGTGCCGAAAGCGAGAAAGCCGGTCGTTCCACCGGTCGCGACCGGGAGGGTTTCGCCGTGGCCACTCCAATAGATGAAAAACCGGTCCTGAGGCCCGACGCGCGCGCGGAACTCGTCGAGGATCAGCGTCTTGAGCCGCGATTCGGTGACATCCGCTTCGGTTAGCAGATGCACGTAGTCAAAGCCCGCCGTGTCGATCAGAAAATCCTTTACGGCATGGGGGTCGGCCTCGGTCGGCAGCGGTGCAAAGCGGTTCTCTTGCCCATATTGGCTAATGCCAACGACGAGCGCATAGCTGGCCGGGTTCATGTCGATCCCGAGGAGGTTTTCAAGCCAGCGGGCCTCGTATTGCTTCGCCTCTTTCGAGGCAAAGCCCTGATCCACCGCGTAGGAGGGCGCCGCCATGAGGACTGTCGCAACCGCGATGCAAGCAGCGACGACGAACTCACAGTTCCGCCTATTTGGATTTCGACCGGACACTGATGATTTCTTTCACAAGACTGACTACGCCCGTTGCCAGGCCCACGACGGCAGTTGCGAGCCCAACCCAGGCAACGGTCTCGGCCCCGGTATCGCCCATCGGCACGGTTCCCGGCGGAGTCCGAAACTGTAAGAAGAGCCAGACCCCCACCAAAAGCAGCAGGCCGCCGATAAAGATCCAGCGACGATTACCTGACAAATGTGTCCTCCGGTTACTCCGGGAAACGGTAACATTTCTGCCGGGGCCGCGCCACTTTCTTTAAAAGGGAAGTGCAGTCCCTCGGGCGGCGGGCGGTCAGGTCGCTCCGTTACCGGCGCGGGTGACCCGTTCCATTGCGGCGGGCTCAATCTGGGATCGGCTGCAAAAAGAATTCCCGGCGTTTTGTGTGACGTGAGCGATGGTAGATGCCGAACCAGTTCAATGATGCCCGTCGGGATATGTTTGAAAAAGCACGGTATCGGGTGGCGAACGCATCAAAGCCTACCGCCGTTGACATTGGGCTCTGGCACCTGAATTTTGGGCTTACGCTGGCGGGTCTCATACTCTCAATGGGGGCAAAATTCTGGTTTCTGGATCAGATGGTTTGGCTGTTCTCCGAGCAGGATCGTGAGTGCGCTACGGAGCAGAGTATATTGCACCTTTGAAGGAAATCATAAGCTGGTTTTTGGCCGGACTATCTCTCAGTTGCTCACGTGCTTACCTGACGAGCGTCATTGGCTAAATGTTTGCAACTGATCCGTTCGTGACCCGGTACTTTGATTCGGGGAACTTGTCGCGACGGGCATCATTATATTTGTAGGGCATCCACAGCAACTCACGGACAGGAAAGCACCGGAACTAATCCGGAAAGACGATCCATGCAACACAGTCGTCTCTAGGTAAGTCCCGACGCAGACGATGGCGATGTCGGCGCCGCGGGCCAGAACTGCTTTTGCATCTGCCTCAACCTTGACACCGAGTGATGTTCCAAGGCTTACAACATCCCCCAGATCTCGGCCAATCTTGCTTTCGCTGCGTCCGATCACTCCGACGATATCTACGCCACGTTCCACAAGAAACCGGGTGAAGATCGAGCCCATCTCTCCGACACCGTAGACGATCGCCCGTACGGGCCGTGCCTCCTTGGCAGTGATCATCATTCGCCAGCAACCTGGCGTTCATAGTCGGCGCTGTCATACCAGCCCAACGACTTGATCACCTTTAGATCGTTGTCCAAATCCCATTCCTCCCAACCAGAGAACTTCACATGGCTGCCCGTGTCTTTGTGGTGGCCCTCAAAGGTCCACGCATAGACCATATGGTGATCGGCAACTAAAACACTGTCGAGCTTGAGGGTGAGATCGGGAAAGTCGGCCATAAAACCCGCTGCCATTTCGGCGATTTCGGCTTGGCTTGTCATCGGGTCGCCGCGGTTCATACCCATGGTCGTGTTATTTGCGTAGCGGTTTGCCACGGCCTCTGGATTTCGTTCGGTCCAGGCGTCGCAATGCGCTTTCGCCATTCTGTGCGCAGTCTCAAAATCAGGTGTCAAAACGTCCCCCAGAAAGCAGCAATCGCGTTTCAGTGAAGTTAGTGGCGGACAAACCATTAGGCCATCCGAAACTTTACGGTCAGAATTGTTGAACGGCAGTTCCGCGCTCGTTGAGAGTGCTCGTCCGGCACCGGCGTACGCAGACGCAGCGAATAACCGTAAAGCGGGCTCGACTGCAGAATTCGACAGCTGCGCTGAGAGTCTGGAATGGGCCGTTAGCAGCGATCATTCCACTCGAAACAGCGCTTCATTTCGGTATTCTGTAGGGGTCATGCCTGTTTGCGAGCGAAAGGCCCGATTGAATGGCCCGAGCGAAGAGAAACCAACGTCAAATGCAATGCTGAGCACTGTACGCTCAACCATTTCCGGCTTTTCTAGCATTGTTTGGGCCTCATGAATGCGAAATGCGTTCACGAAGCTGGTGAAATTGCGGTGCCCCATTCCCTGATTGATCGCAGACCGTAGCCGATGTTCTTGCGTCCCCAGTTTGGCCGCCATTTGTGCTACGGTCAGCCCTTCCTCCCTCCAAAGACCTGCGGCCATCGCAGCTTCAATGCGCTTGATCAATGCCGCTTGCGCGGGGTTCGGGGTTGTGTCGCGCTGCGAGGCAGAGGGGTGTTCGATCCAGATGTCGGGCGCAACACGCACCGACCAGACCAGGAACGCAGCTGCGGATAGACAAATTGCTGATGCCTGCAGCAGGAATACCCAATACGGAAGCACTTGATCCAAATGGGTGATTTCAATCACCGTGGTGATTATGCCAAGGGTCAATAACCAAGCCAGAAACCAACGGCGAAACCGGCGGCGATCGGCGATCAAATCTTCCATTTCGCCTGACACAACAATTTTCAACATGTGCAAAAACAAGATCAGCACGCATGCGCCGCGAACCACACCCAGCGGAATCTGCAGCTGGGTCAACCAGCTTGTCGCAACGATCAGCACCGCAACAACGATCTGCCAAGATTGAATGACAACGTCATCCTGAAACAGCTCAATTGCGGCCCAATAGATCAGAACCGGGATCACGCCCGAGATCATCACAAGCACAAACCGGACAAGCCCCTCGCTCAGGTCGATACTCGGAGAGGATACGATCACATAAGGGCCAAGGCTCAGGCACAGTAGCACGACGGCCAGACTTTTTCGGGTCCGGGGTCCGTTTGTCAGAAAGATTACAGCGCAGAGATAGAGAGTGCCAGCGGCGCTGCCACGCAGGAAAGTATCAAAGAGCGCTAATTCTGACATCACGCGCATAAGCGAAGTGCCATTTGGCTTTCCGGTCAATGGCTGGACCATGTCGAAACTGAAAAATCCTCGCCGAAAACTCAAAATGCCCTTCGTTATTCGAAATCAGAGGGCACCCGCTATCCGCCTGCGTCAGGTCGTTGTGCATGTCCTTTCGCACTTGGAGAAGTCAATGACACATCTCATTACACTGCTTTCCGTCTATGCAAATGTCTTTGGCGGCGACTTCATGCGCTTTGTTTTAGGCTCAGGCGGTACGTATCTGTTGATCAATGTCTTTCTGGCACGTCGGCTTGCTGCGCAAAAAATCCGCCCTTCAGATCCACCCAATGGCCAGATCCGTCGCGAGATCCTGGCAAGCTTGCGGACCGTCCTGATCTTTGCCACCGCTGGGACGTCAATCGTGCTGGGTGCAAATGCCGGGGTCATCACGATTTACCAACAGGTCGCGACATTTGGCTGGATCTATTTCGTGTTCAGCATTGTAGCGCTGTTCGTCCTTCACGATGCGTGGTTCTATTGGACACACCGCGCGTTGCACTATCCGCCGCTTTTTCGGCGGTTCCACCGGTTGCACCATAGATCTCACCAACCCACGCCCTTCACCTCTTACAGCTTCGATGTCGGTGAGGCTGTGGTAAACGCTCTCTACCTACCTTTGGTGTTGGTCATTCTCCCGGCGCATCCATTGGCGCTGTTCGTCTTTGTGACTCATATGATGTTGCGCAATGCAGTGGGGCACTGCGGGGTCGAGGTCTTTCCTGCCAATCAGAAAGGGCAACCCGTCTTTGGCTGGCTGACAAGCGTCACTCATCACGATTTGCATCACGCCCATGCCGGTTACAACCTCGGGCTCTATTTCTCTTGGTGGGATCGGCTGATGAGGACGGAGCATCCTGAATACCTCGCCAAGTTTGCCCGTGTTGCGCCACGCATCCCGACTGTCGGCCTGAAAGCAGTAATTCTGTTGGTGGCAATTGTTGGAGGTCTGGCAGCCAGCCGCGGCGATGCCTTCGAGCTCAGCGGTCGTTACGCGTCGCCCGGGCTTGGTATTATAGTCGCGTTCGAGGATTGCGGGCCGGAGGGCACAACCAGATGCGGGCGGTTGCTTTGGATGTGGGAGGGGCAGACGCCCCACGCAAAAATAGGCGATTTGATCCTTACGGATCTGGTGTTCAATGGTACTGCCTGGGAGGGAATGCTGCGGGACCCAGAATCCGGGCGTACCTATCGAGGTTCGATCAGACAACCAAGCCAACACCGACTTAACCTCAAAGGCTGCGCCGGGATCATCTGTGCAAGCCAAACATGGCACTCTACAATTTACCTTCGAACCGTACTTTCTGAACACGGAGGTTAACTCCACGCATTTCGAGTGAGCGCCTTGAACACGTTACCAAATCGGCGTCAGGCCTGTATCGCAACATCCCCATTTCCCGTACTCATAGCGTGCAAAGTGTATAAACAGCGCGCCCAAATAACGGCTTTGTCCGCGATTTATCAGTTCGTCGCCTTCTGGATTTGGTAGTAGCTGCGAATGTCTGCAAGGCAGGAGGCGGCCGCAGCATTTCAACTGGCTGTCAGATGTCAGCTGTGGGCCGCCTTTGTTGGTGCGGATAGCTTTCCACGAGTCAGATACTGCGGTGCATCGGAGGTCGGGAAAGAGCCCACTTCGACCGATGCTGCAGACTTCCCAAACGAGCGTGAAGTGCAGGTAGCTGTCACCGCCCACAGCAGGGACGGCCTAAACTGGGCATCGGCTGAAGTTCGCACCGCCGCGGTGCAGTTTTCTGATCTCCGCCAGCCGTAGATTGCATGGTGCCCACCTTGCTGGCGCAAACTACACGCTCGTGGCTTAGGACTTCCCGCATCGGTCTGAACCCCATAGAGTGGTGGCGCCCGCATGTGACGCCGGGAGGTCCGCGCTGCCAATCCCGGATGCTACGGTCCCGCCTTTAAGGACAGAAATGATGGCATCAGAAACCACT